>QBVC01000017.1 GCA_003058495.1 gamma proteobacterium symbiont of Ctena orbiculata | reverse complement strand
TCGATCCTGTCTCAGGCAATCCGGTTTATACGCCGAATCCGGATTTCAACGGCACCGATACCTTCACCTATACCGTTGACGACGGCAATGGCGGCACCGATACGGCCACCGTCATTGTGACTGTTGGTGCGGTGAACGATGCACCTGTTGCCACCGACGATGCCGTCGGTACCAACGAAGATACACCAGTTACCGTAGATGTACTGCCCAACGACAGTGATCCTGATGGTGATGTTTTAACAGTCGCTTCGGTCACTCAGGGAACCAACGGTAGCGTTGCTATTGACCCGGTAAGTGGTAATCCTGTTTATACCCCGAATCCAGATTTCAACGGTACTGATATCTTTACCTATACTGTTGATGATGGGAATGGCGGTACCGATACGGCCACCGTCACGGTTACTGTGGGCGCTGTGAATGATGCGCCTGTTGCCACCGACGATGCCGTCGGTACCAACGAAGATACGCCGGTTACCGTGGATGTACTGCCGAATGACAGTGATCCTGACGGCGACACTTTAACCGTTACCTCGGTCACTCAGGGAACCAACGGCACCGTTGCTATTGACCCAGTCAGTGGTAATCCGGTCTATACACCGAATCCGGATTTCAACGGCACCGATACCTTTACCTATACCGTTGACGACGGCAATGGCGGCACCGATACGGCCACCGTAACGGTAACTGTCGCTGCTGTAAATGATTCCCCGGTTGCGGTAGACGATACTATCGGCACTGACGAAGATACGCCAATCACTGTCGACGTGTTGCCGAATGATACCGATCCCGATGGAGACGCTCTGACGGTTGCATCCGTGACTCAGGGAGCCAATGGCGCGGTTACGATTGATCCAGTCAGTGGTAATCCGGTCTATACGCCGAATCCCGACTTCAATGGTACAGACACCTTTACCTATACCGTCGAGGATGGAAATGGAGGTAGTGACACGGCCACGGTGACAGTCACTGTTAATGCGGTTAATGACCTACCCGAGATAACCCTGGCAACTGCGGCTGTTTCCGAGGAAGGCTTGATCAATGGGCTGCCCGACAGTTCAGGTTCGCCGACTGATACAACAGATAGTGTCAGTGACAGCGGCAGCATGTCGATCACCGATCTTGACGGAGATGCGTTAACAGTGAGCCTGACTGAGCCAGGGTTCGCCATGACATCCTATGGCCAGCCGATAACCTGGACAGGCGACGGCACTGATACACTCATCGGTTTGGCGGCTGGCTCCGAGGTAATACGAATATCCATCGATCAGGCTGGAAATTATTCGGTGACTTTGTCGGATAGGTTGGATCATCCTGTCGCCGGTCAGGAAGATGTAATCTCCTTTGATGTGGATGTGACCGTGGACGACGGTACGGAAAGTGTGTCTGCCCCACTGACTATTCAGGTTGAGGATGATGCTCCAAGCGTAAACAGCGTGACCGCGAATATGCACATCGGCGTCGATTCACTGTCGATACAAAACCTCGCTGCAGGTTGGACTAATCCTGTGTTCCTCAACGGCACGAGACATGTAACCCAGCAAGATACGGATGCAGATAGTTATACTGACAATCTGCTATGGGGGCGCGTGCCTCGTGGCGGATCGCAATCAGGCTATACTTTGGTCGACAACTCAGCCTATACGGGGTCAGGTCAAAGCGTGCAGATTGGGGAGTCGTTCAAGCTTGCGGATTTCTCTCACAACAACTTCCCGATCTATAGTGGTTCATCGACCCTGGATCAGGTCACTCTTACCATTGAAATGGATGTGGTGGTCAATGGGATTCCAACCACCGTCCAGTTCGATGTCTTGATGGATCATGACGAGACGCCCAACGATGGTGCTGATCCGAGAGATATCATTACGCTGCCCACTCAGGCGGTGACGATTTCCATCGGTGGCCAGGAATATGAGGTCAGGGTGGATGGATTCAGGGATACCAATGGACAGATCGTATCGACCATCTACACCGATGAACAGGCAGTGAATCCATTTGAGATCATGGGCAGTATCTTGTCCACAGATCCTCTTCCCGTGGTGGCAGGAAACGTCTCAAACGCTGCGGGTGGAGATGGGTCGTTGACTGATGTCGTCTGGGGTGACACCTCCAGCCCGTACGGCGATCTCACGGTCAATTCCAACGGTGACTACTCCTTCCAGCTGAATCGGGAGACCAAAGATGGCCTGGCTCCAGGGGATACGATCACGGAAACCTTCAGTTACTCGATCACGGATCAAGATGGCGATGTCTCCAGTGCGACCTTGACCGTAACTATTGGCGGTTACCAGAGTATCGACGGCTCGCCGGTCGCAGATATTTTGACAGGTGGTGTCTCTGGTGAATACCTCGCCGGCTATGAAGGCAATGATACCTTGAGCGGCAATGCCGGTGATGATGTCCTGGATGGTGGTGCGGGCAGCGACCAGTCGAGTGGGGGCAGCGGGAACGATACCCTGATATTCGACCCGGCCGATACCCTTCTTTCCGGTGACGCTGGCTTCGATACCCTCATCGCGGCTGATAACGATGACCTCGATTTCAGCAGTATATCCAACATCAGCAATATCGAGCGGATCGATCTCACGGTCGGAGACCACGATATCCTGAATCTGAGTGTCACAGATGTGTTGACGATGACCGATACCGATAATTTGCTGGAGATACTGGGCGACAATTCAGACAGCGTGGAGTTGACAAACGACTGGCACGCGTCCGGTAATACGGTCACCCAAAATGGTCATACCTTCACCGAGTATCTCAATACGGATGACAGTGTCACCCTGCTCATAGAGGATCAGGTGAATGTGACCATCGTCTGATCAGAATCAAATAGTCGGTAAGCATCTAGATCGGGGCCCCGAAAGGGGCCCTTTTTTTGTGGGATGGAGGCGGATGCCCGCGCAATGCAGAATTCACATAGATTTACAGCAGCGCGCTTGATTATCGATATGGTGCGTGTATAAATACCATGTATTTTCGTAACTAACTGTATTCCAAAGAAAATAAATTGATGCGGAATCGGCCGTGAAGATCCGGATTGGGTGTCAGGTTGGCGAAGCACCCCGCTTGTCGCCAGTCGAGGACAGGGTTGCCCGGACCGGGCCGCAACGGGTGAAAGGCGCCTGTTTGCGGCGTTTAAGTTAGTTGTGTAAATGCCGATAACGAATGATAACTGGTTCACAATAATCAAAAAGTAGTGTTAATTTTAAGGTACCCAATGGTTGGCAATTTGTTAGTAAAGTTTGGTTTAACGGTTCTGTTTCTCGTATTTTTCAGCCATGCAAACGCTTTGAGTCTGCGTGAGGCAGTGGAGCATGCGATCAAAACAAATCCGGAGGTCCTGGTCGAGTCCAATCAACACCTGTCCCGGCTTGAAGAGCTGGATCAGGCAAAGGCTGGCTACAAGCCCTCAATCGATCTGAATGCGGCCACGGGTTATGAGAGAACTGACAATAATTCGACACGGGCCAGTGGTGACGGCCATCGCTCCCTGACGCGCAAGGAAGCCAGCCTGACCCTGAGTCAAATGCTGTTTGATGGATTTGCCACCCAAAGCGAGGTGGAGCGTCAAAATGCCAGAGTGGCGTCACAGAGAAGGGTGCTTGAGGGTACCAGTGAACAACTTGGGCTCAAGGCAGTAGATACCTATATAAAGGTCCTTCTGCATCGGAAACTGATGGCGTTGTCATCTGAAAACCTAAAGGCCCATGCGAGGATCTACGATCAGGTTGAGCTGCGAAGCAATTCCGGTGTGGGTAGAACCTCCGACCTGGCTCAGATAACGGGCCGCCGCGCCTCCGCCTCTGCGAATATGCTATCCGACGAGGTGAATCTCAAAGATGCCGAGACAAACTTTATTCGCGTGGTAGGACTGCTTCCCCGATCCCTTGAATCCATAGAGCCGGTTGAAGGCAAGCTGCCGAAAACCCAGGATGAGGCGATAAGGCTGGCACTAGAAAATCACCCGACATTGAGGTCCGCGAATGCCGATGTGATGGCCGCCTTGGCCCAACACAAGGCCTCAAAAAGCACCCTCTATCCACGTTTGGACCTTGAGCTTGGGGCCAGGTATGGCGACGATCTTGATGGCGTGGAGGGGCGTGATGACGATCTCACCGCAATGCTGCGGTTGCGTTACAATCTGTTTGCCGGCGGCAAGGATCGGTCGCGCAACCTGCAGAACGCTCATTTGGTCAATGAGGCGAAAGAGATCCGCAACAACACATATCGACAGGTCGTGGAAAGCGTCAGATTGTCATGGGCGGCATATGATGTCACGCAAAAACAACTGCGCTATCAGCAGCAACATGTACTCGCCAGCGAAAAGACCCGAGATGCCTACGCCAAGCAGTTTAATCTGCGCAAGCGATCGTTGCTCGATTTACTCGATACCGAGAACGAGTTGTACGAGGCAAAGAGGGAACAAACAAAAACCTGGCATGATCATCAACTTGCCCGGTATCGCCTTCTCGTAGGTATCAACAAGCTGAAATCGCATCTCGGGATAACCTTGGCGGAGACTCCAGGCAACGGTGAAAAGCTGCATAGGTCGTACAGTGACCTGGCAGACAAAAGCACTGTATTGGATGAAGTGGCGCCGCTGAGAGATGTCCTGAAACAACCTGTTTCACTTCAATCTGAAACCTCGGATTGATTCATTGTTCTGACTAGCCTGGCTCGCTGCCTAGACGATCAACTCTCCTGTTGCGGCCGAATCAAACCTTAGGTTCACGCTTATTCTGGCGCATTTGTCAGCGGGATCCTGGTTTCCGCCAGGCACTGTTTTGCATCCATCTGCTAGGATTGTGCGTAGATCAAAAAAATACACACTAAGGTAGAGGGCTATGAATTCCCGTAAACTGATTGTCCTGCTCGTGGTGGCACTGCTGGTGTTCATCTTTTTTCTGTTTGATCTGGACAAGGTCCTCACCCTCGACTACTTCAAGGCCCAACGGGATGGCATCATCGCGTGGAAAAACGCGCACCCGGTACTGGCCACGCTGGTGTTCTTTATTGTCTATGTGGCGGTGACTGCACTCTCTCTCCCCGGTGCCGCAGTCATGACCCTGGCAATCGGTGCGGTGTTCGGACTGATCTGGGGATTTGTGCTGGTATCCTTCGCCTCAACCATCGGCGCCACCCTGGCCTTTCTGATCGCGCGTTTTCTGCTCAGGGATACGGTTCAGGATCGCTATGGCGACCGCTTGAAAGCGATCAACGAGGGCATGCGCAAGGATGGCGCCTTCTATCTCTTTACCCTGCGGCTGGTACCCATATTTCCCTTTTTCATTATCAACCTGTTGATGGGATTGACCCCCATTCGTACCTGGACCTACTACTGGGTCAGCCAGGTCGGCATGTTGGCGGGTACCCTGGTCTACGTGAATGCGGGTACCCAGCTAGCCACCCTTGATTCGGCCTCCGGGATACTCTCACCTGGACTGATCGGTTCCTTTGTCCTGCTCGGAATCTTTCCCCTCCTGGCGAAGCGTGCTGTCACATTGATGAAGCAGCAGAAGGCACTGGAGGGTTGGGAGCGTCCAGACGCTTTTGATCGCAACCTGGTGGTGATCGGGGGCGGCTCCGCGGGACTGGTATCCGCCTATATCGCCGCGGCGGTAAAGTCGGAAGTGACCCTGATCGAGAAGCACAAGATGGGGGGCGACTGCCTGAATACCGGTTGCGTGCCTTCCAAGGCGTTGATCCGCAGTGCACGTATCCTCGGCCAGAGCCGGCGGGCGGAGGAGTGGGGCTTCGACGCCATCGATGTCAAATACAGCTTCCGCAACATCATGGAGCGGGTGCAGAGGGTGGTCAAAGCGGTTGAGCCCCACGACTCCGTGGAGCGCTATACCGGTTTGGGCGTCGACGTGATCGAAGGGGAGGCAAGGATTACCTCCCCCTACAGCGTTGAGGTGAACGGTGTGGAATTGCGTACTCCCCATATCATCGTCGCCACCGGCGCCGGTCCCTTGGTGCCACCCATTGCCGGTATTGATCGGCTCGACTACCTGACCTCGGATAATCTTTGGCAGCTGCGGGAACTGCCGGAGCGGCTGTTGGTATTGGGCGGCGGCCCCATTGGATGCGAGTTGGCGCAGGCATTCGCCCGCTTCGGCAGCCGGGTCTCTATTGTCGAGATGATGCCCAGGCTGATGATCCGCGAAGATGAGGATGTCGCGGAAATGGTGGCCCGGCGTTTCAGGGAGGAGGGCATCAACCTGCTGCTCGGGCACAAGGCGGTGGAGTTTACCAGGGGGGAGGGATCAGACCTGTTGCTCTGCGAATTCCAGGGGGAGCGGAAGGAGGTGGCTTTCGATCAGGTCCTGGTTGCGGTCGGGCGAAAGGCGAACAGCAGCGGATTCGGCCTGGAGGATTTGAACGTCGCGCTCAATCCAAACGGCACCATTGAGACGGACGAATATCTGCAGACGTCGATACCCACCATCTATGCCTGCGGCGATGTGGCCGGCCCCTACCAGTTCACCCATACCGCGGGTCATCAGGCCTGGTACGCGGCGGTGAACAGCCTGTTCGGGGTGTTCCGTCGATTCAGGGTGGACTACTCGGTGATCCCGTTTGCGACCTTTACCGATCCCGAAGTGGCGCGGGTTGGGCTCAATGAGCTGGAGGCCGCGGAACGGGGCATTGACTATGAGGTGACGAAGTTCGATCTCGCTGAACTGGATCGGGCAATCGCGGAGGGCGAGGCCCACGGCATGGTGAAAGTGCTCACGCCCCCGGGCAAGGATCGTGTCCTTGGCGCCACCATCGTGGGCGAGAATGCCGGTGAACTGATCGGCGAATTCACCGCTGCGATGAAACATGGCTTCGGTTTGAATAAGATACTCGGCACGATCCACATCTACCCGACACTCTTCGAGGCCAACAAATATGTCGCGGGTGCCTGGAAGCGGGCCCATGCCCCTGAAACAGTACTGTCATGGGTGGAGCGCTATCATACCTGGAGGCGGGGATAGGGAGGGATCGCTCAGTTCGATTCAGGGAACCTCTGACTTGGTCAGAGGTTCCTTAGGGATTTATGATATTCTGCTGCCGAGTCAGTTGTGTTTCCCAGGGTGAGTAGCATGCAGTTGCGCCACATAAACATCGTTTTGTTAATCCTGCCCCTGACGGTGCTTGCCGACACCTCCTGGCAAGGCCGGTTGCAGGACGGCAGCCATATCACCATCGATCCCAATACCAACAAGGTGACCCGCAGTGCCGAGGGTGAGATTACGCCGTTGTGGGATGGCGTGCACAAACTCGACAATGGGGCGGTGATCATTGTACGTGACGGGGTCGTTGTAAAAGACCGCGTGGTGCTGGAGGCGCAGCATGAGCAGGAGCACGATCGCCTCAACGCCGCGTGCATGCAGCTGGTGAAGAAGGTGTGCGGAATGCACAATGAGTGCGACGCCAACCCCGCCTGCGATCCGGCCCGTCAACTGCTGGCGATGGAGCGGAGCGAGCTCGGCAGCAGCTGGTCCGGCGATATCCTTGAAAGCTCGACTCACTGTCTCGAGGCCTTGGGCAACGAGACCTATTTCAAGCCCTGCACGAAACGCCTGCCGGGGCGGTTGACGCCTTGCGAAAAACTAAGCAAAAAGGTTTGCGGCAGGGAAAATCAATGCGCCGCCAGAGAGGCCTGCAACGCCGCGCGCCAACTCATCTCGATGGAGCAACAGGAGATGCACAGCGTGCCTGGGGGCTTTACCTATGCAAGCGCTCAATGCCGTGATGCAATGGCCGATGAATCCGACTATTTCAGTTCCTGCGAGTAGCTCAGCGGCGAAACAGCCACAGAATCACGGAGATCAACAGACTCGCCAGCAGCATGCTGGTAAGCGGCAGGTAGAATCGGAAATTCTCCCGTTCCACCACGATATCGCCCGGCAGCCTGCCGATGGGAAGTTTACCTAGCCATGGCCAGGCCAGGCCGAGCAGGAGTGCGGCGATGGCCAGTCCAAACAAAAATCTCTGCATGATCGTTCACTGGGCCTTCAGTCACTTTAATATTGTAATCCAATAATTTACAGCCATTATTAGTGTCGATTTGTTTGACATTGAAAAACTGAATCAGGCCTTATAATAATCAAGAAGATAGACGGGTGTTGTTGAATATTACCGAAAGTCGCTATTTTGTTGACGTCGACGCCGTCGATTTTTTTTACATCGACTTGACTGGATTGAATAAATCATACACAACCTGACCGTAAATCAATGAATTAGCCAGTGTTGGCAGCCTTATTGCAGGATGCTAGGTAAGGATAGTTGAGAACGGAGCAGGAAAATGCGATGCGAGAGAGAACAACGAGCGATCTGGCCTGAAGATCCGGCTTGGCCGGACCCGTCTGATTCCGACCCATACGATATAGCCTGCTGAGCAGTTAATTACCCAGCCCCTCCCTTGTACACGGTCGACTGCCCACCGGTGTGGATATTCCGTAATGGGAATCATCCGCACATACTGGCGTTGCACCTGGAATTTCCCTGTCTATTGAATTCAAACTCATCCCACCCTGGATTGGATCTCCAGGCACGGCAAAAAAAAACCCGGCAGGGGATGCCGGGTATAAACGATCACTTTTGAGGGAGAAGTGATTGGATTAATGGATAAACAGACCGCCGTTCACCGGCAGATTGGCGCCGGTGATATAGGTGCTGGCCTCGTCGGCGAGGAAGGCGACGGCGTGGGCGATCTCCTCGGGCTGACCCATGCGGCGCATGGGTATGCCGCTGACGATGGCGTCGCGAACGTCGTCGCGCATCGCTGCGGTCATTGACGTCTCGATATAACCGGGGGAGACGGTGTTGATGGTCACGCCCTTGGCGGCGCCTTCGTAGGCCAGCGCCATGGTGAAGCCATGCAGACCCGCCTTTGCCGCGGAGTAGTTGGCCTGACCGAACTGACCCCGCTGACCGTTGACGGAGGAGATGTTGATGACACGGCCGAAACCCCGTTCGACCATGCTGTTCCAGACCGGACTGGTGACATAGAAGGCGCTGCTCAGGTTGGTGTCGATGACGGCATCCCACTGGTCCACGCTCATCTTTTTCATGGTGCTGTCACGGGTGATGCCCGCGCAGTTGACCAGAATGTCCACATCACCGAATTTTTCGACGATCTGGCCCATCAGGGCCTCCCCGCCCTCCGCGGTGGAGACATCGCCGGCGATAACCGCGGCCTCGGCACCCTTGGACTTCATATCACCAACCCAGGCATCGATACGGTCGGTTTCCGAGGGATGGCAGGTGGCGACCACCTTGGCGCCCTCTTTGGCCAGGCGCAAACAGACCGCGGTTCCGATTCCACCCATACCACCGGTTACGACAGCGACTCTATCTTTACAACACATGCTTCAACATTCCTCCAGATATCGCATAACTCAATCCTGTCGGTCATCCTTGGAGAGGCGATGGCCGACAGGATTGAGTTATGGGGAAACCGGCGGCAGATCCGCCGGTTATTCACCTCAAACAGACTGCTATCAGGCAGCCTTCTCGACAGCCTTGGTGACCTGCTCGTTGACGGAAGAGAGGCTGCTTTCGAACCAGGCGCGAACCTCTTCGCCGGTCTTCTGGCTCAGTTCGACCGCGTCACGGGTGTTGGTTACCAGCTCTTCGCCGATCTTGCGGGTCAGATCCATCTGGCCGCGAACCACCTCGTGGTAGTCCTTGGCTTCGGAGACCAGCTTGATCTGCTCCATGCTGGAGTTCATCAGGTTGGTGTAGGCTGCGATCTGCTTGTCCACAGCGCTGTTCCAGGCCTTCAGGGTGATGTCGGAGAGCTGACGGAAACTGTCGTAGCCCTTGCTGTTGATCTCGCTGATCATCTCGATGTTTTCTTTCGCCTTGGTCATGGTCGTGTGCTCCTTGGGAGTTGATTGTGCAATGCAACATTGTTGCGTTGCAGCATAGGACGCCTGGAGCGAGTTGTCAAGAAAAAATTTGTGCACCGCACAATAAGAATGGATTCAAACCTGCTGGATGCTGGCCGCTATCCGGTCGGAATCTGGATTGAATGGGATAATATGTAGCAAAAACAGTATGATAGGGTTGTTTTGTAGACGTATGCCGGGTGCTGAGATTTAACTCTCGTCGCTCTTGCTGGTTTTGATTCCGGCCGCGCTGAAGAAGCTTTTTTGCAGATCCGTCCACATTTTCATGTTCTGCTGGGCCATATTGGTCATGGCGCTAAAGGGATCCTCCCCCATGTTCTGACGGAACTGCTCCTGCTGCTGGGTGAAGAGACTGAGACTCTGCTCCAGGTAGCGTCCGAAGATGCCTTGGAGTGTGCCGCCGTAGAAACGGATAATCTGCGAAAGCATATTGGCGGTGAACAGGGGTTCGCCACCCGACTCCGACTCGAGGATGATCTGCAACAGGATATTCCGGGTGATATCCTCTTCCGTGGTGGAGTCGATCACCTTGATCGCGGCGCCGCGTATGATCAGCTGGCGCAGCTGGGTGAGGGTGATGTATTTGCTCTCTTCGGTGTCGTAGAGCCGGCGGTTCGGATACTTCTTGATGATGCGCTCGGACATGGGATCTGTCTTGGTTTCTGTGGGACTGCCGGCCAGTTTACCCTAATCCGGGGCCGGAACAGAAACGAATTGCGAGCCCAAATGGGATTTAAGCACCATTGTAGTGATTGAGTTGGGGGGGTTGGTGCGGTTCGCTTTTGCCAAACCAGTTAACGACGGGACCCATTTGGTGGGGCAGGGCCCCACCCTACCAAGACAAGAACCGTAGGGTGGGGCCCTGCCCCACCGAACAGTCACTCGGTCAAACCTTCTCCACCGCCATGGCGACACCCTGGCCGCCGCCGATGCAGAGGGTCGCCAGACCCTTCTGGGCGCCGCTGTGCCGCATGCCGTGGAGCAGGGTGACCAGCACCCGGGCGCCGGAGGCGCCGATGGGGTGACCCAGGGCGATGGCGCCGCCGTGGACGTTGACCTTGTCCATGTCCCAGCCCATCTCCTCGTTTACGCACATGGCCTGGGCGGCGAAGGCCTCGTTGGCCTCGACCCGGTCCAGGTCGTCCACCGACCAGCCGGCCTTCTCCAGGCACTTGGTGGAGGCAGGGATGGGGCCGGTGCCCATGACGGCGGGATCGACGCCGGCGGAAGAGAAGGCGAGGATCTTGGCCATGGGGGTCAGACCCAGCTCACTGGCCTTGCTCTCGGACATCACCATCACCACCGCGGCGCCGTCGTTGATGCCGGAGGCGTTACCGGCGGTCACCGTGCCCTCTTTGGAGAAGGCGGGACGCAGTTTGCCCAGCTTCTCGGCGGTGGTGCCGGCGCGGGGGAACTCGTCGCGGTCGAAGACGATGGGATCGCCCTTGCGCTGGGGGATCTCGATGGGAATGATCTCGTCGGCGAAGACATTGTCGTTCAACGCCGCTTCCGCCTTCTGCTGGGAGCCAGCGGCGAACTCGTCCTGCTCCTCGCGGGTGAAACCGAACTTGGTGGCGATGTTCTCCGCGGTGGTGCCCATGTGGTAGTTGTTGAAGGCGTCCCACAGACCGTCGACGATCATGGTGTCGACCATCTTCCAGTCACCCATCTTGGAACCGTTGCGGGAGTTGGGCAGCACGTGGGGTGAGCGGCTCATGTTCTCCTGGCCGCCGGCGATGACGATCTCGGCGTCGCCGCAGGCCACCGCCTGCATCGCCAGATGGACCGCCTTGAGGCCGCTGCCGCAGACCTTGTTGATGGTCATGGCCGGTGTCTCCACCGGCAGGCCGGCGGCAAGGCTGGCCTGACGTGCCGGATTCTGCCCGCTGCCCGCGGTGAGCACCTGGCCGAGGATCACCTCGTCCACCTGCTCCGGTTTGACGCCCGTCTTCTGCAGCAGGCCGGCGATCACCTTTGCACCCAGTTCATGAGCGGGAATGCCCGCCAGGCTGCCTCCGAAAGTACCAATGGCGCTGCGCACGGCAGCGACGATGATGATGTTCTCACTCACGGTCTGAAATCCTCACTATTGATGGTTGGATGGTTGTTTCTGCTTTTTCCTGATCCGCGTGTACAACCTGTGGTGCTGGGTTGTCGGGGCCTTCTCGTGCGGCTCGATGCATGTTTTAACAAAAAATGTTGCAGCGCACAAATTTTATTGCTAGCTTAATAAAAAGACAGCATCGACGGGCCTCTGCAAACCCCTCGTTCGTGAGAGCGGGATGTTCGGGATTTAGCCGGGCTGATTAAGCATAGCAATCGATACCACAACAGGACCATACCCAATGAGTGATTCAACATTCTGGAACGAGGACTGGATGAAGACCCAGCAGAAGTACTGGGAGAACTGGACCGATATGAGCCGCAAGGCCATGGGCCTCGAGAAACCTGCCAAGTCGCCCCTGGAGAGTGCCATGGAGCACTGGTGGCAGGGTGTTGCGCCCGGCACGACCGACTTCAACCGGGACTTCATGAACAAAATGATGGACCAGAGCAGCAGCTTTTTTCGCATGGCCGAGAGCTACTACCAGAATGCGGGTGAGAGTCAGAACTGGCTCGATGCGGCCAATCGCACCATCAACGACCTGCAGCAGATGTTCTCGGGCAACCTGGAAAACATCTTCAGCGGTACGGAAAACGTCGGTGACGATGCCTTGCACAAGATGATGGCCTTCTGGGAGATGCCGTTCGACAACTGGCAACGGATGGTCTCTTCGCTCTCCCTGGTACCCGGCGATCTGCTGCGCAACATGCCCCACAGCGACGGCATGGAGCGGTTTCTCAGCGCCCCCGGCCTGGGCTACATGCGCGAGGAGGAGGGTCAGTACAAGCAATTGATGCAGCGGGTGGTGACCTATCAACGGTCCCTGACCGAGTATATGCGCTTCTTCTCCAACCTCGGCCTGCTGTCGGCCAACCGGCTGCGTGAGAAGGTCCAGGAGCTGGTGGAGGAGGGCAAGCAGATCGATTCCGCGCGCGGCCTCTACGACCTCTGGGTCAGCAGCAGCGAGGAGGTCTACGGCGAGCAGGTGATGACCCCCGAGTACGCCAAGATCCACGGCAGACTGGTCAACGCGCTGATGGCGGTCAAGCAGAAGCTGAGCCACCTGGTCGACGAGAGCCTCGGCGGCCTCAACATGCCGACCCGCCGCGAGCTGCGCACGCTGCAGGATCGGCTTCAGGAATCCCGCCGCGAATACAAGGCGTTGAAGGCCGAAATGGAGCTGCTGAAAGAGCAGATGATGGAGCTGCGCAAACCGGTACCCGAGAAGGGCAAGTCGAGCCAGGCCCCGGCAGCCGCAAAGAAGCCGGCCAAGAAAAAGGTCAGCAAAAAGAAGGCCGCGTCCAAGGGCGGTAAAGGCTGATCCGAGCGCCAGGCTCAACTGTAACGAGAACACATATACCCCAATGACGTTTGGAACCGAGGAGAACAGACGTGCAACCATTTAATCTACGCCCCGACCAGCTCGCCGAGGAGATGCTCGACTACAGCCGCAAGCTCGGCAAGGGCTGCCAAAATCTGATGAATGCGGAGAAGATCGATACCGGCGTAACGCCCAAGGTCGAGGTCTATGCCGAAGACAAGCTGCGGCTCTTTCGCTACGAGGCCCCGGCCGATGTGGTGCAGAACAAGGTCCCCACCCTGATCGTCTACGCCCTGGTCAATCGGCCCTACATGACCGACCTGCAGGAGAACCGCTCCACCGTGGCCAACCTGCTGGCGGCGGGGCAGGATGTCTATCTGATCGACTGGGGATATCCCGACGAGGCGGACCGTTCACTCACCATGGACGACTATATCAACGGCTACATGGACCGCTGCGTCGATGTGGTTCGCAAACGCCACAAGCTCGACAAGATCAACATCCTGGGAATCTGTCAGGGTGGATCCTTCAGTCTCTGCTATACCTCGCTGCATCCCGACAAGGTGGAGAATCTGGTCACCATGGTCACCCCGGTGGATTTCAAGACCCCGGACAACATGCTCTCCGCCTGGGCGCAGGACATCGATGTGGACATGATGATCGATACCATCGGCAATGTGCCGGGGGAACTGCTCAACTGGACCTTTCTCTCCCTCAAGCCCTTCAGTCTGACCGGGCAGAAATACCTCAGCATGGTCGATGTCCTGGAGGACGAGGATAAGCTGAAGAATTTCCTGCGCATGGAGAAGTGGATCTTCGACAGCCCGGACCAGGCCGGCGAGACCTTTCGCCAGTTCATCAAGGATTTCTACCAGAACAACGGTTTCCTCAATGGGGGTGTGCAGATTGGCGGCCGCGCCATCGATCTCAAGAACATCACCTGTCCGGTGCTCAATATCTATGCCGAGCAGGACCACCTGGTTCCCCCCGATGCCTCCCGTGCGCTGCGTGATCTGACCGGCACCAGGGATTACACCGAGCTATCCTTCCCCGGTGGCCATATCGGTATCTATGTCAGCGGCAAGGCGCAGAAGCAGGTGCCGCCGGCAATCGGCAAGTGGCTGGACGAGCGGTCTTGACAGGCACGACAGAATGATCCTCCGCCGGTAGTTTCTACCGGTTTTTTAGGGGTGCTGCCAAGCACCCCTTTTTTTTGTGTTGTATTCTCATCAATCCGTTTTTTTCTGATTATCCATTATCCTCAGCAATGGAAGGGGCACTGTGAAGTTTTGAGTTTTGAGTGGATGAGTTTTGAGTGGATGAGTTTGCTTCGCTCACGTTTCTTTAGGTTCTTTATCCTAAATCTTTTGCTGCTGAAGGTAAGACCAGCAACCAAGGGAAGACAAGTGTGGCCAACAACTCAAAACTCATAACTCAAAACTCATCCGGTCACTCCGAGCTGGATGTCTGCTAGGATGTACCCTAGATCGTGCCAAGGGGAGAAATATCAGTCGATGGCTAAAGAGATTGAGTATTCAAACGAAATATCGAAGTGGCTGCAGGATTTCATGCGCCAGGACTCCTCCAGTGGAATCCTGCTGATTTTTGCCGCTGTATTAGCATTGCTGTTGGAGAACTCACCACTAAGCGGGTTTTACGATGCACTGCTCGAAACGCCGGTGGAGATTCGCATCGGTCAACTCCATTTGGCCAAGCCGCTGCTGCTCTGGATCAACGACGGCTTGATGGCGGTCTTTTTCATGTTGATCGGGCTCGAGGTCAAGCGGGAGATTCTGGAAGGCGAGCTCTCCAGCCTGGATCAGATCGTCTTGCCCGGACTCGGCGCCATCGGCGGCATGCTGGTGCCGGCGGCCGTCTACTACGCGTTGAATCAGGGCGATCCGGTCGCGCTCAACGGCTGGGCGATCCCCGCCGCCACCGACATCGCCTTCGCTCTCGGGGTCATAGCGCTGCTGGGGAGAAGGGTACCGATCTCCCTGAGGGTCTTCCTGATGGCCCTGGCGATATTCGACGATCTGGGGGCGATCATCATAATCGCCATCTTTTATACCGCGGATCTATCCGTCACCAGTCTGGTGATCGCCCTGGTGGCGATAGCGGTCTTGATCGGCTTGAACCTGTTTCGCGTCTCCCGGGTTTCGGCCTATGTGGTGGTGGGGGTGATTCTCTGGATCGCGGTGTTGAAGTCGGGTGTTCACGCCACCCTGGCAGGGGTGGTTATCGGCTTTGCGATTCCCCTCAGGGATGCCAGAAACAGCGAGCGCTCCCCGCTGCGCGAAGTGGAACACGGCCTGCACCAGTGGGTGGCGCTGTTGATCGTGCCGGTTTTCGCCTTCGCCAACGCCGGTGTCTCTCTCTCGGGCCTGAGCCTTGAATCGCTGCTTGAACCCATTCCCCTGGGTATAGCCGCCGGCCTCTTTCTGGGTAAACAGGTCGGCATTATGCTGTTCTGCGGTCTTGCCATCGTCCTCGGCTTCGCCAAATTGCCCAACGGCGCCAGCTGGTCGGGTTTTTACGCAACCACGGTGCTCTGCGGCATCGGCTTTACCATGAGTCTCTTCATCGCATCGCTGGCCTTCGAGCAGGGGGGCGACAGCACCATAATCATGGGCGATAGAATCGGTATTCTGCTGGGTTCCGGTCTCTCCGCCGTGGCGGGGTATCTGATCCTGAAACTCTTCAACCCCGCTGTTGAAACCCGGGAGACGGCGAATGCGGGATCCCCTTGAACCGGGCGTCAGGCCGCGGTCGCCGGGCGCTTTGCCAACAGGGATGCTGCTAGTGCGGAGCCAAGCTCAGGCCTCAGGCAGTTGAGTTCGGGTCGGCCACGCCCTGACGGTCGTTCGCAGCGATGTAGCGCAGCGCCGCTTCATCAAAGCTGCGCGCCTCTATGCTGCATAGGTTGAAGATCTTCTCGCCGCTGCAGACGTTGCCTCTTATCAGCATCCGTATCTGGTCGCGGCTGATGGGAAACCAGGGAAAGCGGTCGAAGACGGCGGCAGCGGTCGCGGGTGCGAACACCGGCACCGGCAGCATCAGTTTATTTCTTCCCAGGGTATTGGCGATGGTCCTGAGGATCGCTTTCCAGGTCAGCTTTCGCGGGCCGCCGAGGGTATAGATCCCGGTAACGGTCTCAGCCATATCGAGTGATGAGACAAAGCACTCCGCGACATCCTCCACATGTACGGGAGAGAGTTCGAATCCGCCGGGATTGGTGGGCAGCAGGCCCTCGTAGAAGAGCGGTGCGGGCAGGGGGGAGTCGATGATGTCCCGTTTCAGCATCGAGACGAACTCGAGCCTTCCATGGGGATTGCCGAAGATTACGGATGGGCGGAATACCGTCCACTCGAGGCCGCTGCCGAGGAGGTGGTTCTCGGCCGCTGCCTTGGTTTTCTGGTAGGGTGTCAATCCGAGTTCCACGCCATTGGCGCTCATCAGGAGAAAACGCTTAACCCCAAGCTCTTTGGCGATCGCGGCGGTGTTGACAGCCCCCTCGTACTGAAGCTTTTCGAAGGTTATCCCCTGAGACGGATACTCCCTGAGAATGCCGATATTGTAGATTACCGCGTCGACCCCGCTCAGCAGTTGGCGCAGCGCGTCATTGTCCTCGATATCCCCGCTTACCGTTTCGAAGGGCGGGGTGTGATTGGGTGCATGGGGCGAGCCCTTCCTGATCAGGAGCCTGGGTGTGTGTCCATGTTGCAGCAGCTTCTCGGTCAGATAGTGACCGACAAAACCCGTGCCGCCCAAGAGTGCCACTTTCATGTCGCTTCTCCCAATGTTGATCCGGGTGATAGATTCATTGTAATAGAGATTCGCTTCTCCAGGGTGAGAAAAAAGGCTGCCAACCGCATCGGGGGATAGCGCCCGGTGCGATGGATCTGGATCTGATGCCCGCCTGCCTGTAGTCTCAGACACTGGTTCAGATAAATCGTCGCATGCTGCGGTCTGCAAGGATGTTGAATAGGCCTTTGAATCATTAAGGGATATGGTTGCGGCAAGCACTCGGTACTCGACCTTGGATTAGTGAGAGATCATGTTTCGTCATTCGTCCCAGTTGCCGCTTGTTTCGGGGTTGCTCCCATTTGCATCCGGGGCGCGCCGGATCGCCGTCGGAGAGCCGGCGCCCGAATTCAGGCTGCTCGATCAGCATCGAACAATCCATCATCTCAGCCAATATCGGGGCCGTTGGCTGGTGCTCTACTTCTACCCGAAAGACGATACCCCGGGTTGCCGGACGGAGGCCTGCGGCTTTCAGCAGGATCTGGGCCGATTGCGCGGGATGGGGGTCGAGTTGCTGGGGATCAGTACGGACGCCGTCTCCAGCCATCTGCAATTCGCGGATAAATTCCATCTCTCATTCCCCCTGCTGGCGGATGAGACGGGTGAGGTCGCGGCAAGCTATGGTTCCCTGTTCAAGCTCGGTCCACTGAAGTTCGCCAAGCGCCACACTTTTATCGTCGATCCCGAAGGAAAGGTGGCAGCGATGTTTCGCAAGGTGGATCCGGATCTGCACAGTGACGAGGTGGTTGAAGCCCTGCTCGGGTTGGATGACTCGATGGCCAATCAGCCTCCGCCCGGATGAAGCAACCCGCGCCATGCCGTAGGCAGGGACCTGAACTGTTTTTTCCGGGATCTTGGTTCAGCGAAAGGGGATCCGCTGCGCCTGCAGGGCCTCTTTAAGGGCTGTGAAGGCCATGGAGATATCCCCCCTGCCTCGTATGCCCAGTTCCACGTAGCCGTTGCCCCCCAGCCTGGGAAGGCTGTATGGCTTGACCGCCGGGAAGCGTTCGTTGAGCAGCTCCATGATCCCGACAAGTCCGCTCTCGGGGGTGTCGATGACCCGCACCGAGCGCTCGCTCAGCTGCTCCCCGGCCGCGGGGTGGAAGCGTTCCATCACCCACTCGGCCATTGGCCAGGCCATCTCCGGAAAGCCCGGTAGAAAGTAGTGTCCATTGAGGGAGAATCCGGGAATCCGGTTGTAGGGATTGGGGATGATGTCGGCGCCCTGCGGCAGCAGCGCCATCTGGATGCGGGTCGGGTAGGCCGCTTCGCCAAAGCGCTCCTCGATCAATGCCACCGCTTCGGGATGGGGCTTAAGCGGCACCCCGGCAGCCGCGGCGGCGCAGTCCCGGGTCAAGTCATCGGGGGTGGCGCCGATACCGCCGCAGACGAAGACGGGTAACGCCTGCGCCATGGAAAAACGCAAATGTTCGATGAGGCTGCCCCTCTCATCGGGCAGAACCCAGCAGCGCTGCAGGCCCTGGCCCCTGCGCCCCAGCAGTCGGCGAAAAAAGGCGAGGTGCCTGTCCTCCCGATCACCCAGGAGGAGCTCATCACCGACAATGATCAGACCGAATGAGTTATTCACGGCAGTCGTGGTTCCTGTCGTCCGTCTCTTGTCCAAGGTTGACCTGTCATGGAGCTCCCGAGGATATAGTCTCTTACCCCGGTTGGCCAGCAGGTTTTCCGCTTGGTTGTCATTTAAGCCTTGCGGCTTTCTTCCACGGGAAATATCTCGTCTATGCTAAGAGAAACCAGAGAACAATCCGCTGCGATCTGAGTGGAGATCGACGAGTCAGTCACAACGAGAGGCCGGAACATGCTGGAAAGCAGACTGCGTATGCTTCAAGGGATGCCGATCTTCGGCGCCGTGAATGAAGCAACCCTGGAGCTGATACTCAACAAGGCCGAGATAGTCGAGGTGGCGAAGGACGGCTTTTTTTTCCGCGAAGGCGACCTGGATAACTCGATCTATATACTCGAGCGCGGCCGGGTTGCCGCCTACAGGCATTGGCAGGGCAAGCGCTATAAACTGAGGGAACTCAGCGAGGGCGACTGCTTCGGCGAAATGGCGTTGATGGATTTCAAGCCGCGCAGTGCGGAAGTCGCGGCGCTGGATGAGAGCTGCGCCATCAGGGTGACGGCGGCACAGCTCGGGGAGCTCTATAAAACCGACTCGGAGCAGTACACCCTGATCTACATGAATCTGGGCAGGGAGGTATGCCGGCGTTTGAGAGATGCCGATTCGAGACTCTTCGTTCATGAGATAAATGAACAAACGGAGCGCTAGACGGCCTAGAGGAAATCCCTGGGTGAGCGATCAGATGCCGTTCCTCAATCCCAGCGAGTCCGGATGGGGCTGGAGGTAGATCTGCCTTGACATATATTCGTCCGGATGGACTCTGAAATAGTGCCTGAACAGGGTGATCGGCACGATCAGGGGTGTTTCACCCCGCCGATAGGCTTCGATGCTGGCGCTCAACTCCCTTTTGTCATCGCTGCCGATGCGCTTCTTCAGGTAGCCCATGATGTGCTGCAGCACATTGACGTGGCGTTTGCGTGTCACGCGCCGTTTCAAGGCGGGCATCAACTCATGAATATAGTCGTCTGTAATCCTGCTCAGATCGCTTTTCGACAGCTTCGACAGGCGTCTGCCAAGACGCTGATAGGCAGCCTGGGAGTGGGCCATGACAAGGTACTTATGATCGGTGTGGAAGGCGATCAGCCTGGCGGGTGTGAGGCCGGCGGCGCGCAGGTCTTGCCAACGCCGATAGACATAGACACGATTGACGAAATTCTCCCTGAGCACGGCATCGTTCAAGCGACCCTCCTCTTCCACCGGGAGCAGGGGCCGTTGTTCCATGAGTACGCGGGCGAAGGCGCCAGTGCCCTTCCTCACACAATGGCCTCCGCTCTCGGCGGCATAGACCTTAACCCGCTCCATGCCGCAGCTGGGTGAGTTCTTTTTCAGAATGTAGCCGCTGATCCCGTTCAGCTGCCTGGCCTGGTCTGCCGCATAGGCTTCCATCCTGCGGGTAACATCCATGCTTGGATCCTGGACACCGACCAGGTGCGGCTGCAGGGGGTCGCCGACCAGGTGAATCATCGGCCGGGGGACGCCGAGGCCGATCGCCGCTTCGGGGCAGACAGGCAGGAACTCCACCTCTCTGCCTAACGTCTCAGTAATGAAACTGTCCCGTTTATGTCCGCCATCGTAACGAACGTTATGACCGAGCAGGCAGGCGCTGATGCCGATGATTGGCTGTTGCGGGTAAGGCGTCTCTTCAGTCATGTCTGTACCCTGATGAATACCGGATGCATCGTCACTTCTGCTAGGGATTTTAGCCTCGGTTGCTCCAGGACTACCACTTGAATAGTAATTGAATAGACCGCTTCAGACGGTCGCCGGACTCGGCATGACTCCGGGCTTGGACGCGCTCTGCATCCCTGTTCTGCTACAGGTATAATGGCTGCGAAAGTCGTTATCAGGGTATCTATCGATGGGTCAACAGCAGACAGCCTATGAAAGAATCGGCGGTGAAGCCGCGGTCAGGGAATTGGTCGACAGGTTCTACGATCTGATGGATCAGGAGGAAGAGGTCAGGAAGCTGCGTGACCTGCATGGGAAAAGCCTGAAGATCTCCCGTGAAAAGCTGTTTCTGTTTCTCTCCGGCTGGTTGGGCGGGCCCGATCTCTACGTGGAGAAATATGGGCATCCGCGGCTGCGCGCCAGGCATCTACCCTTCAGCATCGGCATCGATGAGAGGGACCAATGGATCGCCTGCATGCGTCGCGCGATGACCGAAATGGGACTGGATGAAAGGCTGCGGGTGGAGCTGGATCAGGCGTTTTTCCACACCGCGGATTTTATGCGCAATCGAGCGGAGGCGGAGCAGGATGACCGCTTGCCAATTCTGCCGTCTGCGAAGCAATGACAGCCGTCGTGACAGCGCCAATCCAAATAGGGCCAGGGGGCGCGTCTGAAGGGTGACAGGCCCGTTACTGAAGGCAAGGACGTGTTATTGCAACAGGATCCCTCTTTCGGCATACCACTCCTTGTCCAGGCGCCATGAGACGCTGTCGATGTCGTTGCGCCTGAGGACCAGTTTACGCACCCTGGATTGAATTTCCGCCAACTCCTTCTGCGCTGCGATCAGTGCTGGATCCTGCTCGTCGAGGTTTTTCAGTCGCGGTTTGATCAGGCCGAGAAAGCGCACCGCGGGCATGGCGTTCGACCTGGGAGAGGAGAGCACCGCGGTGGTTCCCTCGATTTCCAGCGCTCTGAAGGGGTAGGGATAGGAGGCTATCTCGCTATCCCTGTCTATCATATCGTCTATCTCCTCGAGCCGCATGTCCAGGGTCAGCATCCATGTAAGCAGCAGACTGAGACAGACGATGGCCAGGACCGCGGCATAGATTTTCGTCCCTCTATCCAGACTCATGGTCAATCCTCCAAATAGCCGAAGCGTAACGATAGCGTTACAACCTGGGCAATGACAATCCTCAGTACTGTATGGGGCGGGGTGGGGGATTTGCGCTTCAATGCGCCATATTCCCCACCCCGGGCGGCTCTTGAGCCTGTTACCGAGTGATGAAGGATTGGACCTGTTGCATCGAGTGGAGTGACGGCCGATGTCTCTCGATCATCGGCGGCAGCCTGTTCAAGGCCGACTCCGCATCCGCCTGGGCAGAATAGTTGCCGTAGATCAGCGCATATCTCTGCTCGTTTCTGACCGTCACCGGCAGATAGGCGAGATCATCCTTGAGCTGGCTGTGATAGCGCTCCGCGAGCTTGTAGAGCTCCTGTTTATCGCTCACCGTCGCCAGATGTATGGTGTGGTTGGCTGCCGGTTGCCTGGCTACCCAGGCGGAACCGTGGATCACGTTGTCATTGCCGATTTTACGATGGGGGCGCATATTGGTGACCCGGCCATCGAGGGTGTCGACCTGGTCACCGATGGTCACCAGCCGATCGTTGATGTCGGTGAGCTCCTGCTGTGTCGCCTGTTCGGACGCGATCGTCTGTTTGCTCAGCTCGACGAGCTGTGCATCGGTCTCGGCGAGATGAGCAGCGGTCGAGTCTATATCGGACTGCAGGGCGGTGTTGATCTGCGACTCGTAATTCCAGTTGGCGTTTTCATAGCCGACGAAGACAAGCAGCGCGACAAGCAGAAGGGCCAGCGAAGCCCCGAGAATGCGAAAATGGCGTTTCTCCACCATGATCAGCGACACCAGGGCCCTGGCACCCTTTTCGACCCGATCCTGAAGGTCGCTGATCTGATCATCGTGCTCGTCTGTGCGGATCCGCAGCTCGTCGATGGCGTCAGACAACAGGGTGGTCTGCTTGTTCAGGGCGGTAGTCGACCTCGATAGCTCCCTGCTCTTTTTACCGAGTTCCTCAGCGGTGGCCTCGATGTTGGTTACACGCTTCTCGATCGCCTGGTCCACCTCCTGCAGTTTCAGCAGGCGTGCCTGGTTGGTTTTTATCTCCTCTTCGGCCCGGTTGAGGTTCTTGCTGATCTCCGCGCTCTTGTCGGCGAGGCTTTCATCCCGCTCCTGGCTGCTCTTCGCCAGGCTGTCGATCTCCGCTACCAGGGCGCTTTCGAGCTCCTGCAGCATGTTGGCATTGTCCTTGATGCTCTTGTTCAGGGTCTGTGTGGTCTGTTTCGATTTCTTGGCCAACTCGTCGGTGCGGGCGATCAACGCCTGATAGCCATCGCTCAATAGACCGATGTCGGTGTCCGATTTATCGCTGACCTGGTTAATCTGCTTGGAGATGGCCTTGATATCCTTGCTGATGGTCGTCGACTTTTCAGTGAGGGATTTGTAGGCATCGTCAAGGGCGCCGAGTTGTTGATAGGTTTCGGAGACCTTCGAGGTCAGATCGCTGCCCTTGTCGCTCAGATGGGTGAGGCTGGTCTTGACGCTGCGGTTGGTCTTTTTCAGTTCGCTCCTGAGATCATCCAGGTCGGTATCGATCTTACCGATCTTGTTATTGAGTTCGTTGGGTAGTGATGAAGCCGACGGCATTCCCTCCAGTTCGATCAGGTTCTCTTGCTTATTGCTATTATCAACCGGCTTGGAAGAGGCGGGCTTTTTTGTTGCTTGAGATCTTTTGGCCATGATATTTCCCCTTACTCGTGCGCAAGACACGCAGCTGTATTCCATGCGAATGAGAATCCTCGAAAAAGTAAATTAGCATATTATTATATACGCACACAATTTGTTTTATTAGGGGCTTTATCATCGAACTATTGCTTGACTATTAAATTAATGATTTAAAGAGAGAAAATCAGCGGATGGAAGGGATGGCAATCGGCAGTGATTGGCCGCCTGGTAAGTTATCGACCACCGAATAGCCCCAAGGGCATGGCTGACAAGGCAGGCTGGAGGCGCTAACGGCCGGATTGGCCGTCGCTCCGGGTGGCTGGGGTAGACTGCCCCTTTTTCGTGAAACCTGGATAATCTTCAACACGCCAGCGCTGTTCGGCATGATCATCCTCATCGACGAAACGAAGCTTCGACCATGATGCCAGACTTACAATGAAAACGAGGATCAACACCACGCCTACGTTTCTCGGTGTGAACATATGCGCTAACTCCAGGCAGTCTCTGTCCCGATGACTGTCGTTTGGTCAAATAAAACGAACCGGAACCCGGGTCCAACTCTGAGTTTACTCCAGGCGGCAGGATTTCAATGGCTAAAGATCACCTACTAATCCCAGGGTTTGCGCTGCTGGTCTTGTTGATCTCAATGCCGCAGCGCACAGATGCGGATCTGCAGATGGGGTTATCCTTGGACAGATTGAGCAGCGCCGCCTGGTCCATGGAGAATGTCAGGATTGATCTCAAGCTGATCGATGCGCAGCGGCTGAGCCTCCAGCTGACAGCCGATTCCTTGAACCACCAGGCCCTGCCCGGCGCCTTAAAGGGCATTCGTCTGGAGTGTCCTGTAGTACGCCATCAAAAAGCCTATGTTTGCGACAAGGGACGACTCGGCATCGCCGCTACCCCCTACGGTCCGCAGGCGCTCGAAGCCAGCGGCAGATTTATCGACAGCGAACATCTTTCACTGGATATTCAAGGAATCAGGTTTGCGGATGGTGAGTTGGGTGTTGAACTTGAGCTGATAGAGGGGCGCTGGGATGTCGTCCTCGATGGCGAACGGATCAGGCTCGAATCGCTTCCCGAGGCAGTGACCGCGGCCTGGTTGCCGGAGGGTTCGGACTTCTCCGGTTCCGCAACGCTGAGGGCAAAGGCCAGCGGTTTCCCGTCTGGGGCGGAGGCGGTTGATCTCACCCTTCAGGTTGCAAATTTCGCCTATGCCGATGTGGAGGGCTTGCGGGTTGCCGAAGAGGGCGAGTTCAGCCTGCAAGTCGATGCCGAGCTAAAGGGTTCCGCCTGGTGGGGAAGTACCAGGCTGTCGCTGTCAAAGGGGCAGTTCTACGCCGATCCCATCTTTGTCGAGGTGCTTGACCGACCCCTGCTGGTGGAGTTTCGGGGAGACTGGAGCCCCGGCGCCAAGCGCGTGCGGATTGTCGAGTCCAGCTTGCTGTTGCCGTCCGTGATGGAGGCGCAAGGCCAGGCGGAGATCGACACCGCCAGCGGAGCAATGGTGGATGCGGAGCTGAGGATACGCAGCAACGATCTGGGTGCCCTCTACGGCGTGATACTGCAACCTATGCTGATTGGTTCCATGGTGGATGAGCTTGAGGCCTCCGGGGTGGTGGATACCGAGGTAAGCATAAAAAAGGGTGAACTGCAGCGGCTGCATGCCTCCATCGAGGATGTAAACATCGATGACAGGCGTGGCCTGTTTGCACTCTATGGCCTTTCCGGAGGGGTGGCATGGAGTCGGCAGGAACATAACGAGAGGTCAGAGCTAAGCATCGAGGGCGGACAGCTCTACCGTATAGACTTCGGCAAGCTGGGGGTTCGGGCTCATGCGCAGCGGGGCGAGGTCAGATTGGAAGCGCCGATCGCCCTGCCCCTGATGCAGGGAACCCTGCACATCGATCACCTCAATGCAGAAGGTCTGCTCGGTGATCAGCCGCAGTGGACCACCAGCGCACAATTCAGGGATATCTCCCTTCAGGCCCTTGCCGAGGCCTTTGATTGGCCCCCCATGGATGGGACGCTGCAGGGTTTGATACCCAGGGTTCACTATCAGCAGCAGAGGCTGGAGTTGGATGGGGAACTGGTTGTCGACGTCTTCGGCGGCACGATCAGCGTGGGCGAGTTGCTGATCGAGGATCCCCTCGGCCGGGTGCCGGAGCTGTTCGCCGACCTCCAGCTGTCCGGCCTCGACCTCACCCAGATTACCCGGACCTTCTCATTCGGGCACATCACCGGCGGACTCGAAGGGGAGATCGCGGGTCTCCATCTCGCCAGTTGGGAACCCATCGCCTTCAAGGCGCGCTTCAATACACCGGATAAGGATAGGATACCCCATCGCATCAGTCAGCGCGCCGTGGATAATCTGACTGCATTGGGAAACGGGGTTGGCAGTGGGTTGTCGACCACTTTTCTGGGTATCTTCAAAGAGTTTCGCTATAACCGAATAGAGTTGCAGGCAATATTGAATGGCAACGTCGCGGAGCTGGACGGGATGCCGCGTGCGGATGGCGGCTACTATATTGTCAAGGGATCCGGACTGCCAAGGATAGATGTGATTGCAAGAAACAGGCAGGTCGCCTGGAAGACCCTGCTGGAACGACTGAAGGGCATCCGTGTCGAAGGGATGGAGATGAGGTAAACGATGAGTTAAGATTTTTTCCAACAGCCTAAAAGATCGATCAAGGAATAGTGCAATGCTGAAGCGTTTTCTCGGTTATCCGTTCATGGCACTGGGCTTGGTGGCCTGTGTAACCATCAATATCTATTTTCCCGCCGCTGCCGCCGAGGAGGCGGCACGCACCATCGTGCGCGATGTGCTGGGCGAGGAGGCAGCGCCAGGTCAAGGGGAACCGGCGCCGAAGGAGGAATCGAAAATGGATGACGAACAGTCATCCCTGGATATCCTCCAAACCGGGCTGAGCAATACCCTGGCCGGGGTTGTCGGATTCATCATCCCGCAGGCACAGGCGGCACAGCCCAACATCGACATTGATTCGCCGGCGATACGCAAGCTGCGCGCCTCCATGTCGAGCAGGCAAAACGCATTGGCGGCCCACTACCGCTCCGGCGCCCTGGGTTTTACCAACAACGGGCTGGTCGACGTGCGTGATCTGAAGCTTGTATCACTGCGTGATCGAAACAAGGTCAAAAAGATGGTGGCCGATGAAAACGGTGACCGCAAGGCGCTCTATGCCGAGATTGCCCGCGCCAACGGCCAGCCCCAGTGGGAGAAAAACATACGCGATACATTCGCCCGGGTTTGGGTTGAAGAGGCGCCGAAGGGATACTGGTATCAGGATGGCAAGGGGAATTGGCGTCAAAAATAGCTGATCCTGCCGCCGCTGCCTCGTCGCCGGGTGGGAGCGCGGGCTCGACCCACCCCGTCTTACCCTGAGCGTATTTAGCGAAGGACGGTTCACCCATGCAAAACAGGTATCTGCCGAAAGTGGATCTCGGTTTTTTTCCGACGCCTCTGATAAAACTGTCCAAGCTGAGTTCGGCATTGGGCGGGCCGGAAATTCTCATGAAGCGTGATGATATGACCGGCTTGGCCCTCGGCGGCAACAAGACGAGGAAACTGGAGTACCTGCTTCACGACGCGACATCCAAGGGATGCGATGCGGTGATTACCGCGGGTGCTGCTCAATCGAACCATTGCCGGCAAACAGCTGCCGCGGCGGCGCTGCTGCAGTTGGAGTGCCACCTGGCGCTTGGCGGCGATCCGCCTGAAACGGCAAATGGCAACCTGTTGCTCGATAATCTCCTGGGGGCGCAGATCCATTGGGCGGGTGCTAAGCGCAAAGGCGAGACCATTCCCGAGATATTCGAACGGTTGAGAGCGCAGGGCAAAAAACCGTATGTTATCCCCTATGGCGGTTCAAACGAGTTGGGTGCTTATGCTTTTGTAAATGCCTTGCAAGAGCTGGAGGCGCAACTCGACACAACCCAGCTTTCGCATATTGTTTTCGCCTCGAGTTCCGGCGGTACTCATGCGGGTTTAATGCTCGGTAAGGCGCTTTTACAAAAAGCTTACACCCTGGTTGGTATAAACATAGATAAAGGGGATAGCGATGCTGTCCCATTCGACAGGTTTATTCTCGACTTGGCCGACAGGACGGCTGAATTGATCGGCTCGACTGTTAAATTTCACGGCGACGAAATACATCTCGAAGCAAACTATGTTGGTGATGGATATGGTGTTGTCGGTGAACTCGAGAAAGAGGCATTGGAAATTACCGCAAGATACGAAGGCATCCTCTTGGATCCGGTCTATACCGCAAGGGCAATGGGAGGGCTGTTGGATATGATCCGGGCAGGCGTGCTGACAAGCGAGGATAGGGTGCTGTTTTGGCACACTGGCGGAACACCATCCCTGTTTGCCTATGCGGAAAAGCTCAATAAAGGCATGTGAATCGAGGCGGCGTAAACAATCGGGCCTTGATCGCATCGTCATCCGGCGGTCTGCGCAGGCTTGGATTACTTCTCCATAGTCAGCAACCGCTCGGTATCCTGATCCCCCCTGGAGCCAGTTGCCAGATCATTAATCGTCTGTATCAATGCAGATATATCAATGGGTTTAGTTAGGAAGGCATTGGCCCCTGCATTCATCGACTTGTCGCGTGCCGCGGTGGTTTTATTTGCAGTGAGGATGATAATTGGGATATTACTGTTGATGTCGTGGTTGTTCCGTATATCCTCGACCATATCGATGCCGGTTACAACCGGCATTTGCATATCCAGAATTGCGAGGTCGAAGCGTTCATTCTTCAGTTTTTCGAGTGCGCTCTTGCCGTCTTCATGTAGGGTGACCTGATAGCCGCCTCTGCTCAGGATTTCATTTATGAGGTAGCGATTTACCGGGCTGTCTTCCGCCACCAGTATGCGCATGCCTGCCGCGGCGGATGAGAAGCTGTCCGCGAGGTCATATGTTTGCTTGTCTGCCTTTAACGAATGTACATAATGGAGCGAGTTGTACAGCTGTGCCGGGTCTTTGATACTTTCAACGATCATCGGGACATTATGGATTCTGAACAGTTCGCCCATGGATTTTCGCTTGTCTCGCGCCAGGATGGCTGAGCGGCTTAGTATTGGATTGACGAGCAGTTGATAGTAGTCGCCTTCCTGGTCCTGAAGCAGACAGGATTCATCGAAAATTATAATCGGATTCGGTGGGGTGCTTAGATGTTTGGTTATAAATTCGACGATCTCAGAGTTTTCATGGATCAGGGAGCTGTCAATATTCCACTCCGACAACAGGCCGGCCACGGATTCCGCAAATTCGACACTGGTGGTTATGATGACGACGCTGGCTCCCCTGAGATCCTTCAAGCCATCTTCCTGGGGGAGCGTCTCGAATGCGAGATCGAAATAAAAGCGGCTACCGTGACCGGGTTGGCTCTGCACCGCCAGCTCTCCCTGCATGAGTTCGACAAGATCCTTTGAAATCGACATCCCCAGCCCGGTGCCGCCGCTGGATCTTGCGTCCGAATCCTCAAGCTGGGTGAATCTCTCGAAGATCGCGGTCTGCATCTCATGATTGATCCCGATGCCGGTGTCATTGACCTCAAAACGAAGCAGGACACTACCGCCCTTCTCCGATAGTTTAGCGATCTTTAATTCAATCTGGCCGCTATCGGTAAACTTGATGGCATTGCTCACCAGGTTCATCAGTACTTGACGCAGACGAATCTGATCCCCACAGACACGGTTTGGCACGGTTGCCGATATGTCGACGACGAATTTCAAGGACTTGCTATGGGCAATAGCTTTATAGCTGTTACCAACCAGGATCACCAGGGCATGCAGATCGAATGGCTTGTTGTCGATTTTCAGGTAACCGGCCTCTATTTTCGATATGTCGAGGATGTCATTAAGGATCGACAACAGATGCTTGGATGCCTTTTCGATAATGGAGACGTTTTTCTTGGTATGAGCTGCATGGGGTTGGCGAAGCATCAGTTCGCTGACACCTATGATGCCGGTCAGCGGGGTACGGATTTCGTGGCTCATGTTGGCGATGAATTGGGATTTCGCTTCGTTGGCGACCTGCGCCTGTTGCTTGGCGACGAGTAGATTTCTCAGCAGATAGGCAACGAAAACAGGAATCACGATATTAGTGACCAGCAAACTGTAACTCATGAATTTATGAGCCAGCCAATACTCGGCAGATTCGATAACCACAAAGAAACCGAAATTTGATAGCGCTGTGGCCGCGTAAAGATAACCTATGCCGAACCGAACACCGTACCCGACCGTGATAAGCAGCATGATAGCGAACAGCGGTGCTCCATATTCACCCATTGTATAGAGCCCGTAAAAGACGATGCTGTTGTCGCCTGCCAGGGTGAGAAGTCGCCGCCAACGAGAGGGATGCTTAAAGATGACAAGACTGAGTAAAACGGCGAGGGAAAACAGGGTGTACCCGGTGGCGGCGTAGAGTTGAGATTGGCCGATCCCGGTTGATGCTGAATGTGATTTTAGTACGTAGATATAAGTCGTGAAAAGACAAATAAAAAGGAGCCTTACGACAGCTTGATGTATCTCCTGTCGTGCCTTAGGATCGATTTTAAGATCGTAATCGGATATACGCATTGTGAACGGATATGGGTGCGAAATGTCCGGTCAGTCATAAAGGTGCAGAACATACACTATCCCTCTCTGTCTATCCAGCTCCTCTGATCCGGCTCCCGAGTCGCGGTAACTGATATCTGTCCGCTCAGAAAGTCACATGCATGCAGCGTCTGCGAATTATAGCGGCAACTGAAATTGTTTATTTAGCGGGAATTAAACGGATTAGTTTGCCGTTTTCCTCGTCTGTAATCAGATAGATAAGGCCGTCCGGTCCTTGTCTTACGTCACGGATTCTGCCCAATATTCCACTTAGCAGCCGTTCTTCGTGAGTGATGGCCTCACCCGCTATCTCGAGTCTGACGAGTTGCTGAAACTTGAGCGATCCCACGAACAGGTTGCCCCGCCAGTTGGAGAATTTGTCCCCGTTGTAGAAGATCATGCCCGAGGGTGCAATTGAGGGAACCCAGACATGAACAGGCTGTTCCATTCCTGGCTTGTGTGTGCCTTCACCGATTTTTGTACCGATGACATAGTTAACCCCGTAGGTGATCACCGGCCAGCCGTAATTTGCACCGGCCTTTGTGATATTGATTTCGTCCCCGCCCTGAGGACCATGCTCATGGGTCCACAATTTCCCGCTCACCGGATGCAGTGCCGCTCCCTGTATATTCCTGTGGCCATAGCTGTAGATCTCGGCCAATTGACCGCTTTTGCCAAAGAACGGATTTTGCTTGGGAATGCTGCCGTCGTCATAGAGGCGGATCACCGATCCCGCATGATCGCTTAGGTCCTGCGCCCTGGGTCGATCGCCGCGGTCACCCAAGGTGATAAACAGATGCCCCTCGCGGTCAAACACAAGGCGTGATCCGAAGTGGCGGCCCGCAGAAGTTTTCCGCGTCATGCGAAAAACAGTCTGCAGCTGTTCGAGATTGCGACCGACCAATCTGCCGCGAGAGACTGTGGTTCCATAGTTGCTCCCGTTGCGCTCGGCATAGGAGAGGTAGACCCAGCGATTCTCCTCGAAGTTGGGATGCAGTACGACATCGAGAAGCCCGCCCTGGCGATGCTCGTTGATCGCGGGCAACCCCTTGACAGGCTCCGACTCCAGCTCACCTTTGCTGTTGACCATTCGAAGTTTCCCACCGCGCTCGGTGATCAGCATGCCGCCCTCGGGCAGAAAGGCGACGGACCAGGGATTGACAAGTCCCTCAACAACAATTTCGTAATCGATGCTGTGTTTTTCCGTAGTCACTGATGCAGCCGCGGTGATTGCGGAAAAAGGCAGCAGAATCAATGCGAACAGGGTTGCAGATGGGCGGCGGTCTCTCATTGCGATCCTCGATCTTGATAGCGCTTTGATCCGAACTTTCCTAGAGTATAGTTAGAAAACCTCGAGCCATGATATAACTGTATCGGCAGACAGGAACAGACAGCTGTTTCGCACAACTCAGGCAGTCATAAGGATTAAGCGCCTGCTGTTGCTGGAGTCTCGCGGTTTTGTGTACGAAAGATGTCAGTAATCTGTCAAAGTCACTATGGTGTTGAAAATAACAAAGTATGTCTCGATCCCGGATAGTGAGATAGAGATCACCGCAATTCGTTCCCAGGGTGCGGGCGGACAGCATGTGAATAAGGTATCCTCCGCCGTGCATCTGCGGTTTGACATCAGTAACTCGTCACTGCCGGAGCGCTATCGCGAACAGTTGCTGGCGCTGAATGACAGGCGCATAAGCAAGCAAGGAGTTATCGTCATCAAGGCGCAGCGCCATCGGGATCAGGAAAGGAATCGCGAGGATGCCCTGCATAGGCTGCAGAAACTGTTAAGACAGGGTGCCGAGTCACCTAAAAAACGCATTCCCACCAGGCCGACGAGGGCTTCGAATCGGCGTCGTCTCGACGGCAAGACCAGGCATGGAAGACAGAAGCTGCTGCGCCGTCGTGTTGAGGAGTGACCGCCTGCGCTTTTTTTCTGCAGCCGTCGCAAGCATCTGCCATAGAACATCAACAGCCAACACCTGTCTAATCCGGTAATCCCTTCTAAAGGTATGTGATTAACTATACCGCGGAATGCGATGAGTCGTTCCTGTAACCTGCCGGGAGAATAAGAAATGACAGCCAAATATCATTTGACACGAGAAGGTGCGGTAGAGGAAAGCATAGATCTTGAGGTCGTGAAACCGGTCCAGGGCCCGTTGGCGGTGGACGTGACGAGGCTCTACCGGGATCAGGGGTTGTTGACCTATGATCCGGGATTTATGTCGACCGCCAGTTGCGAAAGCAGGATAACCTATATCGACGGCGAGGCGGGCATCCTCGAGTATCGCGGTTATCCCATCGAGCAGCTGGCCAGGGAGGCGGACTATCTTGAGGTGGCCTATCTTCTGCTCTACGGCGAGCTGCCCAACAAGACCCAGCTGCTTGAGTTTGACGACATCATCACCCATCACACCATGCTCAATGAAAACCTGAAGGAGTTTTTCGGCGGCTTTCACTATGATGCCCACCCGATGGCGATCATGGTCGGCGTTGTCGGTTCACTTTCGGCCTTCTACCACGACTCCACCGATATCAGCAATCCTCGCCATCGCGAGATTTCAGCCCATCGACTGATCGCGAAAATACCGACAATAGCAGCGGCCAGTTACAAGCACAGTGTTGGAGAACCTATCACCTACCCGGACAATGAACTCTCATACTGCGCCAATCTGCTGCATATGATGTTCGCAACGCCCTGTGAGCCCTACCATCCCCATCCGATTGCGGTCGAGGCGTTGAACCTTCTGTTCATCCTGCATGCGGATCACGAACAGAATGCCAGTACTTCCACCGTCAGGCTGGCCGGCAGTTCCCTGGCCAATCCCTTTGCCTGTATCGCCGCCGGCATCGCCTCACTCTGGGGACCCGCGCATGGCGGCGCCAATGAGGCTGTATTGGATATGCTGGCAGAGATCGGCGACGTCTCCAATATCGATACATATATCGCCAGGGCGAAAGACAAGAAGGATCCATTTCGTCTCATGGGTTTTGGCCATCGTGTCTACAAGCACTACGATCCACGGGCAAATATCCTTCGGGAAACCTGTAAAAGGGTGCTTGACGAGCTCGCCGACAACAACAATCCACTGTTTGAACTGGCGCTGAAACTGGAGGAGATAGCCCTCAGGGATGAGTATTTCCTGGAGCGCAAGCTCTATCCCAACGTGGATTTCTACTCGGGCATCATCTACCGTGCATTGAACATACCCAATAATATGTTTACCGTGATGTTCGCGATCGCCAGGACGGTGGGATGGGTCTCCCATTGGATGGAGATGATGAGCGACCCGATGCAAAGGATCGGCCGGCCGCGGCAGGTCTACTTGGGGCCGCCGCGTCGTGATTTCGTCCCCCTCGACAAGCGGGTATAGTTATTCGAGTGGTTATCAGACGCAATTGGAGGACAGCAATTGGCCCTGAAGGCAACTATTTTTAAGGCTGAACTCCAGGTTTCCGATATGGAGAGGGGGCACTACCAGAGCTATCATCTGACTTTGGCGCGTCACCCCTCGGAGACGACCGAGCGGCTTATGATTCGCCTTGTCGCGTTTGCGCTGAATGCGGATCAGACACTCAGTTTCACCAAAGGGCTCTGTCGCGATGATGAACCCGAGCTCTGGCTGAAAAACATGAGTGGCGAGACGCTGTTATGGATCGATTTGGGACAGCTGGACGAGAAGCGGCTGCGGCGTGCCTGCGGTCTGGCGCAGCAGGTCATCGTCTATCTCTATTCGAGGCGAAGCGCGGAGGTATGGTGGGCACAGCATCGAAACAGGTTGCAACGCTATAGCAATCTCAAGCTGGCGATGTTGTCAGTGATCGGAGATACCGGCCTCGAATCCCTTGTTCAGCGGACTATGTCTCTACATGCAACGATTCAGGATAATCAGCTCTGGTTGTCCGATGAAAACCAGACGGTGACGCTGGAGATCGAAAACTGGTTTTCGTGAGTCATGGCTGTTTCAACAGGTAAATATGTTCCTGCATTTGACTGACCCCTCTGTCACGGTATCGCCCGGTATCCCGCAGGATATTAAGACTATGCAGATGCTGGATGGAGTAGCGCTGGTCAAACAGCGACTCAACTTCATCACCTGAGACGCTGTAGGGAGGGCCCTCCATCTCATTCTGCGGGTACTCAAGTGTAATCAGCAGCAGCTTTATCCGGTCCGGCAGAATCCGTTGCAGCATCCGCGCATATCGAATGCGCTGTTCCGGGTTGAGCGCGATCAGGGAGGCGCGATCGTAGACTGCGGCTATATCACGGTTGTCGAGCTGTGCAATATCAAATATGTCGCCACAATATATTTCGTAGGGTCCGCTGCGCCAGAGTTGGAAGTCACCGATTGGCTCGACTTCAGGCTGAAGATTCTGTTCATCGAAGAAGGCCTCGACCGCCAAGGGGCTCAACTCGATCCCGCGGATGCGATACCCCTGTTCGGCAAGCCAGGCCATATCCCTGCTTTTGCCGCACAGGGGCGCGAATACCAGTGAACCCTGGGGCAAAAAGAGCGCATGCCAGTAGTTCAGCAAATGCTGGTTGAACTCTGTATGGTGCCAACCGATGTTGTTATCCTTCCAGCGTTGCAGCCAATTGTTGTTTGGTGCTTTCATACTGTCATCTGCTGAACTCATTTTGCCGCCCGTTCTGTTGTGCAACTGTGATTGTGATGCCCATGTGCGGTCGGTCATGCCAGGGATGGCCGCTCCCGCCGCAGCTTCGCTTTGATGACTGAGCCGTGAATGTTAGCCTAAATTTTACCAACAGATGCAATAAACCTGGAGTTCGGTTGTCAATTAATCAGTGCAACAAAGGTCCGCTATGAGTAGCAGTCAATTTATCAAGCCGCAGGCAGATGAGCAGGCGTTTGCCACCCTGACACCCGATCTGCTCCTCGATGCCGTGGAATCCACCGGGGTCAGCTGCAATGGACAGATACTTGCGCTCAATAGCTACGAGAACAGGGTCTATCAAGTGGGACTGGAAGAGGGGCCGCCTTTGGTGGCCAAGTTCTATCGTCCAAATCGCTGGAGCGACAGGGCGATTCTGGAGGAGCACCAATTCACCATCGACCTGATGGAACAGGAGATACCGGTAATCGCCCCGATCATTGACAGCAGCGGAAATACCCTGTTGCACTACGATGTCTGCCGATTTTCCCTCTATCCCTGTAGGGGTGGGCGCGCTCCTGAGCTTGATGATCCCGGCCATCTGGTTCAATTGGGCCGTTTTATCGCCCGGATCCATCTCTTGGGCGCCGCCGCCTCCTTCCAACACCGGCCGGGCATCGACCGCGAAACGTTTGTCGATCAACCCAGCAACTACCTTCTGCAGCATGGTTTTGTCCCATCGCACCTGGCGTTGGCCTACGAGACCCTGGTCTCCGATCTGAACGACCGGATCGCCGCATGTTATGCCAGCGCCGGTGACATAGCGAACATTCGGCTCCACGGCGACTGTCATCCCGGCAATATCCTGTGGCGTGACGAGGGTCCGCATATCGTCGATTTCGATGACTGCCGAATGGGCCCGGCGATCCAGGATCTGTGGATGTTTCTCTCCGGCGATCGCGGTTATATGACCGAGCGTCTGGCGGATCTGCTGGAGGGTTATTGCCAGTTCTACGATTTCAACCCCTCGGAACTGCACCTGGTGGAAGCGCTGCGTACCATGAGACTGATTCACTACGCGGGATGGCTTGCCCGGCGCTGGTACGATCCGGCATTTCCGATGGCCTTTCCATGGTTCGATACCACGGCATTCTGGGAAGAGCATATTCTGACCCTGCGCGAGCAGCTGGCGAAAATGGATGAGCCGCCGCTCGTCTGGTGAGCCAGTCCCGGCCTTTGCAGCTGCAGACCCGGGCTAGGTCTCTTCACGCATCGAGATCACTCATAGCGGATATCGACAATCCAGTACTGTTTTGTCCCCGCGGGTGTCTCGACTTCGACCTGATCGTCCAGAGCACGTCTCATCATTGCCTGGGCAAGGGGTGAGTCGAGGCTGATGTAGTCGGTTTGCTGACCGATCTCGTCTGGACCGACAATGCGATAGGTCTGTTGCGCTCCCGCTGCATCCTCCAACGCCACCCAGGCGGAGAAAAAGACCTGTTGCCGATTGCTCGGCGGCTGATTCACGATCTTGAGAACCGGCAGCCGCTGCTGCAGGTAGCGGATGCGCCGGTCGATCTCCCGCAGCTCTTTCTTGCGATAGATGTACTCTGCATTCTCGGAGCGGTCGCCCTCGGCAGCCGCCGCGGCCAATGCCTGGGCGACTTTGCGCCGGCGGCCCCAAAGTTTTTGCTCCTCCTCTTTGAGCAGCTCGTATCCCGCTTGGGTGATATAGGGGGATTTTGCTGGAGCAGGTGGCTTGTATCGTCCCATTTTCTCTACCGGGCCAGGCTATTGCATTGGAATTTCAGGTGGTTTATCGGCTAAAAACCCTATCTGATTGTGACTTCAGTCTGAACCGGCAGACAGGATCAAGGCGGCAGCACCGGTTGTCGACCGCTGTCGAAAGAATAGCATTCGGTCGCGAAATATGTGATAGCGCCGGAGACAATGAACAGCCTTCTTTGAAATGGAAAAGGCTTCAATTTACAATCACAACATCTACCGTCTAATCAAGATCTGCATGAAGAATCGTGGGAGCAGGCAAGATGATTCGATTGGAAAAACTGACAAAGGCAGGCCTCTCCCTGATGGCGGCCTCCCTCATCTCCGCCTGCGGCGGGGGGGGCGGCGGCGGTGGCGATGACGTTTCGGGTGTAAACATCAGTGGTAAATTGATCGTCCCTTCCTTCGTCGTTACCGACAGTGATGTCAACGATGTGGAGTCCGTACCGATCCCCAACCATCCCCGGACCTCGGCCCAGGTGGTGCCGAATCCTGTCAATATCGGCGGATATGTGAACCAGCGTCTGCAAGGTGCGTCTGGTAACTCATTCTCCACGGGAGACACCGATGACTACTTTCTCATCGATATGCAGGCGGGTCAGACCCTGCTGCTCAATATCGCGGATCAGAGCAGCGGGGCGGATCTGGATCTATTTCTCTATGATATCAATGGGCTACTGGTCGACGCCTCGGTGGGGGAGACCCAGTTTGAATCGCTGCTGATTCCTCAGGATGGACAGTACTACGTCAATGTCTTCGCCTATACCGGCGCTTCCAACTATCTGCTGTCCGTTGGCTTGACCCCCGACTCGGAGACGCCCTCGGCGGCACTCAGACTCTCCGATGATTTCCTGCCGCAGGAGGTCCTGGCCCGCTTCAACGGCCTGCCGCTGCAGGCGCGGGGGCAGGACCCCCAGTTGCAACAGTTCGAATTCGACCCGACCTCCTACAGCGAAGGCGTGCAGCGCTTGAGGTTGATCGAGCCCGAATCGACCCTGGCGATGCGCAGCGGGAGCGATCTGCAACTGAGCGAGCTGCAACAGCGGAAGCTTGAAACCCTCTATGCGGTAAAGGGATTGCGAAAACGGGGTGATGTAGCGTACGCAGAGCCCAACTATATCGTGCGTCCGTCGCTGACGCCGAATGATACCCACTATAATCTGCAGTGGCACTACCCGCAGATTAACCTGCCCCAGGCCTGGGATATCACCACCGGGGACAACAGCGTGATTGTCGCGGTCATCGACACCGGGGTGCTCCTCACTCATCCGGAGATGCTCGGACAGCTCACCGAGGGTTACGACTTTATCTCCGATCCGGAGAATGCGGGTGACGGCGACGGTATCGACAGCAATCCCAATGACGATGGGGATGCGGTCCAGGAGGGGATCTCATCATCCTTTCACGGCACCCATGTGGCCGCTACCGTGGCGGCGAGCAGCAACGACTCGCGGGGCGCCGCCGGTGTTGCCTGGAACAGCCGAATCATGCCTATCCGCGTGCTGGGTAAGGATGGGGGCAACAGCCTCGACCTGGCAGAGGGGATACGATTCGCCGCCGGACTGCCGAATGCGTCCGGCACGCTGCCCGCCCAGGCGGCGGATATCATCAACCTGAGCCTTGGCGGCAGCGCCGACAACCAGACCACACGGGACGCGGTGGCGGCGGCCCGCGCCGAGGGCGTTATCATCGTTGCGGCGGCGGGAAACGAGACCACCTCGCAACTCTCCTATCCGGCCTCCTATGAAGGCGTGGTATCGGTGAGCGCGGTGGACATCAATCGCGATCTCGCTTTCTATTCCAACTTCGGCAGCATGATCGATGTGGCGGCTCCGGGGGGCGATCTGCGGGTCGATCTCAATGGTGATTCAAGACCCGATGGCATCTTGAGCGCGGGTGCGGACGACTCAACCGATACCCTCAGCTACCAGCTGGTGTTCTACAATGGAACCTCGATGGCGTCACCCCATGTTGCCGGCGTGGCGGCGCTGATGAAGGCGGTATATCCCGCGATGACACCGGCGGAGTTCGATCTCCTGCTGGCGGCGGGAGAGCTGACCAACGATCTTGGCGACACGGGTAGGGACGATCTCTTCGGGCATGGCCTGATCGATGCCTTCAAGGCGGTGGACGCGGCGCAGCAACGGGGCGGTGGGGGCGTTCCCGTGGATCCCGCCCTGAGTGTCAATCCGCAGAGCTTGAGCTTCTCTCACAGCCTGCAGACCGCTACGCTCTTCATAGAACAGATCGGCGGCGATCTCGGAAGCGTTCAGATTACGGAAAATATCGATTGGTTGAGCCTTCAGGCCAACCAGGTCGACAGCTCGGGTTACGGCAGTTACAGCGCGGTCGTCGATCGCACCGGGGTGGCCGCCGGAACCTATTCGGGATCCATCCAGATCAGTGCCGGAACTGCGAACTCCACCGTGGAGGTGATCATGCAGGTCCTGGATACCACGATTAGCGGGGATGCGGGCATTCACTATGTGCTTTTGGTGAACAACGCAACCAATTCAGTATTACAGCAATTCCAGGTGGATGCGGTGGGAGAGAGTGTCAACTACAGCTTCAGCGATGTGACATCGGGCAACTACATAATCTTTGCCGGATCCGACATGGACATGGATGGCATCATCTGCGATGCCGGTGAATCTTGCGGCGCCTATGCCACCGCCTCGCAGCCCAGCATAATCGAGGTTACAACCAGTGATATCGCCGATCGCGATTTCGCCACCTCCTACGAATACCAGTCTCCGAGCAGTTCGCAATCCCTCGGGAGTGGGGCCCGGTCGCTGTTGTTGAGGCGCCTCGATGCGGAATGACAAGAGCGGATGGCCAGCCGCCACTGGATGCCAAACTGGAGACCGGGATGATGCAAAAGATGAAGTTGATTAACATGATTGGACGGTGTTGTCTGGGACTGATGGCAACGGTTCTATGCGGATGCAATACAATGGCTTCATTATCGGTCAGCGTGCTGGAGAAGGGATATCTATGCAGTATCGACCAGACCGCGGGCGTGCATCTGGTAACCGATAGCTCATCGAGAGAGGCGGACAATGCAAGGATCGGCGCCGGACAACAGAAGCGCCCGGAAAACGATCCTGCATCGGAATCCTTCTGGATAGTCAGCGTCAATATGGGGCAGCAACCGAGCGGTGGCTATGGACTTAGACTGATATCCGACAACCTCGAGGTCTCCTCCGACAGGGCAAGGGTTGCCTTGGAGTGGCTACAGCCAAAGCCCGGTTCGGTGCAGATTCAGACGCTGACCTATCCCTGTCTCTACCTGCGGGTCGCCAAGGGCAATTACACGCGGCTCGATATCGTCGATCAGCATGGAGAGGTGAGGCATAGCCTGGATCTCAAATAACATACCTCGACTCAACATTGGCCCTATTGCTGGCTAAGTTTTCCATGCCACGCTTTGGGGGGAGGTCGGGGAGCGTGATATTTTGTGAAATTTGAACAGCTGTGAAAAATTACCGAGCATTTCTCCCTGATCGAACTAGCATATAGATTGAAGAACCTTAGTTAGAGGTGTTCATACCGTGTTAGTAGAAGATGCCATAGCTTCATTCGATGCACCACATCCAGCGGCTGCCTGGGCCGACACCATCACCCTGGACCCGCTTCAGGTTGACTGTGTCACCACCCTGATGCTGTCGATTCTCGACAATCAATGCGAAATGGGACTGGAAGAACAGATTGCAGTGATGGCGGTATACAGCGTCGTCAAACACCGCGACGGCATCGCCCTGGAAGAGGATGTGCATCAAGCGATCGAGCGGGCTCAGCTGTTGAGTGATCAACAGACAACGGATGAAATTCATCAACACCGCCTCCAGGCCGAGCGCATGATTCCGAAACAGATCATGTGCCACTTCAAGCGTTTTCTGCACGACTCCTATTACGCCTTCTAAGCGCGGAGCCAGTCATCCGGAGAGCATCGCGAAGGAGAGCCAGAAGAGCGCGGCCTCCTCTCCCTCATTCAGCGATTCCTTGAGAATGACGTTTCCGGATTCAGTCACCCAGTGCAGCACGGACTCCATTCCCTCGATGACGGAGAGCTGTGAATCGCTGTTGGCCGGCGCACCGAGTTGCTGCCATAGCTGTTGTTTCAGGAGTTCGTGATAGTTGCCGCGATAGCCGATTTTAACGCCGTTGAGCCAGTGGTCATGGAAAAAAACGGTGATGTAGCGAGCGGGGATATCGTTGTATATGCCGATCCGGCTGGCGCACAATCGATTGCCGAAATTGCTTGTTTCATCTTCGCAGGTCCAGGAGAGATCGGGAAAGATCTGTTTCAGCTCCTCCTCCTTGACCTGGTTGTGGAGCGCTTTCAGATTCAAGGCGATCTCATCCTCTCCCCACAGGGTCAGCAGCACGATGTCTGTGCGGCGTTGTCCGTCTTCCGTGAATACCAGCCAGAATATGGGGCCGATGACAATGAAGAATATCAGGAAGCGTTTGTAGAAGGAGGGAAGTTTGAGATTCATGAGATCGATTGTATGCGAAAGCGGTTTACTCTGCAGCGTTGATCAACAGCCAGCGTCTGACAGCAACGGCAATCAGCCCGGGGTGGCGCCCCATCGCTGGCATGCCCAGCGACGGGGCCTTTTCGGTTGGGGCCGCACCTATCCGCCGGTCAGCAGCGCTGGCCGGCGGTTGCCCGCATGTTACCTGTTCTCCCGGTTGTCGATAAGGTTGTCGACGACCGTTGGATCGGCCAGGGTCGAGGTATCACCCAGGTTCTCCAGCTCGTTGGCGGCGATCTTGCGCAGAATACGCCGCATGATCTTGCCGGAGCGGGTCTTGGGCAGACCGGGCGCCCACTGGATCAGGTTGACCTTGGCGATCGGACCGATCTCCGAGCGCACCAGTTTGACCAGGTCGGTCTTCAGCTCATCGCTGCCGTCGGTGCCCGCCATCAGGGTGACATAGGCATAGATGCCCTGACCGGTCAGCTCATGGGGATAACCGACAACCGCCGCCTCGGCGACCAGATCGTGCAGCACCAGGGCGGATTCGATCTCCGCGGTACCCAGACGGTGTCCCGAGACATTCAAGACATCATCCACGCGCCCGGTTATCCAGTAGTAGCCGTCTTCGTCGCGGCGGGCGCCGTCACCGGTGAAGTAGTAGCCGGGGTACATGGCGAAGTAGGTCTCGAAGAAGCGTTTGTGATCGCCGTAGACGGTACGCATCATCGAAGGCCATGGACGTTTGATGGCAAGATTGCCCTCGGCCGGGTCGCCGTCGATTTCGTTGCCCTGGTCATCGAGCAGCACCGGCTCCACGCCGAAGAAGGGGCGGGTCGCCGATCCGGGTTTCAATGGCGTGGCGCCGGGCAGCGGGGTCAGCATATGGGCGCCGGTTTCGGTCTGCCACCAGGTATCGACGATGGGGCAGCGTTCGTCACCGACCACCCGGTAGTACCACTCCCAGGCCTCCGGATTGATCGGCTCACCCACGGTGCCGAGCAGGCGCAGGCTGCTGCGGCTGGTCTTTTTCACCGGCTCCTCGCCGGCGCCCATCAACGAGCGGATCGCGGTGGGCGCGGTGTAGAAGGTGGCCACATTGTGCTTGTCGCAGACCTGCCAGAAACGTGAGATATCGGGATAGGTGGGGATGCCCTCGAACATCACGCTGATGGCGCCGTTGGTGAGCGGGCCATAGACGATGTAGGTGTGTCCGGTGACCCAGCCCACATCGGCGGTGCACCAGTAGACTTCGCCGTCCTTGTAGTCGAATACCAGTTTGTGGGTCATCGCCGCCTGCAGCAGATAACCGCCGGTGGTGTGGAGCACGCCCTTTGGCTTGCCGGTGGAACCGGAGGTGTAGAGAATGAACAGCGGATCATCCGCCTGCATCTCCGCCGCCGCGCAGTCGGTGGATGCGCCGGACATGCCTTCGTGGTACCAGACATCGCGATCATCGGACCATTCAACCGGATCACCACCGCGCTTGACCACGATGCAGGTGTGGACGTTGGGGCATTGAGAGATCGCCTTGTCGGCGTTGGCTTTCAGCGGCACCCGCTTGCCGCCGCGCATCGACTGGTCCGCGGTGATCACCACCTGACAATCGGAATCGAGGATGCGGTCGCGCAAGGCGTCGGGAGAGAAGCCGCCAAACACGATGGAGTGGACGGCGCCGATACGGGTACAGGCGAGCATGGCGACGGCCGCCTCTGGAATCATCGGCAGGTAGAGGGAGACACGGTCGCCTTTCTTGACCCCCCTCGATTTCAATACATTGGCGAATTTGCAGACCTCTTCGTGGAGCTCGCGATAGGAGATCTTGCGATCCTCTTCCGGATTGTCGCCCTCCCAGATGATGGCTACCTGGTCACCGCGACTCTCCAGGTGGCGGTCGAGGCAGTTGTAGGAGACATTGAGCGTGGCACCCTTGAACCACTCGATGTGCAGATCGTCTTTGCCGAAGCTCCAATCGATGACCTTGTCCCACTTCTTGAACCAGGTGACGTACTTTTCAGCCTGTTCCCCCCAAAAACCTTCCGGATCAGAGATCGACTGTTGATACATCGCTTGATACTGCTCATCGTTGATATTGGCCTGTGCTGCGAAACCGGCCGGGACGGGGTAAGTCTTGATTTCTGACATTGGATTCTCCTCAACGGTGGTTATTCATTCTCAACTGCAGATAACTATCTGTATGTCGAATTAGCGTAGAGAGGCATGCAAGCGTATTCCCTAAACTGAAAATCCGAACTGATACAACGCTTTTTCTCTAATGATCGCATCATTCTATTGCCTGTCAGCGTGTAAGAAAACGCTTGAGTTGACATTGACTTGGCTGTGGCACCATCTCTGATGCCATGGCCAGAAAGAGTTCGGCGGTGGCGACAGCGTCGCTCAACGCGTTGTGTGCTTTGTAATTGGGCAGATTGTATCGCGGGCGCAGGTTGAACAGGCGCAGGTCCCCTGGCTGGATGGTGTGATTGCGGCGCTCGAACAGGCGCTGGGCCAGCACCAGGGTGTCGATGATCGGTATGACGAAGGGCGCGCCGAACAGCTTTTGACAGGCGTTGCTAATGAAATTCTGCTCTATCGCGGAATAGTGCACCAGCATGACCTTGCCGGCCATGCGCTGCAGCAGTTCCTGCAGGGCATCATGGATCGAGACGCCGGTGGCTGCCTGGTCGTCGGTAATCTGGTGGATTACCGCCGACTGCTCCGGGATCTCCTCGTTGATCGTGATCAACTGATGTCGGGCGGTCTCGAGCTTGATGGTCATATGCTCCATCTCCACCAGGCCGAAACTGAGGATCTTGTCCTTGTTTGGATCGAGGCCGGTGGTCTCGAGATCCAGGGAGACGATAGAGAGCTGCTCGCATTGGGTTGTCTTCGCGGTCAAGGGCGTCGAGAGATAGTCATGCAGGATTCCAGGCTCGGCCTTTGCCAGCGCCCTTTTTCTTATCGAATCGAGACCGAGAAATCTTGTCAGCATGGCTATACGAAGCGCCCTCCCTGGTATCGGTTCTCCATCGCATCCTGCATCTCCTGGATCACCCGGAAGGCATCCTTCAGGTGCTTGCGTTCGAGATCGGACAGCTCCTCCGGAGACATATAGTTGTCGGGTTTCAGGCCTTTGCGGATCTGCTCGGCCTGATGGTAGATGCGGATACTGGCGATGAACTCCAGCGCATCGACCAGGTTCTCCCCCATGTCGCGGCTTAGCACGGTGGTCTCCGCCGCCGCCTCCAGGCGTTCCGTGGTATTCACCTGGGGCAGTCCCTGGTCAAGGGCGAAGACACGGGCGATATCGGTGATCGGGACGATGCCGCGATGTTTGATGTCGAAGGTGTCGTCGTGCTTGCCGCCATGAATCAGCACGAAGGTGCGGAAAAAACCGAGCGGCGGCCGATGGTGCAGGGCATTCGCCGCCATAAAAGCGGTGAAGATTCCGTGACCACGGGTTTTGCTCAGAATATCGGAGCGTAGCTCATTGAATATCTCGACCTCGCCGTAGACAGGGCGCAGATCGAAAAAGATGCTGGAGAGCATCAACGCCATCGGCTCGGGTTTGTTGATCCAGGTATTGAAATACTTACGCCAGATCTGCAGGGTCTGGCGCCATTTCGGATTCGTCGCCATGGCGTTGCCGGGGCAGTAGACGAAGCCGCATGCGTTGAGACCGTCCGATACGCGCTTCGCCAGGATCTCGAAATAGTCGGCATGTTCCGGCTTCATCTCATCCGAGATCAGCATCGCATTGTCCTGATCGGAGTGAGAGGTCTGCTCCCGGCGAGCCTGGGATCCACCGCACAACCAGACATAGCGTACCGGTGGCGGGCCGAGCTCGCTCTCCGCCATTTCGATCAGACGCGCGGTGAGCGAGTCGGTGATGGAGGAGATCGCCTCGCCGATGTGGAGTGCCGATGCATTGGAGTTGGCAAGCTGGAACTGCAGGTCAGGAAGCCGTTCACTGACCCGGGCCAGGTCCTCCACGGTGGCGGCCTTGCGGATATCGCTGGCGAGGAAGGCCGAGTTGGTGGAGTGGTGTCGGGCCAGATCCGTGGCGGTCAACATGCCGACCACGCTGTCTCCCCGTTTCACCGGCAGGTGGTGCACATGCAGCCGGGTCATGGTCATCAGCGCCTGGATCGCCATGGTGCTTTCCTGGATGGTCTCCAGATTGGTGGTCATGATCTGGCTCACCGGCCGGTCGCTGGAGACGCCTGCCGCGATGCAGCGTTTGCGCAGATCACGGTCGGTGATGATGCCGGCCAGCTCCGTCCCATCCATGATCATCACCGAGGAGACGTTTTTTTCGCTCATCAGCTCCGCCGCCTGGCGGATGGTGCTGTTGATATCGATGCTGACCGGCGACTTCCTGATCAGGTCGGAGACCTCGACCGTCATCTCGGCAATGGGGCTGGTTTCTCCGCTCACCTGCAGGGTGCGCACCGCCTGTTTCAGGCGGTCCCTGATCGATTCGGAAAAGTGACGGTCGAAGGCCGGTTCGGTCATGCGCAGGGACTTCAGCACATCGCATGAGAGTTGATAGAGCAGGGTATCTTCCACCGCGATGCCATGGGTCACCTGACTGAAATCGATCAACTGGCAGTCGGTGGTGTAGATGCCGCCCTCGGCCAATTTTTCGATCAGATTGTCCTCTTCATCGAGCAGTTCGATGGCGCCGCTGCGGATGATATAGATATAGCCCTTTACCGCATCGCCTGGTGGGAACAGGCTGCCTCGTCGCAGATAGCGTATTTCGAGTGATTTGGGGAGTTGATCGAGCTGCTCCTCAGGCAGGGCATCGAATGGGGGACGTTGTGCCAGAAAATCCCGAATCTCGACCAGTTCGATTTCCATAGGGCGGCTCGTATACGACTGGAATTGAATACCAGTAGTATGCTGAAAAAAGTTAGTTTTGTAACTATTCAGCAGCCTACTGCCTCAGGCTGGTGAATAGCCACCTCGTTTGTCTGTGCTGCAGTCAAAAAGGCCCCGCCGAAGCGGGGCACTCAGTTGCAGCTTTATGGTTTTTTATTAGTGATCGATGGCGCCTGCCGCACCCTTGGGCACGCGGATATCCTCCACCAGGTGCTGGATGTGATCCGGCGGCGGAGCCGTGACCTTGGAGACAGCGATGGCGACAGCGAAGTTCACGATCGCACCGATGGCACCGAAGGCGTTTGGCGAAATACCGAGGAACCAGTTGGGACCCAAGTCACCGAGGAACGAAGTACCCGGGATGAACATGATGCCCTTGTGCTGGAACACATAAAGCATGGTAACGCCGATACCGGAGATCATGCCCCAGATCGCACCCGCCCGGTTCATCTTCTTGTAGAAGATGCCCATCATCAGCACGGGGAAGATGGAGCTGGCCGCCAGACCGAAGGCGATGGCCACGGTGCCGGCTGCGAAATCCGGTGGATGGAGACCGAAGTATCCGGCCAGGGCGATGGCGCCCGCCATGGCGATACGTCCCGCCAGCAACTCAGCCTTCTCAGAGATATCGGGCATGAAGACGCCCTTGAGGAGGTCATGAGAGATGGAGGAGGAGATCGCCAGCAACAGACCGGCCGCGGTGGAGAGCGCCGCCGCGAGACCACCGGCGACCACCAGGGCGATAACCCAGTTGGGCAGATTGGCGATTTCCGGGTTGGCCAGGACCATGATGTCGCGGTCGACCTTGGTCATCTCGTTACCCTTCCAACCGTAACTCTCGGCCTTGGCTGCGAAGTCCGCGTTCTTGTCGTTGTAGTACTGGATGCGGCCGTCGCCGTTCTTGTCTTCCCAGGTCAACAGACCGGTCTTCTGCCAGTTGGTCATCCACTGCGGCACCTTGGCGATCTCGATGTTGCCTTCGGCGCTGCCGACCTCACCGGTCTGGATGGTGTTCATCAGGTTCAGACGGGCCATGGAACCGACAGCCGGTGCCGTGGTGTAGAGGATGGCGATGAAGACCAGCGCCCAACCGGCCGAGGAACGGGCGTCCTTGACCTTGGGCACGGTGAAGAATCGGATGATGACGTGGGGCAGACCCGCGGTACCGATCATCAGGGAGAGGGTATAGACAAACATGTTCAGCTTGCTGCCCATGACCTGGGTCGTGTACTGGGTAAAGCCCAGATCGGTGACCACCTGATCGAGACGATCCATCATGTAGGTGCCTGAGCCGTCGGCCATGGTGCTGCCGATTCCCAACTGCGGAATAGGATTGCCGGTGATGTTCAGGGAGATGAAGATCGCGGGCACGGTGTAGGCGAAGATCAATACACAGTACTGGGCGATCTGGGTGTAGGTGATACCCTTCATACCGCCCAATACGGCGTAGATGAATACTATGCCCATGCCGATATAGAGGCCGGTGTCGTATTCGGTCTCGAGGAAGCGGGAGAAGGCGACGCCGATACCCTTCATCTGTCCGATTACATAGGTGATCGAGGCGATGATCAGGCAGATGACCGCGACGATACGCGCGGTGCGCGAGTAGTAACGATCACCGATGAACTCGGGCACGGTGAACTTACCGAACTTACGCAGATAGGGTGCGAGCAGCAGCGCCAGGAGCACGTAACCGCCGGTCCATCCCATGAGGAAGACCGAGGCACCGTAGCCGTTGAAGGCGATCAGGCCGGCCATGGAGATAAAGGAGGCAGCGGACATCCAGTCGGCCGCGGTCGCCATACCGTTGGCCACAGGGTGTACACCCCGACCCGCGGCATAGAACTCACCGGTGGTTCCCGCACGCGCCCAGAAGGCGATGCCGATGTAGAGGGCGAAGGTGGCGCCCACCACGATATAGGTTAATGTTTGCAGATCCATGAGTCAGTTTCCCCCATTAGTCCTCATGGACGTCAAATTCGACATCCAGAGCATTCATGCGTTTAGCGTAGACGTAGATCAGCACCAGAAAGGTATAGATCGAGCCGTTCTGAGCAAACCAGAATCCCAATCCGACGCCACCAATCTTAATGGTATTGAGCGGCTCCACCAGGATGATGCCGAATAGGAACGAGCAGATAAACCAAATCGCCAGCAGGATGCCCACTAAGCGAATATTGGCTTTCCAATACTGTTCAGCAGTTTTATTCATGTCATGATCACTCCGCCATATAAAGAAGTTCTGTCATTTAAGTGTCTGCCACTTTCCATGACTCCTGTCCCTTGTCGAGTGAAGCGAGATGACCTATCCCTGAAGTGGGCAAACACCACGTTGTGTAACCGTGTAGCTAGAGGTCGCACACTGCACTATTTTGTGGCGCAAATAGTGATATTGTCAAATAAAACAATAGGTTAAGCAGTGTTACTGCATGTTGCATGGCAGCAATTCTGTTACTATAGGTAACGCATCGATATGGGATTTGTAACCGAAAGAATCGTGATCCGTTTCCATCGGTAAGAAACTTTTTTTTTCCTTCAAGGCAGGCGAGAGCGGCAAATCCGCCACCCCGGCCCCCGTTCGGCGATCGACCTGGATCGATGCCGGCGGGGCGAAGGACGCATCCGGCCACTCGTGATAGCATACCCGGGAGCTAATTCCTGTTCAGTCAGGTGTGGGCATCGAATGCCTTGCCGATGACGGAGTAGTGCTGTTGTGATCTCCAATCCGCAACGAAGGTATGATGACCGTTTCTGGCAGACCCTGATGCTCAAGGCAATCAAAGATTTCTTCGACAACTATCTCATTCCCGACAACGTAGAGGGCGAAGTGCAACTGGAGCAGTCGATGAGGCTGGCGGTTGTGGTGTTGCTGATAGAGATCGCCGAGTCCGATTATGAACATGCCCCTGAAGAGCGGCACAGCATCCTGAATGCCATCCAGAAACAGTTCGGATTGAACAGGGTATCGGCGGAGCAATTGATTGCCCTGGCCAAGCAGGAGCACGATGAATCCACCGACTACTTTCAATTTACCCGGTTGATCAATGAGCACTATTCAGCGGAGCAGAAGGTCAAGATCGTTGAGGCCTTCTGGCGAGTCGCCTTTGCCGACCAGGAACTTCACCGCTATGAGGAACACGTGATCCGCAGACTGGCTGATTTAATCCATGTGTCACATAGGGATTTCATTGCAGCTAAACATAGGGTTATGAACTCTTCTTAAAACAGAACTATAGATTTGGACGCTATTGGTGACTCCATTTCCTAATTACCTCCGCCGCTTCATGGTATATTGAGAGCGAAATAGAGAGCTGTCGCCAGATGGAAGTAACATCGATGCAAAACAAAGAAGACTCCAAGAAAACCAGGACATCTATTAAAGGGCGCTTGTTGATCGTGGATGACGAATCGCGTCATGCGGAGAGCCTGGCCATGATGGTGGCCAGCTGGGGCTATGACGTCCACACCGCCGCGGACGGGGCGAAAGCGGCAGGGCTGCTGATATCCAAACCCTTCGATGTGGTGCTGCTGGATCTGCACATGCCGGTGGCTGACGGCTACAAGGTGATGGATTTTATCCGCAAACGGGGATTGAAAACCCGGATCATCACCGTATCCGGTGACCCCTCCATGGATGATGCGATCAAGTCGCTGAAAAAAGGCGCGGATAACTTCATTCGCAAGCCGGTGACCCCGGTTGACCTGCTCAAGGCGATTGACGAGAGCCTGAGAAAGAAGGTCAAGGAGGAGCAGCGGGAGGGTGTCAAGCGCAAAATCGAGGTCAAGAGCAGCCTGCACCGCATGATGTTCGATGTCGCTCCCAATATGCAGTTTCTGCTCGACATCAAGGGCAATTTCCGCATGGTGAATACGGTCTTCACCAAAGTCACCGGCTATGCAAAGCAGGAGATACTGGGAAAACATTGGAGCTCGCTGGTGGAGGGCGACCAGATCGAGCGCATGCATCATGTCTTCGAAGAGCGACGCACCGCGCCGGACAGATTCCCGGAAGTCGAACTCAGGCTGCGCTGCAAAGATTCCAGTGAAGAGAGCCAGAACCGCAAGCCGAGAACCGTGCTGGTGGCCTTGCAGTCAAGAAGACTCTACACCCAGCAGGGCCAGAAGAAGGTCTTTTTCGGAACCTATGGCGTTGCACGGGATATTACCCAATACAACAAGCTGGAGGAGCTGAACAAGTACCAGGAGTTTCACGACAGCCTGACCGGTCTGCCCAACCGGGTGCTGTTCGAGGATTATCTCAGTTTCGCCCTGACCCAGGCCAAGCAGGAAGCTACCCAGCTCTGCCTGTTGAACGTGGTATTGGTGGATTTGAAGCAGATCAATGAGCGCTATGGCCATGCGGTCGGCGACGAATGCCTGAAGACCATCTCAGCCCGGCTCAAGCAGCATGTGCGCAAGGGTGACATACTTTCACGTATCGACGGCAGTGAATTCGCGCTGCTGCTGCCCCACATACAGGATGAGAAGTCCGTGGTCCATATTTCGGAAAAGCTGCGCATTGGACTCAGCCATCCCATCGAGGTGAACGGCAGGAGCATCAGCCTCGACCTGACCATCGGTTCAGCGGCCTTCCCGAGCAATGGCGACAACAGCGAAGAACTGCTGCGACACGCCCAGACCAGCCACGGTTTTCACCCCCTGTCGAAGCAGCGGCATCTGTTGCAGACATCAAACTGGATCAAGCTGATAAAGACCCAGCACTGATAATTTTCGATCTCGTTCCCACGCGCCAGCGTGGGAGCGATAGTTTGATTCAGCCGCAAATCACCGCAAATCCACGCAAAAGATTTAACAAGACTTAAGGTTGCAGGACAAGCGTAGGGTGCGGCTTGCAGCATCGTTAAACCCTTAGAGACATTGGTGCCATCGGGTTGTTTGTGCAGCTGTTTAACAGTTACGGCGGCTGGTGCGCCTCTTTCTCCGCCGCCCCAACAGCACGTCCATATGCTGACGGGGCTTTCGCGGCATCCCTGCCGCTGCTGCGAAAGAGGCGCACCAGCCACCTCCGTTCTGCCAGGGCAGTTGAACGCTATAGATACATCGATGCCATGGTGTTGTTTGTGTATCGGTGCGGCTAACCGCACCCTGCAAGCTACTCCATTGGCGTTGAAACACCATTTGCGAAATTAGCGGTGATTGGCTTTCATTCGCGGTTTATCCTTATTTCTTACCCTTCTTCTCCCGCGGTATGCCGAATCGCTGGCGGCGCTCCCACAGGGCCTTGCGGCTGATCCCCAGCTGCTTGGCCAGCTCCGTCTCGGTCATGTGATCCTGGTTGTCGAGCACGAAATGGCGGAAGTACTCTTCAAGGGAGAGGTTGTCGGTGGGGTTGTCCGTGACCGGTCGGTTGGTGGTGATGTGGTGGTCGATGGCCAACAGCTGCGGGGTGATAGGGTCGCCCTCGCAGAGGATGACCGCGCGCTCGATGGTGTTTGCCAGCTCCCGCACGTTGCCGGGCCAATGGTAGCGCCTGATCGCCTCGAGGGCGCTTCTGCTCAGGTTCAATGAGGAACGATTGAGCTGGCGACAATATTTCTCCAGGAGAAATTTCGCCAGTGATTTGATGTCGCTGCCTCTCTCCCGCAAGGGGGGCAGGGTCATTTCAACGACACGGAGGCGAAAATAGAGGTCGCTGCGAAAGGTCTGCTGCTGCACCAGCTTGCGAATGTCACGATGGGTGGCGGCGATAATGCGGATATTCGGGCCGCTGCTGGCCGTCTCCTGCTGGCTGCTGTAGTCATCGCCCTGCAATACGCGCAGCAGGCGGGCCTGGGCCGCCATGGAGAGTTCACCCACCTCGTCCATGAAGAGGGTGCCGCCGTGGGCCTTGGCAAGCAGACCGCCACGCCGCGACTCACGTTCGTCCTGGGGGCCGAAGAGCTCGATCTCCACCTGGCTTTCCGGTACCGCGGCGCAGTTGAATACGATGAACGGGGCGTGGCTGCGCTGGCTCTTTTCATGCAGTGCCCGGGCCACCAGCTCCTTTCCTGTGCCCGACTCTCCAAGGATCAATACCGTCGCATCGGTGGGGGCGACCTTGTCGATGCGGCGGAACACGTCGAGCATTGCCTGGCACTCGCCCACCATCCCCCGCACCGGATAACTCTTCTCCATCTCCGATTTGAGAAACTCCTGCTGGCGCAGCTGACGGTCCTGCTTGATGACGCGCTCGACCACCATCAGCAACTCGTCGTGGTCGAAGGGTTTGGCGATATAGTCGATGGCTCCCTGTTTCATCGCATCCACGGCAGAGCGGATACTGGCGTAGCTGGTCATTATCAGCACCGGCACCGGCGCGGCGGTTTCGATGATCTGGGTGCCGGGAGCGCCGGGTAAGCGGACGTCGCTGATGATCAGGTCGAAGGAGGCGAGGGGGCGTGTTTGCGCCTCCTCTACCGAACCCGCTTCAGTGACCTGATAGCCGTTGCGCTCGAGGAGGCGCTTGACCGCGCGCCGGATCACCTCCTCGTCTTCGATGATGAGTATCTGATTCATGATGTCTCTGCGATGACGGCGTTTAAGCCCGCCTTGGGAAGATCGATGATGACCCGGGTGCCTCTCCCCTTTTCGGAGTCTATGCTGATGGCGCCGTTGTGGTCGGAAACGATTTTGTAGGCGATAGCCAGACCGAGTCCTGTGCCGTCGCCCGGTGCCTTGGTGGTGAAAAAGGGTTCGAAGACATATCCGATATCCTGCTCCTCGATCCCTTCGCCCTGGTCCTGTATCTCGATTCGAACCAGGTTGTCCAACTCGCTGGCATGCAGTTCAACCCGGCTCCCGGGGGGCGAGGCATCACAGGCGTTGGTCAGGATGTTGACCAGGATCTGCGAAATACCCTGGCGGTCTGCAGTGATGCAGAGATCGGCGTCGCAGCGATTCATACATTCAATCTGGCGTCCGTGACGGGTCAGTTTCACCAGCCGGATCGCTTCGTCCGCCACCTCCTGCAATGGGAAGTCCTGGATATCGACGCCGCTGCCGCTGCGGCTGAAATTCATCAATGTCTTCACGATCGAGGTGATGCGCTGGGTCTGGTTGATGATCTCTTCGATACTTTCACGGACCATCTCCGGGTCATCCTCATGGCGAAGATTCTGCGCCAGGGATGCGATGCCGGTGACCGGATTGCCGATCTCGTGGGCCACCCCTGCCGCCAGGCGGCCGATGGAGGCCAGGCGCTCGCTATGGGCCAGCTCGGCTTCGAGGGTCTCCAGGTCGGTAAGATCCTCCATCAGCATGACCTGGCTGGTGCGCGCCTCCTCCACCGGGTGGTCCACCGGAAGCGGTGCGGGGATCGCGGCCTTGTGCAGATTGAACCAGCGGCTCTTGCCCTGGTGGGTGATTTCCAGATGGTGAATGTGCTCATCGGAGGCGGAGGCAAAGCCGGCCAGCAGATGGCCCCAGGGGGCTGGCAAACGGTGCAGCGAGACACCGATGGCATCCCGGGCGGGCACCCGGGTCATCACCTCCATGGCGAGGTTCCAGATCGTCACCGTGCGCAACCGATCGATGGTGCAGACCCCCAGCGGCAGATCGAGCAGGATCTGTCGATGATAGCGGCGCAGGTTGTCGAGATCGGCGCTCAGGCCACGCAGACGGGTGCGCGAGTGCTCCAGCTGATCCTCGATGAAGCGCATGGAATCGGCCAGCGCGGACTGGGTATGGATATCGAGCTGCAGTCGGCGATTGATGATCATATGGGCAAGCTGCGGACCGAGCAGGCCCGACAGGTTACGTTCGATCCGTTCACGCAGCCGGCGCAGTTGTGCCGGACGGGTCTCATTGGCGGGCAGGCTCAGATCCCTGAGCGCCTGCTCCACCTCGCGATGGGCGGCGTCCCCACCCAACATCTGCGACAGCTGTTTGGTGAATTGGGCGGTGGAGACGGCATTGACCATGCCGCCTAGGGGTACCAGGGATTCACTGCAACAGGCCTGCGCGGCATCCTTCTCCCCAAGGCTCTGCTTGCTGATCAGCGAGCCGAAGATAAACAGCAGGATATTGGCGGTAAGGGTCCAGAAGGTGGCGAACTCCCATTTGTCCATCCCCGAGTTGTGGATGATGGCCGGTATATCGAATTCGGTGCGGATAAAACCTGAACTCTCCAGCAGCGGGATCAGCAGGGTACCCGTCCACACCGCAATACCCGCGATCAGACCGAGGATGAAGCCGACCCGGGTCGCGCGGCGCCAGTAGAGCAGGCCGATGATACCCGGGATGAACTGGGCCACCGCGACAAAGGATATCAGGCCGAGTTGGACCAGCCCCTGATGTTTCTCCAATAAGACATAGAATCCATACCCCGCCATGATGATCAGGGCGATCAGCAGCCTGCGGCCGAACAGCAGCCAGCGATAGAGGTTGACCTGGGGATCGGGAAAATTGGTCGGCAGCAGGATGTGATTGAGGGTCATCGAGGAGAGCGCAAGTGAGGTGATGATCATCATCGCGCTTGCCGAGGATATACCGCCGATAAAGGCAAGTGTCGGCAGCCAGGAGGGACCCTGGTCGAGGGTGATGCCCAGGGCGAAATAGTCCGGGGGCAGGGTGAGATTGAGGGCCTCGCCTCCCCAGAGAATCAACGGGATCGGTAGGTTGATCAACAGCAGAAAGAGCGGGAAACCCCAGCTGGCGGTCTTCAGCGCCTTGGGTTCCAGGTTCTCGGCGAACAACATATGAAACTGCCGCGGCAACAGAAATGCGGCGGCGAATGCCAACAGCAGCAGTGTCGACCAGGGCCCCTCTCGGACCGGTTGATAGAGTCGATCCAGGGTCTCGGGATTTTCGGCGAGCCACTGATTGAGGCCGCTGAATCCATCGAACACCCCGAACAGGGTGACCAGTCCGATCACCAGCAGCGCCACCAGTTTGACCATCGATTCGAAAGCGATTGCCAATACCAGGCCGCGGTGCTTTTCACGGCTGGTGCTGTGCCTGGCGCCGAAGAGGATGGCGAACACCACCAGGGCGGAGCAGAAGATCAGCGCCAGGATCCGCGGCGCCACGGTGTGGCTGATCATCTGCAGGGAGTCGGTGACGGCGCGGATCTGCAGCGCAATGTAGGGCAGGGTGCCCACCAGCATGAAGAGGGTGACCAGGATCCCCGCCAGTTGACTGCGGTAGCGGAATGCGAACAGATCGGCCAGCGAGGTCAGCTGGTACTCACGGGTAAGGCGAAGCAGGGGCTGGAACAGGATCGGGGTGAGGGCGAAGGCCAGGGTGACCCCCAGATAGATGGTGAGAAAGAGATAGCCGTTGTCCTTGGCGAAGCCGACACTGCCGTAATAGGTCCAGGAGGTGGCATAGACGCCGATGGAGAGGACATAGATCAAGGGGTGGCGTATCAGCCGTTCCGGAATGCGGCCGCTGTCCCCCGCGTAGGCGATGACAAACAGCAGCCCCAGATAGAGAAAGCCTATGCCGAAGAGTAACCAGAGATCATGGCTCATGGTGTCGGAGGCTGACCCAGGCAATGAGGCAGATGACGGCGGCCCATAGCAGATAGGGCAGATACCAGGGGCTGCCCGGGGAGGTCCACAAGATCATGATGGGCGCCGAGAAGAGCAGCAGGATCAACAGTCCCAGGGCGACTGTGCGGTCGATCTGTCGGTCGGGTGGCGGTGGCTCTCGCATCCCTAGAGCCTAGCAGGTGTTACTTAAGGTAACAACCCTTGGGTGGCGAAACGATCGGGATCTGCAGCCAGCTCCAGTCGCTGGCTGCATCGTTATGTTGCTTGGGATTCAGTTCGTCAGGAGCCCTTCTGGCCGTGGATACTCTCGATAATCTCGTGCAGTTTGGCGGAGAGTTCGGTGGGCTCGAACTTGGGCACATAGGCATCGGCGCCCACGCCCTTGCCCAGGGCCATATTGGCATCCGCCGAGAGCGATGAGTGCATGATGATGGGGATGTCGCTGAAGCGGGCATCCTCCTTGACCTTCCTGGTCAGCACATAACCATCCATCTCCGGCATCTCGACGTCGGTCAGGATGATCTGCACGAAGTCGCTGGGCTTGTGCTCGGTCGCTATCGCCCGTTCGGCGATCTCCTTGAGCTTGCTCCAGGCCTCGGCGCCGTTGGTGGTGCCGATATATTTGATACCCATGTGTTCCATGGTGCGAATGATCTGATCCCGTGCGACGGCCGAATCATCGGCGAACAGCAGGGTGATATCGTTGTCTCCGACCTGCTTGATACCATCGAACAGCTCTGCGCCCTGGCCAAAACCCGATGTCTGGCTGAGGACCATCTCCACATCCATGATCATGACCAGCCGACCGTCCTTCAGTTCCGTGACCGCGGTGACCAGCCCGCCGTGCTGCTGCGCCATCATCGCCGGCGGCACCTTGACATCTTCCCATGCCAGGCGCTCGATGGTATCCACCGCATGGACGAGAAAACCCTGCACGTTCTTGTTGTACTCGGTGACGATCAGGATCCCAGGCCGCTCTTCCGTCTGAATGCCGCAGAAGTCGGGCAGATTGATCACGGGAATCATGTTTCCCCGCAGGCTGACCATGCCCTCCACCGATGGGGGCATATCCGGTGCGTGGGTGATTTCCGGTACCAGCATTACTTCACGGACCTTGAAGACGTTGACGCCGTAAGTCTCTTCACGGCCGGTTCTCAGATCTTTACCCAGGCTGAAAAGAAGGACCTCCAGTCGATTGGTGCCAGCCAGGCGCGTACGATCATCTACAGATTTAATAAAATTAGACATGGTCCTGTTCTCTAAAATAGAGGGCGTTTTCTTGGCTAGGCACAGAGCCCGGCCAACCCGGGGCTCTGTTCCTCATGCTTTTAGTAGCGGTCGAGCGGCAAAAAGCTTTAACTGGGACGGCCTTTTCGGCAGATCTCCCCTCGTGGCGGCGCAGGGCATGGATCTGGCGGCGCCATTCCCGGAGAGTTTCCCGGGAAGTACCTAAATAACTGGAAAAAAACTAGCTTTTACACCAAGATCTGAATCATTGGTGTTTTCACGGGTAAATAGAGGAGAATCGGTGTGAATCCGGAGAAGGTGGTTTTTGGTTTTTTCATTGTACTTGCCCTGACCCTGAATTTCGGCTTTTTTGTCGGTGAACTGGACAACCCGGATCACCACCATGTCTACGAGCTGTTCGCTGTCATCGTGGTCAATCTGATCGCCACCGTGCTCAAATTCGGCGATCGGACCCAGATGGGTGCGGTGTTGTTGGCAACCAGCCTGGTGGCGCTGCTGCAGCTGTTTGCCGCTGCGCTTGTCTGGACCCTGGCGGTGCACGTCACCGAGACCGGCCTCACCACAGTCACCATGGCCAGCATCGTCTCGCTTTCCGGCGGCGCCATGCTGGCGAACGTGGTCTCCGTGATATTGTTGATCATCGAAACCGTCATGCTGCGCCGCTAAGCGGTTAGCGGGCCTGGCGGGATTTCCCATGAACAATATCTTCTTTCTCATCTTCAGGCGCATGCGGGCGCCGCTGCTGACCCTGGTGATGACCTATTCCATCGCCATGCTGGGTCTGGTGCTGATTCCCGGCCGGGATGCCGACGGCAATGTCTGGCATATGGATTTCTTTCACGCCTTCTATTTCGTCAGTTTCATGTCCAGCACCATCGGTTTTGGCGAGATCCCCTTCGCCTTCACCGCGGCGCAACGTCTATGGGTCAGTTTCTCGATCTTCTTCACCGTCGTCGTTTGGCTCTACTCCATCGGAACCGTGTTGGCCCTGCTCAAGGACGAAACCTTCCAAAACGCTTTAACTGAGCGGAGATTCGCCAAGCAAATCAAGAGAATGCGAGAGTCATTTTATCTGGTTTGTGGGTATGGCCAGACCGGGGAGGCGCTGGTCAAGGCGCTTACCGACAGAAACCAGCATGCGGTGGTGATCGATATCCTCGAGGATCGCGTCAACATGTTGAAGCTGGAAAACCTGCGCGAGTATGTCCCCGGTCTCTGCGGCGACGCCAGTCTGCCCGAGCATCTCCTCGAGGCGGGCCTCAAGCATCCCTTGTGTGAGGGCGTGGTGGCGCTCACCAACTCCAATGAAGACAATCTGATGATCGCCATCACGGCAAAATTGATTCATCCCGAGGTGGAGGTGATCTGTCGAGCCGACTCCCATGACGTGGAGAAGAACATGGCCTCCTTCGGCACCGATTACATTATCGATCCCTTCGACGCCTTCGCGCTGCACCTGGCGACCGCCATCCAGGCGCCCTGTCTCAGCCTGTTGCAGGATTGGCTCTCCCTGGGCCAGCGAGACATGCTCAACGACCCTGTCTATCCCCCAAGCAAGGGTCTGTGGGTGATCTGCGGCTATGGCCGCTTCGGCAAGGCGGTCTACGATAAGCTCGTGCGCGAAGGATTGGAGGTCATTGTCGTGGAGGCGGAACCCGAGATGACGGGCACCCCGCCCACCCACTGCGTCATCGGGCGCGGTACGGAGGCGGACACCCTCACTGAAGCGGAGATCGAAAGGGCTGTCGGTCTGGTGGCGGGCACCGACAACGATGCCAACAATCTCTCGATCATCATGACCGCGCGGGAGTTGAATACCGACCTGTTCGTGATTTTGAGACAGAATCTCAAACACAACGATGCGGTGATAGAGGCCGTCGGTGCTGAGATGGTAATGTTACCCAGCGATATCATTGCCAACCGTATTCGGGTATTGTTGGGCGCACCGATGCAGCATCAGTTCGTCAAGCTTGTACTGCACCAGGATGATGAATGGGCCTGCCAGCTGATCAGCAGGATTTCCGCCCTGGTGACGCATCATGCGCCGGAGGTGTGGGAGATCGCCTTTTCCGAGCGTGAGTCCCATGCGGTGTGTGCCTTCGTCCGACGCGGCAACCAGTTGACCTTGGGGGAGCTGATGACGGATCCGAGGGACAGAAGCAGTAAACTCCCCTGTATACCGCTGATGCTCTATCGCCATAACGACTATATTTTACTGCCTGACTTGGATCTCAAGGTACAAAAGGACGATCATTTGCTCTTCTGTGGGTCTGTTTATGCAAAAAACCGTATGCACTGGACTCTGCAAAATGAAAATGCCCTAAACTATATTCTCACGGGAGAGGCCAGGCCGGAGGGATGGGTCTGGCGCCGCTTGAGAAAAAGAGAGGTGACATGAGACCCCTACTGGAAAAGCTCCACAAAGACCATATCAATCTGGCCCGCCTGCTCGATCTCATGAGTCACGAGTTGGACGCGCTGAGCGCCGGCCACGAAGCGAACTTCGATCTCAAGATCGAGATGTTGGACTACATAGAGCACTATGCCGAACAGTCCCACCATCCCACGGAGGATCAGATCAACAAGGTTGCCTTTCGCAAGAAGTCGATGAAAGAGCAAAAGCCCCTCTATGAACGGATAACCAAGGAGCACGTTGATCTGATAGGGCTGGCACGCAACTACAGAAAGACCCTGGAGGGGGCGATGCAGGGCGAGGTACTGCTGAGGGAGGAGGTGGAGACCCGGGGCAGGGAGTTCGTCGCCCTGCAGCGTCAGCATATCGACCTCGAGGAGCAGGAGGTGTTTCCCCTGGTGGAGAGCGTGCTCAGCGACAAGGATTGGCAGAAATTGGAGGCGGAGATCGCACACGGAGAGGACCCCCTGTTCAATCGCCAAGACTACAATCGATTTCGCAGCCTCATCGATTACCTCCAGGCCCATGAGGACGAATAACCGTTGATGCCTTGTACAGGTCCGACCTCACCAGGCTGAATACGCGCTTCCCCGGTTGCTGGGCTGCTCTGCCTTGAGCCACCCGCCCCAGCTGTATCCCCGCCAGACTCGGTCACCACAACCTGCATGGTGACAACTAAGGATCGACCCAAACTGGCCGATATGCTCTTCAGAGTTGGCGTTTGATCCCTGGTTCGAGGTATGGCGTTTCCAGTTTGCAGATATGAAGAGAAGGTCTATTTCGTCACGGCGGCGCTCTGGCTGTCGCTGCTGTTGATGTTCAAGCCCCATACCCTGCAGGCGCTTGAGCTGGAGGATCAGCGCTACATGGCCGGGATGCACGACTCGGCATGGTCGTTTAGCGGATCGGATTACAGCTGCGAACTGGCGCACGAGGTGCCGCAGTTCGGGGTGGCCCGATTCCGGCGACTGGCAGGTGAAAGTCTCCACTTCTTCATCAACAGCTTTCAGCCGGTACCCGAGCGGGTCGAGGGGATCGTGAACGAGGTCTCGCCGCCTTGGGAGCACAATCCTCCCGATCCCATCCGGCACGCGATAACCATTCAGCCCGGCCTGCAGCCGATGGCGCTGCCGCGCAAGCAGGCGGGGTGGCTGCTGACCTCGTTGACAAAAGGACAGGTGGGAAGCTTTGCTTTTCCCGATTGGGACGACAGCCGCCGTCGGGTGCGGGTAGAGCTGTCACCGGTCAATTTCCAAAAACCCTATCGGCAGTTCAAACGCTGCCTTCGCCAGTTGCCGAAGAGCGGGGGATTTTCGGCGTTGCGTAACTCGACGCTGCATTTCGCCCTGGATGTGGATCGGGTGGACGGCAAGGGAGAACAGCGACTCGACCAGCTTGCCGCCTATATTCAGGCGGATGAGAGGATCAGCAGGGTCAGCATCGAGGGTCATGCGGATGACCAGGGTTCGAGTCGGTACAACAAGGGACTGTCGGCACGGCGCGCGGCTAATGTCTACAGCTATCTCTCAAGCAAGGGAGTCAAAGGACGGTTGATGAGCCAACGCCACTATGGCGAGTCCCGGCCCAAGATCGCAAGGCGCACCGAATCCGCGCGGGCGGCGAATCGACGGGTCGAGATCAACCTGGAGCGATAAAGCCCCGTTGTCATGGGATCCTGTTTGCTGCTCTCCACCCTCATGGTGGCAATGTGAATCCAGCTGCCTCCATCCCCTGGAGGCGGCTCTGCCCTTATGGGCTGGGCAGGTTGAGTGACGGGCTTGCTGCAGTCGCTGGCGCTGCCGGCAGCGAGATAAAGGAATGGTCGTTTTTACCGTGACAGGTTATACATGCCTGACGCAGCGTTTCGAATGCCGGCTTGAAGACATCCCAGTCTTTTGAAGCCACACCTTCCGCGATTGCCGGCAGGCCCTTGTCGACAAACTCCTGAGCGGTCTCGGCACGCTTCGGTCTGGCAAGTTGCACAACCTTGATCAGTTTTTCAATTTCCTCCACTTGATACTGCGCGAACTCCCATCGATCCAGTTTTGCCGCCCAGTAGAGATTCTTGTAGCGTTCACCGATTTCAAACATCCAATGCGATGTGCCCGGCACCAGTTTGACCAGATTTGCGAGCTGCTCTTCAGGGCTGCCCTCATTTCGCCAGTCAGCCTGAACCGGCAAAGCCAGAAAAACAGCTGCCATCACGGCAATCTTCAACACGTTCATTGAGTTCCCCCCTTTGTTGGAAATAGCTAGCAGTTTATTAGTTATTGTTACCGACCAGTCATAATCATTATTATCTTCAAGCCACGCTCAATGCCATACTAGACAGGCGCAATCATTAATCCAATCCAACGAATGCAGGATTATTCAGTCAGGGTCTATTATTGAGAAGCAGCAAAGTCATAAAATCATCCTTGCTGCTCGTGCAATAATGAATAGACGGTATTCGGGGAATTATAACTCATTGCCTACAAACTGTCGTTCCCGGGAGTTTACTTCCTCGTTACCCTATCATGTCGGCAACACCGGTCAGGTTGTCTCCCATCTCTCCAGCTTCGTTTCAGCTTTGGTCATCCTCATGGATTCCCAAGCATCGCTCTTCCGTTCCACCTGCGCGTTTAAACATTGACGTGATATGCTTGGATTCATCATGGAAAGCGTGCCATCCTACGTCGCTGGTGCAGGTCGACTGACTTGGTTTGAACGAACCTGGCAGGGATTCTGCCGTCTCGTGGTACGGGTCTTTTACCGCCAGTTCGAGGTTGTCGGGGCTGAACATCTGCCCGCGGATCAGGGCATCATTCTCTGTGCGAATCATGTCAATGCCCTGGCGGATGCCGTGGTACTGCAGGCCGCGACGACAAGGGCGATCAGGCCACTGGCGCGAAGCGGCCTGTTCGATAATCCCCTCCTAAAACCGATCCTGAAACTGATCGGCGCGGTTCCTATCTACCGCCGCGGCGATCCCGGTGTCGATGTAAGCAACAACAGGGATACCTTCAAACGCTGCTATCGACTGCTGGCGCAAGGGGAGACGCTGATCATATTTCCCGAAGGTCAGAGTCACGACGTGCCGCGGCTGACGGCATTGAAAACCGGTGCCGCCCGTCTCGCCTTGGAGACCATGGCGGTCACGGGAAGGGAACCGGCGGTCGTTCCCGTGGGTCTTACCTTTCCGCAGCGGGGAAAGTTTCGCAGCGCGGTGCTGGTAGAATTCGGCAATGCGGTGGACATGACCTTCGCTGCGCAACAGAGCGACGAAGCGCGCGTCATCGAGTTGACCGAGCGGATTCGAAGGGGGCTGGAGGCGGTAACACTGAACGCGGAGAGCTGGGAGGAGGTCAACCTGATCGCCAGGCTGGAACGCTTTTTCGCCTTCCGGCACGGCAAATACCGGCAGCGCAACCTGCATCAGCGCCTGCGCGCCCAACAACGCCTGATCGACGCCCAGCGTCTGCTGAGAGAGTATGAACCCGACCGGGTGAGGACCTTGATCAGCCAGCTCAAACAGTTCGAAAAGGTCTGCAGCTACTGCGGGGTGAAGGATTATCAGCTCAATATCGACTACAGACCGACACTGATCGCGCTCTATCTGTTGCGTATGGTCTGGATGGTGCTGATTGTGTTTCCAGTGGCGATCTGGGGCTTGATAAACAACTACCTGCCCTACCAGCTGACAAAACGGTTGTCACGCCACTTTGCCAAGGGGACCAATCAGTACGACACCGCCAATATGGTGCTGGGGCTGCTTTTCTTCAGCGGCTTCTGGTTACTGCAGAGCTATCTGGTTTATCGCTATTTCGGCTGGGCCTGGATGCTCGGCTATGTTTTGGCCCTGATCGTCGGCAGCCTTGTCGCCTTGCTGGTACATGGAGAGATGCGGCGGATGCGGGAAAACATCCGGGTGTTTCTGCTCTTCCTGCGCCGTCGCGACCTCAAGTCATACCTGCGGGAGAAGCGCCAGGCCCTGGAGAAGGAGCTGGCCAGGATGGTGCGGATCGCCAATCGTCTCTCCCATCACTGATGTCCATGGTGCCATGCGTTATATATTGTTCACCCTGCTGCTCTTGATCCCACCCTCTGCGTCCCTGGCGGCAAAGGTCGAATGTGCTGTCCTGCTCCATGGCATGGGTCGTACCGCATTATCCATGAGCGCCATCGAGGGGGCATTGGAGGATCAGGGTTATCGGGTATGGAATGAGAGCTACCCGGGATTGAGCAAAAGTGTCGAGGAGTTGAGCGTTCCGGCCATCGAGGCCGGCCTGGCTTACTGTCGCGGCAACATGGCGGAAAAGATCCATTTTGTCACCCACTCCCTGGGGGGCATTCTAGTCAGGTACTATCTGCAGGAGCATCGCATCTTCGATCTCGGGCGCATCGTCATGCTGGCGCCGCCGAACCGGGGCAGCGAGGTCACCGACGAGATGAAGGACGGCTATTGGTATCGTACCATCATGGGACCGTCGGGCCAGGTATTGGGTACCGACGAGAACAGCCTGCCGAATACCCTCAAACCCATCCCTGGCGAGATCGGCATCATAGCCGGCAGGGTGGATGGAGAGCCCTGGTTTCTGCCCGAGATCCCCGGTGACGACGATGGCAAGGTCGCGGTGGAGAGAACCAAGCTTCCCGAAATGAAGGATTTTCTGGTGGTGGAAGAGGGCCATGCCTTCATCATGCTTGACGACGAGGTTATCCGTCAGGTGCTCTATTTCCTCCGGCACGGAGAGTTTGATAAGTCGCGACCGGAATGAAAGGGTGGAGTGATGGTGGGTCAAACTAATTCTTACACTTTTTCACTCTCTCCTGTTTACATGGTGCTTACACGGCAACTTGGTGTCAGCAAAATTTAAGGCGAGAACGCACAGAACCTTGATCGGTACATAAAAGAGGGTAAGAGAAAACTGGTCCAATTCAAGCCCTGGTTACTGAATAACGCGATACCGAAAAATAGCAATCCCCAGCAATCGGGTTGCCAATTTTTTGGTTGTAGATATCAAATCTATTGACAGGTTACGAAAGGCAGCAGTAAGTAATAGCAGCTTCCCTATCAAAAGTATTCATAAACAAATTTTTTGTACAGGTAAATATTGAGAAGCACAGAAAAATTCACCATTGAGTGTACTGCTGTTTTTTACCACTACTGCTATTTACTCGAAACTCACAAACAGGGAGGGGGCTAATAGCCAACACAACTGCCGGACCAAGACCGCCGTCCTCTCTTTAGAAAGTATCAAGACAATAAGGTTTTCAGGTTTACTTTATCAGCCTTTAATGGGATGGAAGTGATGGGTGATCGATCGTTTTCGTTGATCTGTGTCATTCAAGTTTTATATAGACGATGGTAGCATGCCCACTATCGGTAATTGCGTAATCCGATAATTATCATTATATCTCTGCAGTTTCTCGTAGCCGCTGTACGATTTTACCAGTAGTCGCTGTTTGGATCTTTATCTTCTAGGGATGAAGAATTGAGTGTTTGTAACACCAGATTCTTCATAAGGAGAAGGGGTTGGTAGCGGTGCTTGTGGCGACATTGAACCGCTCCATGGCCCACAACTCCGAGCGACGTAAAGTAACGCTGAAACAATCCAATCGGGAATGAGACCTGAACGTGAACCCCAATAGCGTGGAGGTTGTTTGGGGAGAGACCTGATAACTAACAATAGCTGGTTACTAGAAATGATCTATAAATCAGTAGGCGTTGGATTGTTTTTTGCCATAGGTTTGATTGCCGCCAGTTCCAACTGGGTTTACGGAAAAACACCGGATACGGTGACTCCAGCACCCATGCAACTGTCGACCGCCGACCATTCCAAGTTCGAGGTCTTGCAGCAGAGATTCAAGTCCGGAATGGAGCTGACGAAGGCGTGCCTGGGTTGCCATAACCTTGCTGCCAAGCAGGTGCATACGTCCAATCACTGGAACTGGGAAATTCCGAACGACAAGACAGGGCAGTTGGTCGGCAAACGGAACGTCCTGAACAGCATGATGGTCGCGACATCGTCGAACGGACCCTATTGCGCCCGCTGTCATATCAGCAACGAATGGAAGGATGAGGGTTTCGACTTCACGGCCGAAGAGCAAGTTGATTGCCTCGCCTGTCATGACACCACCGGGACCTATGCGTCCAATAAATGGCATCAGTTGCGGGTGAAGTGCTCGGCCTGTCATGTGGAATGGGACAAGTCCAAGGCGCGCGAGGTGGTGCGCAAACCGAACCTGTCCGAACTGGCGAAACAGGTCGGCAAGCCAAGCGTGAAATCCTGCGGGGGGTGCCATTTCTACAGCGACGGGGGCGATGGCATCAAACACGGCGACCTCGATTCATCGCTGGCGACGGCCCCTCGCCACCTCGATGTGCACATGGCGCAGGACGGACTCGGTTATAGCTGCACCACATGCCACAAAACCGAATGGCACCAGATGATGGGCAGCCAGTATGAGCCCGAGAGCAAGGATGAACAGGGCGTGGACGTCGCTGCCGGCAGCCGCGCCACCTGCGAATCCTGCCACGGCCTGGTGCCCCACCCGGAAAGCGCCAACCCCAAGCTAAACAATCACGTAGACAGGATCGCCTGCCAGACATGCCATATTCCCGCCCTGGCGCGCGGCGGCCGGCCGACGAAAACCTATTGGGACTGGTCCACCGCCGGCCGCGTCGACGACAAGGGCAAGGATATCGTCGAAAGGGACGATAAGGGGCGCGTCATCTATTCATCCAAACGGGGTGGCGCCCAGTGGGCCGAAAACCTGACGCCGGAATATGTCTGGTTCAATGGCCGGATCGAGTTCACCACCATGGATGACAGCATCGATCCCGCCGGCGTGGTGCAGCTCAACACCCTCGCGGGCGGCCCTGACGACCCCAAGGCCCGTATATGGCCTGTCAAGGCGTTACGCGGGAAACAACCCATCGATGCGGAACAGGCGACCCTCGTGGCGGCGAGTCTGTTCGGAAAGAAGAACGATGGCTTCTGGAAGACCTTTGACTGGACGGCGTCCATCGATGCCGCAATGAAGGTGGCAGGGCGGGAATTCAGTGGCCAGGTTGGCTTTGTCGAAACCGAAATGCGCATACCCGTCAATCACATGGTCGCGCCGGCCGAGGACGCCCTCGCCTGCGTGTCCTGTCACAGCAGGGAGGGACGCATGAAGGATGTCGAGGGTCTTTATATGCCGGGTATCGGCAGCGTACCCATACTCGACAAGCTGTTCTTGACCATGGCGTTGCTGGCACTGAGCGGCGTGCTCCTGCACGGCGCGATACGTGTTATCTCAAGCCAAAAGAAGGGATAGGGCAATGCCAAAGAAAATCTATGTGTTCAAACGTTTCGAGCGCTTCTGGCACTGGTCCCAGGCGATACTTATCATTACCCTGCTGATTACCGGCTTTGAGGTGCACGGTATCTACTCCCTGTTCGGCTTCGAGCAGGTGGTCGGTTACCACACCATCGCTGCCTGGACCCTGGTCGGCCTATGGATCTTCGCCATCTTCTGGCACTTCACTACCGGGGAGTGGAAGCAGTATATACCCACCCTGGAGAAGGCCGATGCCATGATCAAGTACTACGCGGTCGGTATCTTCACCAATGCCCCGCACCCGTTCCGACAGACCACGCGGCACAAGCATAATCCGCTGCAGCGCCTCGCCTATCTGTTCGTGTTGCTTGTGATTGGACCGACCATCTGGTTCAGCGGCTGGCTCTACCTGTTCTACGATGTCTGGCCCGAGTACGGACTGGCCAATCTGCCACTGGAGTGGGTAGCCGTGGCGCATGCCAGTGCAGCCTACCTGATGTTGATCTTCCTGATCGTCCATGTCTACCTGGCCACCGCTGGACATACCCCTACCGCCCATATCAAGGCGATGATTACCGGTTGGGAAGAAGTCGAAGATGAAGATGAAGAAAAAACGAAAATCTGATTTTCCGGCTGGTGGAGAACCGGGAACTGGTTCTCCATCATGTCATGGATTCTTGAACATTAATCGCTGCTCAGGATTATCCTGAAAAGGCCAATAAGGAGGAGGAGCATGAAACTTAATCGTAGAGATTTTATCAAGAGCTCGGTCGCGACCGGCGGTCTCATCGCGACCTCCGCCATGGCGCCCGAGGCAATGGCTGAAGATCCGCCGGCCGATGGACCCGCGCCCAAGCCCGCCTCTCCCGGCAAGGGGGAATGGGTGCCCACCGTCTGCCAGGGCTGTACCTCCTGGTGCGCCGCCGAGGCCTTCGTCCAAGAAGGCAGGGTGGTCAAGGTTCGCGGCCACCATCTCTCCAAGAGCAGTAATGGCTATGTCTGTCCACGCGGCCATCTCGCCATCGGGCAGATGTACGATCCCGACCGCATCAAGGTGCCGATGAAGCGCACCAACCCGAAAAAGGGGCGTGGCGTCGACCCCAAATTCGTTCCGGTCTCATGGGATGAGGCATTGGATACCATCGCCGACAAGATGATGGAATTGCGCAACAACAACGAAACGGAAAAGTTCATGCTCATGCGCGGCCGCTATACTTACTGCCGCGACGTCATCTATGGCGCGCTGCCCAGGATTTTCGGTTCGCCCAACAACATCTCCCACAGCGCCATCTGCGCCGAGGCGGAAAAGTTCGGCTCCTACTACACCGAAGGTTATTGGGACTATCGCGATTATGACCTGGAGAACAGCAAATACGTGATCTGTTTCGGCGGCGATCCGATCGCTTCGAACCGCCAGGTTCCCAACGCCATTCGTCAATGGGGCAAGGTTCTCGATCAGGCAACCGTGGTCGCGGTGGATCCACGCCTTTCGGCGACAGCTTCAAAGGCCCATGAATGGATGCCGGTCAAACCAGGGGAAGACAGCGCGCTTGCCCTCGCACTCGCACATGTCATTCTGACCGAAGGGCTATGGAGCCGTGAGTTCGTCGGTGACTTCAAGGACGGCGTCAACGCCTTCAAGGCCGGCAAGACGGTGGATGAGGCGGCGTTTGATGAAAAACTTACCCATGGCATCGTAAAGTGGTGGAACATTGAATTGAAGGACCGCACTCCGGAATGGGCGGAAAAGATCTGTCTGGTGCCTGCCGAACAGATCAAGCGCGTTGCGGTCGGTTTCGGAAAAGCGGCGCCTAACGTCATGTGCTGGATGGCGCCTGGCGCGGCCATGCAGCCACGCGGCGCCTACGGCGCCCTTGCGGCCCATGCCCTCAACGGGCTGGTGGGTGGCGCCGACAACAAGGGCGGCACACTGCAGAAGATGAAGGCACCCTATACCCACATTCCGCTCTACAAGGAGAAGTTCAAACCGTACCTGGACGAAATTGCCCAAAAAGGGGTGAAACACAAGAAGATCGACCAGCGGGGCTATCTGGAATTTCCTTCCCTGAAGAAAAAACCGGGCGGCGGCGTGGTCACCAACCGCGCGGCCGACGGGATCCTCGACGAAGATCCTTACGAAATCAAAGTGGCCATTGGTTATTGGAACAACTTCGCCTTTTCGTGCACCGGTGCGACCCGTTGGGAAAAGGCGTTGGAGAAGGTTCCCTTCTTCGCGCACATTGTGACAAATCCCTCGGAGATGAGCCAGTTCGCCGACATCGTGCTGCCGGCATCGTTCCATATGTTCGAACGCTGGGGCCTGGTGCCGAGTAAATACAACCGTTACAGCTATATCGGCCTGCAGCGACCCTTGGTCAAGCCGCTGTGGGACAGCCGCATCGACGAGACCGAAGTGGTCTGGATGCTGGCGAAGAAACTGAAGGAAAAAGGCTTCCCGAACCTGTTTGACTACTTCCAAACCGAACTGAAAGACCCTGAAACCGGAAAGGCGGCGGAAAACGAGGCGCAGTTCGCCGAAATCGTCGTCAAGGTCATGACCGAGAAACAGTGGAATCCCGCCAAGTACCATAGTGGCGAGAAGATCAACGGATGGCAGGAATTCGTGAAGCTCGGTCTGTGGCAGTCCGACCAGTATCCCTTCAAGAAAAAGTGGGAGAAGGGCTTCAAAACAGAGACTCATAAGTTCGAGTTCTACAGCGAAACCTTGAAGAAGGTGCTCGGCATGCACGCCGAGAAGCACGAGGTCACCATCGACAAGGTAATGGAGGTAACTCAGTACGCAGGCCGTGGCGAACAGGTCTTTGTGCCCCATTGGGAACCAGCCAAGTACCACGGCGACGAAAAGGAATTTCCTTTCGTCTTCATGGATAGCCGCAGCCGATTGAGCCGCGAGGGCCGGTCGCAGAACTTGAACGAATTCTACGAGTTCAAGAAGGTCGATCCGGGCGACATCAGTCACACGGACGTCCTCAAGATCAACCCCAAGGATGCCCGGAAGCTGGAGCTGAACAACGGAGACTGGGTAGAGGTAACATCGCCGGAAAAGAGCGTGAAGATTCAAGTCAGACTCTGGGAAGGCATTCGCCCGGGCACGGTCAACAAGACCTTTGGCATGGGGCACTGGGCCTACGGCCGGTTGGCCAGCGCGGACTACGGCAAGCATGTCCCACGCGGTTTCAACAACAACGAACTGCTGCCGGCCGATTACGACCGTCTAAGCGGCTCGACGGCTCGTCATGCTGTGTCGCGCGTCAAGATCCAGAAGCTCTAACCATCGACCGAATTACTATGAGGCTAAGACTATGTCAGTCAAATACGGAATGGTAATCGATCTGCACCAATGCACAGGCTGCGGCAGTTGTGCGTTGGCCTGCAAGGCAGAAAACAATACCCAGGCCCGGGCACACAACCAGAGTTTCAACTGGGCCGACTTCGTCATGAAGACGGAGGGTGAGTTCCCGAACACAACCTATCTGCAGATGCCGGTGCTGTGCAATCACTGCAGCGAGCCGCCCTGTATTGAAGAGTGTCCCACCGAGCCCAAAGCCATGTTCAAGGCACCGGACAACACGACCCTTTTCAACCAGGAACGTTGCATTGGCTGCGGGGCCTGTCTGGACGCCTGCCCTTATAGTTCTCAGGAGCTGGACGATTCCAGCCTCGACGGTGGCAGCTACAGCGTCATCAGCTTCAACCAGTTCGATTTTCCGGTCCATCCGGAGTGGCTGGAAGAGGACCCGGCCATTGCCGGGTGCACGGCATCCGGAGCCGAGGTGGCCAAGGTTGCCGGTGCGACGCCACCCAGTGAGAACAGGTTCAATTCCGGCGACTACCCGCCGGTGCGCAACATGGGTATCATCGAGAAGTGTACCTTCTGTTATCACAGAACCAGCGTCGGTGAACTGCCGGCATGTGTCGAGGCGTGCCCGGCAGACGCCCGAATCTTCGGTGATCAAAACGATCCCAATAGTGCGATCGCCAAGATTCTCGCCGCTAGGAAAACGACGCGGCTAAAGGAGGAGGAAGGCACCGAGCCCAACGTCTTCTATATCCGAAGTTACAATGATCCTACCGTTTGAGGATCGTATGCAAGATGATTCAGCGCTGGGGTCGATGGCCCCAGCCCGTCGCTTTTCAGGAAGTTCCATGGCAGATCTTCAAAATGACGTAGAGCGCCGGCATCAAGCCAAGGCAGACGCCTGCCGTATGCTCAGCGCCTGTTATTACGAGCCGGAAGAGGCCTTTCTGGATGAGGACGTCTTTGGCCAGCTGGAACGGGCCTTGTCTGCCCTTGACGCTGAATGTGCCGCTCAGGCGCAAGCCATGGGTAGGTGTTTCCGTGAGACCGGCTGCGAGGAGCTGCGGATCGATTACACGCGCCTGTTCCTCGGTCCTTTCAATATCCGATCCAAACCTTACGGATCTGTCTACCTCGACCGCGGCAACGTGGTTATGGGCGCTACCACCATGGCGGTACTGGCCCTCTACCGTGAAGGCGGGTTCATGGTCGCCGAGGAGTTCACCGAGATGCCCGACCATGTGGCTGTGGAGTTGGAATTCCTCTATCTGTTAAACGCGCGCCTGGGCGACGGCCATACTGAATCCAACGAGCGGAACCGCTTGGCCGGGTTGGAACGTAGCTTGCTCGAGGAACACCTGGGTAAGTGGATAGTTCCTTTTACAGAGGCTATGAAAGAGGGCTCCCGCACAGAGTTTTACCAGAAGCTCGCTGACCTGACCCGGCGCTTCGTCCTCGATGCCCTGCGCCAACCGGGCAGGGCGCCGCTCCCATGATCGTGCCCCTGAGCGGCTACGCCTTGAAGGCGCTGGCCCCCGAGACCGCAGTCACCGTCGACCGATCACGGTGTGTCCGTCATCGCTGCACTGCCAATCGCTGTAGCAAGTGCATGGACAATTGCCCGACGGACGCCATTTCATGGGGCCGGGGAGGTCTGCACATCGACAGCGGCGCCTGCACTCAATGCCTGGCGTGTCTCCCGGTCTGCCCGACGGCGGCACTCACTTCCCCGGGTCTTTCCCTGCCAAGGCTTTTGTCTGATCTGGCCGAGCATCCGCTGCCCGTACTCGGATGCAATGGAGAGCCCGATAGCGACGCCCATGCGAGGCTTTCGTGCCTCGGTTACCTGGCCCATCCGGAGCTGATGGTGCTATTTGCGCTGGTTTTCCCTGACGGGTTGCAGGTCAACTTGACAGCCTGTAACGAATGCGCGAACGGTCATATCCTGGACAGCGTTGCCGTCGCTCACGGTCGGCTCAAGGATCTTGTCCCCGGTCACGCCGTTCGATTGATACGCAACAGGGAGGAACTCGAATTCCAGGCACCATCGCTTTCTCGTCGCCAGTTTTTCCAGTTTTTCCGGGAGCGCTCGGCCAGCGCCGCCGCAGCCATGGTGGGGCGCCTGCAGGAGAGTACCGAACAGGAGCCGTACGGGAACAAACGGGTTCCGGCGACACGGGCTCTGTTGCTCAAGGCCATAGCGGCGTCGCCGGCGGAAAAGCAGCACACGATCGGGGATCAGCTCTTCGGGAAGATATCCTTCACCTCGGATTGCAGCGGCTCGAAACGTTGTATCGGCGTCTGCCCCACGGGCGCCATCCAATCCTCCGGCGCAGACGGCAAGCGCCCGATGTTTGACCAGACACTTTGCGTTTCCTGTTATTCATGCCAGGCCTTCTGCCGCAATGGAGGTGTCTTGGTCTCAGGCAGTAAGCGCTCGCAATCCATCGCATAGGTGAGCTGGTCTGGTGATTCCCGACACCCCGGTAAGGGCTGGGTTTTATTGGTGGGCGCAACAGGGATCGAACCTGTGACCTCTGCAATGTGACTGCAGCGCTCTCCCAGCTGAGCTATGCGCCCGTATATAGCGAGAGAGGCATTCTAAAGAGCTATTCGATGTGGGTCAATTGAGGGCTTGTATAATGCAATGCCATTTATCACATGATGTGTGTTCGTCCAGAACACAGAGTATTGATCCAGCCCCGGCGCCTGACGGTTCTCTTTCTCCGACGCCCCAACAGCACATCCCTGTGCTGATGGGGCTTGCGCGGCATCCCTGCCGCTTCTGCGAAAGAGAACCGTCAGGCGCCTACCAGGGTTTAGGCCGGGTCTGCTAGAATCCCGGTTTTCCCATAACCGGATTCTCTGCCTTACCATGACCGTCCGTACCCGATTCGCGCCCAGCCCCACTGGCTATCTCCACGTGGGAGGTGCCCGCACCGCCCTCTTTTCCTGGCTCTACGCCCGCAAGCACGGCGGCAAGTTCGTGCTGCGCATCGAGGATACCGACCTGGAGCGCTCGACCATGGAGTCGGTGAATGCGATTCTCGAGGGCATGACCTGGCTCGGCCTGGAGTACGACGAGGGCCCCCTCTACCAGACCAAGCGCTTCGACCGCTACGACGAGGTGATCCGGGATCTGCTCGCCCGCGGCCTGGCCTATCGCTGCAACTGCAGCCGTGAGCGTCTCGACCGGCTGCGGGACGAGGCGATGAAGAACAAGCAGAAGCCCCGTTACGACGGTCACTGCAGGGAGCGTGAGGTGAGCGCGGATGAGCCCCATGTGATCCGCTTTCGCAATCCTGATACCGGCATCGTGGTGGTGGACGACCTGATCCGGGGCAGGGTGACCTTCAACAACGAGGAGCTGGACGATCTGATCATCCGACGCACCGACGGTTCCCCGACCTACAATCTGACCGTGGTGGTGGATGATCTCGATATGCGGATCACCCATGTCATCCGCGGCGATGACCACCTCAATAACACCCCGAGGCAGGTCAACATCCTGCAGGCCCTGGGCGTCAATCCCCCCCAGTATGGCCATGTGCCGATGATCCTCGGCGACGACGGCTCCAGGCTGTCGAAGCGCCACGGCGCGGTGAGCGTGATGCAGTACCGGGAGGCCGGTTTTCTCCCCGAGGCGCTGCTCAACTACCTGGTGCGCCTGGGCTGGTCCCATGGCGACCAGGAGATCTTCAGTGTCGATGAGATGATCGAGCTGTTCGATATCGACGCGGTGAACAAGGCCGCATCCAGCTTCAATAGCGACAAGCTTTTGTGGTTGAATCAGCACTACATCAAACAGGAGAGCCCAAAGCGTATTGCCCACCTCTTGAGTCCGCATATGGGAGACCTCGGTATCGATCCCTCCCGGGGACCCGATCTGGTGGACGTGGCCGAGGCCCATCAGGAGCGCGCCAATACCCTGGTCGAGATGGCGGAGATGAGTGCTTTCTGCTATCGGGATTTCGAGGCTTTTGAGGAGAAGGCCGCCAAGAAGCATCTTCGTCCAGCCGCCAGGGAGCCCCTGCTGCGGATGCGTGACGAATTGGCCAGCCTGGGTGACTGGACAGCGGAGATCTTGCACGCTGCAGTGGACAAGATCGCGGTGGAGCTGGACGTGAAGATGGGCAAGGTGGCGCAGCCGCTGCGGGTGGCCCTGGTGGGGCGCGCCGCCTCTCCGGGGATCGATGTGACCCTGTTTCTGGTGGGCAAGCAGGCCAGCCTGCGGCGCATCGACAGGGCCCTTGAGTTTATCGATCAACGAGAAGCCAGTGCCGGCTGATCACAAAAACAGCCCCAGCAGGACGTATTGGATTAGTGTTAACAGGCCCTAGTGAGTCAAGAAGCAGACACCATGAGCAATCCGCAAAACAGCACGCCGACCAATTTTATCCGCCAGATCATCGATCAGGACCGGCAGACGGGTAAGCACGACGGGCGGGTACATACCCGCTTTCCCCCCGAACCCAACGGCTATCTCCATATCGGGCACGCCAAGTCGATCGTGCTCAACTTCGGTATCGCCGAGGATTACCGGGGATTGTGCAACCTGCGTTTCGACGACACCAACCCCCACAAGGAGAACATCGAGTTCGTCGAGAGCATCCAGGATGACGTACATTGGCTTGGCTACGATTGGGACGATCGCCTTTTTTACGCCTCCGACTATTTTCAACAACTCTACGACTTCGCGGTTGAATTGATCGAGAACGGCAAGGCCTTTGTCTGCGATCTCGACGGCGAGGAGATGCGCGCCTACCGCGGCACCCTTACCGAGCCGGGCCGGGAGAGCCCCTATCGCACCCGCTCCGTGGCGGAGAATCTGGATCTGTTCCAGCGCATGAAGGCCGGCGAGTTCGAGGATGGGGCGCGGGTGCTGCGGGCCAAGATCGACATGGCGTCGCCGAACATGAACATGCGCGATCCGACCCTCTATCGTATCCGCCATGGGGTGATCCATCACCAGACCGGCGAGGCCTGGTGCATCTATCCGATGTACGACTATACCCACCCGATCTCCGACGCCCTGGAGGGGATCACCCACTCCCTCTGTACCCTGGAGTTCGAGGATCACCGCCCGCTCTACGACTGGGTGCTCGACAACATCTCCATTCCCTGCCACCCGCAGCAGATCGAATTCTCCAGGCTCAACCTGGAGTACACCCTGGTCAGCAAGCGCAAGCTCACCCAGCTGGTGGACGAGGGATACGTGGAGGGCTGGGACGATCCGCGTATGCCGACCCTCGCCGGGATGCGGCGCCGCGGCTACAGCGCCGCATCGATCCGTGAATTCTGCCAGCGCATCGGCGTCACCAAGGCGGACGGCCTGGTGGAGATGGGGATGCTGGAGAACTGCATCCGCGAGGATCTCGATGCCCACGCGCCGAGGCGCATGGCGGTGCTGCACCCGCTGAAAGTGGTGATCGAGAACTACCCGGAGGAGCAGAGTGAGACCCTGAAGGCGCCCAACCACCCCAAGGATGAGTCGATGGGCGTGCGGGAGATCGAATTCTGCCGCGAGCTCTATATCGACCGGGCCGATTTTCGCGAACAGGCGAACAAGAAGTACAAGCGCCTGGTGAGCGGCGGGGAGGTGCGCCTGCGCAACGCCTATGTCATCAAGTGCGAAGAGGTGATGAAGAACAACCAGGGCGAGATCGTTGAGCTCCGCTGTAGCTATGATCCTGAAACCCTTGGAAAAAACCCGGAAGGACGCAAGGTGAGGGGGGTCATCCACTGGGTATCCGCGCGGCACGGGGTGAAGGGGGAGGTGCGCCTCTATGACCGCCTCTTCAGCCGGGCCGATGCCGACAGGGTCGAGGAGGGGGGGCATTTCACCGACAACCTCAACCCCGACTCCCTGCGCACCCTGACCGACTGCTATTTCGAGCCGGCCCTGGCGTCGGCGGGGGTGGGCGAGCAGTACCAGTTTGAACGCGAGGGCTATTTCATCCTCGACAGCCGCGAGGCCGCCAGGGAGGAGCCGGTCTTCAACCGCATCATCACCCTGCGCGACTCCTGGGCCAAGATCGACAAGCCTGGGGGGTGAAGAAGTGAACTCAGGATTTCAAACCCATAAAGGTGGGGCAGGGCCCCACCCTACACCCAGATCCGACAAGTAGGGTGGGGCCCTGTCCCACCAATCACTACGAATATCGGTAAAAAAGCCCGTTTAAAGGCTAGATCAAGACCCAATACTATTTGCGCAAATTGGCGGTGATTGGCGTCCATTTGCGGTGAGATTCTTTCTAGTACAAACCTCTATATGTACCAGAGAAGCGGGAAAAAAAGCAGTGGACAAAAGTGCTTCCTCGTTCCCACGCTCCAGCGTGGGAATGCATACGAGGGATTAATAAGGGGAGTTATGGGTTCCCACGCAGGAGCATGGGAACCAGTAAAAAAGTGGATATGTAGGCTAGATCAAGACCCAATATAATTTGCGCAAATTGGTGGTGATTGGCGTCCATTTGCGGTGAGATTCTTTCTAGTACAAACCTCTATATGTACCAGAGAAGGAGGAAAAAAAGCAGTGGACAAAAGTGTTATAATCCCCTAATATTCGCGGCTTTCCGGGGCCATAGCTCAGCTGGGAGAGCGCAACACTGGCAGTGTTGAGGTCGGCGGTTCGATCCCGCCTGGCTCCACCAATTTCTTCGCAGCAGGTCCTGATTCAATCGACCTAGAGTATCCACAGCCTCTATGTCCAAGAACCCCCCCTCAACGCGATCACACCGCAGGCAAGCGATATGCTCTGGATCGATATCCTGATCATCGCCATTATCGCGCTCTCGGCCGTCATCAGTCTGATTCGCGGCTTCGTTCAGGAAGCCCTGTCCCTCGCCACCTGGATCGCGGCCTTCACCCTTGCCTGGTTTTTCTTCCGCCCCCTGGCGGTGCAGCTGGCGCCCTGGATCGATGTCCAATCGATACGTCTCGGTGTCGCCTACGGCATCATTTTGATCGTCGTGCTGATCCTGGGTGCCCTGGTCAACCACTTCATGAAGGTGCTGGTCAACACCACGGGTTTGAGCGGTACCGACCGTCTGATCGGGGTCTTTTTTGGCGCCGCGCGGGGCGCGGTTGTGGTGGCGGTTCTTGTCCTGCTGGCAGGTTTGACCCCCTTTCCAAACGACAACTGGTGGCAGGCGTCGCAGCTGATACCCTATTTTCAGGATATGGCTCTCTGGTTGAAGAGCTATCTGCCTGAGAATATCGCTGCCAACTTCCACTACTGACGCGGAGAACTGAAGTATGTGCGGCATTGTGGGCATAGTGGGAAAGACACCGGTAAACCAGTCGCTCTACGATGCGCTTCTGGTGCTGCAGCATCGCGGGCAGGACGCGGCGGGTATCGTCACCTGCGAAAAGGGCAAACTCTACCTGCGCAAGGCCAACGGACTTGCCAGGGATGTCTTCCATACCCGCCACATGTTGCGCCTGAAAGGCAACATGGGTATCGGCCATGCCCGCTATCCCACGGCGGGCTGCGCCTCCTCGGCGGAGGCCCAGCCCTTCTATGTCAACTCGCCCTACGGCATCACCCTGGCGCACAACGGCAACCTGACCAATACCGAGGAACTGACCCGGGATCTCTTCGTCGAGGATCTGCGCCATATCAATACCTCATCCGACTCCGAGATACTGCTCAACGTCTTCGCCCACGAACTGCAGATGCAGAACAAGCTGCGCATCGCGCCGGAGGATATCTTCAAGGCGGTCGCGGGGGTGCATCGCCGCTGTCGCGGGGCCTATGCCGCGGTCGCCATGATCCCCGGGGTCGGGCTGCTGGGCTTTCGCGATCCCTATGCCATCCGCCCCATTGTCTACGGCAAGCGGGAGACCGACCAGGGTACCGAATATATGATCGCCTCGGAGAGCGTGGCCCTCGATACCCTGGGATTCGAGCGGGTGCGCGATCTGGAACCGGGGGAGGCGATCTTCATCAGCAAGAAGGGCGAGCTGCATTCCCAGATGTGCGCCGCCCATACGGTGAAGTCTCCCTGTATCTTCGAGTTTGTCTATTTCGCCCGCCCCGATTCGATCATCGACAATGTGTTCGTGCACAAGGCGCGCTCGCGGATGGGGAAGAAACTGGCGAAAAAGATCCAGCGGGAGTGGCCGGACCACGATATCGACGTGGTGATTCCGATTCCGGACACCAGCCGCACCGCGGCGTTGACCCTGGCCAACGAGTTGAACCTGCGCTACACCGAGGGTTTCATAAAAAACCGTTACATCGGCCGTACCTTCATCATGCCCGGACAGACGGTACGCAAGAAATCGGTGCGGCAGAAGCTGAATGCCATCGATCTCGAATTCAAGGGCAAGAATGTCCTGCTGGTGGACGACTCCGTGGTCAGGGGCACGACCTCCCAGCAGATCGTGCAGATGGCGCGGGAGTCCGGCGCCAAAAATGTCTATTTTGCCTCCGCCGCACCGCCGGTGATCTATCCCAATGTCTATGGCATCGATATGCCTGCCGCCAGCGAACTGGTGGCGCACAACAGAAGCGTGGAGGAGGTCAGGGATATCATCGGCGCGGACCGAATGATCTATCAGGACCTGAATGATCTGATCGATGCGGTGCAGAAGAAGGGCAAGACCGATATCCAGCGCTTCGATACCAGCGTCTTCAACGGCGACTATGTCACCGGCGATGTCAGTGATACCTACCTGGAACAGCTTGAACTGCTGCGCAACGACGGGGCCAAGAGCAAGGGCGAATCGGCGGAAAGGAGCATCCTCGATCTGCACAACGATGCGTGATTCCGACTGCCGCTGCTGAGTCTGAGACTCGCCCGGCTGGCTGCCGACTGTTCCAGCCCATGAAGATCAAGACTGATGAATCCGGTCGAAATAACGGGCCCGATAGAGCAGGCGGGGCTGTTCACCATCCGTAAAGCCGCTGCGGGTATGCAGTACATTGTTGCATACCAGCCCCTGGCCGGCCGCCAGTTTTGCGTGGAACTGCCATGGCGAAGGGGTGTGCAGCAGTGACTTTAAGAACTCAACCGCCTGTTTGAGCAGCGGGTCGTCCAACCACTCGATACTGCGGCTCCTGTCGGTATAGCGCATATGCAGGTGTCCATCGGGGTAAACGGCAAAAACCGGACCGCTGCGCGCGGGCCTGAGTTCCTCGCCTTCGACGATGTTGGCGGGAATAGTCATTGCCCGGGGATGCATCAAGGCGCGTACGTAGTCGGGGTCTCGCTCCATGATCTGGATAAACAGGATCTCGTGATCGAGCAGGTCGTTCTCCCCTCCCTGCTCCGCGGGATTGACGCAATGCAGCAGCAAAGCGTGAATCTGCTGGTCGGGGAGGTTGTAGTAGCCATCCGTATGCCAGGCGATGGGGCGGTTGGAATAGGGGATATAGCCGTTTCGAAGCGCATCGGACTGAACCGTAAGCGAGGAGATGGCGTCATCGTCCGCACACATATTGTGATCCAGGCGGCGGAGGCCGAAGGCCAGGCCGAGCTCGGCGATGATGCGCTTATCCGCATCGTGCCCCGAGAGCCCCGCCCAGATCGCCATGTTGGTCTTTTGGCAGAGGGAGAGAATCTTGTCGTGCTCCGCTGCGGAGAGCCGGCGCGGATCCTGGATTTCGACGATCAGATCCTCAAGCCGCTTCGGATAGCCATCGAGTTTCTTGTCCCGCCATGCCGCATAGGCGTCTCGATTACCGGGCAGGAAAGGCGATTGGCGATGGTTGCTCATACAAGGGATTTTCGCAGATTTCAATCAGTGTTGGTATGATATCCTGGTCTTAGGCCGCTGGTATAGCGCGTTTCAGCTTACCGGCATCCTGTGACAGGTGTTCAGCAGAGTTATATCTTGAGGCGAAAAAACCATGCATGCAGTTACGCGACGTCCGGTAATACCGAAACCTTTCGCCTTTCCATTGAGATTGATTCCACGGAAAGCCCACGGCACAATTCTGGGCTCGATCCTCAACCGGATGTTTCGTCGCGAACTCGAGGATGGAGAGCTGGATTTTCTCGAGGGGCGCGTGGTTTCCATCAAGGTGAGTGATCTCGGCCTCGCCTACAATCTGACGCTGAAAACGGGCGTGATATCGGAAGCCGGCGGCAGCAAGGCGGATCTCAGCATAACCGGCACCGTCTATGACTATCTGTTACTGATCAGCGGCAAGGAGGATCCGGATACCCTGTTTTTCCAAAGGCACCTGGTGATGGACGGCGATACCGGCCTGGGTGTGCACCTGAAAAATATGCTGGCCGCCGTCGAGCTCGATCAATTGCCGCTGCCGATGGATATACGCCCCTATATCGATCGCTTATTGCGGGTATACGAGAGCCTGCCCAATCTGACTGCCCGAAGTTAGTATTACCTGGCCAAGAAAATCGCACTAACAATCTTGTTGCGGCAGTCGCTTGACGATGCAGGGGTGGCCTTGAATCTTCTCTATCAGTTGCCGGGTGTTTTCCGGTGACGCGCTGCACCAATAATCCTCTCGGCCAGGTGGCGGAGCGGGCGAGAGAATATCCTCCTCAGTCAGTCTTCTCCGCAATTGGTTGGCTACCGCTTCGCCGGTATCGATTATGGTAATCAGGGATCCCGCCACCTGCTGAATAGTGGCTTTGATAAAAGGATAGTGTGTACAGCCCAATACCAGGGTATCGACGCCCTTCTCCAGGAGCGGCATCAGTTCCCGTTCGACCATTTGGTAAGTTTTGTCATGGGACGCGCTGTTAAGCTCGATCGTTTCAACCCATCCATGGCAGGGACAATAGAAAATGTCAGCGCCGTTCGAATGCTGCTCGACAAGGTTGCGGAATTTTCCACTCACCAGGGTTCCCTCCGTGGCCAATACGCCGATCATGCCATTGCGGCTTGTTTGTGTTGCCGGCTTGACCCCGGGTTCCATGCCGACGATGGGAAGTGGAAAGTGCTGTCTCAAGTGAGCGACGGCAACGGCGGTAGCGGTATTGCAGGCGATGACGATCGCCTTGACATCCTGTTGTACGAGAAAGCCGGCAATATGCTCACTTCGGTCGAGGATGAATTCGCCTGCCTTGTTGCCGTAAGGGAGGTGCGCCCGATCGGAAACATAGATCAAGTTTTCCGCCGGAAGAAGCTTGCGAATATGGTGCAATACGGAGAGACCGCCGATTCCCGAGTCGAATATTCCTATCGGCCTTTTAGACGGCATTATTTGCTTCCCTGGCCTGCAGCAACCGCTTGACTTCGTTTTCCACTGCTATGTATTCCTTTAACAATTGTTCCGTCTGCATTGACTTTGAGGCCTTCTCAAGTCTTTGCACCGAATAGTCAAGTGCAGGCACGCCGCATGAAGAAGTTGATCCGCGCATCTTATGGGCGATTTCCTTAAGATCTTCCCAGTTTTCGTCGCGTATGTATTTATCTATCTCTTCAAGCTGCTGCGGCAGTTCGCTGCAGAGCTGACTAAACATTTCGCTCGCCAGGTTTATGTCGCCTCCGGTTATATCAAGTAATTTCTTGTTATCTATCACCAGCAGCTGGTTGAGATCTATCTGCTCGTCATTTTCAATAGGAAATTCCTGAAAGGGATCAGCCTGTTCATGATGGGTGAAGATGCTTCTTATAACGGACCACATTTGCGGTTCGTCGATAGGCTTTAACAGATAGCCATCCATCCCCGACTCCTTTATCTGGTTTCGCGTGGCGGGAACGACATCAGCTGTCAAGGCTATGATGGGTGTATGTTTATTGTCCGCCTCGTTATGCCGAATCACTTCCGCGGCTTTGGTGCCTTTCATCTTTGGCATGTGGATATCCATCAAAATCAGGTCGAAATCCTTAACCAACGTCTGTGATATGGCGCTTATGCCGTCACTGGCTTCGGTGACGTTTGCGCCGTTGTTACGCATCAGGGTGCTTATGAGTTTGAGGTTGATATCGTTGTCGTCGACAACGAGTATGTTGTAATTGTCGAGTGCTTGGCTGGATGCATGGACATATTTTTCGGCTGTGGGTTTTGTGCTTTTTTGAGATCCGGAGACTATTCTCTCCAGGGTATCTGCAAGTTTACTGGTGCTGAATGGCTTGGATAGATAGAAATCCTCGCTAATGGACTGAAATTTTTCGATTACAACCCGTTCCGAGGCGCTTAGGAGCACCAGGAATGGAGTGTTGCAGCTTGCGCGCAAGCGGCGAATTTCGCTCTCCGCATATCCTGAGGTTATCTCCTGGTGTTCGAATCCGATTACGATCAAGTCGTAATTGGCGTCAGGTTGCACTGGAAACTCGGTAGTCATGGTAATTATGCCGAAGGATTCCAAAGTATGCTTGATTGCGAGAAAGGATAGTTTGTGATTGTCTGCGATCAGTACCTGTTTGCCTTTTATCTGCGGACTGCAGGTCGGTGACTGCTCCATCGAGGATTTGGTCAATGGAATAGTTACGATGAAATTGGAGCCCTTGCCCGGATTGCTGATCAGCTCGATATCTCCATTCATCGATTGCGCAAGTTTTTTACAGATACTCAAGCCTAAACCGGTCCCTCCATAAACCCGGCTGGTGGATGAATCGGCCTGTTGGAATGATTCGAACAGAGTCTGCTGGGCTTTCTTGTCAATACCTATTCCAGTATCGGTTACAGAGAATTTAAGAATGCATCTGGTTTCGGTTTCCTCGTCAGTCATCACACGGATGATGACATCGCCTTGATGGGTGAACTTGATCGCATTATTGATTAGATTGACCAGGATCTGCCGAATGCGCGTCTCATCTCCAATGAGGGTGCTGGGAACGTCTGAATAGACAAGCAGAATCAACTCCAATCCTTTGTCATGGGCCGATGGGGAGAGCAGTACCGTGGGTTCCTCAAAACACTCATCTACCTGAAAAGGTGCGGTTTCAGGTTCCAGCTTGCCGTATTCCAACTTTGAGTAATCGAGTATCTCATTAATAATCTCCAGCAGATTGCTCGCCGATTTGGAGATCGTGTTGACCAGGTCACGCTGTTGTCTCGATAGGTCGGTTTTGAGCAGCAGGTTGGTAAATCCCAATACGCCGTTCATCGGGGTGCGAATCTCATGGCTCATATTGGCGAGGAACTCGGATTTCGCCTTGCTTGCGGACAGGGCCCGCTTTTTGGCCAGGTCGAGTTCGACGTTCTGGATTTCCAAAGCCTCCATGGTTTCGGTCAGCTCCGAGGTCGCCTGATCAATCTGATGCTGCATAGTCTCATGCGATCGCAGTATCTGACTCGTCATGGCGTTGAAGCCCTCTTCGAGGCTGCGGATTTCACCCTTGGAAACCTCGGGTACGCGAGCGGTCAGTTCGCCGTCGCGCATGCGGGAAACCGCCTGCGTCAGCCTGTCGATGGGCCTGGTTACAGACCGGCTCAAGGCCAATGTAAAAAACGCGGTGCATATCAGGCCGACCACAAGCATGATGATCGAGTTGCGGATGGTTATTTTTCTGTTTTCAATGAGCCTTGTTTTACTGAGCGTGAGTGACACCTTGCCCATGCTTCGGTTGAGGGACTCGCGGCTGTTGGCGTCCTGGTCGGGGTAGTCAATGATATCTATGTCTTCAACAACATAGATAGCCGGTGCGGAGAACAGGGCAAGGTTGCTTGAGCGTTCATTATATTGTTTCGCGAGACGGGTCAGGAGCGATCCGGAGGCATCGTAGACCTCGATGCTGTAGACATCCGGCTGCAGGAAGACGGGTCGCAGGCTCATCTCCAGGATGGATTTGTCCCGGGTGAATATCCCGTAGACGCTTATTGAGGCGGATTGATTTGCTATTGAAACCCCTCTTTCATCGAAGGACTCGTCCAAGCGGTCAAGCTGAGTGGTGATCAGGTATACAGTCAAGATGAAGGCAAGGATAAAAGCCGGCAGCAAGCCTATCATCAATGCCTGGAATCGTAAGGATTTTAGTTCAATCATGATCGTCGTCCTTTGATATCCTGACCATTTTTTCCGTCAATTCCGATTCCGATTTTATGGGGAAATCCAAAGATCTGGCAACGTCCGAATTAAAAAGAACGGTGAAGTATTTAGCAGTCTGTTCCTTCCCTTCGATGTTCTCTCCGGAATATATTTTTGCGATATTGTCTCTCACATGATAAGCGATATCTTCAGGAGACGTGTAGACTGCGGCCAAGGCGCCGGCTTTTACATAGGCTGAAGAGAACCCGATTAGAGGGATACGCTTTCTGTATGCAGATATCAGGATGTTCGAGACAGTCGATTTATTGTGTATTTTGGTGTCCGGAACCGCAAGCAGTATATCTACACTTTGTAGCAAACGATTAAGCGAAGTCCCGATGTGTTTGGCGGAATTGATCTTTTCGAGGTGCAGATTCAGGTCGAGCTTATAGGCTGAGGCCTCAAGCCGTCTGGCCGAAGCGTCATCCGTATCACTGATCATGACGCCAATGTTTTTGAATCTGTCCGATAGCGCGCTTATCAGCGCCATGCTTCTGTGAAGCGACTGGTCCAGATAGAAATAGTATTGATCGGAGTCACTGGCCTGTGTAGCTGAAAGGATGTTGCTGCTTTGCGGTATTAGTGCAGAGAGGGTAAGGTTATCCGCGAGGTTCTCTTTTGCATAAACAGCCGCCTTTATGCCAAGGGTCACGATCAGCCTGTAGTTCTGGGCTAGTGGCTTGTCGAGAGAGGAGATCTGACTGATTTCAAAGTTAGTATCCTGACATGCCAGACTTCGATTCCTGCACAGCTTGATCGTGGAATTGGTGATTGTCGTAGCAACGTCGAGATAGACATCATCATTGCCACTGAGAAGGATTAAGATGCTGTTGTCCCCGGCGCAGGCGGAACCGGCTGACAACAGGGTGCTGAGGAACAGAACCAAGGATAGAATTGCCGGGGTAAATCCACGCGCCGGTAATGCACGGGGACGCCCGCGAGGCTGCCTGTTGCATAGGGTACTGCTCTGCGGGTGTGAACAAACCGGATTGTTACCTTTTAGTAACGACATTTCTGGATAATTTAGAACGATGCCTTGGCCTGCAGGTAGATGCGTCTTTCCCAGACATTGAAGGGATCAGGATCTTCGCTCTGAAAAAAATCGAAGTTTTCGTTGTGCAGATTCTGCAGAATCAGCGATATGTCGATCTCGCTGCCTGAAGTTTCGATGTGTTTATTCAGCTTCAAGTCGAGCCTGCTGAAGTTGGGCACCGCATCACCCTCGCCGGGCCACTCCATCTCGTCGGTGAAGTAGTAAGCGCCGCTAGCGGTGAAACCGTCGTCAAAGCGATGGCTGGCAATCAGACTGAACGTTCGTTTTGGTATTTTTTCCTCGGCATTCTCACGAAAGCTGATAACACCATCCTTGATTCTTTTGAGTTCGTTTCCGCTGATATCCAGGTAGCTCAAACCGATGAAAATCAGATCTCTGTTGGTCGGGCGAAAGTCGATTTCAAACTCAATGCCATCGATTTCAACCTCACCGAAGTTGGTATAGGTAAATGCGCCGTTTTGGTAGAATCCTTGCAGTTGACTCAATACTACCAACGCTAAAGGATCTGTAATGCCGCGGTCTGGATCGGCAATGTCAAAGTGTATGTATTGATCAATGATGTTGGAATACTCTTCATGAAAGAGGCAAAGGTCGAAGTTGACGCCATACTCCGTATAGTGTCCAAAATAACCGACCTCTATGCGTTCGATCTGTTCCGGTTCGAGATCTTCGGTGCTGATCACCCAGGTGTTGAACTCGTCATCCTGCGAATCAAGATAGAGGGAGACGTGGGCGTGGTCTTCATAAATGGTTGGCATGCGATAGGCACGGGAACCGCTTATTCTTACGGTATTGGACGGTGTCAGGTGGTGGTTTATACCCAGTCTCGGCGAAAAGACGTGATCCTTGCCTTCAAACTTTTCGAACATGCCGCCCAGATTGATCACTGTATCAGGCGTCGCATACCACTCGGCATTGAGAAACAGCCTGTACAGGTCTCTGGAGATCGGATCGTCTTCCTGCAGCAGCCAAAAGCTCTCTCCGCGATCGTGCCTTGCCCCGACTCCCCAGGCGATGCGTAAATTGTCTGACGGCTCGAAGGTGTGTTCGAACTCCAGGTCGTAGCGATGGGACTTCATGCCGAGCCAGGAGTAGACCATGGGAGAATCGGTCAGGTTCAATGCATTTAAAAAGGCCTCGAAATCGTATGCCCCTCCCGAGAGTGTGGCGGCGAAAATATCCGCTCTTAAGGATTCATCGAAACCCTGCAACTGATCCAGCATGGAGATCTGCTGGGAAAGGGAAATGGTGCGGTTGAGGTCGTCGATCGAATAGTAGTTGTGATAAAACTGCAGGCTGACTTTGCTTTTTTCGGAGAGTACGCGATTCCACTCGACGAATTGGTAGTTGTACTGGTTGTCGAGTTCCCGCTCCTGCGACAGCAGTCCGGGCAACCCTTCGTCATAGTTGCCGTAGGCCACGCCCAAGGTGGTGCGAATCGAATTATTGAGATCGATGTTATAGTCGCTGTCCAGTTTCAACCATTTTGTCCGCGATGAATCGTCGCGGTTGTCAAACCCTTCACCCTCCTTGTAACTGGTAGAGAGCCGGTAGTCGAGCCTGCCGACTCTATCCGCATGAGCTGCTTCCACAAAACGTGTCTTTGCATAACCGGTGGTAACGGAGATCATAGTGCCGGTCAGATCGGCGGGATGCTCCGTGACTATGTTTATAACCCCCGCATAGGAGTTGGAGCCGTAGGCGGCGGCATTGGGGCCGCGGATGACCTCAATGCGGAGGATTTCGTCCAGACTGAGATAGATTTCCGTCCATGGAATCCCTCCAAATACCGGATCGTAGACCGACCTTCCATCGATCAGAACCTGCATATCCCTGGCATATTCATCCGCATGGCCATGGTAGGTGACTGTGGCGCTTGTGCCGGCGAAAAAGCCAACCGTGAATCCGGGGACCAACCTCAGCAGATCCGGCAGGTTCAATGCGGCGCTTGCCCTGATCATCTTCTTGTCGATGACCGTCATTGCCGTCGGAGTGTTGGACTGTGATTGAGCAAGCCTGGAGGCGGAAAGCACGACCGGCAGGTCGTCATAAAAATAGCTTTCCGTAACTGCCAATACGTCATCATTGCCAACGGCATGACTGAAGTGAAAGGCGAGAAACAATCCAATCGGTATAATCTGAAATCTGCGGTATATAGTGTGAGACATGCGCTAACCTGCTGTCGTATGACGTTTGCTTGCAGTTGAGGCTTGTCAGCTCCTGCGTGCAGCTTGTGCAGAGGCCATCCTCAAGTCTTCACGGATATCATACACCACAGCCGTGGGTGGGGTTATAGGGGGGCGGTCCTGCAGTCAGCAGAAATGGCCCCGTGCAAGATCGACTTTGCCGGGGCTGAATGGAGAAGTGTTAACGGTTCCCGGAGGAATTTAATTCCGCTTGACCGTCGACGCCGTGCCAATAGCCGTTACAGGGGCCGAGTGGCATATATTTACCAAGATCGCTTGCTCCTTGGTTCAACAGGGCTTTATGGAAAGCGTCAATGATCTTGCCAGTATGTGTGGACTGCGGGCTGATTCTCAATATATCCACCTGCAGTTCTTTGAGCAGCGGTAGCTCCGGGAGCAGATTGCAGGTCTTGGCAGAGACGGTCTGGATGCCGTTTAGGGCAAGAAAGGGTTGCTGTTCCTGGGTCGAGAGCAGACGACCGTCGGGATAATCGATGCACTTGTATTGGCAGTCATCCTTCGGCAGATTGTGGGATCGGGCGGTAAAGCATCTTGCGGAGAGGGTCAATGGCATGCGGCCATAGCAGAACACCTCGGTTTCGATTCCCTCCGGCCTGCGCAGCTGGATCTGGCGCAGGGTCTGGTTTGACAGCTCGATCGGCAGTACCCAGCGCTTCAGACCTTTCGACGCCAGGAGGTCGAGACTGGCCGAGTTGTATATGTTGATGCCGGGGCCAGTCGCGAACGGTATACCTTTTTTGCTCAGGATCCGCACCGCCCCGATATCATTGGCCTCGATCATGAAGCGTCCATTGTCACATAATCTTCTGAGCGTTTTCAGTTCCGACTCCGCCTCTATCAGGGCAAGGGTGGAGAGCACGATCTCCTTGTCGCTTTGCCTGCTCAACCTGGCGGCAAGCTCGATCCAGTCTTTGCTGCCCAGGCTGCGCCTTTTGGAACAGACAGTCTCGCCGAGGTAGATGATATCGACAGGCATTTCCGCCGCCTGAGCATAAAAATCGAATAGGGTGTCCCTCGGCCAATAGAAGAGTACCGGACCCAGGGAGAGTTTAGGATTCATCGTCATCGTTATTGCCAAGGGCGATAGTAGGGGCCTAAAGTGGTGCTGGTTCCTTCCGAGACCTGGTCGAGGGAATCGATCCATGCAGACTTGGCGACAAAGGCCTCGGGTTCTTTGCGGCAGCTGTCTATTGCCTCGCGCCAGACCTTGGTGACCTGTGCGACATAGGCCGGCGTACGCTGTCGGCCTTCGATTTTGATTGCCTTGACACCGGCGCGATACAGCTCGGGAAGCAGGGCCAGGGTATTCAGCGAGGTGGGTTCTTCTATGGCATAGAAGGTATTTTCACCAACCGCGAAGCGCCCTTTGCAGATTGTCGGGTAACCGGCTGTCTCATGCTGATCGTAGCGATCGGTCAAGAGACCGCCCAGGCGCGACTCCAGCCCGGTGGATGTCTCCCTGTACTCAACAAACTGGGCGGGTGAACAGGCGCCATGGGTATTCGGGGATTCGCCGGTGACATAGGATGAGAGGATGCAGCGGCCCTCCACCATGACACAGAGGCTGCCGAAACCGAAGACTTCGATATCCACGGGGCTGTTTTCCACCACTTGCCGGACCTGGCTGAGCGACAGCACCCGCGGCAGCACCGCGCGCTTGATTCCAAAGGCGTCGTGATAGAAGGCGAGTGCCTCGTAGTTGGTGCTCGAGGCCTGAACCGAGAGATGGAGATTGAGATCGGGCCAGTGGCGACTGGCGTAGTCGAGGACACCGATGTCGGCGCAGATCAGCGCGTCGACCGAAAGCGATGCGGCGCTGTCCACCGCCTGAGTCCAGCGCTCCCAGCCCTCCGGTCTCGGATAGGTGTTGATTGCCATGAAGATGCGCTTACCTCGGCTTTTCGCATAAGCGATGCCTTCACGGGCGCGTTTTTCATTGAAGTTCAATCCGGGAAAATGGCGCGCATTGGTGTCGTTGCGCAGCCCGAAGTAGACCGCGTCCGCACCATTGTCCACCGCGGCCTTAAGGGAGGGCAGGTTACCTGCGGGACAGACCAGTTCCATCGCTTTGCATCCTCATTCAGGCAACCTGCCGACGGAGCGCGCGTCGCCGTTGCAGTTCGTTGGTGAGGGCGTTCAATACCCGCCATTTTTTCGCGCACCAGAGGGGGGCCAGCAGAATTGACTCCGATGCGGTGCCGGTGAGGCGGTGCCAGACCACGCTCGAGGGGGTCTGCTGCACCATGTCGGCGGCAATATCGACATAGGCCTCGAGGCTGAGGGGATGGTAATCGCCGCGACGCCAGCTGTTGGCCAGTTGCGTGCCCTTGACCACATGCAGGGGGTGGAGCTTGAGCCCGTCGGTGCCCAGTTCAAGCACCCTGTGCAGGGTTTCGCTGTTGTGCCGGGCCGACTCACCCGGCAATCCGGCTATCAGGTGGGTACAGACCTTGAGGCCCCGCTGGCGGGCCCTAGTGACACTCTGCGCATACTCGCGAAAGCCGTGTCCACGATTGACCGCGGCGAGGGTTTCATCGAATGCCGATTGCAGTCCGAGTTCCAGCCAGATCTCGTATCCTCGCTGCTGATAGCCTGCGAGCAGGTCGAGCACGCTGTCCGCCACACAGTCCGGACGGGTACCGACGGAGAGCCCAATGATATCCTCGTCGGACAAGGCCTCGTCATACAGCGCGGCCAGTCGTCCAAGCGCATCATAGGTATTGGTGTAGGCCTGAAAATAGGCCAGATACTTGGCTGCCCCGGTACGTTTGCGGATCACCCGCCTGCCCGCTGCCAGCTGTTCCTTTATCGGTCTGGGTTGACGTCCGTTGGGGCTGAAGGAGACATTGTTGCAGAAGGTGCAGCCGCCGCTGCCTTTGCTGCCGTCCCGGTTGGGGCAGGTGAACGCGGCATCCAGGGCGATCTTGTGCACCCGTTCGCCATAACGTTTCAGCAGGTACTGGCCGAAAGTCGGAACTTGTTCTGACAGGGTCGTCATCGTGATTACCGACTAACCGACCTCGTTCAGGATACGGCGGCGAAATTTCACATTCAGTGATTTTGCCAACGCCTCGCAAGCCGCTATGTCGACCCCATCCAAACCGTCGACAGCGGTTGCCGTCACCTCGGCGATATGGTCGGGCGCCCGACGCAGAAATTCCAGCATCGCTTCATAGGAGCCGGGCAGATTGGGTCTGCAGTGGAGATCGTAGATCTCCCTGTTCTGCGCATTCAGCGAGACCGAGAGGGCATCCACGCAGGTTCCCAGTTCCGGCAGTGTGTCATGCTTGTGCACCAGGTTGCAGAGTCCGTCTGTATTAACGCGCACCCGGCCGCCCTGCTGTTTGATATATCTGGCTACCTGAAGCAGCAGGTTCAATCTCAGCGTCGGTTCGCCATAGCCGCAAAAGACCACTTCATCATAGCGGGCCGGATCATCAATCGAGTCGATAATCTCTTCCGCGGTTGGTCGATGATAGATAGTAAGGTCATAACCTTTGACCCTCATGTCTCCAAACGTCTTCGGGCAGAAGGCGCACTCCAGCGTGCATCGATCGGTGATACTGAGATAGAGATTGTCTCCTATCTGGTAGCTTATCTGTTGTTGCACTTTGTTCACTGGGCATGGAAACAGGATGTGTCATCCTAGCGATTGAATCGCCTGAAACAATGACTTTGGTCAAGGCAATCGGGGTAGGATATTAAAAGGGGCAGCCCGGGGTCGCATCGGCAAGCCCGGGCTCAGGGTGTGCAGCCTGGGGTGACGGATCATAAATAATTGCAATTAATGGAAGGCTAAACAACAAGTTGCAGCAGCCGTCAGGATCCGATCGCCTTGATGGTTTGCTGACAGATCGCCTTGAAGTTGTCGTATTGCTGGCGTGTGACACCTGGACCGCTGATGCCGTTGTCGGCATAGAACAGCCCTACCGGTTTGCCGTGAATAAACACCGACATGGTCACGAAGCCGCTGTTGTTCATCTGTTCCAGCGCGGATTGCGGAATCATCGGCAGATACTTCTCCGCATTCACCCTGTTCAGTGAGATTGCCTGGGGTTTATTGAGTAAGGATTTGAACAGGCTTGGTTTTGTCATATTCAATACAAATCCCTTGAGGGAGAGCTGTTGCTCCGCTTCCACCACGAATCGTGCCTTGAGGGCGGATCTGTCAGGACTCAGCATGGCGAACATGGTCCTGCTCAACCCGAGCTCCTCGTGCATCTGCTGCAGCGCGCTGCTTAGCAGCTGCTGCAACGGATTGACCCGTTTTTTCGGGGATTGCTCCGGTGTCGCTGCCGGGGTTCCGGCGGCGGGCCTGGGTGGCGGCCGTTGCGTCTCGGCAGGGGGTGGCTCATCCCTGTTCCTGGGCGCCGCTGCAGGCTCCGCCTGCCTGACCTGCTCCGATTTGGATTTCGGCGGCGCCAGCTCCGAGGGGATCAGATAGTAGGCCGGCAGTGGCAGCGGCAGCCCGTGCAGTTCCCGCGCCGCCTCCGCGGCAATGCGATGGAGATGGGCAGAGGCCGAATCCTGGGGTATTTCGAGAAACTCCGCCAATAGTTCGATGTCAGCATCGGTCCTGGCGCGGCGCCAGCCCAGACTGCTGTCATTGGCCAGCGTCGATGCCAGCATCACGGTCAGCGGCCTTGGTTGGTAACTGTCTGAAACGCCTTGGGATTCCCCGATCAGGTCCGGCAGCCGCCAGTTCAGGCTCAACTCGACGCTGAGTTCCTCGAGGGTGAAACCGAGGATCTCCCGGGATGCGTTGTCCCTGGCGGTATCGTTGGCGATCTTCTCATGCACCGCCCGCATCTTATCCGCGGCCATCGACCAGAGAGCCATCTCCCCGAGGTCGTGCAGCAGGGCTGCCGTGTAGAGCGCATCGCTCTCCTGCCAACCCCTCAGTTTGGCAAATTCGCGGGCATAGATGGCGGCGTGGGCGGCCCTGCTGTAGCAGCCGATCAGGCCCCGTCTGGGCGGGCCTTTCAACCTCTCCTCGAGTGAGGGCAGGGTACGGCTTGCCTGCTCGATAACCTCCATGCCCAGCAGGGGTACCGCCAGGGAGATCTTCGTCACCGGCTCTTTCGGCTGGTTGGGCATGCCGCTGAGTCGCTGCAGGACGTGGAGGCTGAATCCAGGGTCCCGGGAGATGATCTCGGAGAGTCTGTTGTGGTTGACACTCGATTTCCGCAACAGGTCGCGGACGCCGGTCAGTGTCCTTTGCATCACCGGCAAGGGTTCAGAAGAGAGTGTACCTGTCCACTTTTGGACTGTCTGGGTCATCGGCTGTCGCCCCGTGATACGTCTGTTCCGGCCTGATCTGTTCCCCTGCATGCACTGTCCCGTGGCCGCCGGCTCCCTGGGTGCCATGTTCGATCGTCGCGGCAATCGTGGTAAATGTGGAGGCGGACCCTGTTATCATGCATGCGATTTGTACTCAACAAGTCGGCAATTCGGCGTGATTCTTAAGCCTCCAGGATTCCTCGGTTTCTGCGGCATCGGCTGGATGATAAAATGTTTCGTTTAGATTTCCAGTTTTTGAGAGGTTTGTATGGCAGGACACAGTAAGTGGGCCAATATCAAGCATAAAAAAGCCGCCAATGATAAAAAGCGCGGCAAGATTTGGACCAAGCTGATACGGGAGATTACCGTGGCTGCCCGCATCGGGGGAGGGGATATCAATGCCAACCCGCGTCTGCGGCTTGCGGTGGACAAGGGACTGGGTGCGAATATGCCCAAGGATACCATCGAGCGCGCCATCAAACGGGGCGCAGGGGGTACCGAGGGGGACAACTACGATGAAATCCGCTATGAGGGGTACGGCCCCGGGGGAACCGCGGTGATGGTCGACTGCATGACCGATAACCGCAATCGCACCGCCTCCGAGGTGCGCCACGCCTTCAGCAAGCTGGGGGGCAACCTGGGTACCGACGGCTCCGTGGCCTACCTCTTCAGCAAGCAGGGGATGATCAGTTTCTCCCCCGGCGTGGATGAAGATGCGGTGATGGAGGCGGCGTTGGAGGCGGGTGCCGAGGACGTGGTAAACAACGAGGACGGCTCCATCGATGTCATCTCCACCCCCGAGGGTTTTGCCACCGTCAAGGATGCCCTGGTAGCGGCCGGCCTCACCCCCGACAACGACGAGGTGACCTACAACGCCTCGACCAGTGCGGTACTCGATCAGGACGATGCGGACAAGCTGCTGCGCATGGTCGATATGCTGGAGGATCTGGATGACGTGCAGAACGTCTACACCAACGCCGAGATCTCCGACGAGATCTTGGACGCCATCGGCTGAGCCGTTCTGATTTAAATGTTGCGTATTATCGGTATCGATCCAGGCTCCCGCCAGACCGGCTACGGTCTGATCGATTCGGATGGCATGCATTCGCTCCATCTGGCCCACGGGGTATTGAGATTGAATGCCAAGCCTCTCCCCCCCAGGCTGGGTGAGATCTTTAAGGGCATCAGCGCCTTGATCCGGGAGTATCAACCGGAGGTGATGGCCATCGAAGAGGTTTTCGTGGCCAAGAATCCCTCCTCCGCCCTCAAGCTGGGACAGGCGAGGGGGGCGGCCATCTGCGCCGCGGAGCACTGTGGCTTGAGCGTGGTGGAGTATACCCCCACCCGGATCAAGCAGGCGGTGGTGGGCACGGGCCGGGCGGACAAGGCGCAGATTCAGCATATGGTGAAGATGATCCTCGGTTTGCGGGAGCGGCCCCAGGCGGATGCCGCGGATGCCCTGGCGGTGGCCCTGAGCCACGCCCATACCCATACCACCCTGATACGTCAGGCCAGCCAGGGAAAGAGAGGCACCTAGTGCGACAACCGTGGCATAATCCCGGTCTGAATCGTCAACCGGAAAACAGTCCAGGATGATAGGCCGCCTCAAAGGGGAGCTGGTCCACAAGCAGGCCCCCAATCTGCTGATCGACGTCAATGGCGTAGGCTATGAGCTGGAGGCGCCGCTCTCCACCTTTTTTACCCTCCCGGACAGGGGAAAACCGGTAACCCTCTTCACCCATCTGGCGATACGCGAGGATGCCCATGTCCTCTATGGCTTTGCCACGGAATCCGAGCGTGCCCTGTTTCGCAGTCTGCTCAAGGTCAGCGGCATCGGCGCCAAGATGGCCTTGGCCATACTCTCCGGGATGAGCGCCGAGGAGTTCAGCCGCTGTGTGGAGAGCGAGGATCTGGCCTCCCTGGTACGGCTGCCGGGCATCGGGCGCAAGACCGCGGAACGCCTGATTGTGGAGATGCGGGACAGACTGGCCAAGCTGGGTGGTCTGGCGCCGGCCGGGAGCCAACTGCTGCGGGACCAGGCGGCGGGCCACGGGAGTGCGACATCCGATGCGGTGGCTGCGCTGGTGGCATTGGGCTATAAACCCCAGGAGGCGAGCCGCATGGTGAAGACGGTGGCGGAGGATGAGATGGACAGTGAGACCCTGATTCGCGCTGCGCTGCAGAACGCGGTGCAGAGATAGCGGCGCCAAACTGCAGAGATAGATCGAGTGAGCAACGAACCCAGATTGATCAACGGCGAGGCCAGCGGCGAGGACGTCGCCCTTGACCGGGCCATCCGACCCAGGTACCTGCGCGACTATGTGGGACAGGCCGCGGTCTGCGAACAGATGGAGATCTTCATCCCCGCCGCCAAGGCGCGGGGAGAGGCGCTGGACCATGTCCTGATCTTCGGCCCCCCGGGATTGGGCAAGACCACCCTGGCCCATATCATCGCCAACGAGATGGAGGTCAACCTGAGGCAGACCTCGGGCCCGGTGCTGGAAAAACCGGGGGATCTGGCGGCGCTGCTGACCAATCTCGAGCCCCACGACGTACTCTTCGTCGATGAGATCCACCGTCTGAGCCCGGTGGTGGAGGAGGTGCTCTACCCCGCGATGGAGGATTTTCAGCTCGACATCATGATCGGCGAGGGGCCGGCCGCGCGCTCGATCAAGCTCGATCTGCCGCCCTTTACCCTGGTCGGGGCCACCACCCGCGCCGGTCTGCTGACCTCGCCCCTGCGGGACAGATTCGGTATCGTGCAGCGGCTCGAGTTCTACGGCAGCAGGGATCTGGCCCGGATCGTCACCCGTTCGGCGGAGATACTCGATATCGGCATGGATGGGGATGGGGCCGGAGAGATCGCCCGCCGCTCCCGGGGCACGCCGAGAATCGCCAACCGGCTGCTGCGAAGGGTGCGCGACTATGCCCAGGTGAAACAGGATGGGCGGATCGACGCCGATGTGGCGGACAAGGCATTGAGCATGCTCAAGGTCGATGGCAACGGTTTCGACGCCATGGACCGGCGCCTGCTGCTGGCGGTGATCGAGAAATTCGAGGGCGGACCGGTGGGGGTCGACAATCTCGCCGCCGCGATCGGAGAGGAAAAGGGCACCATCGAGGATGTCCTCGAACCCTATCTGATACAGCAGGGGTTTCTGATGCGCACCCCCAGGGGCAGGGTGGCGACCCAGGCTGCCTATCTCCACTTCGGCCTGTCACCGAAACCCGGCGAGCATGTACCGACCGAGGATGATCTGTTCCGCAAATAGCAAGCGCGGTCAACCGCTTTATCTTAGCCGGATGGGAACTCCTTTTGAATCACACACTCATAGATTGGGATTTATCACTCTGTTTGCTTAATTTCACTACCATCGGATTACGAAGCTAAGTATTATTGGTCAATTATTTAGCTGCACATCATAATGTTGGCGCAAAAGTGATTCGGGTCTGGAAAGAGGTATGAACGACGAGTCGCACTCTTTTGTCTGGCCGGTCAGGGTCTACTACGAGGATACCGATGCCGGTGGTGTTGTCTACTACGCCAACTACTTGAAATTCATGGAGCGGGCACGCACCGAATGGCTGCGTTCCCTGGGATTTGAGCAGGATCAGCTGCTACAGCGGGACGGGATCATCTTCGCAGTTCGGGAGGTTGAAGTGGGTTACCATCATCCGGCTCGTTTTAATGATGCCCTGGAAGTCATCGCCAGGCTGGCGAAGAAAGGGCGCGCCAGTCTCACCTTCAACCAGGAGGTGATCAGAACGGCGGACACGCAACTGCTGTGCAGGGGGACCATAAAGATTGCCTGTGTGGACATGAAAACGATGCGCCCCACACCCATTCCAAAGCGATTGATGACGGAGATACCGGATGTCGACTGACCTTACCATTACCCATCTGATACTCAATGCCAGTCCGGTGGTACAGTTCGTGATTGCCCTCCTGGTGTTCGCATCCGTCAGCTCCTGGAGCATGATCTTCGACCGCATGCGCATTCTCAAACGCGCCGGGCGGGCGGCCGACGAGTTCGAGGGCCGTTTCTGGTCCGGTGGCGATCTTGCGGAACTCTATCGTCAGATCGAACGGGAGACCGATGAGGAGTCGGGCATGGCGGCGATATTCCGTGCCGGATTTCGCGAATTCGCCCGTCTGCGCACCAAGGGACACAAGGATCCGATGGCGATGGTGCAGGGCGCCCAGCGCTCCATGCGGGTCTCCTTGAATCGGGAGGTCGATCACCTGGAGCACCACCTCTCGACCCTGGCCACGATCGGCTCCACCAGCCCCTACGTGGGGCTGTTCGGTACCGTCTGGGGCATAATGAACTCCTTCACAGCCCTGGGAAACGTCAAGCAGGCAACCATTGCCCTGGTCGCGCCCGGCATCGCCGAGGCGCTGATCGCCACGGCAATCGGCCTGTTCGCCGCCATTCCCGCGGTGATTGCCTACAACCGCTACTCCCACGATGTCGAGCGACTCAACAACCGCTACGACGACTTTGTCGAGGAGTTTGCCACCATCCTGCAACGCCAGGCCGTGGCCTGAACCGGCATATCGCTGATGAGTCGTCAAAAGAACCGCCGCCGTCCCATGTCCGAGATCAATGTGGTGCCCTATATCGACGTGATGCTGGTGTTGTTGGTGATCTTCATGATCACCGCCCCGCTGCTGACCCAGGGAGTCAAGGTGGAACTGCCCCAGGCCGATGCGGAGCCGCTGCCGAACGAGGTGGACGAGCCGCTGGTGGTGACGGTGGATCGTGGGGGTGATATGTATATCGATATCGGCCAGAACAAGGATCAACCCGTTGAACCCGACACCCTGGTGAAAAGGGTGCAGGCTGTGTTGAAGCACAAGCCGAAGACGCCGATTATGGTGCGTGGCGATACGGGTGTCGCCTATGGGCGCGTGGTGGAGGCGATGGTGCTTCTACAGGCCGGCGGTGCACCCAGTGTCGGCCTGATCACGGAGCCGCCGGAGTCATAGGGCCTGTTACTGGTGATCCATTCGGTCCTGATGTCCAGAACTAGGCGCCAACGCAGGCGCGAGGAGAGAAGTTTGGTGATTGCAATTGAACGACGAATAACGCCCGGCTGCGTTATCATTCGCTCATCTGGAGCGACAGGCGATCGCTCATTCCGCCTTGCCGGACAAAAAAAGGGTCCCTGCAGGGCCTTGGATCGGTGTTGACAGGCCCCAGTTGTGTTATCGGTTATCAAAAGAAATCCGGTTTCGGTGGTCCTGGCCATCCTGCTGCATATCCTGATCGTGGTCTTTCTGATCTACGGCTTTGACTGGTCGAAACTGCGCAAACCCGCATCGCCGAAGGCCAATGTGGTACAGGCGCATACCGTCGACGCCAAGCAGCTCGATCAGGCCAAGGAGAAGGAGAAGGCGGCGGAACGCAAGAAGCAGAAGCAGCGTGAAGAGGCGCTGCAGCGAAAACAGGCGGAAGAGAAGAAGCGCCAGCAACAGCTGGAACAGAAGCGTATCGCCAAGGAAAAGGCGGAGCAAAAGCAGCTGGAGGTTGAACGCAAGCGCCAGGCGCAGTTGAAGAAAGAGCAGGAAGCGAAGAAGAAGGCGGAGGCGAAACGGCTTGCCGAGCAGGAGGCGAAGCGCAAGGCGGAAGCGAAACGCAAGGCAGAGGCGGAGGCGAAGCGCAAAGCGGAACTCGAGCGCAAGCGAAAGGCCGAGCTGGAGGCCAAGCGCAAGGCCGAGGCGCGGCGCAAGGCGGAGGCCGCGGCCCAGGCCGAGCGCGAACGGGCCTTGCAGGAGCAGTTGGCGGCAGAGCAAAATAGCCGGGAGATCGATCGCTACGTGGCTGTCATAAAACAGCAGATCGAGCGGAACTGGTTGAAACCGGGGCAGGCGGCGGGTAAGGAGCTCTCCTGCGTGGTGCAGGTACGCCTGATACCGGGTGGGGACGTGGTGCCAGGGGGCGTCAGCATTATCAGAAGCAGCGGCAACCCGGCCTTCGATCGCTCGGTGGAGACAGCCGTCTATAAGGCTGCGCCACTGCAGGTGCCGAGCGGTCCGCTGTTCGAATCATTCCGTACCTTGAGACTGAATTTTAAGCCGAGTGGCTAGTTTATGAAAAGATTTCTATTTTCCCTGATACTGTTTTTCACCTGGCAACCGGCGCTCTTTGCCGAATTGACCATCGAGATCACCGAAGGCGTGGAGGGTGCGCTGCCCATCGCGGTGGTGCCGTTCAGCTGGCAGGGCAAGGGTGCGCCGCCGGTGGACATTGCCGAGGTGATCAGCGCGGACCTGCAGCGCAGCGGCCGATTCAAGAGCCTGCCCCGGGAGGACATGCTGGCCAGGCCCACCTCGGTGGATCTGGTGGAATTCAAGGATTGGCGGGCCCTGGGTATAGAGAATCTGGTCGTCGGCCAGGTGCAGGCCCATGGCGCCGGCGGTTATCAGATCCAGTTCCAGCTGCTCGACGTATTTCGGGGTGAGCAGCTGACCGGCTACAGCATCCCCACCACCGCACCCAATCTGCGCAACACCGCCCACCGGATTGCCGATCTGATCTATGAAAAGCTGCTCGGTGTGCCCGGCGCATTCGCCACCCGGGTGGCCTATATCACCTCGACCAAGCTGGCCGAGGGCGAGAGCAGCATCAAACTGAAGATCGCCGATGCCGATGGCTACAACCCGGAGACCATCGTTACCTCCACCGAGCCCCTGATGTCCCCCGCCTGGTCGCCGGACGGGCAGAGGATCGCCTACGTCTCGTTCGAGGGTGGACAGTCCGCCATCTATGTCCAGGGCGTCTATACGGGGACCCGTCAGAAGGTGACCTCCTTCAAGGGCATCAACGGCGCACCGGCCTGGTCGCCGGATGGACGCAAACTGGCGCTGACCCTCTCCAAGGGGGGCAATCCCGATATCTATGTCTACGATCTGACCACGCGTAAACTGAAGACCATCACCCGCCACTACGCCATCGACACGGAACCGGCCTGGTCGCCGGATGGACGCAGCATCGTCTTTACCTCGGATCGCGGTGGTCGACCCCAGATCTACCGCGTCTCCGCCCATGGCGGCAAGGCGCAACGGGTAACCTACCAAAACAGCTACAATGCCCGCGCCTCCTTTTCACCCGACGGTAAACTGCTGACCCTGGTCACCCGGGAAGAGGGCAAGTATCGCATCGCGGTCCAGGATCTCGAGTCCGGCGTGATGCAGGTGCTCAGTCAGGGGAGTCTGGATGAGTCGCCCAGTTTCGCGCCCAATGGCAGCATGGTAATTTACGCCTCGAAGTCGGGTTACCGTGGTGTCTTGGCGGCGGTCTCGGTCGATGGCCGTGTAAGACAGCGCCTCGCCCTGCAGGAGGGTGATGTACGCGAACCGGTCTGGTCACCTTTCAACAAATAATTGCACCTGTGTTCAAGGAGATATGCAATGAAAAAAGTACAAATCCTTTGGGTTCCGGTTTTACTCACGCTGCTGCTGGCCGGCTGTTCGTCGACACCGACCGGTGATCAGGCCGGCGCGGAGGTCAGCGAACAGTCCACCGGCGCGGATGGCAGCACCGCGGGTGCATCCACCTCCGCCGCCAGTCAGGGTGGCGAGTGGCAGGGTGATCCCCTGGAGAACCCCAACAGCCTGCTGGCGACCCGGGTGATCTATTTCGATTTTGACCAGAGCACGGTGCGTGCCGAATACCTCGACGTGATCCAGGCCCATGCCGACTATCTGGCGGCCAATCCCCAGGCGGTGGTGCGCCTCGAGGGCCATGCTGACGAGAAGGGCACCCGGGAGTACAACCTGGGCCTGGGGGAAAACCGCGCCAATTCGGTTCGCAGCCTGATGCTGGCGCAAGGGGTTTCGGACAACCAGCTGGTGGTGGTGAGCTACGGCGAGGAGAGGCCCGCCGCCTTCGAGCATAACGAAGAGTCCTGGGCACTCAACCGACGTGTCGAACTGATCTACTGATTGGGGAGTGAGAGATGAGGCTGATCATCAAAAGAGTCCTGCTCGGAACCCTGTTGGGAATTTGTGCCGCAGCCCCGGTATTTGCCGCCAACGGTTTGACCATGGATCAGCGACTGCAGCGTATCGAACGCATCCTGCAAAATCAGAGTCTCGCCGACCTGGTGCTGCAGGTGCAGCAGCTGCGGCAGGAGGTGCAGCAGCTTCGCGGGGATCTGGAGGTGCAGAAGCACAACATGGATGCCATGGGCCGGCGCCAGCGCGATCTCTACCTCGATATCGATCAGCGGCTTTCACGCTTTCAGCCCGGTAGCGCGCCGATCCCCAATACCCCAACCCTGGCGCCCCCGATGACCCCGGCACCGCCTTCGGCCGCACCCGGTCAGCCACCGATGACGACCGTCACCGAGCCGCCTCCTGCAACCCCGGCAGTGCCTCCGGTTGCGGCCGTGACACCGCCCGACCCGAAAAGAGAGGCGGATGCCTACCAGAGCGCCTTCAATATGCTGAAGCAGGGGCGCTATGGTGAGTCGATCACCGCCTTCTCCAATTTCCTCAGAGACTATCCCGGCGGAGAGTATGAGGACAATGCCCAGTACTGGCTGGCGGAGGCAAGCTACGTCAATCGGGATTTCGACACCGCCCTTGGCGAGTTCTTGAAGATAATGGAGAAGTATCCCACCAGTCCGAAGATACCGGGGGCGATGTTGAAGATCGGGTATATACACTATGAAAAGAAGAACTGGACCGATGCCAGAAATATATTGAACGAGTTGGTCACCAACTATCCCGCCACGACTGAATCGCGCCTGGCGCAGAAGCGCCTGCAGAGGCTCACCAAAGAGGGGCATTAAGCGGAGAACCGGCATCTCCCCGCCCATGAAATATGTCTCAACTTCGCGTCACCGAGATCTTCCTCTCCCTGCAGGGGGAGGGGAGGAGCGCAGGTTTCCCCACTGTCTTTATTCGCCTCACGGGCTGTCCCTTGCGATGTGACTATTGCGATACCCGGTACGCCTTCAGCGGCGGGGAGCTGCTCTCCCTGGAGCAGATCCTGCAGCAGGTCGATGCCTTGCGGGCCGGGTATGTCTGTGTCACCGGCGGTGAGCCGCTGGCGCAAAAGGGCTGTCTTCCACTGCTCAGCGCCCTTTGCGATGCCGGATATCGGGTATCCCTGGAGACCAGCGGCGCCCTCGACATAGTGGGCGTCGATGAGCGGGTCACCCGGGTGATGGACCTCAAAACGCCGGGTTCCGGGGAGATGGAGCGGAACCGGATGGCGAATCTCGACGCGCTGAGAACAGCGGATCAGGTCAAGTTCGTAATCACCGACAGGGCCGATTACGAATGGAGCCGCGCACAGATGGAGCGGTTCCGCCTTGCGCGGAAGTGCGAAGTGCTCTTCTCCCCCGCCCAGGATCGGATCGATCCCGCAGCGCTTGCCGATTGGATGGTCGAGGACCGGTTGGAGGCCCGGCTGCAGCTACAGCTGCACAAATTGTTGTGGGGCGATCAAGCGGGAAGATGAGTATGGCTAGACGCGCGGTGGTGCTGCTTTCAGGCGGGCTGGATTCGGCAACGGTGCTGGCGATCGCCCGCAGCCAGGGCTACCGCTGTTACGCCCTCAGCATGGCCTACGGTCAACGCCACGCCGCTGAGCTGGCCGCGGCAAACCGTGTCGCCGCGCTGCTCCAGGCCGAGGCGCACAAGGTTGTGCATATCGGGCTCGACGATATCGGCGGCTCCGCACTGACCGACCGTTCCATCAAGGTGCCGGAAGAGATGGTCAGCGGCATACCCGTCACCTATGTGCCGGCAAGGAACACCGTGTTTCTATCCCTTGCCCTGGGATGGGCCGAGGTGCTCGAGGCCCAGGATATCTTCATCGGCGTCAATGCGGTCGACTACTCGGGCTACCCCGACTGCCGGCCCCGGTTCATAGAGGCCTTCCGGAATCTTGCCAATCTCGCCACCAGGGCGGCGGCGGAGGGTGCCCACTATCAAATACATACCCCGTTGATCGATCTGACCAAGGCGGAAATAATCCGCCTGGGTTCGAACCTGGGGGTCGACTACGGTATTACCGTCTCCTGCTATCAGGCGACCGAGGCGGGAGAGGCCTGCGGTGTCTGCGACTCCTGCCGCCTGCGCGCGAAGGGGTTCGCCGATGCCGGGATTGCCGATCCCACCCGCTACTCGAATCCAACCTAATTCAATCTCAGGCACAAAAGGAGTTGTTCGATGTCAAAACCTACACTTGTCATAGGCAACAAGAATTATTCCTCATGGTCGCTGAGGCCGTGGCTGTTTTTACGCCACCACAACATGGAATTCATCGAAAAAAGAGTATCGCTGTTTGTGGATACCACGGAACAGGCGTTGGCGGAGTACGACTCGGATTACAAAGTACCCGTGCTTAAGGATGGCGATCTGGTCGTATGGGACTCGTTGTCTATTCTTGAATATATATCGGAAGCCTATCTCGATGGTGGGGGGTGGCCCGTGGAGCGAGAGGCGCGGTCTGTTGCGAGGTCGGTGAGTGTTGAAATGCACTCCAGCTATTTTAACCTGAGAAACGAACTGCCGATGAATTGCCGGAAGAGTTTTAAAAACATTGCTCTTTCTCGCCAGGCGCAGCGGGAGACAGAGCGGGTAAAAGCACTCTGGCGAAGGTGCAGACGAGAGTATGGCAGGGAAGGTGAGTGGCTGTTTGGCGACTTCACGATTGCCGATGCGATGTTCGCCCCTGTGGCGATAAGGTTCAGCGGCTACGGCATTCCTCTACAGGGCGTGGAAGCGAAATATGTGCAAAGCGTATTGGGCCATGCGGGGATGATTGAGTGGATTGAGGCGGCTGGAGAGGAAACGGAAATCATCGAGGCGGATGAAATTCAAACCTAAATGGTGAGATGTCTAGTTGGCTATGATTAAGAATGGGATAAAAATTGAGTTCGCCCAATTCGCCGATGCCGCTGAGATCGGGATCCTGTCAAAAAATGAAATAGAGTACGGCCTAGGCTGGAAATATAGACCTGAAAGAATAGTAAGACTGATCAGGAACAGTTCGAAGAACGTCGTCGTTGCACGAAGCGATTCCGCGCTGGTTGGCTTCGGCATAATGAGCTACCAGGAGACCCAGGCCAACCTGGATCTTCTTGCGGTCAAGCCGGGCTTTCGGCGTATGAAAGTCGGCACAGATCTCGTGCAGTGGCTGGAAAAAGTCGCTTTGAACGCCGGTGTGTTCAATGTTTTTGTGCAGGTCAGGGAGAGAAATGCAGATGCAATAGCGTTCTATAAGCATTTGGATTATTGCCTGGTGGATAGGGACAAGCGCTATTACAGGGGCGTTGAGGCCGGCGTCTTGATGGCAAAGAGTTTACGGGGAATGCTCAATTTTCATTCTGAACCTGGGTAACACCACACGGCCGCTTGGTAGGCAACGCTGGGCTCAGTCGATGGAGTTGAGCTAAAGACGTGTCTCAGCAGGCGCATTTAATGATTGTCCGAACAGGCAATTGATGGATCTGGATGAGTTCAATGAGAGACCCTAACCTACAGCATGAGCCAAGGATGAAAGACGGCACGCCCTATCAAATGCATCTATGTGTCGCGGGCGGTGGTCATGGAGATCAGCAACAGATGAAGCAACAGATAGCCAATGCGGTTGAGTGCATGTCGGCCCAATCCCGCTGGCTCAGATTTGCCGCTCCGATTATCAGGCTCTCCGAGAGCCAGCTCGATTATCTGACAGACTTCGACAACTCAGACAGGGTGGCCTGGTGCGCGACCATCCACACCCCTGAAGGAGACAAAGGCATAGGCCTGGCCCGCTATACACGATTGAAAGACGAAGCCGGGGTCGCGGAGTTCGCGGTGACGGTGGTTGATGGGTTTCAGGGACAAGGGATTGGCTTTGAACTGCTCAAGCGGCTGGTCGAGACAGCAAAAGCAAACCGGATAGCGGTGCTGCGAGGTTATATACTGCCAAGCAACAAAGGGATGCTTGGATTGTGCAAAAAGCTTGGGGCAGTTGTCGGCAGGGAAGACTCATCCACGCTAGTGGCCGATATTCAACTGACCAAAGAGGACGCTTCCGTGTAGACGGCATCCCATGCGCTGTATTCTGGGGTATGCTCAGTGATAGAGCAGTTCCGCCCAGCGGTCCCGCTCGATCAAGGTGGTCTTGCGCTCGTTCCAGGCCTCCTCGGAGCCGAATGCCTCCGCCATCACCTGGTCGAACACCAGGGCGTTTTTCTCCTGCCCGGCCAGGTAGACGTAGGTATTGGCATCGCGGATCAGGCGCATGCACTCATCGACGTGGCTTTTCAGGCTGTCCTGGAGCCCCTCTTCGGCACCGCGAAGCGGACGATCCGTGAGCACGCTGAAGGCCTTGAAGGTCTGGTCGTCGTAGAATTGTCCCAGGTCCTTCTGTTGGTCATTCATATAGAGCAGATTCATACCCCCGTTGTCCCCGTAGAAGAGCCGGACATCGCCCTGCCAGCCGCCGTGCTGGTCATAGATATGGCGTACGAAGGCGCGAAACGGGGCGATGCCCGTACCTGTGCCGATCATCAAGAGATTACTCGATGGGTCGTCCGGGATCTTGAAGGGACTGCGGTAGGGTCCGGTGATCTTGATCTTGTCCCCCACCTTGGCGTCGCAGAGGTAGTTGGAGGCGATACCCGGGTAGCGCTCACCGGAGATCTCATCGAGGTAGAAGCAGCGTCTGACCAGCAGCTCCAGTTCGATACTCTGGCTGCCGCCGCTCGCTACCGGGTTGGCAATCGAGTAGCGGCGGTGGTGAAAGGCGTTGCCGAACTGGTGAGGGCCGGGCACCAGGACCCCGATGGATTGACCGGCAGCGTAGCGGAAAGCGGGTTCATCGATCTGCAGGATGATCTGGCGCACCTCGTCCGTAGACTCCGGTGTGATGCGGGTAGTCGATTTGACCCTGGCCAGGCAACTGCTCTCGAGAAGGATTTCATCAGCGCTATCAGACATGCTAAATACCCATAAATTGTTTTAATTTACAATTAATTATGATTTTTGTTCAGTGCAACAACAAGGCATTATAAAGTGAAATCCCACGGCGCTCCAGCCGGAATCGTATGATCAGGATGCGGATGCTGGCACAGATCCCGTTCAGCGCCATGCAGGGCTTGAAAGTTATGTTGACGATGAATCGAAACCAGATGTGACTAATAAGGGCCGGATCGGCGAGAATGGCCCCATGTCTGTAGATAACGCGAATAATCTCGTAGCCGTCACGGTCACCTACAATGTGGACAACCGATTCGAGACCGCCCTGGGAAGCTATCTGAATCAGGTCGCTCGGGTGATCATTGTCGATAACAGCAGCGATCCGCAGCGCAGGGAGTGGTTGGCAGCGCTGGCAGGTTCCGCAGGTGAGCGGGTGAGCCTGATTCAAAACGGTCAAAACCTGGGGCTCGGCAGGGCGCAGAATATCGGCATCCGCGCCGCCTTGGATTCGGGTGCGGAGTGGTTGTTGATGATGGATGACGACAGTCGCGCGGCGCCCGATATGGTGTCGACATTGGTGCGGACAGCGCATCGGCAGGAGGCGAACGTGGCCATTCTTGCGCCGCGTTATGACGAGCAGGGTGTCAAAAGGGAGGCGCGCTACGTGACTGCACCGGAGGGTCGCTACAACACGCCTCGTTTCGCCATCCGCGACTTCTCCAAGGCTTCCACACTCTCACATCTCTATATGGCGATCAGCTCAGGGAGCCTGATCCGGGCGTCGCTGTTCCGTGAAATCGGCCTCATCCGCGAGTCCTTCACCATCGACTATCTCGACGTCGATTTCTGCCTCCGCGCATTGCGCAGGGGTTACCGGATCATCGCGGTGGATGACGCGGTGCTCTATCATCAATTGGGCGCGCAGACGGAACACCGATTCTTCGGAAGACGCTTCTGGGCATGGAATCACCCGGCATCCCGGCGTTATACCATCTATCGCAATCGCACCCGGATCTGGCGTGAGAATCTGTTCACCTTTCCCGGTTTCGTCTTCTACGACATTCTGGCGAGCCTGCACGACCTGTTCCGTATCCTGATGTTCGAACAGTCGAAGACGGCAAAGCTATGGGCGGCGGCGAAGGGGATGGGTGTGGGTTTATTGGGAGGTGGGCTTTCTGGTTACCCAGTGTATTCGCATAGTGCTTGATAATTTGATTACAAATATCAGGCCGCAAGTTAATGCTAATTATCTCGCCCTTCTAAAGCTCTAGAGCTTGTACCAGGGCGAGTTCTGATGGAAGAGAAGGTATTGGTGTTCAGATCCTTGAGAAAACGCAAGGAGGACTCCAAGGGTCGGCCAAAACACCCACAATACCGAACGGTTCCTGTTCCAAAAAACATAGTCAAGGATCTCGATTTTGTCTTCGGCATCAGAAAGATTCAAAAACAGGGTAAGAAACTTGACGATCCGCTCTGGTCAATGAGCCGTCCGACTGCCTACAGGTTAGTCAAGCGTGTAATGGATCGGGCAGGTATCAATGCTAAACAGGCCACAGGCAAAGGGCTGAGACATGGTTTTGGGGTTGCTATGAGGATGCCTGGGAAGGTTAATAATGGGTTGCGGGTTGCGGGTTGCGCATCGCGCATCTTTTTGTTAGACTAAGGATCATAAATGATAAAAAGCTTCAAGCATAAGGGACTGGAGAAATTCTTTACGACGGGTAGCACAGCAGGCATACAGCCTGCTCATGCCACCAAGATCAAGGACAGATTGATGTTTCTACATACTGCTAATTGTATCGAGGACATGGATATCCCTGGATTTCGTCTCCACCCACTGACCGGGAAGCTTGCTGGCCACTGGGCCATTGATGTTAACCGTAATTGGCGCATTGTTTTCAGATTCAAGGATGGAGACGCCTACGTTGTGAACTATGAGGATTACCACTAGTGACGATTAGACCACACAATCCACCACATCCGGGTGAGCTGATTTTACGAACTTACATAGACCCATTTGATGGTGTTTCTATAGCAAGTGTGGCAAGAGAACTCGGCGTGGATAAGAGCACTTTTAATCGTCTGGTGAACGGTAAAGCGGACATATCGCCTGAAATGGCAGTGCGTTTATCGGCTGTTTTGGGACGAACTGCTGAAAGCTGGCTGGCCTTGCAAGACCATTATGACTTATGGAAGGCCCGTAAGGCTGTTAATACCGACGATCTACACAGATTGCAATACGACGTTGCTTAGTTGAATCAGAGTAAGGGATTGGTGTTCATTAGTGACTTGTTGTGTATTTCCCATGTAGCCGCAGACGATAGAAACCCTCTGCCATCATTGGTAGGGAGAATTCGGTTTGATGGTAACCTATCACCAGATTTGAGACCGGTTTGAATGGACCGATCGGGCTTGGTGCCTGTGCTAACTGATAGCGTCCCGGTTTTAGGTTACGGGTTAGTAGCTTTGTCCCTTGATCCGTTTGAGTGATCTCCACATGATCGAAGGGCGCAGCCAGGGGATCGCCGATGAAGAGGCCTTCGCCGGGCTGCTGGACGCTTTTCCAGTAGGCCTCGATGAGGGTGCTGCCGCTGCCGTAGTGCTCCATTACCAGCGCCGGGCTGGGAAACTTGCCGAGATGATTGCAGGGTTCGACCACGGTGCCGTAACTGCCGCTGGCCCCCGCCTTCAGCCACTCCAGGGCGCTCATCTGCCTGCTTTTCAATAATTGCCCCCCCGCCGAAGTGAGGTGATCCGCAATGGCGCCAGGCCGAAAGCCTAATGTCTCCAGGCCGGGTACCCGGGTTGTACCGGTGAAGTAGAACAGCACATCATCGCGATTGCGCAAGGCCTCCTGGTCGATGATCTCGCTATCGATCCAGCCCTCCATCAGCAGTTTGATACGGGGGTAGTCGAATGCGCGCACACCCCGCTGTTTATCACGGGTGTTTACCAGATAGGCGGTGCCCCGGGGCAGGCTGGCGTCGGCGGCCAGACCCCTGTCGATCAAATCCTTGGCATCGGTAAAATTCTCCGCCGCGATCAGCATGGATGGGCGCAGGGTCAGATCCTCAATGGGATTTGCCCCCGGGTAGTCATAGTAGGGGCTGTGCCTGGTGGTCGCACAGCGATATGCTGAACACCACGCCTTGTCGAAACCGAAGGTAATCGCCGAAGTCATGGACATGCAGCCGACCCGATAGGGGCTGCGCCAGGTGAGGGCGTAGGCCTGGATCCGTTGCGGGGTATTGCGCAACAGCTCTTCTCTGAGCGGACGGAATACAGCAGGTGTAAGAGAGCCGCGCTGGGGATCGAAGGCAAGATGCAGCAGGTTTTCCTGCGGCAGTCCACGGGCCCGAAGGTAATACTCACCGATCCTGACGCTAAGCGGATCCCTGTCGTTGACCACGACCGCGAGTTCGTCCGCCGCAAGCCGGTATTTCGGCAGCGAGAGATCGACCTCGGCCCGAAGCGGTGCCGGCGGGACAAGCTGCGCCATCGCCAATGACACCAGACAGTACTGCAGCAGGCCGGATCGCGACTTCAGGTTGAGACAAGTCAAACTGCGCCGATCCATCACTGATCAGGCAGTGACATAAGCGGCCCGGGCTCGCTCGGCTCCACTGCCATCCGATCCTTGGAAAAGCTGAATTGCAACGGTGATCGGGTCACGGGCCATTCGCCCTTGAGCGCTATCCGGGCCTGATCGCCCTTGAATACGAGATAGCTGTACTTCCCATAGTGGGGCAGTTTTCTTGCCAGTCTTGTCAGCGCCGCATCGGAGCTGCCGACGATCCATGCCAGGGTCTGGCCGTTGTCCGGATTTCGCTCGCTCAGGATGAAACTATGCCCTTTGGTGTCATAGCTTGAGTCGGTGATTTCGATCTTCCCCTCGCCCAGGGAAAAGGGCAAACCGGAGACCAGTCCCAGCAGCTCATGGCGAAAACGGTTCTCCCGTCCGAGCAGCCAGACGGGTCGGTCCCCTGGCAGGCCGTCCAGTTCACTGTCGAGAACGATCTCCGCCGCATCGTAACCCTCGCTCCATTGCTCGGCCAGGGCCCGGTAGGCCTGGAGGAGCCGCGTATCCGCCTCGGAGGGGAGCAGGATCAGTACCCGTTCGCTGCCAAAGAGACGGCTCAGGCTGGCCGGGGTTTCGGCGGGGTCGAGCGCCCTGAACAGATCGAACCAGGGGTCGATCTGAAGCCGCAGCGGCTCGGCTGGCAGCACCAGCTCAAACGGGGTCTCCCGCTGATCGGCGTTGAGGGTGGTCCGGATGGTCTCGCCGTTGCTCATCTGAACGAGAATCGGCACCTCCAGGATAAAGGGGGCGGAGGATTGGCGCTGTTCCAGGATACCGTGGATACGGTAACCCTCGGCGCCCTGTTTCAGGCCAAGGTCGCCGATTGCCAGCCGGGGGGCGCCGCTTCTCTCTGTCCATTGGCGGAAGATATCCCCGAGCGGGTGGCCGCCAGCCTCCTCGAAGGCACGCTGCAGCTCGCTGAAACCTGCGGTCTTGAAGCGGTTCTCCCGGTAGAAGATCTGCAGACCTTCGATGAAGTCCCGATCCCCGAGATGGCGGCGCAGCATGTGGAAAAACATCAGGCTCTTGTCATAACCGACCGCCGAACTGGCGCTGGTGTGGCGGGCCCTGAACCGGGTCAGCGGAAAGTCGTTATCGGTGCGCACGAAATCCGCGTAACGCTTGAGTGCGGTACGCCGGTGGTTGGCGCCCCGGCCGCGCTGTTCGGCGAGGAGATGGTCGGCCAGGTAACTGGTCAAACCCTCCGACCAGTTGCCGCGCTGATAGTCGATATAGACGCTGTTTCCCCACCAGTTGTGAAGAATCTCGTGGGGATAGGAGGTGTGCAGGATGAAGGGCAGGCGCAGCACCCGCGGTCCCAGGAGGGTGAAAGAAGGCATGCCGTATCCGCTCTCCCAGAAGTTCTCGACCAGGGCGAACTTGGCATAGGGATAGGGACCGATCAGGCTTTGATAGAGCTTGAGATAGCGTTCGGTGGCCTGCAGATAGCGCTCCGCTGTCGCCTCATCCCGCTGGCGGAGGAACACCTGCGCCTCGATGCCGGCGGTGGATCGGCGATAGAGGTGATAGGGGGCCGCTACCAGATAGATATCGTCCTGGGGCGAGCTTTCGTGCCACTGGACGATGTTGCCCTCACCGTTATTGCGGATATCAGGTCCCTCACCCTGGCTGACCGCCAGCCAGGATGGGGGGAGTTCGACCCGCAGTTCGAAGCTGAGGAGCGCGTCGGGAAAGTAGGGGTACCAGCCGGTGGTGGCGTCGAGGTAGACACCCTGTTGGGAGATGGTGCCGGCGAGGCGCTCACTGACGCGCCCGGGGCTCTCTTTCAGGGTTGTCAGCCGATGCGCGATCTTCCCGCCATACTCGAGGGTGAAATGGGGTTGATCTTCAGGCATGCTGATCCGGTATTCGATCAAGGGGCTGTTGCCGCCGATCGCTCCGATCTCATCCAGGCGGGTTCCCGCGGTAAGGCTGCGTGGACTGAGACCGCGATGGAGCAGGAAGCGATGGCGTGTCTGCTTCCCGGCAGCACGCCGCGAGGCCTCGCCCTCCCCGGACGGGGCCAGGGTGACACGGTCCCTGACCCAGAGTTGCTGACTGCCCGGATCCAGCCTGACCTGCAGCGCATGGTGCAGGGCCGGGGCGGCGAAGAGCGGTTTGCAAAACAGCGCCAGCCACAGCAGGATGTAACAGATTGGAGATTTTCTGGTCATAAGGCGCATATCGAGTCAATCATATGGGAGAAGTTGGTGCTCTATCTACCTTCGTTGTTTTTCATATTGGTCTGCATGGTGTCGACCGCCCATGCCCATGAGCCTGGACCGGACCCGGTGATCGATCTCTCCGCGATGATCGATGTCTCCGGCTTGATAGAGAAGGTCTCGGACCGCCAGGTGGTCTTCATCGGCGAGACCCATGATCGGTATCAGCACCACCTCAACCAGCTGGCGATCATCAAGGGGCTGCATGCCAAGCACTCAGACCTGGCAATCGGGCTGGAGTTCTTTTTTCAGCCCTACCAGTCTGTCCTCGACCGCTATATCGCCGGTGAAATCGAGGAACCGGATCTGATCCGCGAGTCGGAGTATTTCAATCGCTGGCGCTTCGATTATCGGCTCTACCGGCCCATTTTCCAATATGCCAGGGAGCAGGGCATCCCCATGATTGCGCTCAACCTGGAGAGTGAAATCACCCAACAGGTGGGGAGGAATGGCATCGACAGCCTGCCGCAGGCGCTGAAGCTGCGCCTGCCCGCAGAGATCGACCGGGATAACGATGCCTACCGCGAGCGGCTGCGCTCGATCTTCGATGCCCATCCCCACAAGGACGGGAGGAGCTTCGAGAACTTTCTCGATGCGCAGTTGCTGTGGGACGAGGGGATGGCACAGCGCGCAGCGGAGTGGATGGAAAAGAATCCCGACTCCCGCCTGGTCATCCTCGCGGGGGTCGGTCACATCATGTATGGCGACGGCATACCCAAGCGGTTGTCCCGCCGTGTCGACGCCTCCCAGGCGATCATCCTCAATGTGGATGCCGCTTCCGATCTGAATCAGGACATGGGGGACTATCTGATCCTGGCCGAGAAGCACTCCCTGCCGCCGGCGGGCAAACTGGGCGTTCTGCTCGATACCACCGACTCACCACCCAGTATTACCGGCTTCGTCAAGGACAGCGGCGCCAAGGAGGCGGGGGTGGAGAAGCAGGATCGGCTCATCGCCATCGACGGTCAGCCGATCAAGAACTACGCGGATATCCGCATCGCCCTGATGGACAGGGAGGTTGGGGAGCAGGTGGAACTGGAGGTGGAGAGGGAGCGCATGCTTCTTGGTACCATTGCGGAGACCCTGCAGGTAACCCTGCGCTGAATTTGAATCCAAGGGTATGAAACGACCGGAACTCCTCTCGCCCGCGGGCACCCTGAAGAACGCCCGTTATGCCTTCGCCTATGGCGCCGACGCCGTCTATGCCGGCCTGCCGCGCTATAGCCTGCGGGTGAGAAACAACGACTTCCTGGAGCGGAATCTGGCGATCGGCATCGACCAGGCCCACGTCCTTGGACGCCGCTTCTACCTCGCCTGCAACGTGATGCCCCACAATGCCAAGCTGAAGACCTTCATCAAGGATCTCGAGCCGATCGTCGCCATGGGGCCGGATGCCCTGATCATGTCCGATCCGGGATTGATCCTGATGGTGAGGGAGGCCTGGCCGGCGATGCCGATCCACCTCTCGGTGCAGGCGAACACGGTGAATGCCGAAGCGGTACGCTTCTGGCAGCGCCAGGGGCTGAGCCGGGTGATCCTCTCCCGGGAGCTCTCCCTGGAGGAGGTGGAGGAGATCAGGCAGGCGGTTCCGGCTATGGAGCTGGAGGTATTCATCCACGGCGCCCTCTGTATCGCCTATTCGGGACGCTGCCTGCTCTCGGGTTACTTCAACCACCGGGATGCCAATCAGGGCACCTGCACCAACAGCTGCCGCTGGGACTACAAGCTGTCGCAGGCGGTGGAGCCGCCCGCGGCCAACACCGGTCCCGCGGGGGTTGCCCGCCACAACGAGGCCGACCAGGTCTACGCGATCGAAGAGCGGGGCAGGCCAGGAGAGCCGATGCCCGTCTTCGAGGACGAGCACGGCACCTACATCATGAACTCCAAGGACCTGCGCGCGGTGGAGCATGTGGCGAGATTGGTCGAAATCGGGGTGGATTGCCTGAAGATCGAGGGCCGCACCAAATCCCACTACTATACGGCCCGCACCACCCAGGTCTACCGCCAGGCGATCGACGATGCCGTTGCCGGACGCCCGTTTCAGGTCACCCTGATGGCGGACCTGGAGAGCCTGGCCAACCGGGGCTATACCGACGGCTTCTACCAGCGTCACGAATCCCAGGAGCTGCAGAACTACCGCTACGGCAGCTCGCAGACCGAGCGCCAGCAATTCGTCGGCGAGGTGACCGGCGTCGATGGCGCCACGGGGCTCATCGACCTGGATGTGAAGAACAAGATCCGCGTCGGCGACCGCCTCGAACTGATGACCCCCGGCGGAAACCACAGTTTCGTGCTGCAGCGGATGGAGGACCAAAACGGCAATGCCATGCAGGAAGCGCCGGGGGGCGGCTACCGGGTCCGTGTTGAGCTGCCGGTGCGAGCGGTGGAGAACGCCCTGCTGTGCCGCTATCTCGAGCGGACATAGCGCCACCGCGCCGGGATGGGCGGACAAGGCCCGCCAGGCTACCCGGTCTATGAATTCAAACCCTGCCCCGACATCGGTATTGGAGAGCGGTCGGCTGCTGCTGCGCCAGTGGCGCGATGATGACTATGGGGTATTCGCAGAGATCAACGCCGATCCCAGGGTGATGGCCTATTTTCCCAATCTCCTGTCACGCGCCGAGAGTGACGAGCTGGCCGATCGATGTCGCGATTTGATAGCTGCGAGAGGTTGGGGGTTTTGGGCCCTCGAGGTGAAGAGCAGCGGCGAATTCATCGGTATTCTCGGTCTCAATAAGCCGCAGCATCGGCTGCCATGCTCACCCTGCACGGAAATTGGCTGGCGCCTGGCCTTCGAGCATTGGGGCAAGGGCTATGCCACGGAGGCGGGAATGCGGGCGTTGCGGTTTGCCTTCGATAGGCTGCTGCTGGACCGGGTGGCGGCCTTCACCACAGTCACCAATATGCGGTCCATAGCGGTGATGCAACGTCTCGGCATGTCCGATAGCCATCGCAACTTCAATCATCCCGCCTTGGAACCCGATCATCCCCTCTCCGAGCATGTGTTATATTCAATCACCAGGAGCGATTGGAATCTGAAGGACCCCCAGAATCATGAAGGTGCCACGAGCCGCACCCTACATCTTTGATTCAGCTCGATGAGGATATGTAATGTCAGATGAGAGCGTTACCGGCAGTTGCCTATGCGGCGAAGTCAGCTATGTGGTCAAAGGCAATCTGGGCATCTTTCAATATTGCAACTGTTCCCGATGCCGAAAGTTCAGCGGCAGTGCCTTTGCCGCCAACCTGCTGGTGGCTCCCAACGATTTCGAGTGGCTGAAGGGCGAGGAATCGGTGGGACGATACGAGCTGCAGGAGGCCAGGCACTTCGCCACCTGCTTCTGCAAAAAGTGCGGCTCCTCCCTGCCATGGCTGGCGCAGAGCGGCAGGACGGTGGTGGTGCCGGCGGGCACCCTCGACGGTGATCCGCAGATCAGGCCGATACAGAATATCTTTTGCGCCTCCAGGGCGGTGTGGTACCAGGATCCTGCCGAGCTGCCGTCCTATGATGAATTGCCGAAAAAAAAAGTGAATAAGAAGTAGCAGAAAAAGTCCGCAAATGAACGCGAATAAACGCAAATGTTCTCTGCTTCACGCGAAAAAACGTAGGGTGCGGCTTGCCGCACCGATACATAAACAACCCCATACATGGTATCGATGCCTCTAAAGCGATCTACCAAATACAAAGTGAATGAAGCGCAAATGCACGATGATCACTACGACTGATTGCTAATTAAAGACACCTTCGTTTGGCAACGGGTAGGGTGGGGCCCTGCCCCACCGAATCATACTTGGTAATTATTGAAACGGTGGGGCTGGGCCCCACCCTACATTGATGCTAAGAGTTACAACCCAAGCTCAGGCATGGCTTCGATCAGGTAGGGTTTCGCGTGCAGGTAATGGGTGGTCTTGCGTTTGTTGTCGATGTCCTGGAGGACGAACTTCGCCTGTTCCTCGGTGATACCGAGCATCGCCGCCAATTCACTCGCTGACGCACCGATATTGCGCGCCCAGAGTGCCTTGTCCATCTCCTGGTAGGGTAGCGCGAAGTAGAACTCATCCTGGCCCTGGGGGAGGCTGTAGGTGTCGGTGGTGGGAGTGGCGTTGCAGATCGACTCCGGGAGACCGAGATGCCTGGCCAGGGCGTAGACCTGGGTCTTGTAGAGATGGGCGATCGGTTTCAGATCCGCCGATCCGTCACCGTTCTTGACGAAAAAGCCCTGGTCGTATTCGAGCCTGTTGGGGGTGCCGACAACCGCATAGTTCAAGCGGTCCGCATGGTAGTACTCGATGGTCTTGCGAATCCGCTGCTTGTAGTTGGTGGCGGCCACGATCTGCAGGTACTCCCGGAGATCGAGGCGTTTCTCGTGCTGCTGCCCCTGGGGATCCTGAACCACCAGCATGAAGTGGTTCACCTGGCCGTCGAGACCCCCTTTGATGACGATCTTGTTCTTCCAGCCATCGCCGTATTCGGGGAAGGTCTTGACGATCGCCTCGTCCCTGGCCCGGTAGCAACCGATGGCGTCGAGGGTTGCGGCGATATTGTGCGTGGTGTGGTCGACCCCCAGGTGTTCGATCAGCTGGCGGCCGCGGGATTGGGTGTCCTCTGCCGAGTCGACCTCCGGCAGTTGAATGAAAAAGGCCTTTTTCGCACCGAATGCCTTGACCGCCAGGGCCGCCGAGACCGAACTGTCGATACCGCCTGAAACCGCTACCACAACGCCGCGCCGGCGCAGTTTGGTGCGCATCACCTCGCGCATGGTCTCACAGATTCTATCGACCTCTTTGTCACGGTCGAAATTGATTATTTCAGCTTCGTACCGTTCTGCTAATGCTTGCATTCGTTATTCTCCGGTTTTAATTCTGCCTGGTTTCATTCCAACTCTGGTACCCGAAACGGGTCAAACCGATCAATCATTCCGATCCCGCTTCGCCATCGACTAGCGCCAAGGCTAAGCCCGCTACTTCAGCAGGAATTTCTGTATCTTGCCTGAGGCGGTCTTTGGCAACTCATCGATGAACTCGATGGATTTAGGAATTTTATAGATCGCCAGGTTTTGTTTGCAGTGGTGTTGAATGGTCATCTGTTTCAGATCGCTCCCCTTTTTCGGCACCACATAGGCCTTGATCACCTCTCCCAGCAATTCGTCTGGGCTGCCGACGACCGCGACCTCCTGCACATCCGCTATCTCCTGGATCACCTCTTCGATCTCCTTTGGACTGATGCGATTGGCGCCGCTCTTGATCATATCGGATGATCGGCCGTCGATATAGAGATAACCGTCGCTGTCGGTATGCGCCAGATCGCCGGTGTAGAGCCAGCCATCCTTCAGCACCTGGTCTGTCTTCTCCTTATCCTTCCAGTATCCCTGCATGATGTTATCGCCATGGGCGCAGATTTCACCCGTCTCTCCCGGGGGTGCGACTTCACCCGCTTTGTTCCGCACCTCGATGGTAGTGTTGGCTATGGCTTTTCCAATGGAGCCTCGTTTCTCGTCGAGCATGCTCGGCGGCAGATAGGTCAGCCGTGCACTGGCCTCCGTCTGGCCGTACATGATGAAGAGTTCGGTATGGGGCAGGGCGGTCGTCAGCCTGTCCGCCAGTGCCGGCGCCATGGCGCCGCCAGCCTGGGTGATGTAGCGCAGCTTCGAGAGATCGTAATCCTCCAGATTGACCCTGCTCAGCAGCAGGGCAAAGGTTGACGGCACGCCGGAGAAACCGCTCACCGCCTCTTCCGCCATCTTCGCCATGACGCGATGGGGATAGAGCAGGCTGTTTTCCAGGATCAACGCAGCCCCGATGGTCAAATGGGTATGCAGAATGGAGTTGCCGTAGGAGTAGTAGAAGGGCAGCACATTGAGGATGCTGTCCCCGGCGCTGAGCTCCAGGTAGGCCAGGATCGACTCGATATTGGCGCAGAGATTGCCGTGGCTGAGGGTGACCCCCTTGGGATGACCGGTGGTGCCCGAGGTATAGATGATCGAAGCCAGGTCGGAGCGCTGCAGTTCGATCTTCGGCGCCGCGGCATCGCATTCGAGCAGCGTCTGCCAGCTAACCCCGTGATCCTTCACCGCATCCGCTTCGCCTGCTCCAACATCCACCAGGGTAAATCCCGAGCCGGCCTCTGCCACGGCCTCGCGCTCCGGGTGGTCGCGATCGATGAACAGCCACCTGGCATCGGAGTGCCCGACCCAATTGAGGATATCCCTCGCCTTCGCCTGGGTATTGAGGGCGACGGTGACGCCGCCGGCGGCCCAGATTCCGTAGAAGATCCCTGCATATTCAGCCGAATTGGCGACAACCATGGCGATCCGGTCACCCTTCTGCAGACCCGATGACAGCAGGTAACTGCAGACCTTGTCGACGAGTTCGGACAACTGCCGATAGGAGACACGGTTTGCGCTGTCGGCGATCGCCAGCGAGTCCGCGTGGCTTGCCGCGCTCTCCCTGAATCGGTCGACGAGGGTGGCCGGAGCCGGTTTCACATCACTGCCTTTTTTTGGCGATGAAAGAGACGATATTGTCAACGGAATCGAGGTTTTCGGGCACCATTTCCGTGTCTTCAACCTTGATACCGAACTCATCTTCCAGGAAGTAGATAACTTCCAGGATACCGGTTGAATCCAATATGCCCTTGTCCAGGAATGAGTCGGTGCTGTTCAGCGCGGATTGGTCATCTGTGAACAGGTAGTTCTCAAGGATGTAGTTTCTGATTGTTGCTTCTGTCGACATGAAGTTTCCCAAAGGTTTTTACCAGATTGATATTGAGGCTAACGCCCACCGTTCAGTATATCGACTGAACAATGACCATGTTTAGCGCGTATATCAATATTCTAAAACGGCAAGTTTAAATGAAACAGGTAATTTTTCACTTACTAATGACACAATCAGCGAGTGAGATCGAGTGGCGATATGCGGATCCAACGGCCAATTGCCCCTAATGGGAATCAATCGACGCCTGCTCGATGAACAGTTCGTCCACCAGCATGCTGGAGAGGATGCCCACGAAGGCCATGTTATCGGCAAAACCCAGGGCCTTGCCACGGGCACATTTTTTCAACAGCAGGCCGACTGTCTTCGGATTGTAGTAACCCGCCTTGCGTATCCGCTCCTCGCTGAACAGATAGGCGACATAGTCCAGCGGCTTTTCACCATTGAAAAAGGATTGGCTGTCAGGCGCCCTGTAGGGTTGTTTGCTGCGCTTTCTGATGCTTTCCGGGATCAGTCCCTGCATGGTCTGTTTGAGCAGATATTTCTCATTCAGGCCCATGATCTTGTAGCGGCTGGGCAGGGTGGCCGCGAATTCGATCACCCGATGATCGAGGAAGGGATACCTGCCTTCGATGGAGTTGGCCATCGCCACGCGGTCCCCCTGGGAGCTGAGCAGGTAACCGGAGAGCAGGGTGTTGGCCTCGATGTACTGGTCACGATTGAGGGGCTTCCACGCCTCGATATCGGCGGGCAGGATGCGATTGATGGTTTCGAAATCAACCGCTTGATCGATCGCCGCCCGCGCCTCATCGGAGAGGAACTGGAGGATGCGTTGGGTTGTGGCCCAGCGCGGGATATGGGCGAAGAAGGGTTTGTCCAGGTGCTCCATGCCCTGCTGAAAGAAGCGTTTCGAGAAGGCCCCGCTGGTGGTGGGGGAGTGCTTCAAATAGGGGTAGAGGCGCTGCAGAATCAGCGGCCGCCACTCCGAATCCGGGGCATGGCTCCAGAAGCGTCTTACCTTGGCCTCCTTGAAGATATCGTATCCACCGAACACCTCGTCCGCCCCTTCACCGGTCAGCACCACCTTGTATCCGGCCTCCCGGACCGCCCCGGACAGCAGCATCAGCGGGGTTGGCGCGGTTCTCACGATCGCCGACTCGGTGTGGGAGATCACCCGTGGAAAGGCGGCCCCGATGTCGGACCGCTTGCACAGCACATGGGTGTGGTTGGTGCCCAGATAGTCGACCAGGTCCTGTTGAAAGCCGCTCTCGTCGAACTCCTCGTCCTCGAAGCCGATGGAGAAGGTGCGCAGCGGGGTATCGGTGAAGTTCTTGATCAGCGAGGTGAGCACCGAGGAATCGAGGCCGCCGCTGAGATAGGCGCCGACGGGGACATCGGATCGCAGCTGCAGGCGCACCGAATCGACCATCAACGCCTTCAGCTCTTCGCGCCAATCCGCCAACGGCTTGCGGTTGTCGATCTGCTCATTGGGGTATGACCAGTCCCAATACCGGCTGAGATTCATGCTGCCGTTTTCGATCACCAGGATATGGCCCGGGGGGATCATCTCCACCGATTCGAAGAGGGAATGGGGCGGCAGGGTGGTCCAGAAGGTGAACACCTCCGAGAGCGCGGTCAGATTGATCTCGCGGGGAATCGCGGGGTGGGCGAAGAGGGACTTCACCTCCGAGGAGAAGAAGAACCTGTTTCCGTTTCTGATGGTGTAGAGGGGGCGAATCCCGGTGCGGTCCCTGGCGAGAATCAGCCGTCCTTCACGGCTGTCCCAGAGGGCGATGGCGAACTGGCCGTTGAGGTGGTCGACGAATGCCTCACCGTACTCCTCATAGAGGTGGACGATGACCTCGGTATCGGAGTGGGTATAGAAGCGATGTCCCTGCCGCTTGAGCTGCGCGGTGAGTTCCACATAGTTGAATATCTCGCCGTTGAAGACCACCTGCACCGACTTGTCCTCATTGTGGATCGGCTGATCCCCCCCCGCCAGGTCGATGATGCTGAGCCGGGCATGGGCCAGTCCCACCCGCTCGGAAAGGTAGTAGCCATAGCCGTCAGGGCCGCGATGGTGGACGGCGTGTATCATACCCTCGAGTTCGTTTCGGGAGGGGGGAACGCCGTCCTTGAGATTCAAGATGCCTGCTATACCGCACATAAATATCTGTTGTTGTGGTTTAAACCCTTGGAGTCGATCATTATCCCGGCTTATCAGGTTCCTCTGCAATGCTTGGCCATATCAATAGTCAATCCGTTTGTCACTCTCCCGCCACTGGGTGAACAGGGCGAGACTCCTCTCCCGGAAAAGCTGTCGGGTAATGATGACCCTGTCTTTCGCGGGTTTATCGAGTTCCGCTTTAATCTCGCTGTCGCTGAAGCCGATGGCTGCCGCGTCATCGGCCCCGGCCGCATAGACCAGGCGCTCGATACGGGTCCAATAGGCGGCGCTCAGGCACATCGGACAGGGTTCGCAGCTGGTATAGAGCACACTGCCCGGGAGGTGAAAGCGCTTCGCCCGGGCGCATGCATCGCGAATCGCCAGAATCTCCGCGTGAGCGGTGGGATCGTTCAATTTTACCACCTGGTTCCAGCCGCGTCCGATGATGCGGCCGTCGAGGACCAGCACGGCACCGAAGGGGCCCCCGTCACCCAGTTCAATGCCCCGTTTGGCCAGCATCAGCGCCTCGGTCATGAACGCCTCGTCCCGTTGCTCCATCCTGTCTACTCCCAGCGAAAGGTCTTTGAGCCTATGCTGACAAAGCATAAGGTAAAGAGGGTGAGGATCAACAGCTGGGATGCCACCTCGGTGAATCCCGCCCCCTCGATCATCACCACCCGGGCGGCGTCCACCATGTGGGTCAGGGGCAGGGCCAGTGACAGCTTTTGCACCAATGGGTGCGAGCCCTCCAGCGAGAACCAGACCCCGGAGAGCAGCATCATCGGCCAGCTCAACAGGTTCAACAGCCCGTTTGCCGCCTCTTCACTGGTGATCCGGGCCGCCACCAGCAGACCGACGCTGATCATGCTGAGGGCGCCGACAATGAGGATCAGAAGGAGCAGCCAGTAGGAGCCGACCATGCGGAAATCGACCACCAGGTCGGTGCCGACATAGACCAGCACGGTCACCGCCACGATCATCAGCAGGCGAGATGCAATCTGCGCCGAAATGAACTCAAAGGCGCTGAGCGGGGTTGCGCGCAGCCGCTTCAGGACACCATTTTTGCGATATCTGACAATAACATAGCCAACACCGAACAGGGCGCTGAACATGATATTCATGCCCAGGACGCCGGGGACCACCCAATCCACATAGCGTATCTCCGAGCCGCTCAGCGCCTCCCGCTGCAGCCCGTAGGGCAGCAGCAACTGTTCCAGCAGATAGCCCTTGGGGGAGGTGCTGTTGACCCAGTAGCGCCGCTCCTCGAGATCCAGCAGCAGATCGATCTGGTGCCTGTCCACCTTATCGATCATCCTGTCGAGGTCGTCCACCTGGATATAGTCCACGTAGCGTGTGGCGAGAAACGCCTCCAGGTCGTGATGCTGCTCGGAATCCCCGTGGAGACCGACCTTGTAGAGCTCCTCCTGTCCCGTGGTGAAGGCGAAGGCGAATCCCATGACGATCAACACCGGCATGATCAGGTTCCAGCCCAGGGCGGTGCGGTCGCGCAGAAACTCCAGGTTGCGTGCTTGCAGGGCTGCTAGAAAGCGACGAAATGACATAAAAAGGGCCTGTTAACACGAATCCAATCGGCCCTGCTGGGACTATTTTTTCGTCCAGCAAGGCAGAATGAGCGTTGTGTAGTTATGCTACATGAGCGAATGATAACGCCGCTGGACGGAAAAATAGCCCCAGCCCTTCGGGTTGCGCCCCGAAGGAAGTGCCCTTGGGGTGCGCCTGAAAAAGCGCCACTCGGCGTTGCTCGTCGTTCATTTGGAATCACCAAACCTCTCTCCTCGCGCCTTGATTGGCGCTTTTTCAGGCACAACAGGGCCAATTGGATTCGTGTTAACAGGCCCTCCTAGGTGCGCAGGTGGTGTCCGGTCAGTTCCAGGAAGAGGTCTTCCAGGGTCGGCGAACGCACCTGCAGCTGCTGCAGAGAGATCTGCCGCTCCGCCAGGTGGCGTATGGTGGCATCCACGTCCACCGAGAGGATCTCCATGTGGCCGTCCTGGGGATGGAGGGTGGAGGCGCCGTCCGCCTGGAAGTCGTCGGGCAGGACGGAGAGGGGCAGGGTGATCACCGATTTGTCGAAATGGTCGGTCAACAGCGCCTTCGGGTTGCCCTGGGCGATGATGGTACCGTGATCCATGATGATGATTTCGTCGCAGAGCTCGAACGCCTCCTCCATGTAGTGGGTGGTCAGCACCAGGGTCTTGTTCTCCGCCTTGATGCGGCGCACCTGGTGCCACAGGTTGCGCCTCGATTGGGGATCGAGACCGGTGGTGGGCTCGTCGAGAAACACCACCTCGGGATCGTTGATCAGGGCTATCGCCAACAGCAGTCGCTGCTTCTGGCCACCGGAGAGTTTGCGCGTATCCCGGGAGAGAAACTCCTCCAGGGCACAGATCTCCACCAGCTCTTCGATGGGCCTGGTATTGGTATAGAGCTGCTGAAACATCTTCAACGCCTCGTCGACGCGGATATACTCCTGCAGCGCGGTGTGCTGGAACATGATCCCCGCCTCGTTGCGGAAGCGCTTGCCCAGCGCCTCGCCCTTGTAGCGTATCTCTCCCGAGGTTGGGGTCTTGATCCCCTCCAGCATCTCCACGGTGGTTGTCTTGCCGGCGCCGTTGGGACCGAGCAGACCGAAGCAGACGCCGCGTGGGATCGAAAAGCTGACCCCGTCCACCGCTTTCACGCCCTCGTAGTATTTACAGAGCTTTATCGCCTCAATCATGACGGTTGCGAAGGGGATGGGATGTCACGACAGGAACATGACCTCGATATTCTGGATATCGTCGGCGACGCCCTCGATCTCGATGATATTGACCTCGGGTTCCAGGCCTACCTTCACGAAGGCCGGGATCCGCGGCAGGATCGATGTATCGAAGTCGCTGTCATCATTCATCTGTGCCTCGAGCCTTGCCACCTGAACTATATCCACATAGTCGGCCTCGCCATCGTGGGTATACTCGAGATTGAGAAAGTTGGCCGCCACCCGGCTCAGGGATGGGGGAAAATCCCACATCTCGAGAATGCGCTGACCCACCTGGGGAGCTATGGCCTCGATAACCCGGTCAAGTTCCCGGGCATCCTCGAGCAGCTCGTCGTGACTCTCCGCCATGGCGAGCACAGGCAGAGCGCCGATATTGTGGATCAGCCCCGCCAACATCGCCTGCTCCTTGTCCAGATGGTCCATATTGGCGGCGAGAACGCGGGACATGGCGGCGATCTGTACGCTCTCCTCCCAGATCTGCCTGAACTTGTTGTCGAGGATGTCATTGGTGGCCTGGAAGATCTGGCGCATGATGAGACTGACGACCAGGCTGCGCACCAGGCGCACGCCCAGTCTTGCGACCGCCATCTGCAGATTGTCGATGGCAACCCGTCCGCGATAGAGAGGGCTGTTGGCGACCTGCAGCAGGCGTGTCGAGAGGGCTGCGTCGGAGGCGATGATTTCGGCTATATGGTTGGCGGAACTCTGCTCTCTCTCCACCGCGTCCCGCACCTTCAAGGCGACCTCGGGGAGTGTGGGAAGGGTGATTTGGTTGTGGTCGATAGCGTCGTTTAGCTTCTGCAGAAACTGGGTTTCGTCGATCATTTTCCCCTGGGCTTCCTTTTTTCGTTGTGATGCCAGTTTAGCGGTCAATCCTGAACTAACTTAACCGCTCTCACCCTGATCTCTTCACGCTTCAGCGTAACTGTAGGGGAGGTTGAGAATCTCCAGCAAGGGGCCCTCTTCGCCCAGCCTCACCCTGTTCTCCTCGGCGCTGGTTATCTCTATGACCGCCAGCAGGTCATACCCTTCGCCACTGGCCTGCGCATCCACCACCTTGCCGGCGCCCTGCCCCGAGGTGCTGCCCTCGGCAAACAGTTCATCCCCCGGTTTTGGCGGGGCGGCGCTTTCAACATGGGCCAGGTACATGCGGCGTTTCAGCTTGCCCAGGTACTGCATGCGGGCCACCACCTCCTGGCCGGTATAGCATCCCTTGGTGAAACTGACACCGTCGATCAGCTGCATGTTCGCCATCTGCGGGACAAAGGACTCACTGGTTTGAGGATAGAGGGTTGGTACGCCCGCGTGAATCTCGTACAGCGACCAGAGCTCCCTGCCCGCATGCTGGGCCTGCCCCTCGGCGGTCTGCCAGAGCTCCTGCAGCTGCGGGGTCGGTCCGATGACCTCGAAGCGGGGGGTGGGGCCGGGCAGGCGTATCAGGATCATCCCATCCTGCTGCTGTACGCCATTGGCCTGTTCGGGCAGCTCTTCGAAAAAGGGCTGCAGCAGGGCTTCGGCGCAGTTGCCGCTGATCCCGATGCGCACCAGGTCGTCGCTGGCGTCGCCGATCTCCACCTTGGATCGAAGGATATACATGGAGAGCCGGGGCATTAGCTTCGGAATGGCTTCCGCCAGGGTCTGCAGGTAGAAGCTCGTGCCTTGGCGAAAACAGCGAAAGCTGGCTATCATGCGGCCCTTGGCGTTGCACCAGCCCGCCAGATTGCTGTGCTCCTCGGTAACCTGGCCCATGTCGTTGGTCATCTGGCCTTGTAAAAACTGTTCGGCGTCCTCGCCGTCAACCCGGATCAGTCCGTAGTGGGAGAGGTCGTTCAGGGCGCAGCTGATCTCCGCGCCGTTACTGGGCGGGGCGCTTCGGGAGGCAAGAAAATCGGACCATTCGCTATTCATCTCAGGAACTGTCTCCTGGGTTTGTCTCACAACAGTGCGTATCATACCCGATCCCGCAGGTGACGAAACTCCCTGTGTAAATCAGGAATTGAACATTTTTCGGTAGCTTTGATGACTAGATTCACGACAGGCGCCCTGGTGCTCTACAAGATACGGCCGGCCCGGGTCGTCGAGGTGACCGACAAGATCACCATCGAGCTGGAAGGGGGCAAGAGCAAGCGGGTCAGGGAGAAGGATGTGCTCCTGCTCCACCCCGGTCCCCTCGCCGATCTGAAACAGCTGACCCCCCAGCGCGGCGAGGTGGAGGAGAACTGGGAGCTGCTGGAGGGCGCCGAGACCGATATCAAGGAGCTGAGCGAGCTGATATTCGGCGACTATACCCCCGCCATGGCCTGGGCGAGCTGGCAGCTGGTGGCGGAGGGGATCTATTTCGAGGGCGAACCGGCGTCGATCCGCCCCCGCAGCCCTGAACAGGTGAAGACGGAGATCGCGGCGCGTTCGAAGAGGGCCGCCGAGGCGGAGGCCTGGGATGGCTTCATGCAGCGCCTGCAGACGGGCTCGATCATCGAGGGGGATCGCAAGATCCTGGGCGAGGTCGAGGCGCTGGCCCTGGAGAAGCGGGAAAGGAGCCGCATCCTGCAGGCCCTGGAGATCCCGGAAACCCCGGTCAACGCCCACCGCCTGCTGCTCAAGACCGGTTATTGGCGAGGCAACGAGAATCCCTATCCGCGCCGCATGGGCATTGACGAGACCGTCCCCGGACAGGCGCTCCCCCCCCTGCCGGAGGAGGAGCGTCTCGACCTCACCCGGCTTCCCGCCTATGCCATCGACGACGAAGACAACCAGGATCCGGACGATGCAGTCAGCCTCGACGGGGAGCGGATCTGGATCCACGTGGCCGATGTCGCCGCCCTGGTCCCACCAGACAGCGAGATGGACCTGGAGGCCCGGGCCCGGGGCGCCAACCTCTATCTGCCCGAGCGGGTGATCCCGATGCTGCCGCCCTCGGTGACCGAGCAGCTCGGCCTGGGTCTGCAGGAGCGATCTCCCGCCTTGTCGATCGGTTTCTCGCTCACCCCGGAGGGGGAGGTGGAGGAGGTGGAGGTGCATCCCAGCTGGGTCAGGGTCGAGCGCATCAGCTATGCTGCCGCGGATCGACGTCTCCAGGAAGAGCCCTTCGCCAGCCTGATGGCAAGGAGTCAGCACTACCGGCGGCGGCGCGAGGGGGCAGGCGCGGCATCGATTCAGCTGCCGGAGGTGAAGATCAAGGTGAGGGATGAAGCGGTGACAATCGAGCCCCTTCCCCGGTTGCGGAGCCGGGAGATGATTACCGATCTGATGCTGATGGCGGGTGAGGGGATCGCCGACTATAGCCAAACCCATGGGATTGCGATCCCCTTCGCCACCCAGGCGCCGCCGGATCAGCGGGATCAACCGCAGGACATGGCCGGCATGTATGCCTACCGGCGCTTCTTCAAGCCTACCCAGATCAAGACCCAGGCGGAACCCCACGCCGGCTTGGGTTTGGCCCGCTATACCCGCGCCACCAGCCCGCTAAGGCGCTACTCCGATCTCCTCGCCCACCAGCAGCTGCGCGCCCATCTCAAGGGTGATCAGGTACTCGATATCCACGCCCTGTCAGCGCGCATCGCCCAATCTGAGTTGGGCAGTACGGCGAACCGCAAGACCGAAAGGGTGTCAAATGATCACTGGCGTCTGATCTATCTGCGCGACAACCCCGGCTGGCAGGGCGAGGCGGTGATCGTGGCCAAGGAGGGAGAACGGGCCACCGTGCTGCTGCCTTCCATCGCCATGGAGGCCAAGGTGCGGATCCGCGGCGAGGCGGGATTGAACGATCGCATCAGGCTCAAGCCCCGGGAGATCGACATCCCCGATCTCAGTTGCTATTTCCGGGTTGTCTGATACCGCGCCAGCCTCTATCAACGGACAGCAAGAAGGATGAGTCTTTCGGATCCAGTGAGGTGGATAGCTATGCGGTGGATAATGCTAATGCTGCTGCTCTCGGCATGCAGTCAATCCTACATGGTGAGTGACAATCTTGCCTACCCCTACAACCTGCCGCCGATCGGCAGTAAACTCGTTTTGGTTGAACGGGTGGCAATCGAGCCCGGCACTACACGTACCTTCCTCCAGCGGGGCAGGCAAATGTCCCTCGGCGACTTCGATCGCTACCGGGCCAACTGCAACTTCGAGGTGGGCAGGTTGAGCGATGAGGTGCAGCAGATCGAGCCTGATACCTTCGTGATAAAAAGAGTCCAGCGGTTGACCACCGAGGTGGTGCGCAACCCCGACCATCGGCCAAGGTTCATCGCGGCGGAGTTCGATCCCAGTTCGCCCATCGTCACCCATGGCTACCATCTCTGGTTAAGCTCCGAGAAGCAGCCCGATGTGATGCGCGTGACCTGTCGCGGCGCCTTTGACGATTTGTCGCGGGCGGAGCCGCCCTCCATCGACGAGATCAGGGAGGCGTTGGGCGAAATTGTCGAATTGGTGTTGGCGACATAGCCTTCCCCGGTCCGAAGTGCGCGCTGTCTGACAGAGTTGCCCCGATTGACGCAGGGAGTGCGGAAGTGGTGTTCGGCAACTATGGCATCGACTGCCCGTTGAAGGAGTTTCCGTTTGCCATCCCATCGGGGCTTGGCCAACGCCCCGCTATCGTTTTCAAACTAATCGGCGCCCAAGCCGATCTCTCCAGGCAATTAATTCATCGAATCGTTCGCTCGAGGGAATCAGGCCTCAAGAACCCTGGGATTCGGCGTTCCACTCCTTCGGACTCTCCCTCGATGCGGCGACTGGCCAGCAGGATTGGCTAGGGCAGGGAATTAATATCGTATTTACGCGTAAGTGAGATGTGCATCGCAGAAAACATTAGCGACCTACTGCGCTGCTATACTCATTAAGAAGCGGATTCCTGAATGGCCATTGTCTTTTACGGGGAATTATCGGGAGTCAACTATATTTACCTTAGAATGTTTGCTGTTTCCCCCTTCGCTCATATGACACGATATTGTTTGCAGGGTGGACGATATAGTCACCTCGCCGCGCTATTCCGCGGTGATCGATGAAGGGAATGCACTCACTCGGGGAAAAGGTGTTCGGCCTGTACAGTCGACGCAAGATCTGACATCAGCAACAAATAACAGATATCGGTTGAAAGAATGACTGCACCGTCCATGTCGAATAATGATCGAACACAGCAGGAGGGTGTGAAAGGATTGATCGCCGAGGAGCAGACCCGGTTACTCTATCTGCAGGCTCCGATATCCAATGCCACTGTCTACGCCGTCGCGCTACTCTTCTACTTCCTATTGAAGTCCCATATCGATTCGGGAATCCTCGAAGTATGGGTTCTTGCCCTGTTTACAACGGCCACCATCCGGCTCGCGTTATGGCTGCTGCGCAAGCGAAATCCACAAAAATGGAGTGTTGCGCAATGGCAGCGAAGCTATCTGATCGCCTGTCTGCTGGTAGGCATCTCATGGAGTTTGATCGTTCCCTATATCTATCTCGCCAACAACCTTACCGTCGCGATCGGCTTGTGTATGCTGCTTTTCGGCATCGTCGCCTCCGCCGTGGTCATCCTCTCGGTATACATACCGGCATTCGTGGTCTATGTCTATCCGCAGCTGCTGACGCTTATCGGAACCCTGTTTTCTTTCGGCGATGCGGGACACAACGCACTGGCCTTTGCAACCCTGGTCTATCTGATCATGACCACACTGTTTACCCGCAACATCAACCGCAACCTGATGGATAACATCAGGCTGCAGGTGGAGAACAGCCAACTGATCGGTGATCTCGGTGAAGAGGTCAAGAACCGCGAAACCGTGATCGATAAGCGCACCCTCGAACTGCAGGACAAAAACAGTGAGCTGAGCAGGGAGATCGCCGAACGCGAACTTGCCGAGTCCGCCCTGCGCAAAAGCGAGGAGCGCTTCGAACTGGCAATGCGCGGCGCCAATGATGGACTATACGATTGGAACCTCCAGAACAACGAGATCTACTACTCGCCACGTTGGAAGAGCATGCTTGGCTACAAAGACCACGAATTGCCCAATATCTTTTCCACCTGGGAAGATATGGTCGATGACAAGGGTCGCGAGCGCGCCTGGGAGATGATTAACGATTACATCAACGGAGATCGCAATAACTATCACATCGAATTCAAGATGCACCACAAGGACGGTCATTGGGTGGATATCCTCTCCCGCGCCTTTCTGGTTCGCGACGCGGAAGGAAATCCGATACGTATCGTCGGAACTCATGTCGATATCTCCGAAAAGAAGCGCCAGGAAGCCCATATCCTCAAACAGGCGCACTACGACGGCCTGACCGGTCTGCCGAACCGCTTCCTTGCCATGGATCGTCTGGCTCAACTGCTCAGGGAGGCAGCGAGAGATGTATCCAAGGTTGCGATACTTTTCCTCGACCTGGACGGTTTCAAGCGGGTCAACGACACCCTGGGACACGAAACCGGCGACCGCCTGCTGGTACAGGCCGCCGGCCGCCTGCAATCGGCGGTGCGGGACGGTGACAGTGTCTGCCGCCTTGGCGGTGACGAATTTATCGTGCTGCTTCGCAACCTGGCGGAGCTGACCGATGCCAAGACGGTAGCGACCGGCCTCATCGCGCAGTTTCGTCACCCTTTCAAACTGGAACAGCGTGAATTGGTGGTGACCACAAGCATCGGCATTGCCGTCTATCCAAGCGATGGCAGCACGCCGACGGAACTGCTGCGTAATGCGGATACCGCTATGTATCACTCCAAGGAGCAGGGCAGAAACACCTTTAACTTTTTTACCAGCGAGATGAACCTCAATATTTCACGCAGCCTGGAGGTCGAGGAGCAGCTGCACGGCGCCCTGGAAAGGCATGAGTTCTCGGTTGTCTACCAACCGGTGGTGGAATTGAAAAGCAATCGGATAGTTGCCGCGGAGGCCCTGTTGCGCTGGAACAATCCCGCCCTGGGGACGATAGCGCCGGATGAGTTTATCCCGATCGCGGAACAGACGGGGGTGATCCTCGGCGTCGGGAGATATGTCATGTACCAGGCTGTTTACAATGCCATGAGATGGCGGGAAATGCTCGATTACGATTTCAAAATAGCCGTCAACCTGTCGCCAAGACAGCTCCGTGACAGTGCAATGGTCGATTACATAGCGGACCTCCTGGAAAGCAGCGGATTGAAGGCTGAAGCCCTGGTCCTGGAGATTACCGAGGGTGTGTTGATGAGTGGGCAGCATGATATCGAACATGCGCTGGCGCGATTGCGCGAAACCGGGATCGGTCTTGGAATGGATGATTTCGGCACCGGTTACTCTTCACTGAGCTATTTGCGCAAATACCCGTTCGATCTACTGAAGGTCGATCGGAGCTTCATCAATGATCTAACCGTCGACCAGGCGGATCACGAACTGGTCAATGCTTCCATACTGATGGCGCACGGGATAGGGCTCGAGGTGGTGGCGGAAGGCGTGGAAACCGAGAGTCAACTCAATCAACTGCGAAATATGCAGTGTGAGTATGCCCAGGGGTTTCTGTTCAGTCGGGCGATCACTGCCGATGCGTTTACTCAAATGCTGCAGGACAGCTCGAAAATACAGTCTCACGTCTGAATGAATCAACGGGAAGAAGCGCTCTGTAAGGCCAATCGGGGATATGCCGCTGGAGTGTGGAATTGCATACTCAGACGTAAAAAATACCCAATGCACAGTGGTAATTTTTAACTATCATATTCCGTCCATGAATGCTGAAATAGACTGGCATTGGTCTACAATTGTCATATCGGGTGATGTTGCCGGAAAGTGTTGGAGATGAATATCGGTATGCTGCGACCTGGGTAGTGATGATCTATCTAAGCGAATAACAATAGAGACTGTAATAGGAGAAACGGCCATGTTTTGCCCGGAGTGTGGAACTGAAAATCCCGATAGTGCGAGATTCTGTGGTAACTGCAGACATCAGCTCTCTGCGCCGACTGGTGGTTCGACGGTTAACCATCAACAAAGCGTCGTTGAAATCGCCAGTGAGCCTAAATCCGTATCCGATGGATTGAAGTACGGGATCCTGGGCGGATCATTGATTATCCCTTTTATCGGCCTGATCATGGGCATCATCTATATGGCGCAGGGCGAGTCCGAAGAGAAAAAGGATGTGGGTAAGCTGTGGCTCTACGCCAGCATAGGGATTATTGTTTTCTATATGATAATCAGTGGCGACTTCTGAACAAGCCGCCAAGGGCTCTGCCATGAACAAGCCAGCCGCTTTCATCACCCTGAAAAGGAAGAAGACCAGCTCCTATCAGATCCGGCAATTCGCCATCACTATCGACGACAGTGTGGTGGGCAAGATCAAGTCGGGAGAGACAAAGCAGTTCAAAGTGCCCTGCGGTTGCCATGATATCGGGATCAAAATCGATCTCTACAAAAGCGAACCCCTGCGGATCGACCTGAAACCGGACCAGACCCTGGACCTGGAGTGTGGCGACCGGTCGCCTGAGACCTACAAGGAGGCCTTTACCCTGAAGGGCATAGAAAAATCCTTGAACTCGTTAATCAAACCCAAGCAGTATCTCTATGTGCAACCGGTCGGCAATTCCGCGCATCAACTGCGATCCCGCAGCGTGAATCCGGCGCCCGAACCCTCCCGAATGCCGCGGGATCCAGGCAGGTCCCGTACTATATTCATCTCTTACCGGCGGGGGGATAGCCGAGAGATCACCGGCAGGATATGCGACAGGCTCAACAATGAATTTGGCAAAGAGGCAGTGTTCAGGGATGTCGACTCGATACCGGGCGGCGTGGATTTCCGCGAACACATCAATCAGACCATCGAACGCTGCGGCATGCTGGTGGCGATAATCGGCGACAAGTGGCTGGAAGCCAAAAACAGCAGGGGAGAGCGCCGGCTCGACCTCGCCAACGACCATTTGCGGGTTGAGCTGGAGACCGCATTGAAAAAGGAGATACCGGTGATACCGGTATTGGTGAAAAAGGGGGTCATGCCGGAGGAGGATCAACTGCCCGGCAGCCTCAAGCCCCTGGCATACCGAAATGCAATTCCAATACCTGAAGAGCCTTTTTTTCATAACGGCGTCGATTTGCTGATCCAGGAGATGAACAAGTCGTTTTCGCCAAACGAGCCCGGATCAGCGCAGAAAAGGATGAGTTTCTGCATCCACTGCGGTAATGAACTCATGCCCGGACACAAGTTCTGTATTCAGTGCGGGAAGCCGGTTTAGCCTTTTTTCCATCTGGTTGCAGGTGGGAAGACCCGTACAGACGGCTCAAAAGAACCGCGTAACAGTAAACTCGAGGTAATCGTCGCGATGAAATACAAACAGCGGATCCTGTTCGGGGATGTCGGACCATAGACGGGTCTGCAGACTGGTCTTCCACAGATTGCCGATGCGCCGGCTCGCTTCCAGATTGAACATCCAGCCGTCGTCGTCGAGATCCTTGATCACACCGGCCAGGAGTTCGCTGCCGTCGACATCGTTGGCGGTCAGGCGCATGCCGATGAAGAGATCGTTCTCGAACGGCGTGGTGGCGTCGTCCTGTCTGTCGTCATAGAGATATTCAACCAGCAGGCCCAGGTCCATGTCACTCTCCGCTATACCCACCAGGGTATATTCGAATCCCCCCGTGGCCGCGTTGTAGCTGTCGCTGTCGCTGCTGCGATGGATCGCCTCCAGCTTCCACAGCCAATCCCCCTTGGTGGCCTGCAGGTCGAGGCTGGTTTGACGCATCTGCTGGTAGAATGGCGTGAGCAGGACCTCGCCGCTGTCGCTGACAGCAGGCAGCAGCAGCGGATCACGGCTGGTGCCGTCGAAGTGGGCCAGGCCGATGTCCCAGTCGCCGATGAAGTGGGACCAGCGCAGCGCCAGATCGATGTGTCTCTCCTCCCTGTCAGACTGGTATTCAACCTGATCAGTATCGACCCGTGGATGGGTTCTCAAGCGACCCTCCTCGCCGGGATAGGTGCGCTCGCGGAAACCGGGCAAGGCATAGAGATCGATGATACCCCAATCCCTCTCCAGGGAGAGCTTCAGCATCGGCTGGCCCAGTTTCTGTTCGCCGTCCGGATTTTCGATCAGGTCGGTCTGGTTGATCACATCCACCAGGTGCAGGGCCTCCGTGACCCCCCAGAAGACCTTGCCGATACCGGCCTTGGTCTCCCAGCCGTCACCGGCATAGGTCCAGACAAGCTCGCGGATATCGCCGTGGGTGCGTTCATCGTCTTCGCCGTCCCAGCGCATGAACGGGATGAACAGCAGGCTCTGTCTGCCGTTGTCCCAGCGCTGGTAGTATTCGGGCTGGATGGCGATCGACAGCAGTTGATCGGATTGATCCCCGTCCAACGCCTGTTGGGGGAAGTGGCGGCCCTGCAGCTCGATAAAACCGCTCCATTCGCCCGCCGACAACAGACCGGGCAGCAACAGCAATACCCACCACAACCTTTTCACGATATCAACTCCGAAATTGAATACATTGCCGTGACCACCCAAACGGTGACTTGTGTGGGGTGCGGTTTGCCGCACCCTACGCTCCATATGATTTGGGCCCGGCGATTGACATCTCTCTTTCGCAGCAGCGGCAGGGATGCCGCGGTAGCCCCATCGGCACAAGGACGTGCCGTTGGGGCGGCGGAGAAAGAGAGATGTCAATCGCCTCAACATGTACACCGATATCGATTATCTATCTTGCACGTTTCAGACTGTTCTTGTTGAAATCTCCGTCGTTCAGGCCGGCGCGAAACTCGTATTCCTTCCATGTCAGCAATGTGCTCTTACCCGTCTGGTGATTCTCCATGAACATCTCGTCGGCGCGCCAATACTGATCCAGATATTGTTGGTAACCGCGAAACACCAGGGTCTTCAGCGGGGAATTCTTACGATCGTAATAATCGATCTTGAGCGCTATGTAGCGCTCCTTGTCGACCCAGACCTGCTGCCGGGTGTAGCCGGAGTTGGGATCCACGGGATAGCGTTCGATGAGGAAGCAGGGCGTGCCTTGGTACTCACTCTCTTCAATGAACTTGTAGCTGTACTTCTCGACCTCCTGGGATGAGATATCCTCGTAGGCGAACTCGCTGCCCATGAAGGGTCCGGACTTGTTGCGCGATGCGATGCGCTTGACCCGCTTCAGCGCCGGGAGGTAGAGCCACTGGTCGTCGTCGCCCACCTTGTGGGAGAAGCTGAGCAGGGCGGTGCCCTTGACATCCCGGGGCTCGTCGAAGACGACCAGGGTCTTGTCGCCGTCGTTCTCCACTTCCAGGGTCTGGTTGCGCATGTCGCGCAGGCTCTCTTCGCCGTGCTTGTTGCGCAACAGCATGGTCATGCTGGCCTTGAAGTCGTGAAAGCCGGTGTCCCGGGCCTCGATCTCCTTGGCGATCTCCAGGCCACGCTCTTCCGCGCTCATGGCAATTGCCAGCGTCGGTGTCAGCAGCAACAGCAGGGGAACAAGAATGGGATTCATGATTTTTTTCCTCCGAAATAGATCAACAGCGGGGGCAGGAACAGGAAATCGGCTACCAGCGCCAGGCCGAGAGTGATTGCAGTCAACAGACCCATGCCGGCATTGAGCTGGAAATGGGAGAAGGCGAGGATGCCGAAACCGACCATCAACACCAGCGAGGTGACCCACAGCGCCGTGCCCACGGTGGAGAAGGCATAGCGGACCGCGTCCTCGCGTCCCATGTCCTTCTCCCTGCGCGCGCGCAGATACTTGCTGAGAAAGTGCACCGTGTCGTCGACCACGATACCCAGGGTCATGCCGGCGACCACGGAGAGGGCAAGGCCCACCTCGCCGACGAAGACGCCCCAGAGGCCGAACGCCATCCCCATGGGTACCAGGTTGGGGACCAGGCTGAGTCCGCCGACCCGCAGCGAGCGCAGGGCGAAGATCAGGATCACCGAGATCATCACCAATGCCAGGGATGTGCCTTTCAGCATGGCGACGATGTTGCGGCTGCCGATATGGGCGAACATGATGGTGGGGCTCGCGCCGTTGATGCGCATTCCCGGTGCATTCTCCTGCAGCCAGGCCTGGGCGCTCTCTTCGGTCTGCAGCAGCTGGGTGGTGGAGATGCTCTCCATGGTGACGGTGAATCGCGTCGCCGACTTCTTGACATTGATCTGATTGTTGAGATCGAGTCCGAAGGGGAGTGAAAACTCATACAGCAGCAGGTATTGGGCAGAGAGGTCCCTTTGATCCGGCAGCCTGTACCAGTCGTCCCTATCCTCGTGCATATTGCGGTTGAGGCGCTTCATGATGTCGGTGATGGAGTTGACATGCAGGACATGGGGCTGCTGCCTGTACCATTGGGCGAACTCCTCCACCCTTTCGAGAAACTGGGGATCGCTGATGCCGCCGGTCTCGCCGCTCTCCAGGGAGTATTCGATGAGGTAGATCCCGGTCAGGTTATCGGTGGTGAAGTCGGTTGCCTGGCGGAAGCTGATGGTTTCATCGAAATATTTCACGAACTGGTCATCGAGGCGGTTATTGGGTATCTGTGAAATCAGCAGCAGCACTACAACACCCATGCCCCACAACAGCTGTTTTTTATAGCGCACCACGAATTCGGCGAAACGCACCATGGCGATGCTGCCCAGGGTATCGCCACTGAGGGCCTTTACCGGCAGCAGCATCATCATCGCGGGGAGGAAGGTTACAGAGAGAAAGAAGGCCAATACCACACCCATCGCGGCCATGTTTCCCAGGTCGCGGAAGGGGGGCGCCTCGCTGAAGTTGAGACTGAGAAAGCCGATGGCGGTGGTCAGGGTGGTGAGGAAGATGGGCTGCAGATTGATGCGCAGGCTCTCCATCATCGCCTGGTACTTGCTCTCCCCGTCGCGCATGAAGTGAAGAAAATTGACCAGGATGTGGACACAGTCGGCGATCGCCAGGGTCATGATGACGATCGGCACCGTGGTGGTGGGCGGCGACATCTTGATGCCGAACCAGCCGGTCAGGCCCATGGTGGCGATGATCATCAGGATGATGATGATCACGGTGGAGATTGTCCCCGGAATGGAGCGCAGCATCACCACCAAAACCAGAATCACCGCGGCGAACATGATGGGATAGAGTCTTGTCATGTCATCCTGGGAGGCGGCTGGGAAGGCGTTGTTCATCATCACCATGCCGGTGAGATGGACATCGATGTTGGGGTAGGCCTGCTCGATGCTCTTCGCCATCGCCCTGGCCTTCTCAGCCACTTCCGGCACCTCGGTCAGTTTCTTGCCCGGCAGCTGTACCGTCACATTGACGCCGGTGGTATGGGCAGAGGGTGAAATCAGGCGGTTGACCAAAAGCGGATCGCCGGTGGCGATGCGCTGTCTCTCCACCAGCGCTTCGTCACTCAATGCCTGGGGGTCGAGGACCAGATCCTCGACAATCAGGTCATCCCCTTCGGCATAGGTGTGCTGAAAGTTGGTGATGGAGTCGACACGCAGGGAGTAGGGGATCTGCCAAGACTCCTTGGTCAGCTCCGCCACCGCGCTCAGGGTCTCGCGGGTGAAGACCTTGCCGTCCCTGGGGGCGACGACGAACAGCACATTGTCTGTCTTGGTATAGGTGTTCTGCAGCTGTTCGAAGGCCTTCAGCTGGGGGTTCTCCTCGCTGAAGAACATGCGGTAGTCGTTGCTGAAGGCCAGATGCCGTACGCCACTACCCATCAACAGGGAGACGGCAACGGCGAGGAATATCACCAGCAATCTGTTGTTCAGCACGAAACGAAAAAAGGATTCACTCATGGTTCTGTCCCAGTTTTTTGTTTCCAATGAATCGTGTGTTCATCTCCGTTGTCCTTGTTTGGGATTGTTTGGGTACAAGGGTTAGCTAGGTGCGAAGACTGCTCAGATAACTCATCAGTCCCTTTCCGCAGCGCATGAGTTCCTGGTTGCTCTGGGCGTTCTTCGCCATGCTCATACAACCCTCGAGAGAGGCGAGAATGAAATAGGAGGTATCCGCCGGATCGATAGAGACGGCTACGCTACCCTCCTGCTGGCCGCGAATCAGTAGCGTTTCAATGCTCAACAGCCAGCGTTTGTAGAGGTTATCGATGCGTTCGCGAAAGCCGTCGTCGATGGCGGACATCTCCTGGGCCAGGTTGTTCAGCGGGCAGCCGAGGGTGATCTCCTCGCATTGATAGTGCTCCCCCATCCGGGTGATCGTCTCCATCAGGACATCGATGGGGTGGCCGGGCTGACGCAAGGGTTCGAACCAGAGCCTCTCCAACTCCTCGGCGATATGCTCGTCCAGCACCGCATAGCCGAGCTGCAGCTTGCTGCCGAAATGGTGGTAGAGGGCGCCTTTGGTGACACCGGTTCGATCCAGGATGGCGTTCAGGCTGGCGGCCTGGAAGCCGAAGCGGTGGATCTCTTCATAGGCGGCCTCCAGCAGGGAGCGTCGAGTGGCATCGGCATCACTGTGCATAACGATGGGAATCCCGTTCACAACATACCGACCAGTATGTATCTTGATATCCATGTTGTCAAATATCATCTCTCCACAGCCGGCAACCGCCCTTTCCCTGGCCGTGGATGCGACCGCCGCCGGATGACACAGGAGAGCCGCTAGGGATCGGGGCGCGTCTCCGGCTGCTTGGCTGAATTGAGATGAAGTCTGATGCTTGGCGAGGGGTTAATCCTCTCTGATCGGTAACGCCTTGTAACAAGATGTAACAAGGGGGACGGGCAAGGGATCGGGCTATTTCTGTGGAGGGTTGTTTACCTGCTGGTTGATCGAATCCACGATGTTGTCGATGTCCGAGGCCTCTTCGCTTCTGCTGTCGCGGACCTTGAGATTTTGCGCAAGTCGGAGGGTGCCGTCTTCGCTGAGGATGCCCAGCATTCTGTTATGTCTGTTTCTGAGAATGGTGATCGTGTTCTCCCTGTCCCCGGAGGCACGCCTGACACAGAAGGTTGTCCAGCCGTACTCCCTCAGGTGTATCAGACCCAGCAGCTGCTGCTCATTCAAATAGCTCTTGGGATCAGAGGGTATGGCGCTGATGCCGATACGTCTATCCACGTCAATCCACCCGCCTAATATCTGCCTTTATCTTTGTACATATATTTATACAATGTAATTTTTTATAATCAAATTAAATGCCAAATTATTATAAAGTTTGCTAAAACAACAGGATACGCTTAAGTGTCAATTGGATAGGCCGTAAAATCGTTGATTTCGTAAGAAATTTCGACAGCCCTGAACAGAGAGTCGGCTCAAGGCTCTCCTCGTTAAAAAACAGTACATCAGGATCTTGCTATGATTAGGCCTGGAAAAGGGAGGGATCGCTTGGGTTCGCTTGGTGATACTGGCTAACAGGTTGATTCTCGACAGGTAAATGGGAGTGCTCGGGTACTCGCCGGGTGCCTTTCGATGATGACCTGCCGCACAGAACTCCCTATACTTGGCCGACGATCCCGTTCTTTATCCGGCCAGGGGTAGCGCGACCTTCTATCGGGCGGTACAGACGCGGGTTGGCAACAACATCGGAATCGGAAACCGGCGCTACAGGTACAACACGAATAAAAGGGGAGTTTGTATGTCTTCGTCTGATCAGACCACACACCAGGAGAATCTCTCTCTGGGGGCATCCGCCCAGGAGTTTCTCGATTACTGCGCCGCGGAGAAGGAGCGTCGGCTCAATTCCGGGGAGGCGTTTGACGAGGAGACATTCGATCAAGCCGTGCAGATGGTAATCAACAAGCTTGACGTGCTCGCGGATGAGGGATGGTCATGATCATAAACTCCATCAAGGCAAACAATGTCCTGAAGTATGCCGAGCTGAACCTGGAGGAGATACCGCAACAGGGCCTGCTCGCGATATCCGGACCCAATGAATCCGGCAAGAGCACGATTGGAGAGACCGTCTCCTTCGCGCTCTTCGGCAGAACCTTCTCACTGGACCTGGATGACCTCTCCAAGGTGATTCGCTGGGGCGAGACCCACTGTTCGGCACAGCTTGAATTCACCCCGCGGGACGGTAAACGCTATCGTCTCGACCGCTTTCTCGATGATGCCGGCAACCACAGCGCCAGGCTCTCCCTGGCTGGGTCCGGCACTGATGATGAACCGATTGCACGGGGCGTGGAACAGGTGGCGGATAAGGTCTATGAGTTGATCGGCTATGAATTCGAGGAGTTCGTGGAGTCTTTCTATCTGGCACAGCGCGAGATAACGACACCCCATCCCCACAGTTTCGCGGTGAAGACGATGGCCGGACTGGTGACCCTGGAGTATGTCGACCAGGCGTGCCAAACGGACAAGGGGGAGACCCTCAACGAGGTTGAGCAGCGCAAGTCTGAACTGATCAGCGTACAGGATCAGATCGACGAGGTCGCTATAGATCATAGTCTGATGCCATCGCTGCAGGGCGAATACAACGAAGTGAGTCGCCATATGGAAGACTCGATGGACCTTGTCGAACAGCTGGAGAATGCATCCATTACCTACCAGGATGCCCTGCCGAGACGCGAGCAGGATCTCGCTGCCGCCGGTCGCGCAGGCTTTATCGGCTTTCTCTTTCTCCTGTTGGCGTTGCTTACGGCTGGAGCCTGGTATCTGCTGGCGAGGCTGCCCGAGCATCCCTTTGCGGAGCGCCTGGGCGAGATGCTGAGCGGCACGCTCTCCGCGTGGGATGCCTCCATGATCCCCTGGCTGCTCTACGGCGCCGGCGGATTTGCGCTGCTTTTCCTCATTTTCTGGATCCGCCGCGCCTCGAAAAAGGGCAGCGCCAAATCCCAGGATGAGGCGGCAGCCGGCCTGGTCAAGGCGCTGAACGATCTCGACGGTCTCTCCACCATCGTCATCCGTAACGAACTCGAGGAGGAGACCGGGTCCGCCAAGCTCGACGAAGATACCGCCGCTATCGAGGAGAGCGAAGCGGGGGAGACGGCAGAGAGCGAAGCGGAGCCGACGATTGTCGATCGAGGCGCGCGGGAGCGCTTTAGCCAGCGCGTCAGCGATTGGCAGCTCTCCATCGCCGAGGTCAGGGAGGGCGTGGCCCAGGAGGAGAACCAGCTGCGCCGGGGCGTGGAGGCGGACCGGCGTCGCCTGGGTCAGCTCGATCAAGTGATTGCGCAGGAGCAGGAACGCCTGGACAAGGTTGAAAAACTGCATCTGGTCAAGGCCGATCTGCAGCAGAAGATCGACGATAAACAGCGCCATATGGAGATCTGCGCCGTGGCGGATCAGTTGATCCAGGGCACGACCCGGGAGGTCTCCCACAAATTCAACCACAAGCTGCGTGGCCTGGTCAGTAAAACCCTGCCCCTGTTTACCGAGAACCGCTACGAGCATCTGCAGATCGATGATGACCTGAGCGTACGCGCCTTCTCCAGCGAGAAGCGGGACTTCATGGATCTTGACGAGATTTCCAGCGGTACCCAGCGGCAGATCATGCTGGCGGTGCGCCTGGCGCTCTCCCAGGAACTGGTCAACCGGGCGATTCAGGGGAGCCAGTTCCTCTTCCTCGATGAGCCCTTCGCCTTTTTCGATCAGAAGCGCACGCGTAGCTCGCTCACGGTCCTGCCGACCCTGAGCGAGGAGTTGAATCAGATCTGGATCGTCGCCCAGGAATTTGCGGCCGACCTGAAATTCGATATGCATGTGCGCTGTGACCGGGAGAGCAACGCCATTTCGATGCAGCAGTCATAGTGAGTCTTCTGTCGCATTTCCTTAGTTCGTAGGGTGCGGCCCGCCGCACCCTGACCGCCTGATGGGAATGGTCTCCTCGGTAACCGAACTGCCGGTCAACCGGATCATGCCTGAACTGGTCGAGGCACTGGCCTCCTCCGGCAGGGCCCTGTTGAGTGCGCCACCCGGCTCGGGCAAGACGACCCTGGTTCCCCTCCATCTGCTCGAGGCTCCCTGGATGCGGGGTAGACGCCTGCTGCTGCTCGAACCCCGCCGCCTTGCGGCCCGCACGGCGGCGTCGCGCATGGCCCAGCTGCTGGGCGAGGCGGTGGGTGAACAGGTGGGTTACTCCATACGCCTGGAACGGAAGGTCTCGCCGAAAACCCGTATCGAGGTGGTGACGGAAGGCATCCTGACCCGTCGTCTGCAACAGGACCCCCAGCTCGAGGGGGTGGGTCTGCTCATCTTCGACGAATTCCACGAGCGCAACCTGCAGAGCGACCTAGCCCTGGCGTTGGCGCTCGACGCGCAACAGGGGCTGCGCGAGGATCTGCGATTGCTGGTGATGTCGGCCACCCTCGACACCGAGCGAGTCGCGGCATTGATGGAGGATGCCCCGGTGGTCGCCGCCGCAGGCAGGACATTCCCCGTGGCCCAACACTATCTCGGCCTGAAACCGGATAAGCGGGCCATTGCCGAGCAGGTCGCCACGGCTGTCACCAAGGCCTGGCACCAGGAGCAGGGTGATCTACTCGTCTTCCTGCCGGGCGTGGCCGAGATCCGCCGGGTAGCGAGACTGCTCGCCGCAAAACACGCCGATAGTGATCAGCCGCCGTTGATAACGCCGCTCTATGGCGACCTGCCGAAGGCCGAACAGGACCTGGCGCTGCTCCCCGACAGGAGAGGCAGGCGCAGAGTGGTCCTTACCACCTCCATCGCGGAGACCAGCCTCACCATTGAAGGGATCACCACCGTGGTCGATAGCGGTTGGTCGCGTCTACCGCGCTTCCTGCCCGCAATCGGGCTGACCCGGCTGGAGACGCTAGCGGTATCCAGGGCCGCCGCCGCTCAGCGTGCCGGAAGGGCGGGGCGCATCGGCCCGGGAAGCTGCTACCGCCTATGGTCGCCCCACTATCAGGAGCAGTTGCCGGAGTTCCACCAGGCTGAGATCCTGCAGGCCGATCTGGCGCCGTTGGCCCTGGAGTTGGCCGCCTGGGGCGTGGCTGAGCCCGAGTCGCTGCGTTGGCTCGATCCGCCGCCTCGAGCCGCCTACGACCAGGCCTGCGATCTGTTGCAGATGCTCGGTGCGATGGACCGTCGCCACCGGGTGACAAAGATGGGTCGAGAGATGGTCGCTCTCCCCGCCCATCCGCGGCTGGCCCATATCCTGATCAATGTGAACCGAAGGCAGCGGCAGTCCGCCTGTGACCTGGCGGCCCTGTTGAGTGAAAGGGACATCATAAAACGCCGGCATGATAACCACCCGGGAGTGGACCTTGAGTATCGCATGCGACTGCTGGCGTCCTGGCGTGACGGATCGCCGGAGAGCAGTCTGCAGGGGATCGACAGGGACGCCTGCAGAAGGGTCGACAGGATCAGCCGGGATTGGTCTCGGCGCATCGAGCGTCTCGCTGCCGCTCCCCGCCAGGATGGGTTGTCGGCGGCGCAGCTGCTAGCGCTCGCCTATCCCGATCGCCTTGCCCAGCGCACCGGACAGGGTCGCTTTCGACTTGCCAACGGACGGGCCGCGCTGCTGGAGGATTGGGATCCCCTGGCAGCCCAGGCGTTTCTGGTCATCGCACAGTTGGATGCCGGCGAGACCCAGGGTCGGGCGCGACTTGCCGCCGCGATCACCGAAACGGAGATTCGCCATCTCCCCGACATCGAGATCGCGAATGAATCCAGGGTCGAGTGGGACAAGCGGGAGCAGCGGGTCAAGGCCTATGAGGAGGAGCGTATCGGGGCCGTTGTATTGACTCATCGTCCGACCGCAGCTCCCGATCCGGACGCGGTTGCCGGCGCCATGCTGCAGGGAGTCGCGGGGATGGGACTGGCCGCGCTGCCTTGGAACAAACAGCTCCGCAACTGGCAGATGAGGGCATGCTGGCTGGGCAGTCAACTCGACGATTCGAATTGGCCCGACCTGGCCGACGCATGGCTCTCGGCTCACCTCGATGACTGGCTGGCCCCCTGGCTTGCGGGGATCGGCAGCAGGGACCAACTGCAGCGAATCGATCTGACCGGCATACTTCACGGCATGCTCGATTGGCGGCAAAAGCAGCGCCTGGAGCGCGAGGCGCCGAGCCATCTGCAGGTGCCCAGCGGTTCAAGAATCCCGCTCCGCTACTCCCAGGAGGCGGCACCGGTCCTGGCGGTCAGGCTACAGGAGATGTTCGGCCTGGCGGATACGCCAAGGATCTGCAACGGCAGGGTGCCGGTGATGCTGCATCTGCTCTCGCCGGCGCAGCGGCCGATGCAGATCACCGATGACCTGGCGGGATTCTGG
>QBVC01000019.1 GCA_003058495.1 gamma proteobacterium symbiont of Ctena orbiculata | reverse complement strand
ACTTCACCAGGCCAGAGCGCAGCTTGAATGGAAACATAGCCAGCTTTATCGATGACTGAATGGGAATTTGCTTAGACGGCAGGAAAGCCGAATCCGGGTCTTTTAAAACCCATCCTGCTTGAGGGATGGGTTTTTTATCTATTGCTACCTGAATGCTGCCAACCTGGCATGTTTTAGGTTTGGTTCTTCTTGTTTTTTAGGTGTGGTTACCGAGTGGCCGATGACCATGGCTCTGTGTCAGAGCCGATACCGGGTACGCATTCGTGTCGTTGACGGGGTCAGGAAAACCCCATCATGGACAACCCGCTCACCCAGAGGTTGCTGTCAGTTGCTGCTGCGTACTGCGTCAAAATCGTCAGCAATCAACAGATTGGTCAGAAAATAGGCCTTCGCCCGGGTCTTCTTCTGACGCTGTATCTTCTCTCTCTGGATAGGGCATTCATGTGGCTGCCAGTCGCAGGCCGTTCCGCTGATAACCAGGTGGGGGCACTCCTGGCAGATTTTCGATTTGTAGAGGCCGGTCATTTCGATTGTCTCAATTAGTTGCATATTTACAACTAAAAAAATAGCACAATTACAGTGAATTACAACTGATATCCCTGAAATTTTGGTAAAATTGTGACAAATTACCGATGTGTATTATAAAAACTACTTCTGACGTGGGCATTGCAGTTGATGAGCCGTTGATTGGGCGGGCCGCACGGGGGTCGATACAAAGCTAAAAAACCATGCCGGGAAAACGACGATGGGTGTCCTGTGTATGCTATTGTCAGTTCAATCGCAGAATCCTCGACCATACCCGGAGCCTCGCCAATGGACGCAGAACCATCTTTCAACCGCTGGCTTGTCGTAGTCGGCGCCATACTGATTCAGCTCGCACTCGGCGCGATCTATGCCTGGTCCGTATTCACCGCCCTGCTTACCGACCCGGCGGGCCCCTACGCCTTCAGTGCCAGTGAAACCGCCTGGATCTTCTCCGCGGGGCTCGCGACGTTCGCCATCGTCATGGTCTTGGCTGGGCGTTGGTTGCCGAAGATCGGACCGCGCCTGCTGGCGGTGTCAGGCGGTCTGCTGTTGGGCGCCGGTTACATACTGGGCGGACTGTTCGGCAGCAGTTTCTGGGCCCAACTCATTTTCATCGGCCTGATTGGAGGTGCGGGCATCGGTCTGGGTTACGTGGTGCCGATCGCGGTCGGCGTAAAGTGGTTTCCCGACAAGAAAGGGCTGATTACCGGGCTCGCGGTAGCCGGGTTCGGCTTCGGTGCTACCATCTGGGTCAAGCTGGCCGGCTCCTGGTTTGGCGGCCTGCTCAATACCACCGCACTCTTCGGCCTGCCCGGCGTGCAGAGCGTGTTCGTTATCTACGGCATCGCATTCGCCATCCTCGTGCTGCTGGGCAGCAGCGTCATGATCAATCCTCCCGAGGGATACCGCCCTGCCGGTTGGAGCCCGCCTGACGTCAATAGCCACCAGAGCCATGGCACTGAGGACTTCAGCGCATCTGAGATGCTGCATACCCGTCAGTTCTATATGTTGTGGTCGGTGTTCATGTTCTGCGCCCTGGCCGGCCTGATGGTCATCTACTGCATCAAGCTGTTCGGCATCGACGCCCTGCAGCATCGGGGCATCACCGACGCGGGTGTCATCACCGGTACGGCCATGGCCTGGTACGCCATATTCAACGGCATCGGCCGTATCGCATGGGGCAGCATATCCGATCATATAGGCCGCAAGGCGGCGATTATCCTGATGGCCGCGCTACAGGGTGTGATTATGCTGATGATCTATCACGTATTCATCGCATTCGGCCTGGTCAACGGCTTCATCGTCGCCGCAGCCCTGATCGGATTCAATTTCGGCGGCAATTTCGCCCTCTTCCCGGCAGCCACGGCGGACTATTTCGGCAATCGCAATGTGGGCAGCAACTACGGCTGGGTCTTCACCTCATACGGAATCGCCGGGATCGCAGGCCCGCTGTTGGCGGGCTATTTCAAGGATGCCGCACAGGGGGTGACCTATCCGATCATATGGATGACCCCGTTCGTCATCGCAGGCGCGGCATGCCTTGTTGGTGCGATTATCATGGCGTTGAGCACGAGGCCGGAACCGCCTGAAGGCTGGCGGAGGCGCAGGTCCGACCGTGAGACAGCCTTTTCAAAGTGAATTCTGTTTCTTCAGCTGATTCTCAGTTTGCTTGTCTAAGCTGTACAAGTCTCAATGAAAAAAGGTTTAAAATTTTAGTGTTACACCATATGTTTACTATCGGACTTATCGGTTATGAAGTTACTACTAGTCGAAGATTCTGTCCGCCTCCAAAGGTCATTGGCAAGTGGATTGAAACAACAAGGTTTCACGGTGGATCAGGCTTTTGATGGTGAAGAGGCGCTTGAATTTCTGAAAGTTAATAAATACGACGCAATTGTTCTTGACCTAATATTACCCAAGGTAGATGGATTGACCGTATTGGCCAGGTTGCGCGCCAATGGTAGTGACAGTCATGTACTGATTTTGTCTGCCAATGATCAAACTGAAGATCGTATACGTGGTCTAGATCTTGGCGCAGACGACTACATGGTCAAGCCGTTTTCATTTGATGAACTGGTATCACGTCTGAAAGCACTGAATCGGCGTCGTTCCGGGGTAAAAAATCCTGTACTTGAAATTGACGGTGTACGAATCGATTCGGTATCACGCATTGTCAGTTTTAACGACCTAACGATAGCATTGACACGCCATGAGTATGAATTGCTTGAGTTTTTAGTGCGACGTCGCGGTCGGGTTTTTTCTCATGATCAATTGATCGATCAATTATATGACGCTAGTAGTTATGTAACGCGCAACGCTGTTGAAGCGCACATCAGCTCGCTACGGAAACGACTGAAAGCAACTGGTGCACCATCATTAGTTAAAACCCGGCGCGGATTTGGCTATTTGGTTGAGTAAAGACGCGTGTATTCGATTCGAACCAAGCTCAATGTATCCATAATCAGTACCTTGATTGTTGTGCTCTCTTTCACTGCGGTTTTTTTACATACAAGGATCAAAAATCATGTAGTGGAGGTCTATGACAGCGCCCTATATGATAAATCACAGGCACTTATATCGCTGACTGAACTCGACGAAGAGGGATTGGAGTTCGATTTTGCAGAGGATGGTGTCATGACAGAGTTCCTCGGCGGTGACTCACCCGAGTATTATCAATTATGGGAAAATGGTGAAAGGCTTCTTATCAAGTCTCCCTCACTTGGGGAATCTGATCTTCCATACACTGGAACCGCAGAAAAAAAACATCGAACAGCCGACATACTGTTGCCTGATGGTCGTAATGGGCGTCTGATTGAAATAAATTTTATGCCACGTGTCGAGGTGGATGAGGAAGATATGGCGGGTCTATCAGAGCTGCCGCAACCCAAGCTGATTACACTGGTATTGGCGCGTGAACGGGTTTCATTGAACAAAACATTGTTTGCCATTAGATTCACTATTATAGCAGTCATTATTACAGTTCTGATGGTCTCAACGCTATTGATTTGGTACTTGATTGGCCGTGGATTAATACCATTGTCTTCATTGGCGCAACAAGTAAGTGGTATCGATGAATCAAGCCTGCATGCAAGAGTGCAAAATGAAGGGGGGCAAATCGAAGAGATAGCGCCTATTCAATATCAGTTGAATCACCTGTTGGAAAGATTACAGTCGGCATTTGAACGAGAAAAACGGTTTTCGTCGAATGTCGCACACGAATTACGTACACCAATGTCCGAATTAAGAACACTTGCAGAAGTAGGACAGATGGTGCCAGATGATCCAAAGCAGATTAGCGCTTTTTTTACCGACGTGGGTGAAATATCACGACAGATGGAAAATATCGTGACCACACTCCTAGAACTGACCCGCTCTGAGGCGGGATTGTTACGAAGTGATCCCGAAGATATCGAATTATCGCGTTTTTGCGATGGTGTCTGGATGCAAGCAGTCAATGGCATGGATGCATGTAAGCAGCTGGTCAGGCAGATACCGGCTGACCTTATTGTATCTACCGATCGTGAAAAATTAGGCATGATACTGAAGAATCTCTTCATCAATGCAGTCAGCTATAGTCCTGAACAAGCAGAAATACAGTTATCAACTGAACTCCAAAATAATCAGGTCATGCTAAGTGTCAAAAATATAGCAAGCGATTTAAAACCAGAAGATCTGGTGTATATGAAAGATCGCTTCTGGCGTAAAGATAAGGCAAAGGGCGACCAAAACCATTCCGGATTGGGACTGACCTTGGTCGAGGCGCTTGCAAGAATATTGCAATTGGATGTTCATTTATCACTCGATAATAATAACGTATTTATTGTTACTATTAGTGGTTTTCACGTTGTTGCGAATTAATGGATCATCAGAATTAGATATATACGGGTCTTTATTGCTCTACAGACTTAATAAAAGCAGATTGAGTATTAGTCATCAGTATCCATTTTGATGATGTCACCATCGATACTGATAATGGCCTCAAGTCTTTTTCCATCGTTCTGAAAATCCACTTCGTAAACTTTATCCCCTTTGTACTTCTCTTTTTCTATTTCAGTTATGCGGGCATCAGGATATTTGCTCTTTATGATTTTACGCACTTCATCTTTACTCAAAGCGTGACTGGGTAATGATAAAAACTGTAGCAAAATAAAAAGCATAAAACACAATCTCATTGTTTGATCCTCTCATACTGTGAGGTGTGTGCCATATGGTACATCAATCCTCGTCATCAGCAAATTTTCAGCTATCTTTCAGGCAAAATTCAGACTGGCTACTTATCATGATTGGTACAGGGATAACCTGTGACTAAAACACTAGACAGAGGATACAAGAAATGTATTTAGCTAAACTCCCCCTATGTATTGTAGCTGCAGGAATGTTAGGATCATCAGCCATAGCAACAGCAGAAGTCGATATACCATTCGATGAAGCTGAATTGTTTTTTGAGCTTAACGATACTGATGGTGATCTGGGTATTCACGGTAAAGTAGACGGTGATGAGTGGAAGCGACTAGAGATTGAGGATCCCTATGAGCGCCGCATGATGAACATTCGTGCAATTGGGCGCCTCAAGCGTCAAGGTATAACCGAGTTGTTTTTCGAAAGCGCGGAGCCCACCTTTGATGAACTGGATCCAAAAAAGTTCTTCAAGCGATTCCCGGAAGGCATTTATGAAATCGAAGGGATTACCCTGGATGGCGAGGAACGCGAGAACGAGGTATTTCTCTCACACGTGATTCCAGCAGCACCCGCCAATGTAACGGTTAATGGAGTGACGGCGGCTGAGGATTGTGATGCCGAAGAGTTGCCTGTGGTTTCGCCTCCCGTCACCATTGCATGGGGTGCCGTGACCGGCTCGCATGCAGAGCTTGGTAAGCCAGGCGCAGTCGACGTTCGTTATTACGAGGTAGTGGTTGAAATCGATGACACGGACTATAAGTCGACAAGTATCATCCCGGGTGACCTCACTGAGTGGACGATAGGCGATGCTGACTTTTTTGGTCTGTCTGAAGAAGGTGAGTATAAGTTTGAGATTTTAGTAAGGGCAGAGAGTGGTAATAAGTCCGCAATGGAAAGTTGCTTTGTTGTAGAGTGATGTTGACAACAACCCTCACCTTTATGGTGAGGGTTGAGATATACGGGGCTTGAAAATGGAAAAATACAAAATTGTAGTATTTGCTATTATCACCGGCATAACAGTAATGTACCTGTTCTCCAATCTAACTCAGAAAAAAGAGTTGAAACAACCGATCACCGAGGAAGAAACATATCATCAGCATGAATCTGATATAGCAAATGAATATGTAGAGACCAAGCTGCCTGCTATAGACGATACAAAGTTAATAGTACACACCATAGACAATAACTTGCCCGGGACATACGCTCAGCATCCAGAACTGAATATGATAGCTGAAATAGAGCTATCGAATATTCCAGCCCATGACGCGCTGTTTCAACTGACGCAATTGTTAAACCACGAAGAACCAACTGTGCGTATTGCTGCTGTTGAGTATATCAGTGAAATGAACCATCCAAGCGCGCTCACGCAATTGACAGAACTCTTGGTCGATGATGAGCCAAAAATTCGCATTATGGCAATTGATGCACTTGCTCAACAAACAAACGTTGACTTTGCCATCTATATTGAATCAATGCTGTTTGATGTGAATAAGGATGTGAGAATAGCAGCGCTTAAAGCCCTTGCGGAATATGAGAGTGATCAATCGATATATGCACTTTCAGGTTTACTATCAGATACAGATGATGATATTCGGTTGAACGCTGTAAACGCGTTGGGAGAAATTGGGGGAGAACAAGCAGATAACTATTTAAGCCAGCTCATTACAGATCCAAACGAAATGATAAGGGAGAGTGTGCTCGCTATCTTGGATGAAGCAGCTTACTAGCATATAAAATATTCAGAAAAAGGTTATCAATCATTCAGTGATGATCTTTCAAATCTATGGATTACTGCATGTCCTGATGGTACTTGCATTTTACCATTCCGCTAACCACATGCAGGACAACATAATTGTGATATCACGGATATGTAACGAAGCCGGTGGCGGACCTGGAGACACACATAAAACAACTTTCTTGAGATTTAATGGAGCCGATGGGCGGAATCGAACCGCCGACCTACTGATTACGAATCAGTTGCTCTACCGACTGAGCTACATCGGCCGAAAGCCGGCAATTATAGCCCCCGAGCCGTTTTCCGGTCTAGTTTTTCGCACTCTCGTATTCCGTATCCAGTGGTATTCGCCAACCCTGTCTTCGATTCGGCCTGGATCTCACTTTATCTTTCAGCATCAATGGCATACGCACCGGGATCCAAAATCGCCTGACGCCCCAGCACCAGATCCGCCATCAATCTCGACGAGGCCGGGCCCAGGACCACCCCGTTGCGAAAATGCCCCGCATTGATATAGAGCCCGTCGACCTCCGTCACCGGCCCGATATAGGGGATGCCGCTGGGTGAGCCGGGCCGCAGGCCGGCCCAGTGGTGTTCGACTTCCGCCGTTTGCAGGCTTGGGAAGTGGGCGAAGGCGAATGCCTTGAGCGCCTGTTTCGCCTCATCGGTGGTGGTTTTGTCGAAACCCCGGTGTTCCAGGGTGCTGCCGATCAGGATCCGGCCGTCCCGGCGGGGGATGAGGTAGCGGTCGTTGTGTAGGACGATGCGCGAGATATCGCCGGGCCGATGGCGGAAGATGATCATCTGGCCCAGCACCGGTTCGATCGCCGGGGGCGGGACGATGCCGCCGAGCAGGGTGGCGCTCCAGGCGCCGGCGCAGATGATGACCCGCTCCGCCGGGATCGGGCCGGCGTTGGTACCGACGCCGCGAATTCGGTCCTGTTCGATGAGGAGTTGAGTGGCTTCGGTCTGTTCCAGGATCTCGATCTTGTCGCGGATGGCGTGTGTGAGGGACTTGGCGAGGCGCGGGTTGCGTATCTGGGCGACCTCGGGCAGCCAGACCGCCTCTTCGGCAGCTGAATCGAGATTCGGTTCACAGGCCGAGATGGCGTCTTGATCGAGCGGCTGCAGCGATTGGCCGAAACGCCCGGCCCATTCCAGCGCGGTTGACGTGTCTCCGGGTGCCAGGATAAGCAGGCCGTTTTTGCTGTACTCGGGATCGGGGCCCCCCGCTGCGATAAGTGTTTCGGCCAGCGCCGGGTAGCGGGCCTGACTCCAGCCGGCGAGGCGGGTGACGGCGTCGTCATAGCGCCAGGGGTAGAGCGGTGAGATGATGCCGCCCCCCGCCCAGGAGGATTCGCGGCCGGTATTGCCCTTGTCGATCAGGGTGACAGCCATCCCTGCAGCATGCAGTTCAGCGGCCGTGAGCATGCCGATGATGCCGCCGCCTACGATGAGGCAATCTGTCATGAAGAAGCCTTTACTAAGATTGAGTGATCAGACCGGTATGTTCAGCGCTCCATGCCCGGCAGGGAGCAGGCTGTGGAACCTCTCCGAGAGGATAACATGTCCGGACAGATGATGCCCTTAAGGCTAGTCCTGGATCACCTCTTCCCAGTAGATGGGGCGGAACCTGTCGCTCCACTCGTGCTTCTTCTCCAGGTCGGAAAAGAGAAAGATCCTTCGGCCGATCACGGTATTGCCATTGTCATCCACGCCGCCGGGGAAGATCAGCATCGGGGAGGGGGGTATGCCCTGCAGCCGTAGCGGGGTGGAGCGGTCGTTGACGGTGAGTTGGCCGCCCGTCGCGCCGCTCCAGCTGATGGCGGCATTGGCGCTGATGAGATCGATGCCGTAGATCCTCGCCTCGCCGATGCTGGAGGCGGCCTCACAGGGTTGTTCGGGGATGACCCTTTCCGCGCGATAGGTGGTGAAGAAGATCGCATAGTCATAGAGGATCGCCCTGGAGAAGGATTTTTCCGAGCCTGTGAAGTCGATATACCAGCCTCGATAGGCCGGGTCCAAGACCTCGCCGTTGACCAGTGCCGTGGTGCTGGCATTGATGAAGTCACCAAATACGGCGGTGTCATAGCTGATCGCACGATCCCATATGTTTCCGTCCTTGATCAGATAGAAGCGGTTGGTGATCGTGTCGTCGAGGGGATTGGCGTGGTCTCCCGTGCCGATCAGCAGCACCAGGAACTGATGGGCGCCCCTCGAGTAGTAGCCTACCTGGGGCGTGGTGAAGAACTTCTGGCGTCCGGGGGCCCCTTGGTTGATGTCGGCGAGGATGCCGCCGGATAGACCCCGGGCGTCAATGTCGCCGTCCGCGAAATCGACGCGGATGATCTTGCCGCCCACATCGGCGGCATAGATGCGATCTACGACCCCGTTGCCGTTGATGTCCACGGTGGCGAGGTTGCTGGGTACGGCGTTGTCCATGCCGCCGATATTGAGCGAGGCGCCGCTGTTGGAGACGGAGATCAGGAGCGAGCCGTCGGCTGCATCGACCACATAGATGGCATTGCCCTCGTCATCGGCGCCCTGGCTCTGGTCCTGGTCGGGATCGTAGCCGCCGCCGAAGACCAGCACATCGCGTTCGGCATTGTTGATCCACATGCGGACGAACAGGGGTTTCGACCAGGTCTGGCCCAGGTTGCCGAACTGGGCCGGCGAGGCGTCCGCGGATATCTCGTTGACATACTCGGGCCGCAGCCGATCGCTGATATCGAGCAGGTGGTATTTCCTGCCCCCCCGGCGCATGCCGACGATGGCCATCTTTCTGCCGCCGGTCTCATAGACCGTGAGCGGGCCGTCGAGGCCGTAGTAGGGCGTTACCGAGGGTTCGTTGTTCCTCAGCTGGCGGATATTTGGCAGCAGGTCAAGCGGCATGAAGGCCCAGAGCTCCTCGCCGGTTTGCGCATCGATGGCCTCGAGAACGCCCTCGCTGGTGGGCAGGTAGACGGTGCGCGCCTGGCCATAGTCGACCACCACCGGCTGGGTGTGGATCGGGGCACCCATCACCCCGTCCAGGGAGGGATGCTCGTCGCTGGCGAGATAGGCGGGGTCCCGGCTGATCCAGTCGAGGAGCAGGGTTCGCTCCGCCTCGACGGTGATGCCGAGCAGCTCGGCGGTGATCGCGGCAGTATCCCGGTGAACGCGGTTGGCCTGGTGGTCGAGGGAGTGTGCGGGTACCAGGTTCGTGTAGAGGTTTCTTATGCCGGTCATGGTGCGCGCCGCGCCGCCGTTGAGGGGCTCGCCACCATCGGCAGGGCATGCCCCATCCTCACAGAAGAGGTCCACCGTGCTGGCAAAGGTATGATCGTTGTTGAGCACCCGCTGGCCGCCCACCGCCCGCAGCTGAATCTCGTCGTCGGTGACATTCACCCTGTATTTCTTCAGATTGCCGCGCCAGAATCTTCTCGCTTCCGGGTGAAACAGGGGGACATAGATGATGTCCTCGCTGACCGCGGCATTGTCGGGATTGAAGGGAATCGTGGGTGCATTCACCACATAGTTGATTGCGTCCTGGGTCTGATCGACGATAGTGCTGAAGGCCTCGGCGATCTCATCCTCGTTGGCGACCATCCATGACTCGCCGCCCCCCGCGGCGGCGACGCCGTTCATGAAGGTCTGGGTCTCCGATCCGGCGGTGGTGCCGAAGGAGAGGGTGTAGGTGAGGATGTTCTGAACCCCGTCCCAACCATCCGCGGTGGCGAGATCGGTGTTGTAGGCCCAGGCGCTGATCTCATTGGCGCAGCGCGCCCCCGCGTTGTACCACTCCGGTCTGACATCGTCGAAGTTGTCGAACAGATTGACCGCGGTGCAGGGGATGCCCTCGTATTGGGTTCGGGTACTGGTGTTGGGGGCGCCATCGGAAAGCAGCACGATCCGGTTCGGCGCGCAGCGGCGGATTTCGGGATCGGCGCTCAATGGCGATTGCAGGCCGCCGGGTTGAATCTGGCCGGGCGTCCTCGCTGGATTGAACCAATCGACCGCGGCGGCGAGGGCGTCGGTGGTGGGCGTGAAGTGCAGCGTCTCCAGCCGGTTGATCGCCGATCTGAAGCTTGCCCGCTCGGCGCCAACGAGGGTGAAATCGCCGGTCGGGGCCACCAGGCGGACGGTATTGTCGACATCGGACAGCGTGCTGTAACCGAGCAGCGCCGCGTTGACATTGTCCAGCACGCCGGCATTGACGATTCTGTTCAATGCGTTGACCAGGGCGTCCCGGCGCGAAATGCCGGGTGCAACCTCGCTATCCATGCTGCCGGATTCGTCGAGGAGAAACAGGATATTGGGTGGCACCGGATCGGGCGGCGGTTGCAGATAGACCTCGATGTCGTCAGCCCTGAGGCCGACCGGGAGAGCGATGAGCAGCAGGAGAGCGACGATCGCCATCAAGGGTTGATGCGGATTGAATGCTGTGGGGTGATTCGTTGACATGGTGGTTCCGCTCCTTAGTACCGCTGTCGTATCAATCCGACCTGCATTCGGTTGTGTGTGCGGGTGGCGTTTCCCGCCACGGTTCCGAACGCGTCCACGAGAAAGAGATGGGTTGTGTTGTCCAGCTGGTGCCCGGAGAAAAAGAGTCCCTCGCGTTCGCCCTGATACTCCATGGTGAGGCTCGCGCTCATCGGCAGCTGATCGGAAAAGGCGGGATCGATGGGGTCGCCGACGGCGTTGTGGGTGGTGAAAAACGGGTCGTTGCTGGTGATTTCACCCACCACATTGGGAATATCCAGGTTGTCCAGGACACTCAATTCCGGCCCGGTAACGATGGCCAGGGCATTCTCGGCGGCACGGAAGCTCATCTCCTTGAATTGATGGTTGACCGCGATCTTGGTGTCCAGATTGGCGTTCTGCATGGCGGAAACGCTGAGCAGGGTGATGATAGTCAGCAGGATGAGACTGACAACCAGTGCAACCCCGGTTTGACTGTGTGCTGTTTCTATCGAACTGGCTGGTGACATGACAAGGCCTCACTCCTCGGCAAATTGGCGGTCCATGTGGTGCAGGTTGCGCAACGAGATGGTGGTGCTGGCGGACTTGTAGACATAGTCGGTGTCGGGTGCGATGAATCTCGCCCCGAGCAGATCCAGCGCTTCAGGCGCCTGCGGGCGATAGGGTCCCGGCAGTTCATAGCCGGTTCCGGATTTGACCACCAGGCCGATTCTGATCGAGACCACGTTCATCCAGTTCAGCGCGGCTACCTGGGCCGCTGTCAGATAGCTGTTCGCCACGCCGTCGGGTTCCGCATCGGTATCGATGCCGTAGAGCGCGCGCATCTGGGCAACACCCGAGACAATGGGTTGTGACTGGAATATCCGGCCGTTCTGGAAGACCTGGCAGTTCAGATTGCCCCCCTCATCGACGAGAAATCTGACCGTTACCGTGCCGTCGCTCATGGTCAGGTTGTCCGCGCCGCAGGGGGTGGGGCCGGAGGCGTAGCGTACCGCGACGACGCTCGATTCCTCCGGCGCCGGACTCCAGTTGTCGGTTGCCTGCCGAGCCCCGCTGACGATACCGTCGGGATAGCGATCGAGGGCGGGAAAGGTGCGCAGGCCCTGGTCTCCCTGGTCACCGATGTAGGCCGAGGCGCTGTCGTCCGAAGTTGCTATTCCCCTTCCCGCCATGATCAGATTGCGCCGCATCTCCTGGAAGGTGAAGCGGTAGGACTCCGTCGCTGCAGCGAGGGCGGCCCTTGCATTGAAGGCGTTCCTGCCGTCGATATAGATCTTGCCGATCCCGCCGACGAGAAAGAGACTGATCGCGCTGGCGATCATCAGCGATACCAGGGAGAAGCCGTGTTGCTGAACGCTTGATCGTTGCATGTTAAGGCTCACCTGGGATCACGGTCATTTTGATCGCCTCCACATCCTCTGCCACGGCATCGGTCACTCTGCCCTGCTGTAGCCAGCTGATGGTGATCAGCATGGGCGAGAGTTCGCTGCAGGGATCGGCATCGCTTGTATCCGCATCAACGCAGTCGATCTGCAGGCGCCCGCCGGGAAGGCTGTTCTGAATACCCGGGCCGCAGCCGATCTGGTGCAGGTCGTAGCTCGCCATCTGCCGGGGGCTGCAGTTGGCAACCGAAGCGGCGTCGCCCATCTGCGGTGTCATGGCACAGGCGGAAACCGCTGACAGTGAGCCCATGTCGCAGGATGGCTGTATCAGATACTCGTTGTCGGCCACGCCGATGAGGTTGGCCTGCATGCGGTCGGAGAGGGAAGTGGCGAAGTCGATGGCCCGGGTCCGATAGTCGGCATTGGTCGATCCCTGCAGGGCATTTATCTGCAGGCTCGCGATGCCGAGCAGGCCCACCGCCACGATCACGGCGGCGATCAGCACTTCGACGAGTGTCATGCCCTGCTCGAATCGTTTTTGAGCGGCGAGTGATGCGCTATCCATAGGTGACCACAATCTTCCGAGAACACAGTGTGGAATCGCCAGGGTAAAGGCGATTCAATCTAATCAGTGCCCCAAGCGAAACAGCACGGAAATGCTAGTGCCTGTCTGGAGGAAAGGAGAAGGATTGAGAAATTATGGTGAGATAACGGGTAATGATCGGATTGACCATAACTGTCACAAAAGCCTATCCCTGCCTCAAGTCCATTTTCTGGAACACTCCCTATTCGAATTTGAGACTACAGCCAGTCATTAATGATGGTAAGTACCGTTTGTCGGGCAAAACTTACCATCTGTCCGGAGATCGAGGGGCGGAGCGGTCAAAATGGCGGGTATCTTCTCAAATAGTGTTTAAGAAGCGAGGTCAACGACAGTCAAAGTGGGAGGGCGTTGCGATTCCGGCTGCGGGGTATCCACCGCCACACTCCCCTGTGTGGCGATGTGGATTCAGTAGTCCGGGAAGGCCCGCCCCGTTTCTGTCCTATCCCGACGGATGGCAAGGATTAATCCCAGCCATCTTCCCAGACGCCACCTCGAAGCTGTTCCTTGCGTCCGGTTGAATGTAGACGATAGGCTGTTACATTGCCATGTTCCTGACCTTCCTGTCCATCAATCTGGAGTACGTAACAGCTTGCTATGGGACATTCAGCGGTGGGAGGCGCAATGGTCAGGTTACCGTAGTAGCCCTCGACACTCTCGTCGGCGATATTGCCTCCAGCCAGCGTAGCGGGGTAGCCGCCGAGCCGGCCTTTTGCAACCTCCATCTTGGCCGCGGCCGCCGTCAGGGCATCCATGCCGTCGTTGCGGTGTCCGCGTCTGACCGATTCACTATAGTTAGGTACGACTATTGCCATCAAGAGCCCGATAATTGCTACCGCGATCATAAGTTCAATCAGTGTAAAGCCGTTAGATTTTCGCTTATTCATCGATTACCTCTTCCCATGAGATCGGATAAAGGATTGGCGACCACTCATAGACATCTTCCAGGCCAACAAGTGCCTTGACAACCTGTGACTGGGAGGCCGCAGCAGTGCCTTCCGGGAAGACGAGCGTGGGTGAAGGCGGCATACCTAGCATGCTCAACACCATGGATCGGTCGTTTCTGTCAAGGGGGCCTTCACCGCCGCTCAAATTGAAACTGGCCGAAGCATTTCTCATATCGATGGCATAGAAGCGTCCCACACCGCTGGCCCCTCGTGCCTCACAGGCAGCCAGTTCAGCGGATCTTTCCGCGCTGAAGGTAGTGAACAGCACAGCATAGCTATAGAGTTCCGCCTTGGAAAAGGATTTCTCAGATAGGCCAAAGTCGATATACCAACCATTCAGTGTCAGTAGTGAGGTAGCTGCCGCGGCACTTTGGGTGTCAGTACCGTCTTGCACAAGGTTGCCAGATGCGTCGTAAAGCTGATCTTGTGTTACTGTCACGTAGGTACTGGGTTTCAGCCATACAGCCGGATCCTTGATCATATAGAATCTGTCCGTTACTGAGACATCCAGGGGATTTGAACGATTGCCACTTCCGATGAGGACGGCGAGGTAGGATACGCCTCCAAGATCGTAGTAGCCCACTTCAGGTGTGTTGAAGAAACGCCTGAATTCGGTGGTACCTGCATTAATATCGGCGATAATGCCACCGTCCATTGAAGTATCCGCAAAATCACTATCGGGTATGTCGACACGGATGACCCTGCCTCCTACATCCGCGGCATACAGACGATCGGTAACACCATTGGCGTTGATGTCTACCGGAAGCAAATCACCGGTTATACCATTCTGCATATCGCTAATTGTCAAGTGGGCACTGGCATCGGGAGATATGACTCTGAGTAGTGTTCCATCCAGTGCATCCACAATGTAGATGGCATTGCCTTCATCGTCATCAACTCGCGAAGTGGTTGTATCCTGGTCAGGATCGTAACCGCCTCCGAAGACAAGGACATCCCTGGTAGCGCCACCGGAAAATTCCATTTTTAGAAATATTGGTTTGGACCATGTTTGTCCAAGCCGGTTTAGCCCTGAAGCTGCATTAAGTGTGGTAACAAATCTGGGATTCAACCGATCACTGATATCGAGCATATAATAATTTCGACCGCCTCTTCGCATACCGACAATAGCCATTTTGTGTCCAGATGTCTCATAGACGGTAAGCGGTCCGTCCAATCCATAGTGGGGGATGGATGAGGGGTTATTGTTATATATGGTCTGGATATCAGCCAAGAGATCACTCGGCATGAAGGCCCACAGCTCTTCTCCAGTCTCCTCATTAATAGCTTCAAGAACACCCTCGCTGGTTGGCAGAAAAATAACATCACCCGCGTTGTAGTTCATTACGGCAGGTTGTGTATGGATGGGGGCGCCCATCTCACCCTCATGGGAACTTTCACCCGTCAGCGTGGGATCCCAACTGATCCAGTTGAGCAGGGCATCTCTGGTTGCATCATCACCATCGGCCACGCCTAGCAGGTCGTAGGTCACCAGATCGTTATCACGATGGACACGATTGGAGGAAGCTGACAGATCGGCACCGGGATTGGTGTTTGTGTAAAGATTACGGCTGCCGCTCGATGTCATCCTTCCTGCGGCGCCACCTACCAGCGGATCTGCACCGTCATTGCCTGTGGGATTCCAATGATCTCTCGAGGAGACAAATTCGTAATTGTCGTTGATGATGTCCTGCTCGTCAGCGTCGGTCAACACAATAGCGACATCACCCCCCGCGGTGGATGTTGAGATGGTGTAGCTCTTAATATTGCCTTTCCAGAAGATTTCAGCTTCTGGCACAAACATAGGTACGAAGATTTTGTCACCACTCACTGCCGCGTTATCCTGGTTGAAGGGAATTACCGGCGCTGTGTAGGCGTAGGGGATGGCCTGCTGCGCCGTTTCGACAATCGAGATGAACGCACTGACAAGGTCGGAAACGCTGGTTGCAGGATAGTAGCTGCCACCGCCTTCGAAGGCGATGTTCTCCATGAAGTTTTCAATTGCAGGATCATTGGTATCGAAACCGATGGTGTGGGTGACGATATTCTGGACTTCATTCCAGCCATCGCCCGTCTCCATATCGGTGTTGTAGGCCCAATCGGCGATCTCTGCAGCGCAGCGGCCGTTTTGCCAGTTTGACGTGGCGTTGCTGACACAATTCACACCTTCGTAACTCGTCAAACCATAGGCCTGCCCGCTTGTGGGGGAGTTGGAGTTGGGACGGCCGTCGGTAAGCACAACCATATGGTTGGGACGGCACCAGTTGTCCTGGGGTATCCCGTCGATGGGCGAGACGGTGGTGAAGCCGTTGGAGTCGACAAAGGTCCGATCGCGCCGGAACCAGTTGACGGCCGCCTCCATCGCCTTGACCGTGGGGGTGTAGCTGATGGTTTGCAGGTTATCTGCCGCGTTGAGAAACGTGGTTTGGTTGTCTTCGATTATGCTGAAGTTGCCGCTGTGGGCGCGCAGATAGAGGGGGCCGTTGTTTCCCCAACGGGTGGTGTAGCCGAGCAGCGCGGCATTGACATTGCCCATGTCGGGGTCATTGATCAATGTCCGCATCGCCTGTTCGAGGCGGTCTCTGCGGCTTGGTCTGCCGCTCGACATACTGCCCGATTCGTCGAGGACGAAAAGTACATTCGGCGGGACCGGCTCCGGCGGTTCCTGCAGATAGATCTCTACATCGTCGGCAAGTGAAATGGTACTCATCAGGGAGATGGCCAGGGTGGTTCCCAGGGAAATGACGAGTTGCTTGACTGGAAATAATCTATACATGATGTTCATGATTTTTAAACCCCTCAGTTCCTAATCCAAACCAATTCCATTCGATTTGTGGTTCTGGTGTTGCTGCCTAAAACGCGTCCCACGGAATCAGCCTGGTACTTAATGCTGGTACGATTCAATGAATGACCGTTGAATTTGTATTTGCCAGGTGGGGCGACCTCTATCAGCTCCATGGTGATGTCCGCGCTGATATCCGGCTGGTGTACGACACCGAGTGATTGGTAAAAGTCAGGATTCGCTACTGCGTTTTCGGGCCCGATAGTTTCCGGTCTCACAGCGGTTAGTGGGTTAGCAATCAGCTGCGCGAAGGCATTCTCGGCAGCTCGATAACTCAACTCCTTGAGTTGATGATTGACGGCAATCTTTGTATCGAGATTCGTGCTGCGCATGGCGCTTACACTCAATATCGTGATGATAGTGAGTAAAATCAGGCTTATTACCAAGGCAGAGCCCCGCTGCGACTGTTGAATAGGGTAAGTGTGGGGTGAGATTCTGATCATGATCATAATTACTGCCTTATTAGTCCGCCGCTTGAGATGAGATTTCTCAGCATAATGGTGGTACTCGCGGTTCTAAACGCATGGGATGTGTCTGGAGCAGTAACATCCATCCCTAACATGCCAATCTGTTCTGCTGTAGCAGGTCTGTATGTGTAGGGGAGTTCGTTGGTATCTGAACTGGTTATCAGACCGATTCGGATCGATACGATATTTCTCCAACGTCCGGCATCGTCCACTTCAGTTGCCGTGAGGTATTGGTTGGCAAAGCCGTCAGCATCGGTGTCGATTCCATATAGGGCTCGCATGCGGTATACGCCCGATACCATGGCGCGTTCGTATACAGTGGTCAAACCACCAGCTGTCGTCAGAATGTCCTGACAGACGAGTTCTCCATTATTATTGCGGTAGAAACGAACAGTATGTGTTTCTTCATCATCTTCAGTTAGAGGCGTAGTGATATGTGCGCAGGGCCGTGGCCCGATTTTGTAGCGCACGGCAACCGCGCTTGAATCGTTATTATCTTGGTCAATAATAGCCGTGGACGTAGAGGCGACCGTATTATCCGGGTCAACGGCGGGAAAGGTCCTTAAATTATTGTCAGGAATGGTATAGAAGTATTCAGCGTCATCTTTTTTACTTATACCCCTGCCTGCCATGACAAGGTAACGGCGAAGATCAAATACGGCAAATCTCGAACTTTCAGCAACTGAGGAAATTGCCGATCTGGCATTAAACGCATTTTTACTATCCAGGTATATTTTACCAGCGCCGCCAATCAGAAAGATGCCGATTGCACTGGCGATCATCAGGGAGATGATGGAAAAACCTGCCTGTCTATGGTTGGCTCGTGTCATAGTGATGGTACTCCGGGCAAGATCGTTGCAACAACATCATGAAGTATGAAATTTTCGGTGGCTGTAGCTGCATCCGGGTTTCTGTTCTGTGTTTGCCATGAGATGTTTACGGTCATGGGGGTCATCGTCGCACATCCTGGCGCTGGGCAGGTAATAGACAACACTGCCCCTGGAATGCTGGTCTGAAGCGAACAATTGACTTCCCAGAGGTCATATGCTGCCATCTCTGCCTGAGTGCATTGGGAGACTACACTGGCAGGACCATCAGGACTCATGGCGCATCTCTCAATAGTGGACAATGTCCCATCTGAAGCAAGTGCACAAGATTCAGTAGGAATAGGATTTCCATATGAAGCAACGCCCGCTAGATTTGCTTGCAAACGATCAGCCAAAGAGGCGATTACATCTGTTGCATTGGCGCGATATCGAGCATCATTAGCACCCTGAAGTGCATTAACCTGCAGTGAGGCGATGCCCAATAAGCCGACTGCTATTACTGTGGCTGCTATCAAAACCTCGACCAGGGTCATGCCGCGGGCATATCTCTTGTGTAAGCTGTGAGCTTGTAGATTCATGGGCAGTTTCCTTCGTAGACCTTTTTGATGTAAGGTCGACCGGTAGTGCTAAGACAGATTCGGCTTTTAACCGTACCATCGAAGCTGACCTCTATGTTATCCCCCGCAGTGATAGCGGCACGGCCTCGGGGGTTGTAGGTCACATCATTCGTATTAATGTTTTCCGCGAGCGTGATATTTTCGTTGTCGATAGTTTGGTCGACGATATCCGTACCACCTGCAGTTACCAGCCAACCATCGACCTCAGGCGTGAAGGTAACATTGCCTTCTATCCTCACAGCCTCACTACGGGCATACAGTAGTGCGCCAAGCAACTCGTTGCTGGTCGTCGCTACATTGTTGTTCTCAATCAATCCTCGAAAACCCGGCACGACAAATGCCATCAGTACGGCAGCTATTGCTAACGTGACCAACAATTCGAGCAGCGTGTATCCTTGATATATGCGCATAGAACAAACCTCATGAGATTCTGTACATAGACTAGTTTATCCAGGGTTGCGGGGGTATACCGTTCATCGGAGGAGTGTGTCCGTATATCCTGAAAAAGTGGAACAAAATTCCGGTTTTCGAAGGCTGATCGCGGAGAATGGGAACGAAAGTTATAAACCTGAAATCCGCGCTCAGGCGGAATCAGTTTGCGACGATACCTGCACACTGGCGTTGCGTCGCATAGCTCTATGGATCGCCGGGTCGCTGCTAAAGCGAATCGCCGGAGAGGGATTTTGGCAAGGCGAACACGACCTGTTCCTCTTTGCCCCGGGTCTCGACGACCTTTTCGGCGCCCCACTTTCTGAGTTTGTCGATAACGCTGGCAACCAGGATCTCCGGTGCGGACGCCCCCGCGGTGACGCCGATATGGTGCTTGCCGTCGAGCCAGCTTGGATCTATGTCATCGGCGCCGTCGATGAGATAGGCGGGGGGGCCGAACTTTTCCGCAATCTCCCTGAGGCGGTTGGAATTGGAGCTGTTGGGTGAACCCACCACCAACACCAGGTCGCACTCTCGGGCGAGCTCCTTGACCGCATCCTGGCGGTTCTGCGTTGCGTAGCAGATATCGTTTTTCTTGGGGCCGATGATATTCGGAAAGCGCTGCTGCAAGGTGGTGATGATCTGCTGGGTGTCGTCGATGGAGAGGGTGGTCTGGGTGACGAATGCGATCTTCTCGGGTTGTCCGATATCCAGCTTCTCGACATCCTCACTCGTCACCACCAGGTGGATACGGCTGTTTTCACTGCCGCCCGTGCACTGCCCCATGGTGCCTTCGACTTCGGGATGGCCGCGATGACCGATCAGGATCACCTCGTAGCCGTCCCGGCAGCGTCTGGCAACTTCGAGGTGGACCTTGGTCACCAGCGGACACGTGGCGTCGAAGACCCGGAGATGCCGCTGCTCCGCCTCCTCGCGCACCGATCGTGAGACGCCGTGGGCGCTGAAGATCACGGTATGCCCGTCGGGGACATCCTTCAGCTCATCGACGAAAACCGCCCCCCGGGCACGCAGACTCTCAACCACAAAGCGGTTGTGCACAACCTCGTGGCGTACATAGATGGGCGCTCCCAGCAGCTCCAGGGCGCGTTCGACGATCTCGATGGCGCGATCGACGCCGGCGCAAAATCCCCTGGGATTGGCAAGCAGGATGGTTTGACTCTGATTCATCGGCATCTAACAGGCCCTGACCTCTCAGCTGGTTGCGGGCTCGGTCCCTTCCGGATCCGGGGCCGCTTCAACATCAAGAATAGTGACTTTGTAGTGGAATTGCTTGCCGGAGAGCGGGTGGTTGAAATCGATATGCACGCGTCCGTTATCGACCTCCAGCACCATCCCCGCAAGCTCCTCACCCTCTGGGGTGGTGAAGGCGATGATCTCCCCTGGAGTGAGCCGTTGATCCGGCGGAAAGAGAGTCCGCTCCAGCCAGTGAATGCGTGTCTCGTCCCTCGGCCCGAAGACCTCGTCGCCGGAGACGAGAAGATCCTGCTCATCCCCCGCGCGAAGCCCCAGGATGGCAAATTCGAGCAGCTGCTCCATGGTGTTGTCGCCGAGGGTAAACGCCAGGGGTTCACCGCCATAGGTCGAAATCACTTCCGTATCATCCGGCAGTGTCAGCGAAAAGTGCATCCTGACCCGGCTTTCGGGTGAGATCCTGGGTTTGAACTCGGCCATTTTTAACTCACTGCAAGCCCCTGCTGCCGTCCACGCAGCTGGGGCGGGTCAAGGTTGAGGCGTTCGGCATGGGAAAGCGCGCGTCCGGATTGCCGCCGGTGCGCAGCCCGGCGATGTCCTTCTCGCGGCTAACCGGGTGGAGGGTGAATCCGGGGCGCGGGAGGGCCTTGGCCGGGACGCCGACTATCTCTCCGATACCGAGCAAGACAACCTCATTTTCCGGCATAACCTGAGTCCATCATGGGTAGCAAGTTGAAGGAAGCATCATAGCGGATTTGCAATATTTTTATAAAGGTCTAACATATCTTTAAGTAGGAGGATTAATAAAAGTAGGCACCATCATGATAAATAAAGAAATTGTCATAAATGATGAGCTCCCGCTCTATGAGGTTCAAGAGGTTTCCCTACTCGATGCAATGTTACTCTTGAAGGGATATGACGAATCGACCCGGGAGTCGTCGATATCCCGGGCCGCTGAGCTGTTGAAACAGCGGGCTACCCTCGATCCGATCCGGGCAACTGGCCCATGACTGGATCCTGACAAGGCCTCAAGCCGTCGGGCGACCTGCCTCTCCGTTTGGCGAAGCGGCGGTCAGCGATGCGGAATCAGCCCGCGATAGGGTTTTGCTACGGGGTTTGACCGGGGCGTAATCGATAGGCCTCGGCAGAGAAGTCAGACGAGCAGCTCCTGGGTGACAAAGAGAAAGCCCAGGGAAGCGATCACCGCGACCACTGCCAGATACTGAAACAGAATACAGATGCCGGGCAGGTCGTTGCAGACCTTCTTATATCGGCAAAGCTTGCAGTTTTTCATCCCTCTACCTCACAAACTACAGAGGTCGGCAGCTCTCAAGATATGAACGAGCCGGCCATCGTTCTAATCGGTTTATTCACTGGGCCTGCGCCAGTATTGGGTCAGTCAGGCCATCCCCCGAGATCCTGGGAGATCGATCAATCGGACGGTATGGTCGCACATTTGTTTCGGCGTTGGAAGCGGATGATTTGTTACAAAATTACCTGGTTCTGTTTAAGTATTTGTTTTTAGAAGGTTCGCTTTGCCGAAGCCTGTGAACGTATTAACATGTCGTTCCGAGTTGTATCGATATGCGGAGAAGCGGATGCTGATAGAAGGTCCATTGAAGATTGGCGTGCTGGATGATCCCGAACAGCCAGGACGCGAGCTGCATATAGATTTTACCCCCGAATTTCAGGCGCTTGAACAACCAGACCAGGCGCAGGCCTTTGCCGACTATCTGCGACTCCTGGGTGAGAATATCGCTACCCTTGCGGAGGGCGATCCCAACCGGGTAGGGATGCTGATCGTACAGCAGATCGCAGAGCAGCTGTTGCCCCATCTGCAGCAGGGTGAACTGGAGATTTCGCAGACGATCGTGGTCGAAATGGGGCGTGACTATGCCAGCGATTCGCTGATGGGCCTGCTCAGTTCATGAGCGATGCCCCCTACATCCTGGAAGGGACGGTTGAAAACTTCGAGCGGCTGGTGGTGGAAAATTCCAAACGGGGTCTGGTGATTGTCGATTTCTGGGCACCCTGGGTCGGCCCCTCTCTTAAACAGCGCGCGATCCTGGTCGACCTGGCCAAGCGCTATCAGGGCCGTTTTCTGCTGGTCTCGATCAATACCGATGAACAGAAACCCCTGGTAGAGCGCTTCGGCGTGCGCAGCCTCCCTTCCTTCAAGCTGTTCCACCGTGGCGAGATGGTCGCGGAGTATCACGGGGTGCAGCCTGAAGCGGACTATCCGCGGATTATCGAGCAATATGTGCAACGAGCGCTCGATCCCACCAGCCGCGAGGTGATCGCCGCATGGCAGGCGGGTGACCCGGACCGGGCATTGCAGCTGCTGGCTGATGCGATCCTGGCCGATCCGGAAAATCTCGAGCTGCCGGCACTGATGGGCAAGATCCTCATGCGCCAGCAGCGCTATCACGATGCCCATGCCCTGTTGAGCGCACTCCCGGAGCAGGCGAGGGAGGCGGTGGAGATACGCGACCTGCTGGCGCACCTCGATATCATTGTCACTGCCGGGGATGCCGAAACCCCCGAGCGCCTGATGCAGCGCCTGCAGGCCGACCCGAAGGATGCCGAGAGCCTCTATCAGCTGGCGGCCCTGCGCCTGGTGGGGGACGAGCTCGAAGAGGCCCTCGATCTGCTGCTCGAACTCGCCCGCAGCAATCCGTCCTATCGGGACGGTATCGCGCGCAGGGGGATGCGGGCGGTGCTGGATAAGCTCGACGTCGGCGACGAGCAGGTCACCCGGTATCGCCGGGAACTCTACCGCCTCGATTACTGAACCCGATAAGATGTCCGAGCACTCGCCCCATATCGGTTTTGTCAGTCTGGGCTGCCCCAAGAACCTGGTCGATTCCGAGCAGATATTGAGCAGGCTTCGCGCCGAAGGCTACCGACTCTCCGCCAGTTACGATGGCGCCGACCTGGTGCTGGTCAACACCTGCGGTTTCATCGACGCGGCGGTGGAAGAGTCGCTGCAGGCGATCGGCGAGGCCCTGGAGGAGAATGGCAGGGTCATCGTGACCGGCTGCCTGGGAAAGGATGAGGCGCGGATTCGCAGGGCCCACCCCCAGGTGCTGGCGGTTACCGGGCCGCACGCCTACGAAGAGGTGATGGAGGCCGTCCATCAACAGCTGCCGCCGCCCCACGACCCCTTTACCAACCTTGTGCCGCCCCAGGGCATCAAGCTGACCCCCAGGCACTACGCCTATCTGAAGATATCGGAAGGCTGCAATCACAGCTGCAGCTTCTGCATCATTCCCGATCTGCGCGGAGCGCTGGTGAGCCGTCCCCTCGGGGAGATCATGCCGGAGGCGCAGCGGCTCGTGGAATCGGGTGTCAGGGAGCTGCTGGTGGTCTCCCAGGACACCAGCGCCTACGGTGTGGATATCAAATACCGCCCGGACTTCTGGCGGGGCCGACCGGTGGCATCGAAATTGGCCTCCCTTGCCGCTGCGCTGGGGGAGTTGCAGGCCTGGATACGCCTCCACTACGTCTATCCCTATCCCCATGTGGATGATCTGATCCCGCTGATGGCCGAGGGGCGGATCCTGCCCTATCTCGATATGCCTTTGCAGCACGGCAATATGCGGGTGTTGAAGGCGATGAAGCGACCGGCGGCCGCGGAGAAGGTGCTGGCGAGGATCGAGCGCTGGCGCCAGGCCTGCCCCCAGTTGACCCTGCGCAGTACATTCATCGTCGGTTTTCCGGGTGAGACGGAAGCTGAATTCGAGGAGCTGCTCGACTTCCTCCGCGAGGCCCGGCTCGACCGGGTGGGCTGTTTTGCCTACTCACCGGTGAAGGGGGCGCAGGCAAACGATCTGCCGGGCGCGCTGCCGGAAGAGGTCAAGGAGGAGCGCCGCGCCCGGTTTATGGCGCTTCAGGCAGAGATCAGCCGTCAACGGCTGGAGGCCAAAATCGGTCGCAGGATGGTGGTCCTGGTGGATGAAGTCAGGGAGAAGCAGGTGGTGGCGCGAAGCGAAGCGGACGCACCGGAGATCGATGGCCGGGTCTATATACCCGGGGCCTGGGATCTGCAGCCGGGGGACTTCATCGAGGTGCGGGTCACCGCGGCCACCGCCCATGATCTGCGGGCAGAGCCGGTGGAGGTGGATGAGGTGGAGCCTGAATAGGGGTGTTAGAACAGGCGCATCCCTGCGCCTCGCCAACCAACCGGGTGGGGCAAGCGCCCCGTGAATCGGGTTCTATTCCTGCTCAGAAAGCGGATCCGCTCTGTCTGCCCATCTTCTTCAGGATTGTCGCCAATGGACAGAAACCGGTGAAGGCGGATTGTAGCAGATTGAGTCCGACAAACGCAGTCAGGAAGAGCCAGTAGGGGTGGTGGTAGTGGGAAAGCACGACGCTCAGTAGAATAACCACACCGGCGAAGGCGAGAACAATTCGGTCGATATTCATGGATTTGCCTCTAAACTATCAGTGTTTATCCGGTAGCCGCATCGGTGCTGGGTGAATCCTGATGGGCATTACGCTGGGATGATGGCCCGTGCCATCAAACGCCCCGGATGAAAATTGGACGCTATATTAGCACTATCTAATATTTAGTCAAGGATATTGCCGAACATGACCACGATTGCAGACGATTTGGTAGCACAGGAGCACTTGATAGGGCAACTGGTCAACTCTCCGGCACTCTTCGGTCTCCCCGGGGAGAGGGTCGAACATATCGAGACCCACATCTCCCATCTGCTGCTGGTCGGGGATCGGGCCTACAAGATCAAAAAGCCCATCGATCTCGGATTTCTCGACTTCTCGACCCTGGAGAAGCGGCGACGATGCTGTAAGGAGGAGTTGCGGCTCAATCGCCGTCTTGCGCCGCGGCTCTATCTCGACCTGGTGGGCATCGGGGGAAGCGTTGATGATCCCCGCATCGATGCCGACGATGGCATGATCGAATATGCCCTGGCGATGCGCCGTTTTCGCCAGGAGGATCTGCTCAGCCACAAGCTGCCCGGCAGGGAGGAGATCGATCGCCTGGCGCGCCAGGTGGCCGATTTCCATCTCTCGGCCGCCAGGGTTTCAAACGGGATGCCCTATGGCAAGCCGGATCATGTCATCGGGCCGATGCTGGAGAACTTCCGCCTGATCCGGGAATTGAAACAGCCCCTGTTCGAGATGGAACGGCTCAATGCGCTGCAGACCTGGACCGAACAGCAGAGTATTGTCCTCGAATCCAACCTGGAAGAGCGCTACGACGCGGGACATATCCGGGAGTGCCATGGTGATCTGCATCTGGGAAACATCACCCGTTTCGAGGGCGAGATCACCCCCTTCGATGGCATCGAATTCAATCCGAACCTGCATTGGATAGACACCCTCAGCGATATCGCCTTTCTGCTCATGGATCTCCAGCATCGCGGCATGAACAGCGCCGCCGATCAGCTGCTGAACGGCTACCTGGAGAGAACGGGGGATTACACCGGTCTCCACCTGCTGCGCTTCTATCTGCTCTATCGTGCCATGGTGCGGGCCAAGGTCTGCGCCATCCGCGCCATGCAATCGGGATTGCAGCACGATGAGTGGGAGCAGCAACTGGAAGAGTACCGCAGCTACCTCGCCCTGGCTGAATCGGTGATCCGCCACCCGCCCGCATCGTTGCTCCTGACCCATGGTGTCTCGGGTTCGGGCAAGAGCAGCGTCAGCGGTTGGCTCGCGGAGCAGCTGATGGTGATCAGGATCCGATCCGACGTGGAGCGCCGGCGCCTCTTCCCCGATCCGGATGAAAGCGGTCTCTCCATTGAACGCTACAGTGAACGGGCAACGCGGATAACCTACAACCATCTTGCGGGGATGGCGAAACAGTTGCTGCGCTCAGGCTTTTCGGTGATTATCGACGCCACCTGCCTGGCGCAGTGGCAGCGTGAGCTGTTTCTGCAGCTGGCACAGAGTCAACAGGCGCCGTTGGTGATCATCGACTGCCAGGCACCGGAGTCGCTGTTGAAGGAGCGCATCCGGCAGAGGTGCGAGCGGGGAGGGGATGCCTCCGAAGCCAATCTCGCGGTACTCAAGCTGCAACAGGAAAAGCGTCAGCCCTTGACCTCGGCGGAACTGGAGCGAACTATCACGATCGACAGCGATCGTTTCCCGCCGCCGGGATTGTTGGCGACCGTCCTGCAACGGTTGATGAGGTAACTGTTTGTATTACAAATGGCTGGGGCTGTTTACGGCCAGTGTAATCGATTCGGAATTCATAGGTTCAGTTATGCGTTTTCCTCAACTCAAGATAGGTCAGCAGTTCGAATATCAGGGCAAGCGATATACCAAGACAGGTCCCATGACCGCCGCTGAAGAGGGTACGGGAGCCAGTACGATGATTCGGCGTTCGGCTGAGGTGGCGCTGGTTGATGGTGTTGCTTCTTCAATGTCTGACAAACAGTACAAACAGAATTATTCACGGGATGAGGTGGTTGGATTGTTTGAAAGATACCGGGCCGAACTGATTGTCCAATCACAAAAGAGCGCTAATGCTGACAGTGCAATCCAACTCAATCAACTCCTTACTATGCTCAATGATCGCGCTCTCTACGAATCGCTGCTTTGAAAGTCGGCCCCATAAGGGCTATTGGCAGTCATCCTGAAAAGCAAAATGAGGCGTGGATCCATTGGTCCCTGGGTAATTGATCTGTGTCATTTTGTTCAACAATCAGCATAGTTAATATCACCTCAGCCGTTTAAGGCTGCAACATCTCCAGTTTGCCTAGATTGGCGGACTGCTGAGATTATCGATATGGATTTTCTGTAGGTGAACAAGGATGCTCAAATATCCTGCCCGGTCATTCTCATCACTATCATTCACACTACTCATTTTTATTTGCCTGTCTGTCGGCAGTAACAAAACAGATGCCGCACTGATTGTGAATGCCGGCCCTGATCAAGTTGTCACGGCGGGTACACAGGTTCAGTTGGACGGAACGGGGAGTAGTGAAACGGATGGCACCATAGCGAGTTATCACTGGTTTCAAGTGCGCGGTCCGGTAGTGACTCTTGCGGGTTCAAGAACAGCCGTATCGAGTTTTCAGGCACCTGCCAATGCAGAGCTCGAGTTTGTCCTCAGACTGGTTAGCGATACCAATGAAGTGGCAACTGATCGGGTAGTAATCCTAACCGATCCTTATACGAATATATCACCGCTGGCCAATGCGGGTATTGATCAATCCGTTTCCACTGGCGAGCTGGTACAGCTGGATGGTACAGCCAGCAGCGATACCGATGGCATGATCGCCAAGTATCGTTGGTATCAAAAGCGCGGCCCCGCGGTGCAACTGTCCGATACCCGGAGCGCCACACCAAGCTTTCAAGCACCACCCAATGCCCAACTGGCTTTTACGCTAAAAGTAGAAGACGACGCTGGTGCTGTTGCAACGGATAGCGTTGAAATTCTCGTCGAACCATATACAAACCAATCCCCTGTTTCAGTCGCAGGCGACGATCTGACTGTAAATGCGGGTGATACTGTAACACTGGACGGCAGTGCAAGCAGCGATGCGGATGGCACGATAGTTCAATACATCTGGAAGCAAAATCGCGGTCCATCCGTGGCATTGCAAAATGCCCGTACGCCAATATCGAGTTTTGTAATGCCCGCGGATGCAGAGTTGGTGTTTACCCTCAGTGTCATTGACGATTCGGGTGCGATTACCAGAGACAGTATCGTTGTACGCTCTACAACAAACAACAATCAACCGCCGAATGCCGATGCGGGCGCCGACCAGACGGTTGCCGCGGGTGAGACGGTACAACTGGACGGTAGCGCAAGCAGCGATGCGGATGGCGCGATCGTCAGCTACAACTGGCGCCAAAACCGCGGGCCTTCCGTGGTGCTGCAAGATGCCCGTACGGCGGCGCCGAGTTTTGTGATGCCTGCCGATGCCGAATTGGCGTTTACCCTCAGTGTTACCGATGATTCAGGTGCAATAACAAGAGACAGTGTTGTCATTCACAGCGCGGTCAGCAGCAACCAGCCGCCGAATGCCGATGCGGGCGCCGATCAGACGGTCGCAGCGGGTGAGACGGTACAACTGGACGGCAGTGCAAGCAGCGATGCCGATGGCACGATCGTCAGCTACAACTGGCGTCAAAATCGCGGACCTTCCGTGGTGCTGCAAAATGCCCGTACGGTGGCACCGAATTTTCTGATGCCTGCCGATGCCGAGTTGGCGTTTACCCTCAGCGTCACCGACGATTCGGGTGCGGTCACAAGAGACTTTATCGTTGTTCGCAGCGCGATCAATAACAATCAGCCACCGCTTGCCGATGCGGGTATCGATCAAACGGTTGTGGTGGGTGAGATTGTACAGCTGAACGGCGGTATGAGCAGTGACCCTGACGGTAGCATCGTGAAATATATTTGGCGGCAGATTAGTGGAGAGAGTGTCCAGCTTGACAACAATAATAGCGCTGCACCAACATTCACGGCAGCCGCACCTGGCGAAATAGTCTTCCGGTTGTATGTTGAAGACAACAATGGCAGTCGTACACCCGATGAAGTCTTGGTAAATGTTGTAATAGACTCTAATCTTCCACCCGTGGCTGTCGCCGGTCCGGACGGTTCTGGTGTGGAGGGAAGGGTTTTCACCATGGACGCCAATCAAAGCAGTGACCCCGACGGTTCAATTTCAACCTATCTATGGGAACAGATATCCGGACCTGTGGCGTCAGTCTGGTCTCGCAGTTTTGACTCGCCCAGGGTTGGGATATTGTTGCCTGACGTTACCCAGGACACGCCGATCATATTCAGGCTTACCGTCACTGATGATCAAGGTTCAACTGCAACCGATGAAATAACCATTCATGTATTGGAAAATCTCCCGCCTGATCCCATTCCGACGCCCGCACAGACCGTTGTCGAAGGTGACTACCATGTCATGGATGCGACGGCACTGTTTCAAACTCAACCATTGGACAGCATTAAACTAGGATCATATCGCTGGAGACAGATAAGTGGGCCACCTGTAACTTTGCAGTATCGACAATATCGAGAACAAGCTAGAATTCTGGCGCCAAATGTTCAGTCAACAACCCAACTGGTATTTGAAATAACGGCAAACGATCAAAGAGGCTTGATTGCCCGAAATACAATAACGCTTAACATCATTAGACAAGTAGACTTGCCTGCGAACATCCTACCTCAAGCAAACGCGGGAGTTGATCATGTTTCTACAAGTCACAGTTATATCGTTGTGGATGGATCTAACAGTATTGATCCAGATGGTGAAATTGTCAGTTATAGTTGGGAAGTTATAGATACGCCTGAATCGGTTGTATATATTACAAATTTCAGAGGTGATACAACCTATCCCACGAACTATGCCGTCAGTGTTAATGCTCCAGGAGACTATACAATTCGCCTGACAGTAACAGATGACCGTGGAGGGGTTGCGACAGATGATGTAGTGATTACATTAGAGCCACCTGCTAACACCGGTGCCGTACCAAATGCCAATGCAGGAAACGACATGTCGATATTTCCCTACTATTTCAATCATGGGGATAGTCGACCACTTTCAGGCGGCGCAAGTTTAGACTCCGATGGTTACATTGCTTCGTATTATTGGCAACAGATCAGTGGTCCAAAAATAGATTTAACCAATCCAACAAGTGCCAATACAAGTTTCTCAGCACACCTCATACAAGAGTTCGTTAACTATCGATTCCTGCTTACTGTTACAGATAATCAAGGCAACCGAGATGACGATGAGATGAACTGGGGTATTGGCTATTCAAACACCCTGCCTAGACCTAGCTTAGTGCAGCGTGACCTCATAGGTTTATCGGGTGCTACATTAAAATTGGATGGCAGCGGTAGTTATGACGAGGATAACTACATACAAACATTTAACTGGACGCAGACTAATGGATTAGACGTTGTGTTCTTGGATTACTCGGCAGAGCCTCTTATTCAGCTGCCGATGCTGGATCCTGCAACTGGAGTTGCAAGAGTAAAAATTGGTCTCACTGTGACTGACCTTGACGGTGCCGAGAGTGTGATAATTGATGAGGAGTATTTCTGGGCGCTGCATCCGGACTACCAGGCAGGAACAATTTATGCTGGTGCAGACTTAATAGTGCGATCCGGTGATCAAGTCGAGTTGCTTGGTGAGTCTCTAGAGCCTGAAGAGTGTAATCCAATCAGTGGTTGTGTTGACTACAGCGAACTTATGAGATGGTTGCAGCTTGACGGACCTGAAATAATTAATCCAGTTAGTTCGGGCTGGTCTTACAGTTTTGTAGCTCCTGATGTAGCAGAGCGTACAACGCTGGTTCTTGTGATGGCTAAAGTTGTGACGCAAGGTCAATTTGGTCGGATTGTATTGGATGCTGATCCCGTCAAAATAGTTGTGTTGCCGGCAGGACAAGGATTGACGTCAATTGCAGGCTTGGATCAACAAACTGTAGAGAAAACACTGATTACTCTTGATGGCAGCGGAAGTTTTGACCCATATAACACGATAGAAAACTATCGATGGGAACAGTTGGCAGGGCCAAATGCTATATTGACTAACCCTGATGAGGCAGTAACACGATTATCCTTGCCAGCCCTAGCGGTGGAAACTGATTTGCTGTTTCAACTTACTGTTGTTAATGATTTAGAGATGGAGGCATCTGATACAGTCACAATAACTGTCACACCAGATTTAACTGATGGAGATATGGATGCGGATGGTGTTCTAGACAATGATGACCACTTTCCTGAAAATACAACCGAGGCATATGACTACGATGCAGATGGCATCGGTGACAATATAGATACCGATCGAGATGGTGATGGTGTTGGTAATGATGCGGATTTCTACCCAAACGATCCCAACGAAACAGAACCTCCGGAATTTACGATTTTGGAACCAATGGATAATGCTGACATTAATGATGATTACGTCATTGTAAAAGGTACACTAACGATACCATCAAACGTCGGCATTACCATTAATAACATTGTGGCAGAAAAAGGTGGAGATCCATACGGGAGTGAGTTTGCTGCACGTGTTCCACTTGTTGATGGAGTAAATGAAATACAGATTACTGCTACGACACTTAGCAGAAAGCATATCACTCAAACATTAACTATTAACCGGGTAAGCGATTTGCCCATCGATTTCTTTGTTGCAGAATCCAATGGAATAACTCCATTAACCAACAGATTCAACCTGATTAACACAACACTGAATCAAATTGCACAGATTGATATTGATTTTGAAGGAGATGGTGTTATAGATGAAACAATTGTCGATAATCTAACAGCGGACATATACCATCAATATGACGTTGGTGGGCTCTATTATCCACAGGTGCTAGTAACCGATGCAATAGGCAACCAATACACTGTAACTCAACTGGTTGGTGTAGTAGCAACTGAACAAATAGATATGTTATTACAGGATCTTTGGTTGAGTATGAATGCGGCTTTGATTCAAGGTAATCAAGGATTGGCAGTCGATCATTTGTATGAAGAATCGATACAGATGTACGGTGATATATTCTTCGTCCTGTTGCCGGAGTTTCCAACCATAATCCAAGGCTACTCAGATTTACAATTATTACAAATACATCCTGACCATGGAAGTTACTTGGTGAATCGTAATATAAATGCTATTGATCGAGCATTTATTATTGAATTCGTCATGGATTATTATGGGGTATGGCGAGTCTTCAGCATGTAATACTCAATATTGTTTTTTCCAAGTTAAAACAGCTAGCAATGAAAAAAGAGAATGGATAAACAAGGATACATAAACTATGAGAATATGCAGGGAGCTTATACAGTGACAAAATTTTATTTTTATAGTTTGGTACTAGTTTGCATTCTTTGTTCGAGTCAGGTTGCGGCATATGATTGGAAAGCGCATACAAGAATGGCACGTCTCGCGGCTCAAAACTCAATACTAACAAACAATGAGTTTGTTGATGGTATGGGTTTCGACAAGCTTGCTAATGTTCAAGATGAAATTGATCGATATCAATGTATGAAAAGCCTGTCGATTCCAGGTGAATACAATCATTTATTATACATATATTGTGGAGCTGTATATGAAGACTATGCATATATAATGTATGAACCTGTGATAATAAGGGGCCTTAATCACTTTTATGATCCGGAGAATGATACACCGTTAATTCAACTTCCAATCTTTTATCCTGATACCGTTAAGGCGCCAGATTGGGCTCTAGAAGATCAGTTTGTTACTAATAATCCAATTCTAGACCTTCAACAATATTCACTGCAAGATGCTACGAACTATTTACTTAGAGGTTATACGCTCGCAACGAAAAATGAGAGGACGGTTGAACTCACTAAATTTTTTCAGTCTTTGGGAATGGTTGTGCATTTGGTCCAGGATATGGGGACACCAGAGCACGCGAGAGTTGACCAGCATTTGTTTGGAAGTTTTCACGAACGATATACAGAAAGGATAGTCAAGAAGTTGCCATTAACAACTTTCGCATACAATCAGATCGATCTAAATGATCTAAATTATGCTCGAGACTTGTTTAAAAATAGATTTTACGGTGATCAGTCTGGCTTAGCCAGTTTTACCAATAGAAATTTCATAAGCAATGATACAAATTTTATAGTTCTACCCGACGGGTCCTTTACCGCAGGTCAGGATTATGCCTTACCTAGACCGAACCAAACTGTCGAAGTAGCCGACGCTTCACTAGAGTTTGGAAATTCAGCGTTACACGGCCAAGTTCATTTTGTATCAACAAATGGAAATGATGGCTATGGTGCAAAGTCGGGTGGGCCATTCACAATTTTCAATCAACGGGCAAGTGCATTTAACCTCTTTTCCACGGATTTAAATGAAGTGCGAAAGTTGGTTGCAGCGCCTCGTATTTTTACAATAAATAGTAAAACAGTAGAGTCAGCGAATGATTTTCTACTAAGACGCGCAGTCTCATTCGGAACAGGCCTCATCAACTATTTTTTTCGCGGTCATTTCTCTATTGATGATCTCTCCTGGGTTCCGGGTGCTAATTCAACAAGTAGAGACATAACTTTAACAATTAGTAATACAACCAGTGACTACAATGCGGGTAGTGCGCCCTTTGCTTTCAGTGATGGTTCGTTTGCACTCTATTATGACACCATTAATGGAGACAGAATCCGAGTGTTAGATGGAAATAGCATGGCAAATTATCTGTCAACAACAGATATACTTAATGACCAAGATACAAAAAGTATGAGATTTGTAATCGACGATAGTGCCTGGGATCAGAGTAAACCATTATTATTAATATTCGATGGTAAAATAGGAAATGAACGTGGTATTGCCCTAAAGAAGTTTTATCCAGATCCGCTCCTGGCCTTCTCTGTCGATGGCGTGCAAGGGGGGTCACCCGTTCCCAACATCATCACGGTTTCAGCTTCCTACGATTTGGGGTATACATGGACGTATAAAGGTGGGTTTTATAAGCCCGTTACTGACACTACCCTGTTTACGGGCAATCGTGTACTGGTCCACAAAGCGATCAACCTGGGAGAAGGTGAACTGCTGGTTCACTTCAGTTATATCGATTACATGGATGACGATGGAAATATAATGGCAGGCAGATCCGAAAACAGTATGGCGCATAGTACGGACTATGGCCAAACATGGGAGCTTGTGGATTTTACATGGCAGCCGTTACTTGTCGGCGCGGCGCTTGGGTCTGATACTTTTTCTGTCTATGAAAGTATTGTATATACAGGCGAACAAGGACTGGCCGGGATCCGGGTTCAACACCCTGGAGAAGCAGGTGGACCACGGGAGTTCCAACTTTTTCAATCCAATGCATTGGGAGCGCCGGGGAGTTGGTTAGGTGCCCCGGGTTTGGGCACAGGGGGATTACCGGAGGTGGACTATTTGGGTAACTCATCTTTCGGCTTTGCCGGTTACCTGGAGGGAAATCCACCCGGGCGCCGGGAGGGTGGTGATTTTCCATTTGACTCTATCATGATGCGCACCGATGATGGGGGCGCCAGTTATTATCAGCTGACAGACTTCTCCTCTGAATGCGGCGATCATACGGATCCTAATAACAAGGTAACTTATTGCATCCAACATTTTGAGTACATGGGGAATGAACGTTTACTTGGTTGGGTGGATCTGCGTTCAGAGTCGCTTGCTGATTATCATAATGGAGTGGCCTTGCATCTTTCCACTGATGGTGGAATGAGTTGGTCGCCTGCTATGAATGCACCCTTTGACCTGACTTGCGAATCACTTAGCGTTTGGGAAGGACGCGTGGACAATGTGATCCCTATTGGCAAGTCACCCGGCGACAAGGATGTGGTGTTGGCATTGACCCAGTGTCAGGAAGCCTATGAGGATACATCTTCAAGTCCACCAAGTGTCAATTGGGGGCCTGTTACCGGTAAAGGTCTCTATTTCACAAGAGATGGTGGGGGAAGTTGGTCCAAAGTGAGCTTACCGGCAGGCTTTAACAATGAATCAGAACTGCTCTATACGGGAGACAATGGCGCCGTACCCGGTTTGTACTCACCGGTAAATTAGGTCAATCCCTCATCCCAATAAGGCCGCTCCCCAAACAGCTCACGAAAGTACTCCGCCAGCACCCTGACCCGCTGCGGTATGAAACGGCGGTTCGGGTAGATGGCGTAGGCGGTGGCCTCGGGGATCTTGTAATCGCTGAGGATCGGCACCAGGCGTCCCTCGAGGATGGTTCTATAGGCGATGAAGGTGGGAGAGAGGCAGATACCCTGTCCCGATGCGGCGGCCTCGAGGATGATCTGGCCGTTGTTGGCCTGCATGCGACTATCCACCCTCACGCTGTGTGTTCCGCCCTCGCTGTCGATGAATCGCCACTTTTGCGGCTCCGGCAGATTCGAGTAGCAGAGGCACTGATGGCTCGACAGGGCCTGCGGTGTCTCCGGCGTGCCGTAGCGGGCGAGGTAGCCCGGACTGGCGCAGACCACCGTGCGCACCGGCGCCAGGGGCAGGGCGACCATGGTGGAGTCCTCGAGCTGGCCGATGCGCAGGGCCAGGTCCACGCCCTCCTGGACCAGGTCGACCTGGCTGTCGTTGAAGTCCATGTCGAGGATCACCCCCGGATGCCGGGTCATGAAGCTGTTTATCGCGGGGGCGAGGTGCATCAGGCCGAAGGAGAGGGGGGCGGCGAGACGAATGCGTCCGCTCAGGGCGTGCTGGGCGCTGGAGACGGACTGCTCCGCCTCCGCCAGGTCCTCCAGCAGCTGAATCGCCCTTGGGTAGAAGGTGCGGCCGGCCTCGGTGAGGGAGAGGCGGCGCGTGGTGCGCTGGATCAGCAGGGCGCCCAGATACTCCTCGAGCTCCGACACCCGCCGGCTGATCACCGATTTTCCCAATCCCAGGCGTTCCGCGGCCGCGCTGAACTGACCCGACTCAACCACGGCGACAAAGCTCTCTAAGCACTCTAATCGGTCCATTGTTCCAAATTCTGCAACAGTGTTTCCCGAATTGTGGTCTTTATCTTCCCAATTAACAACCTAAACTGGGCAATAACCAATCAAATTACTAAGCAATTATGCGAGGAGGCTGTCATGGAACAGCTTGTTCAGAACAGACGAGGCATCAAGCGAATCGTGGTCGGACAGGAGACATCCGATGGGGCCGGGGTACGCCTTACCCGGGTCATCGGCGGACCCCAGCTGCCCCAGTTCGATCCCTTTTTACTCCTGGACCACTTCGTATCCGACGACCCGAACGACTACATCGGTGGTTTTCCACCCCATCCGCACCGTGGATTCGAGACCGTGACCTACCTGCTGGCCGGTCAGGTGGAGCACCGGGACAATGCCGGCCATACCGGTCTCCTGGAGACGGGGGGCGTGCAGTGGATGACCGCCGGGAGGGGGGTGATCCACTCCGAGATGCCGCAGCAGCAGGACGGTCTGTTGTCGGGCTTTCAGCTCTGGGTCAACCTGCCGTCAGGTCAGAAGATGATTGCGCCGCGCTACCAGGAGTTCGACCGCGAGGCGATACCGCGGGAGCGGCGCAGTGATGGCGTCGAGCTTCGTGTGGTGGCGGGACAGACCTCACGGCAGACGACCGGACCGGTGAGCGAGCTGGCGACGCCGGCGCTCTTCTACGATATCACGCTGCCTGTGGATAGCCGTTTCAGCGAGCCTTTGCCGCTTTCCTACAATGGCTTTGTCTATCTCATCGAGGGATCGGTTAGGATCGATGGGACCAGGCTGGAAGGGAGCAGTCTGGCCGTGCTGGATCAGGGTGACAGCCTAGAGATTACAGCGCAGGAAGCGAGCCGTCTGCTGTTGGTGGCGGGCCAGCCCCTCAACGAGCCCATCGCCAGGCGCGGTCCCTTCGTCATGAACAGCGAAGCGGAGTTGCAACAGGCATTCAGTGACTACCAGGAGGGCCGTTTCTGATGCGCCTTGCCAATGACAGGGAGAACTACGGCCTGGTCTCGATCCTGCTCCATTGGCTGGTGGCCCTGGTGATCTATGGCCTCTTCGGCCTCGGCCTGTGGATGCGCGATCTGGGCTACTACGATCCCTGGTACCAGCTCGGGCCCTGGTGGCACAAGGGTATAGGCGTGGTGCTCTTCCTGGTGCTGCTGCTGCGTCTCGGGTGGCGTTTCGTCTCGCCGCGACCGGACCATCTGCCGACCCACAAGGGTTACGAACGCCTGGCTGCGACCCTGATGCACTGGTTGCTCTACCTGCTGATCTTCATCGTCATGATCAGCGGCTATCTGATCACCACCGCCGATGGCCGGCCGCTGGAGGTCTTCGACTGGTTCACCATCCCCGCGGCCCTGAGCGGCATCGACGGTCAGGAGGATATCGCCGGCAAGGTTCATCTCTACCTTGCCTGGAGCATCGTTCTGCTCAGTCTGCTGCACACCCTGGCGGCGCTGAAACACCACTTTTTTGACCACGACTGGACCCTCAAGCGCATGCTGGGGATCCGACACAACCCGGAGGAGAGAATCGGATGACAAAGGTTGCAATTGTCTATCACAGTGGCTTCGGCCACACCAAGTTGCAGGCGGAGGCCGTGCACAGGGGGGCCGCATCGGTCGCGGGTGTGGAGGCCCGGCTGCTCACCACGGAAGAGGCGGGGGCCGACCTGGACGGCCTGGACGATGCGGATGGCATCATCTTCGGCACTCCCACCTACATGGGCAGTATGTCGGCGGAGATGAAGAAGTTCCTCGAGACCGCGGCGGCCAAGTGGTTCACCCAGGCCTGGAAGGACAAGGTGGCGGGGGCCTTCACCAATTCCAGCTCCTACTCCGGGGACAAGCTCAATACCCTGGTGGGGCTGATGATCAACGCCATGCAGCAGGGCATGATCTACGTCAGCCTGGGGATGCATCCAGCGGCCAGCGATCCCGATTCGATGAATCGCATCCAGGGTCCGGGCCCCGAGGTGATGAACCGGATCGGATCCTATTCCGGGCCGATGGCGGCCAGCTTTCAGGTCGATCCCGGCGATGCGCCCTCCACGGGGGATATCGCCACCGCAGAGGCCTACGGTGCCCGGGTCGCCACTATCACGCAACAACTGGTGCGGGGAAGAGAAGTTGCTTAGCCTATCGATTGGAAACTACCAACCAACAGTTAAACGAGCGGCTGGTGGTGGTCTTTCGCAGCAGCGGCAGGGATGCCGCAGGAGCCCCGTCAGCATACCCCAAGGGCACTTCCCTCGGGCGCAGGGATGTGCTGTTGGGGCGGTGGAGAAAGAGCACCATCAGCCGCGTAGAGCCCGCTTAAGAACTCAGTTTTTATTGCTTTATTAAGAGAAGCTACAAAAGTGATTTGTTTGGTCAAATTGACAAGGAGTATTAGCCAATTTCTACGCGGCTGGCGGTCATCTTTCTACGCCGCCCCGACAGCACGTCCTTGTACTGACGGGGCTACCGCGGCGTCCATGCCGCTGCTACGAAAGATGACCGCCAGCCGCTCTTAGACTGAAAGTTTGTATCAATAGACATATGGAGAAACCGATGAAAAACCTTTTAATACCATTGATAGCTGCAAGCTTCATTTTTACCGCACCCCTTCAGGCGGAAAATTATGTAATCGACACCAAGGGCTCCCATGCCTTCATCCAATTCCGCATCAAGCATCTCGGCTACAGCTGGCTGCTGGGGCGCTTCAACGAATTCAGCGGCAGTTTCAGCTATGACGAGAAGAATCCCCAGGCGGCAAAGATAACGGTGGATATCAATCCGGCCAGCGTCGACAGCAACCATGGGGAGCGTGACAAGCATCTGCGTGACGAGGATTTTCTCTACGTGGACAAATACCCCAAGGCATCATTCGTCTCGACCTCCTTCAGCGAAAAGGGCGACGGCAAGGCCGAGCTGAAAGGCGATCTCACCCTGCGCGGTGTCACCAAGCCGGTGGTGATCGCGGTCGAGCATATCGGCCATGGCAAGGATCCCTGGGGCGGCTATCGCCGGGGTTTCTTCGGCACCACCGAGATCGCCCTTGCCGACTTCGGCATTGACTTCGATCTGGGGCCTGCCTCGAAAACGGTCCAGCTGGAACTCTCTGTCGAGGGGATCAGGCAGTAACAAAAGCCAAACCCGGGTGATGGCATGCCCTCTCCGCAGCGGATGAGGGGTGCCCTTGCCCGTTTGATATATAAAAACCGCAAATGGACGCTGATCACCGCGAAATATAGCGAACTTCTAAAGAACTGTTTTGAGCTTCGCAAGCTGTCGATGACTGAACATGGCTAATATCAACTATCCGATTTGCGAACATTCGCGGTGATCAGCGTCCATTTGCGGCCGGCGTTTTCAGGCTGTCGGGTGCGGTTCGCCGCTCCGGTTTGCCGCCTCGACCACATGTGCCGCCGCCTGGCGTAACAGACCACTGTCGGCACCAGCCAAGTGCGCCCCTTCGCTCAATGCGCGACGCCATTTCCTGGCGCCGGGTTGACCCTGGAACAGGCCGAGTATGTGGCGGGTGATGCGGTTGATCGGTGTGCCCCTCGCGGTCTCCTGTTCGACAAAAGGAATCAACGACTCCACCACCTGGAGTCGGGTCAACGGGGATTGGGACTGGCCGAAGATAAGCCGGTCGGCTTCGGCCAGGATCCATGGGTTGTGATAGGCCTCGCGGCCGATCATCACGCCATCGACCCGCTCGAGTTGCTCCATTGCCTGGTCGAGACGGGTAATGCCACCGTTGATGATCACCTCAAGCCGGGGGAAATCCCGTTTCAGGCGATGCACCGTGGCATAGGAGAGGGGCGGGATCTCGCGATTCTGCTTCGGACTCAACCCCTGCAGCCAGGCCTTGCGGGCATGCACGATGAAGATCTCGCAGCCGGCCTCCGCCACTGTGCCGACAAAATCACAGAGCTCCTGATAGCTGTCACGTTCATCCACCCCGATACGGTGCTTGACGGTGACATCGATGGCGACCCTGTCCCGCATCGCCTTGACGCAGTCGGCGACCAGTTCAGGGGTGATCATCAGACAGGCACCGAAGCGTCCCGACTGCACCCGGCCGGAGGGGCAGCCGACGTTGAGGTTGATCTCGTCATAGCCCCACTGGCTGCCCATTTTTGCGCATTCAGCGAGCGCTTGCGGATCACTGCCGCCGAGCTGCAGCGCCAACGGGTGTTCGCTGGGATCGAAATCGAGGAAGCGTGACCGATTGCCGTGCAGCAGTGCCCCGGTGGTGACCATCTCCGTGTAGAGCACCGCATGCTTGGAGATCAGGCGCAGGAAATAGCGACAGTAGCGGTCTGTCCAGTCCAGCATCGGGGCGACGGAGAGTTTACGATCGAGCATAAAACGGGGTTGTTCAGCACATATTTGTGTTCAATGATCAATGGGCATGGCGATCAGCAAATCACTGATTTCCTTAACCGCGAATGGACGCGAATCACCACCAATTATCGCAAATAAAATAACTGTTTTTCAGGTACATCGTCCAGCATCCCGCAACTCCCCAGCACTGGTGGACAATCAGCTTGTCAATTAAGATCGCGTCACCATGGATTGCCGTTGATATGTCTGTAATAGACAAACAGCCGATATTTTGCGTCTATTTGCGGTGATTCGCGTTCATTTGCGGCTTGAATTGCTACTTCCATGATCAGGGCAAAGCCGTCGAATGATCAATTGGTCCGAGGATTATGAAATGGCGCTGGTCTGGTTGGACTCCAGGACCCTCAGGCCCACAATCAACAGCGTGCCCAGGGCCATGATCGCCGCCGCCAGATAGAGCCCGTCGCTGTAGCTGCCGCTGCGCTCGGCGAGAAGACCGGTGATCGCCGGGATCACGATCTGCGCGATCCCATAGGCGATGGTCATCTTACCCATCATCTTGGCCGGGCGGGTGGGGTAGTAGCGTCCCGCCATGGTCAGGACCAGGCTGACGATGCCGATGAACGTCCCGCCAAACAGCAGGGCACCCGCCATCGCCATCATGGGGCTTGGAACGACTACCGGCAGCAGTATGCCAAGGGTCTGCAGACAAAAGGCGATAAGCAGGGCGTCGATGTCACCGCTGCGGCGCGCCACCAGATCCCACAGGATGCAGGCAGGGGCCGCGGCCATGCCGAGGATGAAGAAACTCCATGTCCCCAGCCCCCGGAGTCCGGGCATCTCGTCGATAATGGCGACGATAAAGGTGGCGCTGACCACGTAACCGGCACCGGCGCAGAAATAGGCGGCCATGAAGAGCAGCAGAAAGCGGCGGCTGGGCGGTTTGTCGACCATCACCTTGCCGCTGTTCGTGACCTTGCTGCGGTCCGGAGGCGGCAGCCATGCCCAGGCGGGGAGGAGCATCAGCGTGCCGAGCAGGCTCAGCATCAGCCATTGGCCGCGCCAGTCGAAGTGGTGGCTCATCAGCTCAACGGCAATGGCGCCGAATGCGATACCCAGGCCGACACCGCTGAAATGGATCCCCAGTTCACTGCGGTGTCCATGGCGAATCAGCCAGTTCAGGATGAGGCCTGAACCCAGCAGCAGTCCCGCAGCGCTGCTCAAACCGGCGATGAAGCGGTAGAACGACCAGAGCCAAATATCGTCGGTCAATCCCATGCCCAGGGTGGATACCACGGCCACCACCAGGCCGATGCGGTAGAGACGGTCCTTCAGTACCAGATCGTTGATCAGCGAAGCGGTGATGGCGCCGCAGAGGTAGCCCAGATAGTTGACGGCGGTCAACCAGCCCCCCTCGGACAGCCCCAGCCCCGCCTGCTCTAACATGATGGGGAGCAGGGGGGTATAGGCGAACCGGGCGATGCCCAGCATCAGAATGAGGCTGATCACTCCCCCTGACAACACTTTGAACCGACCGATCTGGCTCGACATCGAGGACCCTTGGCTAAGGTTTATAGAGAATCTATATGCTTTTTATTATCAATACTACATTTCTGATCCCCTAGGACGCTGCCTGCCCTGCACGGCAAACGTCATGGCAGCGGGAGAATGGCGTCAGGCGGGTGAAACGGTGGGATTCGGCAGGCGCAACAGGAGCCCGTTCAAGGCATTGGCTGGCTTAGGGGAGTGTTTGGCGCGCCTCAGTCGGCGCTTCCTTCGCGGGTGACCAGCTTGATCTCGATGTGGTTGTCCACGAGATACTGCTCCAAGGCGGCCTTGGTTTCCTCGATGACGGCGGTCAGCTCGCTTAACAGGGAGGCGCCATTGGTTCTGATCTCCTCGCTCGAGGCACGGTTCAATTTGCTCGCCTTGTCGAAGAGGTGGGTGGCGCCGATGTTGCCTGCGGCGCCTTTGATGGCGTGGGCATCGTCGATGATCTGGACGATATCGGCACCTTCGATCGCAACCTCCATGCGGTCGATGCAGCTGTAGACATCGGTAAGGAAGTTGTTGGCCAGCTCCTCGAAAAAATCCTCGCGGCTGCTCAACCGGGTCAATTGATCGAGTGTGTCTCTATTCAGATACTGCGGTTTCCTGGAGGTAAAGGGGGTTGTTTTTCTGCTTGTCCGGTAGCTGGCGGGCAGCTCGGATATCCTCTCCCCGCTGTCCGTCAGGCGCTGTATCTCATTGAGCAGGGCCTTGATGTCGATTGGCTTTTGCAGATAGACATCGGCACCGGCCTCCCGGCACAGCAGCTCCGCCTCCTTGGAGATATTCGCGGTGAGTATGATAAAGGGGATCTCTTTGATCAGGCCGTGACCCGCATTGTATTCACGGATGACATCCAGACCGCCGATACGCGGCATCTGCATATCGAGGATGGCCAGGTCGAACTCGCTCTCTTCGAATTTCTCCAGGGCGCTCTCTCCATCCTCGACCAGTTCGACCTCAAATCCAGCCTTGGTCAGCATCTCACCGAGGATAAGGCGGTTGACGGCGGTGTCTTCAGCTACAAGAATCTTCAGTTTTTCCTGGTCTTGCGGCTGATCCCAGCTGTCGATCGCCTGCACACCCTCCGGCAGGGTGGTGTCGAGGAACGCGGTGTGTATGGCGTTGTAGAGCTGTCTTCGGTTTTCCAGGTTGAAGACGACGGAATCGATACCCGCTGGGATCTCGAACGGCTGAAACTTGCTGTTGGTATCGATCAGAATCAGATGAACCTGATCCCTGGCTGCTTGCCTCAGTCTATCAGTCAGCGTCGCAATGTTTTCGCCGACATGTTCAGCATCCAGGAGTACCAGCGGCTGTTGATCTGAGCTTGCCGTGGTCTGCTCCACATGATCGGCCAGTTCGTCAAGGGTGCTGACGGCATCATTACCTATATCCCAAAGCTTAAGCGGTTTATTGATCCGGTTATAGAACTGCAGACTGTTGGTATAGGTGATTGTGGTGTGGCCGGTGTAGCTCTGTTCCTTTGCCGATTCCGGTATCTCCAGCGGGAGATCGAAATAGAACCGAGAGCCTTTCCCCAGGGTGCTTTCGACATAGATATCGCCGCCCATGCAGTTGACCAGTTCTTTGGAAATGGTAGTACCCAGCCCGGAACCGCCATACTCTCTGGTGATCGAGTCATCGATCTGATTGAAGCGCTGAAAGAGATTCTTCAGCCCCTCCTGTGCCATACCGATACCGGTGTCGATGACCTCGAAGCGCAAGTTCACCCCGGAGTCGGATGTGCTCAACGGATTGACCCTGATATCGACGTAGCCCTGGTGGGTGAATTTGATGGCGTTGCCGACAAGATTGTTCAACACCTGTTGAATGCGGTGATGATCACCCAGCAGGTTGAACGGCACATCAGGAGAGATATGGGTCATCAGGCTGATCTGCTTCTCGCGGGCGATCGGTTCGAGGGAGGCGCTGACCGTGGTTACCAGTGCATGCAGGTCGAATTCCTGATGTTCGATCTTGATTTCACCCGCATCGATTTTCGAAAAATCGAGGACATCATCGATCAGGGTGAGCAGATGTCTGGCAGACGAGTCGATAGTGTGGATCTTTTTCTCGACCCGCTTTGCCAGATTTTCGGTCATCAGCAGCTGAGAAACACCGATGATGCCGGTCAGCGGCGTGCGCATCTCGTGGCTCATATTGGCAAGAAATCGACCCTTTGCCTGGTTGGCCGCTTCGGCGGTTGCCTTTGCCTCCACCAGTTGACCGAGAATCTTGGAAACGAATATGGGTATGATGATATTGGTTACTATCAATCCGTAGCCTACCACCGGGTGCTGAAGCCAGAAGGGCGTGGTGTTGATCACGACGAAGAAACCCGATGTCGATAGCAGCATGCCCAGGTAGAGGTAGTTGTTGCCGAAGCGGGCGCCATAACCGACGGTGATCCAGAGAAGGACCGTAAACAGCGGAGCGCCGACCTCACCGGCCCCGTACATGGCCAGGCAGGTCATCGAGTGATCACCCAGCATGGTGATGATCTTACGCAGCTTCGAACCCTGTTTGACCTTGATAAAGGTCAGCAGGATCAGAATCGAAAACACCTCGTAACCGGCGGCAAGGGATGTGGCGGTTGAGTGGGTGCTACCGAGGGGATTGGTCAGATCGGATATGAGCAGATAGGTGAAGACGATGAAGGTAAAGAAGAGTCGAATCAGTCCCTGCTCATATTCCAGACGCGCCTCATCGCTCAGTCCCGTAGACAAGAAGCTGAGCCTGGGTAGTCTGAAAACCTCTTTCAACATATTGCCGGCCATGGCCGCGATACCCCTAAGTTACTGATTCCTGGTTTTACTGGGCCGCTCATCGGTATAAAAAGCCATCTTTGTGAATGTATAGAACAATATTAGCGGCTGTAAATACTATAATTTATGCCCATAATAAGAATTAATTTCCCATAAAATAGTTAAATGGCATTTTATGTTGCCCAAGATCAATTGCTTATCGGATTTTCCTTCCCAAGGAAAGCCGAAATGGTTCACGATCATATCGCTACGATGACGCACTCTTTTAACCATTTCATGAAATGCTGTTTCTATCCTAGGGTGGCAAAGCCTAAGATAAAACCACCATCGCATTTTATCTCGTGATGGGATGCTAAACATATCAGACACCAGACTCAATAACACCTATGCCTAGAGGAAATGAAAATGCTGAAAGCCGTACCCACTCAATCCTTATCTGAACTCACTTTCGACACACTTAATGTCCGTTATGACGAGAGTTACAAGACCCTTACGTTTGCCATGGACCCCGGTGCGATTCCCTGTTTCTCACACCAATTATTGAAGGATATCAACAATTTCCAATCATGGACCAGTGACTATCTCAACGCTGGGGAGTCAACAGAGGAGATTGACTTTGTGGTTTTTGCCTCCGATGTTCCCGATGTTTTCAATCTCGGCGGTGATCTCAAATTCTTCGTGGAGATGATAAATTCCGGGGACCGGCAGACCCTGCAAGCGTACGCCGACCTGAGTATCGATGTACTGTATGCCAATTTCGTCAATCTCAATGCCAATGTCCGCACCATATCACTGGTCACCGGTACTGCACTGGGTGCTGGATTCGAGGCGGCCCTCTCCAGCGACTACATCATTGCTGAAGCTGGAACCGTCTTTAAGTTTCCCGAGGTCGTATTCAACATGTTCCCCGGCATGGGAGCCTACTCATTCCTGGCCAGGCGGATCTCTCCCGCTATGGTGGAGCGGATGATCGTCAACGCCGAGGGTTACACCGCGGAGCAGCTCTACGAGATGGGCATTGTCGATATGGTTGCAGATCCCGGCGAGGGTGAGATTGCGCTCAGGTCATTCATCAAGCGTCTCAAGAAATCGAACATCACCAGAAGATCCGTTCTCAATATGCGCAACCGTGTCCTGCCCCTGGAGAAACAGGAATTGCTGGATATCGCCCATGATTGGGTGGATGCAGCCTTTTCCCTCAGTGATCGGGATATCTCCGCCATGTCGCGTCTTGTCAGGGCGCAGACTAAGATGATGAGTCAGCAGCAGGCAGAGGAAAAACAGACTCAAATGCCGATGCAGAGTCATGGTTAAAGAAGGATGACAGCGAATTAAGCGAATTGCGCAGGGTTAATTATGGATAAAGGGAGTCATTGGATGCGTGGATATATAACGAGATATTGAAAGTCTGGTGCGGTTTGATTGCATGACATGAACGATGTGTCCTCCGGGTAGCGGGGAATCTTCTGTCATCTGACGGTCTGTTGTTGTCAGCAGCAGGATATTTCATTCCGGTCAATCGGAAGTGGATAGATATTCGGCAAAGCTGCGGTAACAAATTGCGACTGCTTGAATTGAAACCGGCCGGAGGCGCTAAACGTAGCTATACACATAAGGAAAGAAAAATAATTTCCTGTCGCAACTTGTCAGTGGTGGACAAATGCGCTGTGGCAGGTATTGCATAATCAACAATAAACAAGCGCCAATGTTGAGCGGCTGAATACGTCTGTCAATGTTCAAACATTGACCATAGGCGGGGTGGATTTTTAGCCAGTCATTTGAGAGGAGGCTGCCGATGCCTGTCGTGAATATCAATCATGATCTGCATAGCAGGCGAGAGGGAGAGCTTGCCCACCCCAAGGTGCTTGTCGACCTTCTTGAAAAGGCGGATGTTCGTTTTAACGGCAATCGGCCATGGGACATCCAAGTCAATGACAAAGCACTCTACAGGTGTATCTTGACACAAGGTTCGCTCGGCTTTGGGGAGGCCTACATGCATGGCTACTGGGGATGTCATGCCCTTGATCAGCTGTTTACACGCTTGATGGCTGCAGGAATCGATGAACAGATCGCCGGCTGGTTCAAATTGGCTATGCTGATTGAGTTGTGTCGCCGTTATCTATTCAACCTGCAGTCGATAAAGCGAGCCTTTCTGGTGGGCAAACAACACTATGATATCGGCAACGATGTATTCGCAGCCATGCTCGACTCGAGCATGAGCTACTCATGCGGCTATTGGGAATCGGCGGATAACCTGGAACAGGCCCAACGTGACAAACTCGATTTAATCTGCCGTAAGCTGCAACGGCAAGCCGGACAAAGATTACTCGATATAGGTTGTGGCTGGGGCGGCTTGATGCAATATGCAGCCGAGAATTACGGAGTCAGTGCGGTTGGTGTCACCATATCGAAAGCCCAGCAGCAATTGGCACGTGAGCGATGTAAAAACCTTCCCGTCAAGGTGGAACTGCAGGACTACCGGAGGATGACCGGCAGCTTTGACAAAGTGGTATCGGTGGGGATGTTTGAACATGTCGGCCACAAGAACTATTGCACCTACTTCAAAACGGTCAGGCGGCTGCTTGTCGACAACGGTCTGTTTTTAATGCAGACCATAGGACAGCGAAAAACAGTCAAATCACTGGACCCATGGATCGATAAATATATCTTTCCCAATGGCAAACTTCCCTCCGCATCGGAGATCACTAAATCCACAGAAGCGGTATTCCTGATCGAGGATTGGCATAATTTCGGGGTCGACTATGATCGAACACTGATGGCCTGGTGGCAGAATTTTGATCGGGCCTGGCCTGAACTGAAGAAGCGCTACGACGAGCGCTTTTACCGCATGTGGAAATACTACCTGCACTCCTGCGCGGGTTTCTTCCGCAGCCGCCAAGGACAACTATGGCAGTTGGTGATGAACAAGCGACAGTACGAGGGCGTGTACCGTTCCGTTCGATAGGGATTCAGTCCGCGAATGAACGCTAATAAACGCAAAACGGATTAATGCTATAGCTAGTGAGCAATATTTTTGTCAATAGGATCCAAGCCCACACCATATCCAGCGGCATTGTGCCGCCAGGCAAGGCGAGAGGGCTGTGTGATCACCACAGATTCCTTTCCCGGTTTTCTATACTGAACATTTGCTAGTGCAAAATTTGCGTTCATTCGCGTTCATTTGCGGACTAAAAACATTTGCGACTGGTTGTTGTCGGTTTATTGTCCTATCGAATCAGCAGAGTGCAAAAAAAAGCGCCGCATAGCGGCGCTAAACTTGCCTGTTTTAATTGTGACTCTTCCGAGACTTTTTTTGTTAGGTAAACATGTCAGAGGTGATGTTCTTGAACCAGCTGCGCGCATATTGCACTTCGACGGCCCTCGTCTCCGCAGAGGCATCCATGGGGGAGAGGCCGCCCGCACCCTTAACACCCACAATCTTGCCGTCGACCAGCTGATAGACCGCGGCCACCGAGATGCCCCATTCGGGAGAGATGATGCTGTAGCAGGTGTTCACGTAGGATGGTTCACCCGGCGGCTCGCCGTTCAGGGTGGCAACGATTGCAGCGGCGCAGACCTTGCCCTGTGAATTTGCGGCGTAACCCGACTTGGGCATCTTGCCGGCAATGCTGGCGTCGCCGATGACATAGATATCCTTATGGATTTTAGATTCGAAGGTGCCCTGATTGACCGGACACCAGCCGGAATCGTCGGTCAAGCCAGCCATTTGCGCGATCTTACCCGCCTTCTGTGCGGGGATAACGTTGAGGACATCACCCTTGTACTCGTCTACCTGACCCACCAGGGTCATGTTGTCCGCATCGATCGCTTCGATGATACCGCCGTTGGCGCCGCTGACCCACTCAATGGTATCGCCGTAGAACTTCTTGTAGCCCTGCATGAAGAGGCCCTGCTTGGAGAACTTGTCCTTGGCATCGAGAATGATGACCTTCGATTTGGGCTTGTGCCGCTTGAAGTAGTGGGCTATCTGCGCTGCACGCTCATAGGGTCCCGGCGGACAACGGAAGGGGTTGGGCGGGGCGGCGATATAGCAGACACCGCCGTCCTTCATCGCCATCAACTGCTTGTGCAGAAGAGTGGTTTGGGGTCCCGCCTTCCAGGCGTGGGGAATCTTCTCGGCCACCGCGGCGCTATGGCCTTCGATCTTCTCGAAACGGAAGTCGATACCCGGTGAAACAACAAGTTTGTCATACTGATATTGATTTCCACCGGCAACCTTTACGCTATGGTTGGCCGCATCGATCTCCACCACCTCGTCATGCACCACCTTGACCTTGTGGTTCTGGCTCATGGCCTTGTAGTTGAAGGTGATGCTGCCGATGTCGCGCTCCCCTCCGAGAACCTCATTACTGAGCGGACAGGAGACATACTGGGTGTTTTTCTCTATCAATGTGACATCGATCGAGGGATCGGCCTTTTTAATATACTTGGCCGCGATGGAACCGCCATAACCACCGCCGATTACAATCACGCGGCCTTTGGCGCCTTTAGCGAATGAAGCAGGGCTGAATGCCGTCGCGGCACCAAGCGCCGCACAGGCGCCGCCAGCCTTGATAAAATTTCTGCGTGTCAGTTTAGCCATTGTGCTCCCCCCTTATTTCTCGCTCAGATAGTAGTGAGCCATGGCCCGCAACTCATTTTCTGAGAGTTGGGAGACTCGTTTACCCATTTTTCTCGGCTGACAACGTCGGCCTTTTTTGTGGCAGTCCTTCAGGTAGATCATGGTGAAGTCCGGCCACTGTCCTGCCAGACGGGGAGCATCGTCCTCCTGAACCCGGCCGCCATCCTCATGGCATGTTTTGCACTTCTCTTGATGGATCTTTTTGCCTATCGCCGCGAGCTTTTTGTCAGCCTTGGCTGTGCTGGAAACCCAAGGTTTGTCGGCGATATAGGAGGCGATCGCCTTCAGTTCGTTATCAGAGTAGCCCTTGGCGATACGACCCATAATGGTAGAATCACGCTCGCCGCTCTTGTACTCGGCGAGCACGAGCTGCAGATACTCCTTCTCCAGGCCGCCGATGATGGGCATCGCATCACCCGCACTGGCACCGTCGGTGCCATGGCAGCCGGCGCAGGTATTGGCCAGCATGGAGGGGGATCGGACACCTTTTGGCTTCGCGGGAGCCATCTCTGCCGCAGCTTTTGCGGCAGGCGCGGCGGCCTCTTTTTTCATTGCACTGTCGGTGGTGGTACAGCTCGACACCAGCCAGCCAAAAAACACGCCGACGATCAGTGTCTTTAACAGTTTTCTGTTTATTTTCATGAATATCTCCTCAGGTGGACCGTGACTCAATGTCCCTGTTTTCCGGATCTTTGATCGAGCCAGGCCAGTACTTTATCGATATCTTGCTGTTTCGACGGACCCAGTTGCTCCGCTTCTTTCAGTGCCTCCCTGGCCAGGGCGTAGCGGCCCAGATGCAGGTAGGCGACAGCCAGGCCGACGAAGGCATCCGCATTTGTGCGGTCCAGCATGATCGCCTGTTGAAAACGCTTGATGCCGGACTGATAGTTGCGTTGCAACAGTTCCACCCCCCCAAGCCGGGTATGGGCGAATGAGGACTGCGGATCTGTCTCGACCGCCTTAATCAGTATAGCGTGTGCTTCAGGCAGGTTGCCCGATTCGGATAAACGCCGTGCATCCGCGATCAACTGTTCGACACTCTCTTGTGCCATTACCGACGTGAGTCCACCCAGGCTGAGTGAGATCGTCAGCAGATAGATGAGTAGTCTCCCCATGAATGACCTCTGCTACAGGAAGATGAAAAAAAGACCCCCTCAGGCGGTTAAGCCTGAAGGGGTACATGGTGTTAAAGGGAACTACTTAAGCGCACCTTTACCGTAACGCTCTTCAAACCCTTTGCGCACCTTCTCGATGGCTTCTTTGCTCATGCCCTCGAAGTACCAGGTGTGGCCGTCGATCGGCTTGAAGTACTTGTCCAGCATCTTGTTGGCGAAGTCCTCGTTGCCGTCTTTCTTCATTGAGACATCCTTCAGCTCAGGTATCCACTTCATGTAGGTATGCTTGGCAACGTCATAGATACCATGCCACCAGGTATAGTCGGGACCACTCATGGAGGCGCCGTGACGGGCACGACGACCTTCGTGATGCCAGATCTCCCACCAGGTCCACTCGATCTTGTCGTCAAACGGGGCCTTGGTGATATAGCCGTTCTTTTTCAACTCACCCATCACAGCTGCGATCGGTTTGGCGAATTTCTCGTTGTAGAGCTCCACCACGTTGTCGAACTGGTTGTAGTGACCGTTGATGACACTGTCGCTGTGGCAGGCCTTGCAGACCTCCTGCATCTTTTTGCGGCGCTCTTTCCAGGTAACCACTTCGATAACAGTAGAGCCCTTGGCCTTGTCGCCGACCTTGGGTATTTTCTTACCCTCCTTAACGTCAAATTCCTGACCGTTTTCCAGACGCACCAGGTTGATCTTCTGGGAGATCGGCGGACGCAGGGTCCAGGAGATACGGTCACCCACGTTATGGGTCTTGCCCTCTTTACCGCCGGCGCTCATGTGGCAGGTGGCACAGGTGGGAGCTGCAGAGTAGTCAACACCGGCGACCCATTTGTCCGACTCCATGTTCATCTCATCGACCTTGGCGCGATAGATGATGCCGTGCTTGGACTCGTTGTAGACCTCGATCTGCGGATGGTCGGGACCGACGTGACACTTGCCGCAGGTGTCAGGTGTGCGGGCCTGGGCCTTGGAGAAACGATGGCGACCGTGACAGGCGGTACAGGAGCCGGCGGAACCGTCAGGATTGAGGCGGCCGATACCGGTGTTGGGCCAGGTGGTCGGCAGCGGTTTGCCGTCATCGCCGATTTCGACCTTGGAACCGTGACACTGACGGCAACCGGCATTCACCGCCGCCGGACCACCGACCACTTCACCGAGCAGGTTATCGAGGGATGCCAGGATCTGGCCGCCTTTGGAGTGGTGGGAGCCGTCCATCTCTTCGAATTCAACGGAGTGACACTTGGAGCAGTCCTTAGGCGTCACGATGATGGAGATGCGCTGTCCCTCATGTTCGAATCCATCCTTGTCTTCCGCTTTGGCCTCGTGACAGTCGAGGCAGTTGACGCCACTCTGTCCATGCTGGCTGTTGTTCCACTCCATGGTCAGACCTGGATCTTCCATCCAGTGACACTCGACACATTCGTGGCCTTTCGGGTTACCCCAATCTTTACCAATCTCGCCAGACGGTCTTGCAGCATCTACCGTCGAGACTTGCAGCAGCAGCGTGATTCCCGCTGCAACACTCCCCAATATTGCGCTGAATCGACCATTACCGAAGCATTTCATAGCTCCCTCCTTAATGGGTTGACAGTAAGGAAGAGATTCATCGGTGGCACAGGTGATTCGTACGAAAATGAAATGACGCAGCACAAGCGCAACGGATGAGTCCCCCCAAATTGATTGAGCAAGCCAAATTATAAAGAAAGGATGGTTACGACTTTTCCCCCAACCCCAGATTGTTATTGATATGGGGACTGCATGGTCTCACTTAGTTATCCAGTCAGTAAAACCCTGTTCGTTTTATGCTTACACAGGCCTATAACAACGATTCGGGGAGGGGACTGCCTTGATCTAGATCAAGCATTTCTAGCGATTCATTATTTTGTAAAATACATTGTTTAAAAAAACCGTCTAAATGCCCTGTTTTTGGATACTTTTTGTAAACAGGAAATCTCATTTCGCCGCATGCTTGATTGGTTTTTTTGCTTTTTTTACTTTCGCTTTCGAGGCTTTTATCAAGAATCGAAATATAAAAAAACCGCTCTGTTCTAACGCTGAAAAAACAGAGCGGTTTCAGCTTACCCAGTCGGTTGTACGGGACTACCTATAAGTGGGTACATATAACTGCCTATAACGTGCGACAAGCAGGTGTCATCCTGTTGCGACTACTCCCCTTTAGCCGCTTTGAGTTGCTGCTGCACATTGGCGGGCACCGCCTCATAGTGACTGAATTCGATTGTATAGTTGCCTTCGCCGCCGGTCATCGCCTTGAGTTGGGTGGCATATCCCTCCAGTTCCGCAAGCGGCGCCTGGCCTTTTATCACCAGCATGTTGTTGTGCCCCGATTCAGTTCCGCTGATCTGACCGCGTCGCCCCGCAAGATCGCCGGTCAAGTCGCCCATGAAATTGTCAGGGGTGGTAATGGAGATATTCACGATCGGTTCCAGTATCACCGGCCCGGCTTTTTCAACTGCCTCTAGAAAGGCCTTCTTACCGGCGGTGACAAAGGCAATCTCCTTGGAGTCGACCGCGTGGTACTTGCCGTCATAGACAATCACGCGAAGGTCCTGCATCGCAAATCCACCGATCGCGCCTTCATCCATGGCCTGCTTCACCCCTTTCTCGACAGCGGGGATGAACTGACCCGGAATCGCGCCGCCGACGATCTTGTTGACGAACTCAAAGCCCTCACCCCGAGCAAGGGGCTCTATACGAATATGCACCTCACCGAACTGGCCGGCGCCACCGGTCTGCTTTTTGTGTCGATAGTTTGCCTCGGCCTTGCGTGTGATGGTCTCGCGATAGGCGATGCTGGGTGGATGGGTTTCAATTTCGACGCCATACTTTTTCTTGATCTGCTGCAGCAAAACTTCCAGGTGCATCTCCCCGAGGCCGCGCATTACGGTCTCGTTCAGACTGACATTGTGCTCAACGTGGAAGCAGGGATCTTCATCTTCGAGCTTGTGCAGGGCGTCGCCCAGTTTCTGTTCATCACCCCGCTTGGTGGTGTTGATGGCAAGGCCGAACAACGGAACCGGGCATTCGATGGAACGCAGATGGTGATGGTCCTCGTCGTGGGAGTCATGGAGCACGGCATCGAAATGGATATCTTCGATCCTTGCCACGGCACAGATATCACCGGGTACCGCCTGGCTCATCTCATCCTGTTCCTTTCCCTGAAGCCTGAGCAGGTGGTTCACCTTGAACGGCTTGCGGGCATCGCCAATATAGAGTTGGGCATTGGTTTCCAGGGTGCCCTGATGTACGCGAAAGATCCCCAATTTGCCCCGGAAGGGGTCGTTGAGGACCTTGAAAACATGTCCAATGACATGCCTGCCGGGGTCGGGTGTAACCTCGACCGGTTGCATGTCGGCCCCTTCGCCCTTCATGAATGGAGGTGGATTCCCCTCGGTGGGATCGGGCATCAGGCGTGCAAACAGGGCCAGCATTTCATCGATGCCGGCGCCGTTTTCGACGGAGGTGAAACAGACAGGTATCAGATGACCCTCACGCAGCGCCTTCTCAAAGGGATCGTGGAGTTGTTCCGGTTCCAGCGCCTCTCCCTGTTCGAGGTAGAGCTCCATCAACTCCTCGTCAACCTCGACCACCTGGTCGACCATATTGTCGTGGGCCTGGGAAACCGATGAGAAGTCGGTTGGATCGCCGCCGGGCTGAAAGAAACAATCGATGACTCTCCGGCCGTTCTCGGCGGGTAGATTGATGGGCAGGCACTCCTTGCCGAAGCTCTCCTGCAGGCTCTCCATCAGTGCTCCATAATCGACGTCGTCGGCATCGATCTTGTTGACGATGATAAAGCGGCATAGGTTCCTTCTTTTTGCCGCTTCCATCATGCGGATGGTGACCGGTTCTATACCCGCGGAGGCGTTGACCACGACGGCCGCCGTCTCCACGGCCGGAAGAATACTGATTCCCCGGCCGAGAAAGTCGCCATATCCCGGTGTGTCGATCAGGTTCACCTGCTTGTCTTCATGGGCGAGGTGGGCGATTGCGACGTCGAGGGAGTGCTGCGCCTCTTTTTCCATATCGTCATAATCACAGACGGTATCGCCTCTCTCGACACTGCCAGCAGTGTGAATCATGCCGCTCCGATGGAGCAGGGATTCGATCAGACTGGTCTTGCCAGCTCCTGCATGCCCAACGAGGGCGATATTGCGAATGTCGTGGGTCGAATAACTGGCCATAGTGACTCCTATCAGCGGAATACGCGGGTCTTTCCAAGGATTTGACGAAAGATACCGGCAAAAGGATATTAGTTTTCTTTTGGTTAAGCCAGTATATCAACCAGATGGCAGGAGTTGTTGAGCTTGAACAGGTAAATCCGAGAAAACCGGCATCAACGGCAGTTTACCGGGAACAGGAGGGGCCTCAAGCGTATGCGGGCCGGCGCGATGAAGAGGGAATGGGCGGGGTCGATAAGCCCTGCTGCGGCAGGTCAAGGGTGAACCGAATCGATCACCACCTTTACGATTTCCGCCTGACCCGGGCTGACCGCACTGGTTTCGCCCTCGAGGTCGCCGCTCTGGGCAGTGGGGCTTCCCGAGAGGGAGATACGTGCGCCCACCGATACCTTGGCGTGTTGAGAGAGCCTCATCTGCGGCATCATCGCCATGCTGTCATCCAGGTTGATAGCGAGGGGGAGGTCGCTGACCTTTTTCCGCACCGCCGCCAGCGGCATGGGCGGTCCGCTCATCGCCTTGGCATAGATGAACAACAGGTCGTCCGGTTTTGCCTTCTGCTCCATATCCGGTGAGAGCGAAATTTCGACTCTCAGCGACTTGCCCCTATTCTCGACAACCTTTTCAACCACCGGCGCCGGTGCCTTGGCTTGTGCGATGCTCGGCAGTTCCGGCTCTTCCGGGGGCAGTCCCAACTGGGCTCGGGCGTCGTCCAGGGCGCTGTTCACCGATTCGAGTTCCGCGCTCTGCGGTTTCAACATCCCCCGCAGTGTCGACCAGCGGTTTATGGCATCCTGGTACTGCGTGCGCTGATAGGCGAGTATGCCGGCGATCCAGAGGACATTGGGATCGTTCGGTTCAAGTTCGAACGCCTTTTCGACCATCGGCGCCGCGCGGCCGGTAAAGTCGTTTCCGCTGCCGGAGGCGATGGCCTCGGCATAGGCCAGCAGGAGGCCGATATTTTCGTCGCCGATCTCCATGGCACGCTCGAAGGCATTAATCGCCGCCGAGCGGTCGTTCAGCGCCATGTAGCTGCGCCCCAGCATGATCCACCCCTCCTGGTTGTCAGGCTGCTGCTCCATTTTCGCTGCAAGCCGTTTCACCAACTCATCCATCGGCGGCATGTTCTCCATATTGGGGGCTCGAGACCCTGCCTGGCTGGAGGCGGCGGGCAGGGTCGCGGGCTGGCCGGCCAGACGCTGGATGATCTCCGGGGAGCCGAGCAGCTGATAGATCACCAGGGCGGCCACCGGTATCGCCAGTGCGGTGAGTGCCATGAGCTGGCCCCTGGCCTTGCTATCGGGTTGTTGCGGTTTGTCGGATATATCCGTCAGCAGCTCTTTTTCAAGATCCCTGCGCGCCGCTTCATAGCGGGCCTGGTCGAGAATGCCGGATTCCAGATCGTTGTCGAGCTCGGCGAGTTGCTGCTTGAAAACGGCCAGGTTGAGTTCATCGGAGGTGATGCTGTTTTTGACCTGCTTGCGCATCAGCGGCAGTGCGACAAAGGCCATGGCCAGGAACGTGAACCCGACAATAATCATCCAGAATAGGGTCATTGATCTGCGTCTCTCTGGTCGTTCGACTGGTTTAACAGCCGATTCAGTCGTTGTTCCTCTTCTGCAGAGAGTTCTGTCTCCCGGGTAACGTTTTTGCGTCTGAGTATGCGGAAAAGCACCACACCGCCGATCAGGAACACGATCAGGGGACCAAACCATATCGGATAGGTCGTGGGTTTGAGGGGCGGACTGTAGAGAACGAAATCACCGTAGCGGGCAACCATGAAATTGATGATGTCCTGTTTCTCCTGGCCGCTCTTCATCATCTCGTAGATCTCGTTGCGCAGATCGATGGCGAGTTCGGCATTGGATCCGGCGAGGGATTCATTCTGACAGACCAGGCAGCGCATCTCTTCGATGATGTCGCGGAAATCCTCTGCCTTGTCCGGTTCATCGAAGGTGTACTCGGCCAGCGTTGCGGCATGGAGGCCAGGCGGGAGATTCAATAGCAGGATCAGGGTCAGGAGAAGATGGCGCACTTCGCTTATCCTCGAGGCTTCAAGTCTTCAATCAGGGGGAGCAGCGTTTCATTGAACAGCTCCATGGTCATCGGGCCGGCGTGCTTATAGTGGATGACGCCCTTGCTGTCCACCAGAAAGGTCTCCGGCGCGCCATATACCCCCAGGTCGATGGCGGTGCGTCCCTTCTTGTCAAAGATATTGATGGTGTAGGGATCCCCGAGCTGGCTCAGCCAGGCCCGGGCCTTGTCCCGCTCGTCCTTCCAGTTGAGGCCGACGATTTCGACCTTGCCGGAGCGCGAGAGGTGGACCAGGGTCTCGTGTTCGGCGCGACAGGAGACGCACCAGGTCGCCCATACGTTGAGGAGATAGACTCTGCCCTGGAGATCGCTGGTCTTTACCAATGTGTCGGGACTCTCCACGGTTGGCAGTTCAAAGTCGGGTATCGACTTCCCAATGAGCGGGGAGGGGATATGTCTCGGGTTGTAGTCCCGCTTGAGACCCCAGGCCAGAAAAGATGCGATCAGCACGAATACCAGCAGCGGGATGGAGTAACGTAAATAGCGATTCATCAGTGGTCAACTCCCGGAAGCGGCCGCTGCGGTACTGCCGCCACCGACCCGCTGAGCCGATTTCACCCTGGCGGTGCGGTAGCGCCGATCGGTAACCGATAGGATGCCGCCCAGGCCCATCAACAGCCCGCCCAGCCAGATCCAGCGCACATAGGGTTTGTAGTAGAGCCGAAGACTCCAATCGCCGCCCCCAAGCGGTTCGCCCAGGGAGACATAGAGGTCCCGGGTGATTCCCCAATCGATGGCGGCCTCCGTCATCGGTTTGGTCTGTACGAAATAGGTACGCTTCTCCGGCTCCAGGGTGATCAGGTGTTCGCCGTCCTTGCTCACCTGGAAAGTACCGCGATGGGCATTGTAGTTGGGTCCCGGGGTGCGTTTGACCCCTTCAAACCTGAAGCTGTGGCCCGCTATCTCACTCACGTCCCCAGGACTCATGCGGACATCCTGTTCGATGCCGTAGTTGCTCACCATGGTCACCCCGACGATGAATACCGCGACCCCCAGATGGGCGAGGATCATGCCGTAATAGCTGCGTCCGCCGCTTTTCAGGTCGAGCCAGAAGCCGGAAAATCCCTGCTTGTGCTTCAGCCGATCGCGGAGGTTGACCACGTGGGAGGTGGCAATCCACATCGCCAATCCCATGCCGAGTCCTACCAGCCAGTTGCCGCCGGAGAACATCGGCAGCAGGCTGAGCAGGCCGAACAGCAGGCTGATGACGAAAGCGGCCCGTAGCTGTTTCACCAACTGGGAGGGTTCGGCGTGTTTCCAGCGGGCCAGGGTGCCCATACCCATGAGCAGGGCGAGAAAGGGGGTGGTGAGCAGGAACATCTTGTTGAACCAGGGAAAGCCCACCGAGATCTTGCCCAGATCGAGGGCGTCATAGATGAGCGGGGCGAGGGTGCCGAGGAGCACCAGGGCCGCGAACACCGATAGCAGGAGGTTGTTACCCAGGAGAAATGTCTCCCGGGATATCAGATCGAAGCGGCCGCCGCCGGAGATATAGGGGGCGCGCCAGGTGTAGAGGAACAGGGAGCCGCCGATGACGATCAGCAGGAAGGCGAGGATGAAGATACCCCGCGCCGGATCGGAGGCGAAGGAGTGGACCGAGGTGAGCACCCCGGAACGCACCAGGAAGGTGCCGAGCAGGCTCAGGGAGAAGGCGGAGATCGCGAGCAGCACGGTCCAGCTCTTGAAGGCGCCGCGCTTTTCGGTAACCGCCAGGGAGTGGATCAGCGCGGTGCCCACCAGCCAGGGCATGAAAGAGGCGTTCTCCACCGGATCCCAGAACCACCATCCGCCCCAACCCAGCTCATAATAGGCCCACCAGCTTCCGAGGGCGATGCCCAGGGTGAGAAAGACCCAGGCGATGGTCGTCCAGGGGCGCGACCAGCGTGCCCAGGAGGCGTCGAGGCGCCCGCCCAGCAGGGCGGCGATGGCGAAGGCGAAGGCGACGGAAAAGCCCACATAGCCCATGTAGAGCATGGGCGGATGGATCGCCAGACCGGGATCCTGGAGCATGGGATTCAACTCGCCCCCCTCGAGGGGCGCGGGGAAGGTCCGGTCAAAGGGATTTGAAGTGAGCAGCATGAAGAGCAGAAAACCGATGCTGATCATACCCATCACCGAGAGCACCCGGGATACCATCTCCAGGGGCAGGTTGCGGCTGAAAACGGCGATCGCCACGCTCCAGCTGGCGAGCATAAAGGCCCATAACAGGAGCGAGCCTTCATGGGCCCCCCAGACCGCGGATATCTTGTAGATATCGGGCAGCTTGGTGTTGCCGTGCTGGGCCACGTAGATCACGGAAAAGTCGTTGCTCAGAAAGGCGTTGGTCAGAATGATCAGCGAAATGCCGAGGAACACGAACTGCCCCCAGGCCAGGGAGCGCGATGCCGCCATCCACGAGGCGGTGCGGGTATAGGAGCCGACCAGGGGCACGACCGCCTGGGTGACCGCCAGGCAGAGGGCGAGAATCAGCGCGAAGTGACCGAGTTCGGGAATCATTGGACTCTCGACTGCATATTCTTCACCCCGTCGTCATGGGCGGTCTTCAGGGAAGCCGCCACCTCGGGTGGCATATAGTTCTCGTCATGCTTGGCGAGCACCTCGCTGGCGATGAAGATACCCGACTCGTTCAACTGTCCCATGGCGACTATGCCCTGGCCCTCGCGGAACAGGTCGGGCAGGATGCCGGTATACTCCACGGTGACCGCCTTGGCGTTATCGGTGAGCGAGAAGGCGGTGGTCAGGCCGTCGGGTTTGCGCTTCACGCTGTCGACCTCGACCAGGCCCCCGATGCGAAACGGGTGGGCGGTGGGTGCCTTGCCCTCGGCCACTTCGGTAGGCGAGAAGAAGAACATCAGATTCTCGTCGAAGGCGTTGAGCGCCAGCCAGGTGGCGACAGCGATACCTGCAACCATCAGGCCGATCAGGGTGAGTCGTTTTTTGCGTATGGGGTTCATCTCTGTTCTTTCCTGGCCCGACGTAGTTTTCGGGCGATATCGGTTAATACTCGCTTGCGCTGCCGCATGGGGGCCACCACATTGGCAACCAGGACGATCAGCGCCAGCAGAAAGGAGGGCCAGACGTAGACGGCGTATCCACCCATGGCGAGGAATTCGCTCATTTCGCCTCCTCTTCAACCAGCTCCTGCACCCAGCGGGAGTTGCGTTCTCGCTCGACGATTTCCGCGCGCGCGCGCATTAAGACCACAGCGCCATAGTAAAGTTTAAATGAGATGGCCATGGTTAGCAGCGGAATCAGCATACTCATATCCATCGAGGGTTTGTCGAATTTTGTAATCGTTGCAGGCTGGTGCAGGGTGTTCCACCACTCGACCGAATAGTGAATGACGGGGATGTTGACCACCCCGACCAGGGCCAGGATCGAGACCGCGCGGGCCGCCACCCTCTTGTCCTCGATGGCGCTGTGCAGCGCGATGATGCCGAGGTAGAGAAACAGCAGCAGCAATTCGGAGGTCAGCCGTGCATCCCATACCCACCAGGTTCCCCACATCGGCTTGCCCCAGAGCGAGCCGGTGGCGAGGGCCAGAAAGGTGAACGAGGCCCCCACGGTGGCGCTGCTGATGACGATGATCTCCGTCATCTTGATGCGCCAGACCAGACTGATCAGGCCGGAGACCGCCATCACCACGTAGATGAACATCGACATCCAGGCGGCGGGCACGTGAATATAGATGATGCGGTAGCTCTCGCCCTGCTGATAGTCGGGTGGGGCGACGAACAGACCGTTGTAGAGGCCCAGCACCAGGGTGATCAGAAACCCGACCATAAACCAGGGGATCATCTTGCCCGCTACATTATAGAAATAGCGCGGCGAACCCATTTGATGAAAAAAGCGAATGATCATATCAACTCAAACTGATTCTCAATGAAGCGGCAGTCGCCATCGGCGCCAACACCAGGGAACCAACCAGCATGGCGGACAGGATGGAGAGTTGCGCCGTCGTCGGTATGCCGACAATTGCAGTTTTTACAGCATCCGTGGCAAAGATCAATACCGGCACGAAGAGGGGCAGCACCAGCAGTGAAAGTATAACGCCGCCGCGGCGCAGTCCCACGGTCAGGGCGACACCGACGGAACCGATCAGGCTGAGCACCGGGGTGCCCAGGATCAGGGTCAGCATCAGGGTGGGGATCGCGGATGCGGGAATATTCAGCAGCACCGCGAGCAGGGGCGCGACGATGAAAAGGGGGAGGCCGGTGACCAGCCAGTGGGCCAGAATCTTCGCCAGCACCAGGATGGAGACCGGGTGGGCGCTCAGCATGAACTGCTCCAACGAGCCGTCATCGTAGTCGGAGCGGAACATGCTATCGAGTGAGAGCAGGGCGGCGAGGAGGGCGGCAACCCAGATGACCCCCGGGCCGACGGCCTCGATCAGCTTGGCGTCATTGCCGATGCCCAGCGGGAACATGGCCGTAACCAGGACGAAAAAGAGCATCGGGTTGACCAGTTCCGCGCGCCGGCGGTAGGCGAGAACCAAGTCCCTTTTTAGCAGCAGGCTGAAAGCGCTTGTGAGAGATAGGGTGCTCATCGTTCCGACAGGTTTATTCGTACCAGTTGAATATCTTCCTTGAAGCCGATCCGGTGGTGGGTGGTCATCGCAGCCATGCCACCGCGGTTGAGATGTCCCTCGAACAGGCGCTCCATATGCTCAATGCCTTTACGGTCGAGGGAGGTGAACGGCTCGTCCAGGATCCATAGCCTCGCATCGGTAATCAATAGTCGCGCGATCGCAAGGCGGCGCTGTTGGCCCGCTGAGAGATTGCGTGTCGGAATATCCTCGAAACCGTAGAGGCCGACCTGGTCCAGGGCATCTTCCAGGTCGATACCCTCCTGTGCCTTGCCCAGTCCGCGGGCGATACGCAGGTTTTCCAAAGGGGTCAGGTCGAGTTTGGATCCGTCTTTGTGGCCCAGGTAGGCGATATGCTCGTGAAATTCAGGCCCCAGTTTGAAGATGTCCGCACCCTCCCACAGCAGCTCTCCCGATTCCGGCAGGCGTATCCCGCAGAGGATCCTCAACAGTGAGGTTTTTCCGCTGCCGTTGCGCCCCTCCAAAACCAATGCCTGGCCCGGATTGATGCTGAAGCTCAGATCCTCGAATAGTATCCGGTCGTCGCGAATGCACTGCAGGGAGCGCGCTTCGTAGGCGACGGAGGAGGAGGGCGTGGATGCAGCTGTCACAAGTATAATGTCGTTTTATCGTTGTTACTCTGTTCAATGGAGTCGGAAACAGAGCTTTGGAAAAGTGCACAACCTTACCCGATCTCACTCCAAGGCCTCAACAAAAATCGAACTCCCTTCAGCTGGGCATGGCTGCTCTCGCAAGCAATTGGGATGATATTCCCATATCTAGCCATCAGGCTCTATATTTTGATTCGGATAGAGCGAACTGATTCCCTAATGAAATCAGTACTCTGTCACGAAATGAAATCGGTGTGCGGTGATCTTCAGTTTCTTATTATTTACTAAAGGAGCTGGTTGTAGTCTACAGGGGGGTTGTTATGGGAACGGCCGGGTCAGGGATTCAGGTCGCTTGAGGCGTCTTTATTATGACCTGCTCCTGCTCGAAACTCTGCAGGTTGGGGGTACGCTTAGCAATATTGGATGTTTGCCAAACCAGGGTCAAGCAGAATGCGACTACCAATACAAACAGATATTTCACCGGACATGTCCCCCGGAAATTTAACTTGGTGGTGAAATTGTAATGCCCTAACGGACGATTTTTTTGTTAGTGGGGGGAATATATAGTAATTACCCTAGGTACGCTAGTCTGGGAAGCAAGGTATTTTTGATCTAGATCACCTAAATCACTCCTAATTGGGTGATTTTGCAAGTAAATAGATACGCTCGGCAGTGACTTTGACGGGATAGGTATTGATCGGTTCTGTCGCCGGTTCGTCCAGGGGCAGACCGCTTTTCAGGCTGAAGCGACTGCCGTGCAGGGAGCACTTTACGGTATCCCCCTCGAGACAGCCCAGGTAGAGGGAGACCTCTTCATGGCTACAGAGATCATCGACGGCGTAGAGCTGGCCATCGGCGTTCGCCAGCAGGAACCGCCGGCCGGCCAGGTCGACACGCTTCATCGTCCCGGGGGGAAGTTCGCCAAGCTGCGCAACCTCAACCCACTCAGCCATGGTTACCGCTACCTGATTCTCTGATGGGCAAGACCCGAGTCAAGTACCTGGCGCACCCTCTGCGCCGCCGATTCGATGGTTGCGAAATCCCCGGCATGCCAGAGGATCAAGGCACTGCTGTAGACCAGGGCGTCGTAGGCCGGACCCTGTTCGCCTTGAAGCGCTTGCATGCCGCGCTCGGCGGCTGCCCTGGCGGCCGCGCGCACATCCCTGATGCGGGCGACCTCATCGCCATTGGTTGCGATCGCTTCGTCCTCCGGTATCGGCACGGCCCTGACGGCTTGGGTGATCCCGAGACTCTCGGGTGAGATCTCCACCGCTTGTTCCGCGCCGAGATCGTCGTAGCGGTGGAGCAGACCCTGCTGTCTCAGGGATGGGATGACCCCCCCCTCGATACCGCGTACCAGCAGACACCCCTCGAATCCGGCAAAACGGGCCAGTGATGCGTATTTTGCCGGGTAGGGTTTGTGTACATATCCGGTGACGAGATGGGTCTTGTTTCTGCCGACCAGGGGTTTCGCCAAGACCTCCACCGTGGTCAGGACCTGCCGCTTGATGATCTTCCGTCGCAACCCGGTCAAGTCGTGGAGGCCGGGACAGAAGCTACGCTGATCCACGTAGGCCCAACCCAATTCCGGATCCTCCAGGCGGGAGGCGGCCCGATCGAGGTCGATATCCACATCGATACCGACTTCCTTCAGGACATGGCGGTGGGTGACACCGAATTTCGGTCCCACGGCATCGAGCCCGTGGCTGACGCAGGGCAGGCCGCAGGCCGCCAGAACCGCAGGCACAAAAGGCGCGATCGGCAGGTTGCGGTTGACCCCATCGTAGGGATCGGCCAGTGAGATCAGCTGCTCTACATCCACCTCCCGGCTCTGAGAGATCTTGAGGATGGCATCCAATGCCCCCTTGTTCTCGTCATCGGTCTCCCGCTTCATCCGCAAGGCGATGAGGAATATCGCCGCCTGGACCTCGTCGATCTCGCCCCTGAGTATGGCCGACATGCCATCGCTCGCCTCCTCAAGGGAGATATCCTTGCTCAACTCCGGGCCGGTGGCGATGCGCTGAATGATTGAGTGCATCAACTCTTCGGAGGTCATGGTGTCAGTCATGAAGTACTACCTGTTCGATCGACTTAATGCAGCGCAGTATAAATAACTGAGTAAAATTGTCAAGAATTACCGAATCAGGCTCGGTATCGGTGCTGGATTGCGCGGGATCGGAGCGGACATGAACGGTGCGGCAAGCCGCACCCTACGCAAAAACAGACCGCGATCGGAGATAGGGTAGGGTGCGGCTTGCCGCACCATGGATGGCTCGGAACCGGGACGGGTGAGAGTTTAGCGATGAACCACCGAAGTCAGGACCAGGTCGTATTCAAAGAAAACGGAATAGCCGCTGTAGTCCCAACGGGTGATCGGTGGCTCGCCCACGCTGGGGTATGCGGTCACGGGTTGACCGTAACGCTGGGCGACTTGATCCATCGACATGCTGCGTTTGGGACGGGGGATGCCCTCTTCACTGTTGATGGGTACGGAATGGATCGATTCGATCAGCAGCACATCAGCGGATGCCGGTAGCGCAAGCAGGCAGATAATCGCGGCAGAAAGGGTGGTGATACGAAAAGTCATCTGAGCAACTCCGATTTGGTCTCTTCAGGAAATAATATAGCACTCATACCTAAGTCTAGAAAATAAAAAGTTTTTCTTTCATTGTGCCAGTATAGTCAAATGCAATTGCCATGGTTATGCGACCCTGCGTCAGGGGGAATCGTGTCAAATCAAAAAATAGGGCCGCTATTCCCGTCCATTTTTGTTAGGCTATCCGACTCGGCGAATCTCGCCCAGCCAATGCACAGCACCCGGGATGGGTGTGTCAGATGAAGGTTTAATGGCCCGTTATGTTCAAACCGATCGAATTCTATATCGGCCTTCGCTATACACGCGCCAAGCGGCGTAATCATTTTATCTCCTTCATCTCCCTGATCTCGATGCTGGGGATCATGCTGGGAGTGGTGGCGTTGATCGTCGTCCTATCAGTTATGAACGGCTTTCACAAGGAAGTCCGTGAACGGATTCTCGGTATGACATCCCATGCCACGATATCCGGGGTCAACGGTGAATTAAAGGATTGGTCCGAGGTACAGGCGGAAGCGGCGACCTACCCCCACGTGGTCGGCGAGGCCCCCTACGTGGAGGGCCAGGGCATGCTGATCAGCGGGCAGAAGGTCAGCGGGGTGCTGTTGCGGGGCATACTGCCGGACCAGGAGGGGAAGGTTTCCGAGGTGCTTACCGCCATAACCCACGGTTCCGTGGAGGCCCTGCAGGCGGGCCAGTACGGCCTGATTCTCGGACGCGAACTGGCCCTGGTGCTGGGGGTCGGGGTCGGCGACAGGGTGACCCTGGTGACGCCCCAGGTGAATGTCACCCCGGCCGGGATCATGCCGCGCCTGAAACGATTTACCGTGGTAGCGATCTTTCAGGTGGGTATGGGAGAGTACGACCGGGGTGTCGCCATCATGCATATCGAGGATGCGGCCAAGCTGATGCGTCTCGAGTCGGGCGTTTCCGGGATCCGCCTGAAGCTGGATGATCTCTATCTGGCGCCGCAGGTTTCGCGGGAGTTGGCGCTGAAGATGGGTGGCTACTACCGTATCAGTGACTGGACCATGCAGCATCGAAACTTCTTCGCCGCCCTGCAGACCGAGAAGCGGATGATGACGATCATCCTGTCGCTGATCGTCGCGGTCGCCGCCTTCAATATCGTCTCCACGATGGTGATGGTGGTGACCGACAAACAGTCCGATATCGCCATATTGCGCACCCTGGGGGCATCACCCCGATCGATCATGGGCATCTTCATGGTGCAGGGTGCGACCATCGGAATCGTCGGCAATATACTCGGCATGATCGGGGGGGTCCTGCTGGCAATCAACGTGGAGGAGATTGTCAGCCGGATCGAATCGGCATTCGAGATCAACTTTCTCGATCCCAACATCTACTACATCAACAAGCTTCCCTCCGATCCCCATCTCGCCGATGTGCTGTTCATCGGTTTTGCCGCGTTCGTTATCACCATCCTGGCAACCCTCTATCCCGCCTGGAAGGCATCGCGAACCCAACCGGCGGAGGCGCTGCGTTATGAGTAGCCGGGAGATCGTATTGAAGGCCGACAACCTGGTGCGGACCTTCACCCAGGGCGATCTCCATGTGGAGGTGCTGCAAGGTGTCGACCTGACCATACGACGGGGTGAACGGGTTGCGATTATCGGCGCCTCTGGTTCTGGCAAAAGCACCCTGCTGCACTGTTTGGGTGGCTTGGACAAGCCGGACTCCGGACAGGTTCTGTTGCATGACAAGGATCTGCTCAGCCTCAATGAGCGCAGTAAGGGTCTGCTCAGAAACCGCCATATGGGTTTCGTCTATCAATTCCACCACCTGCTGCCGGAGTTCAGCGCATTGGAAAATGTGGCCATGCCGCTGTTGATCGGAGGCGAACCGGCGGCCAAGGCGAGGGCCATGGCCGAGGCGATGCTGCAGCAGGTCGGACTGGGCGCGCGGGTAGAGCACAAACCCAACGAACTCTCCGGGGGCGAGCGGCAAAGAGCCGCCCTGGCGAGGGCCCTGGTCCATCAACCCGACTGTGTATTGGCGGACGAGCCGACGGGAAACCTGGACAGAAAAAACGCCGAACAGGTCTATGAGCTGTTGTTGCGATTGAACAGGGAGAGCAACACCAGTTTCGTGGTGGTTACCCATGATCCGGAGCTGGCGTCCAGGATGGACCATACCTGGCAGCTGGTGGATGGCAGGTTGCAATTAAGTTGAGGGCGTAGAAGGCGTACCCTGGCGCTTCTTTCTGAGGCGTCTGGCCTTCCACCTTTCCACCGCATGCCAGCGCCAGATCCAGAGAATCAGGCTATAGCCGAGGATGGATGAAACGGTGGCGCAGATCAGGGAGCCGATAACCAGAGGGACCAGGATCTCAATCCCCAGGCTTTGCACCCATTCCCAGCTGAGCTGAAAAGGTTCGAGGGTGGCGGTTTCACCGGTGACCCAGGTTCCCACCAGGTAGGCGAAGTAGAACATCGGTGGAATGGTGATCGGATTGGTGATCCATACCAGGGCCACGGAGAGGGGGAGGTTGACGCGAAAGAAGATTGCCGCCGCGGCGGCGAACACCATCTGCAGAGGGAGCGGAATGAAGGCCATGAAGAGGCCGACGGCGAAGGCGCCTGAGACCGAGTGCCTGTTGAGATGCCAGAGGTTGGGGTCATGCATCAGCGAGCCAAAAAGCTTCAAATGCTTGTGATTTCTCACCTCTTCATGGTGGGGCAACAGGCTTTTGATCAATCTTTTTGGCATAATTCAGGGAAAATATCCGCTTTGGCATCCGTTGATTTCAGCGCGGCAGGTCTGAATCGAGATGCAATAGTGAAGCATGTTTAAGCTTAGTACAACCTGGCTGCGTGGAAGTTTCGGTTACACACTAGGGATTATCGACAGGGAGTGTCGTGAATTTAATTCTGATCAGCTTTGTGGTCGGCGCCACGCTTTTTCATCAGCTACAGACCCTTCCATCGAGCTGGTGGTTCGCCGCTCTCGCACCCCTGGCACTCTCTTGGCGTTATCCCCTGGGGCGCTCCTTGTTGGCCCTGTTTGCCGGTGCGGGTTGGAGTCTCCTCTGCGCCACCGACCGGCTGCAAGACCGCCTGCCCGCCGAACTGGAAGGTGAAGACCTGGTGCTGGAGGCGGTCGTCGCAACCCTGCCGAGCGTGCGGGGCCGGCTGGTCCGTTTTCAAGCGGATGTGGATCAGCTCCACGACAGCGGGGGCAATGCGGTGGCCTTGTCCAGGCTGCAGTTAAGCTGGTATCGACCCGGCGAGACGATTCGTGTCGGCGACAGATGGCGTCTGAAAGTCAGACTGAAACGGCCGAGGGGAGCGCAAAATCCCGCGGGAGGGGATTTCGAACGCTGGCTCTACAGCCAGGGAATAGCGGCAAAGGGGTATGTCAGGAAGTGGCATGGCAACAGGATCCTGGAGCAACAGCCGGGCACTGCATGGTTTGATCGGTTGCGTCAGAGAATCGCCCTGCTGATCGCGCGTGAAGCGGACCAACCGGGCGCGGCATCCCTCCTCAGTGCCTTGGCGATAGGCGATAAACGAGGCTTTGGTTCGACGGAGTGGCGTGTCTTCAGCCTCACCGGGACCAACCACCTGGTTGCCATATCGGGACTCCATATCGGCATTGTTGCGGGTTGGATGCTGTTTCTCGGCCAATGGCTCTGGCGCCGCAGTGAGCGCTTGACCCTGAGCGTTCCGGCGCTCAAGGCGGGGTCGGTCGCGGCGCTTGCCGGGGCCTTTGCCTATGCCGCATTGGCCGGGTTCTCCCTGCCCACGCAACGTGCGCTGCTGATGCTGGTGGCAGCCCTCGGCAGTGTCTTGCTCGGGCGCCGGATTGCCCCGGGTAGAAGCCTGGTCCTGGCGCTGTTCCTGGTGGTTCTGCTCGATCCCATGGCGACCCTGTCTGCCGGGTTTTGGCTCTCCTTCGGTGCGGTGGCGGTGATTGTCTGGAGTGTCGGTGGACGCCTCGCCCCCTGGACAGGGTGGCGGCAGATGCTGCGTGTGCAGTGGTTCGTCACCCTGGGCTTGCTGCCGCTTCTGTTTCTCTTTTTCGGCCAGGGTTCACTGATTGCGCTGGTGGTGAATCTGATCATGGTGCCCTGGTTTACCCTGGTTCTCGTGCCCCTGGTGTTGATCGGTCTGCCGCTGCTGCCGATTACCCTGTTGGCCGGATGGTGGTTCGGGCTGCTGGGGTGGATGGCCAGCCAAACCTATCAGCTGCTGGTTTGGTTTTCCACGCTCCCCTACGCCGTTATCACACTGCCCGATGTGGCTGCTTGGGTCTGGCTGGCGGCCCTGCTGGGCACTCTTTTGTGGATGCTCCCGGGAGGAATACCGGGACGCGGCTTGGCGCTGTGCCTGGTCGCACCCCTGTTTCTCGCCCAACCGCCACGGCCTTCTCATGGTGAGCTATGGTTTACACTGTTGGATGTCGGACAGGGGCTGGCCTGCGTCATTGAAACCGAACATCATCTCATGGTCTATGATACGGGTCCGGCCTTCACGTCAGGTTTCAATTCTGCAGAATCGGTGCTTATTCCCTATCTTCGGGCACGGGGGCATAAGGGCATCGACCGCTTGTTGCTGAGCAATGGCGATATGGATCATGCCGGTGGCTACAGTGCGTTGAAACAGGCGTTTCCGATCGCTGATATCCTGGCGGGTGAAGCTGAACCCATCGCTCAGGCGCGGGACTGCGTAGCAGGTGAATCCTGGCACTGGGACGGGGTTGGTTTCACCCTGTTGCATCCAAACCGGGGTGAACGCCTGGTGCGGCCAAATGATCGCTCCTGCGTCATGCAGATTAGCATCGGAGAGAGGCGCGTTCTGTTGCCGGGTGATATCGAGGCCCAGGGTGAAAGGTCGTTGCTGGCTCATCATGCCGAGGAACTGGCATCGGAAATCGTGGTGGCGCCGCACCACGGATCGGCGAGTTCCTCCTCCGCGTCGTTTGTAACTGCCGTCGATCCCGACTGGGTACTGATTTCAAGCGGTTATAGAAACAGCTACGGCTTTCCAAAAGATGAGGTCGTTCGACGTTGGCGGAAGCAAGGTGCGGTTATACTGAATACTGCCGAGACCGGGGCGATAGAGTTTCGGATTGGTATGCGGCAGACCGGGCTGACCCCTCGGCTCTATCGTCAACACAACCGCCGCTACTGGAGTGACTGAATGGCTGATTGCGCAGCGATTGGACGGCAGGATTGGAAGTTTGCAGCCATCAATTTTAGATTGCGCTATTCATCAAGTATCATAAGGGAATCGGATATTATCTACTTTACGAAAGACTATAGGACAGAGACAAGGTGTTAGAACTGGTAAAGTCCGGCGGATGGCTGATGCTGCCCATCATCGCCTGCTCCATTGTTGCCCTGGGGATCGTTATCGAGAGAATTTGGTCGCTGCAGCGAAAGCGGGTCATGCCAGAATATCTGATGAGGCAGATTCTGCAGCTGCACCGGGACGACAAGCTCAATCTGGCCGATCTCGACAAACTGAAAGAAAGTTCTCCCTTGGGGAGGATTCTGGCGGCGGGACTGATCAACCGGGACCATAATAAAGAGGTGATGAAAGAGGCGATAGAAGAGGTGGGAAGACAGGTTGTACATGACCTTGAACGCTATCTCAACACCCTCGGCACCATCGCCTCGATATCCCCCTTGCTTGGTCTGCTGGGCACCGTGATCGGTATGATCAAGGTCTTCAGCGTCATTGTGACCGCCGGCGTGGGTGACCCCGGCGTGCTGGCGGGGGGCATCTCCGAGGCCTTGATCACCACGGCCGCAGGCCTCTCCGTGGCGATACCGAGCCTGATGTTTCACCGCTATTTCAGCGGCCTCATCGACAGGCTGGTGATCGGCATGGAGGAGCAGGCGCTGAAGCTGGTCGAGGTGATTCACGGGGAGAGGGAGCTGCGATGAACCTGCGTCCCTCTCCACGCAAGTCGCCGGAAGTCGATATCACACCACTTATCGATGTGGTTTTTCTGCTTCTCATTTTCTTCATGGTCTCGACCACATTCGAGCGCGAGAGCCAGATCATGATCGAACTCCCCGAGGCGACGGGTGAAGAGGTGGAGCGCCAGAAAGAGGAACTCGATATCACCATCAATATTTCCGGTACCTTTTTCGTCAACCAGCGCGAAGTGGTGAATACCGAAATCGAAACCCTGAAACAGGCGATCAGAAAGGCAGTCGGGGACCGGCGCAACCTGCCGGTGATCATCAATGCCGATGCCCGAACCCCCCATCAGTCGGTGATGACGGCGATGGATGCGGCAAGCCAGCTGGGTCTGACCAAGATGACCTTTTCCGCCCATCGTCCCATAGCAGAGTAAGGGCCACCCGGGCTTGAACGCAATCGAAGCATCGTGGAGCGGGTGGAGCGCTTTGACCCTGTTGCTGCTGCCCCTTGCGGCCATCTTTTGTCTCGTCACCGCGGTCCGTCGTTTGCTGTTTCGCATCGGGCTGCTGCGAGTGGTTGGGCTCGATGTGCCTGTTATCGTGGTTGGAAACATCAGCGTCGGGGGGACCGGCAAGACGCCACTGGTGATCTGGCTTGCTGAAAAAATGCGCCAACTCGGTTTCAAACCGGGGATCGTGACCCGGGGTTACGGCGGGAATTCCCGGCAATGGCCCCGTGAAGTGGCTCCCGACACCTTGGCCAGCGAGGTGGGTGACGAGGCGCTCCTGCTGAGCAGGCGAACCGGCTGCCCGGTCTATGCAGGGCCGGATAGAGCAACCGTGGCGCAACGCCTGCTGGCCGATCATCCATGTGACCTGATCATCTCCGATGACGGCATGCAGCACTACGCCCTGGGCAGGGATCTGGAGATTGCGGTGATTGATGGCGTACGTCTTTTCGGCAACGGCCTCTGCCTGCCGGCGGGCCCACTGCGTGAAAGGAGCAGGCGGCTGGCGGAGACGGATCTGGTGATCATCAATGGCGCGGCGAATGGGGATCGGCACAGCATGCGGTTGAAAGCCGCGGAAGCGGTCGCTCTGGATGGACGGGGCGAGGCGAGAGCCCTGGGCGGATTCAACGCCGGCCCGGTGCATGCGGTTGCCGGGATTGGTCATCCGGAGCGGTTTTTCAAGCTGCTCGAGGGGTCGGGATTGACCATCCATCGGCACTCCTTTCCCGACCACCACCCCTTCAGCGCGGATGATTTGCAGGCCTTCGAGGGCCAGACAGTTCTCATGACTGAGAAAGATGCGGTAAAGTGCGAACTATTCGCACAGCCCGGCCATTGGTACGTACCGACGACGGCCGAGGTGGATCCCGGTTTTGAAAATGCCCTGGTAGCAATGACTGAAAGGTTCAGAGATGGACAGAAGACTGCTTGATATCCTGGTTTGCCCGCTTTGCAAGGGGAAACTTACCTACAACAAGAGAGCTGCCGAGCTTATCTGCCCCATCGATCGGATGGCCTTTCCGATCCGGGATGAAATACCGGTAATGCTGGAGGATGAGGCGAGAAAACTGGCGGCGGATGAAGAGATCTCCAGCGAAGCCGGCAGCTGATGCAGTTCAAGGTCGTCATTCCCGCACGCTACGCCTCGGTCCGGCTTCCCGGCAAACCGTTACTGGAGCTGGCGGGAAAGCCGATGATCCAGCATGTCTATCAACGTGCGCTTGAGAGCGGCGCCAGCGAGGTTGTGATTGCTACCGACAATCAGCAGATTGCCGATGCCTGCCGAGGGTTTTCCGCAGATGTCTGTATGACCTCGGAAAGGCATCGCAGCGGTTCAGACCGTATCGCCGAGGTGGTCTCCAGCCGTGGCTGGGCGGATGATGAGATCATCGTCAATCTGCAGGGTGATGAGCCCTGTATGCCGCCCCAGCTGCTACTGCAGGTCGCACGGGATATGGACAGCCACAAGCCGGCGGCTGTGACCACCCTCTCAACGGCCATCACCGAGCGCAACATGCTCTTCGATCCTCATGTGGTCAAGGTGGTTACCGACGAAGCGGGGTATGCCCTCTATTTCAGCCGTGCACCGGTGCCCTGGCATCGGGATGAGTTTCTCAACGGCGATACGCCGCTACCCGCGGATACGGCCTTCGCCCGCCATATTGGCCTGTACGCCTATCGATCCGGATATCTCTCCCGCTATGTCACTCTGCAGCGTGCGCCGATAGAACGCGCTGAGTCTCTGGAACAACTCAGGGTGTTGTGGCACGGCGACAAGATCCATGTCAGCGGGGCGACAATTGAGCCTGGTCATGGCGTCGACACCCAGGATGACCTGAAAAGGGTTTCCGAACTGTTGGCCTAGCCGGCACTCCCCGCCGTCGGCAAAGGATTGTCATTCAAATGAAATATATCCCGTAAATTTCAAGCATATTTATCATTGCATCGTGTTAAATAATGTAAATATTTCCGACAGGGAAGATGAATATGGGGCATTTCACCCATATGGGTATGGGAATTAAGTGCATATTTGTCGGGATAGTTTACAGAGACTAATTTTTGTTAATAATAAAATACATCAAATTATAATACTAACTATATGTTAATAATAATAAATATCAAATATGGCACAATCAATGCAGTGTAATCCCTAACGAATCGAGCGTTTTTGGGATTCGATTCACATAATACCAATTAATCATTGCGGGCTTTCAGGATGTGCGTCCTGGAGCGCCGTCAATGAAGGGAGATGCGGGGGCATTAGATGACATTGGTGAAGGAAAAGAATGATTTAGATTTAGTGGGGCAATCCCTGCTGACGCTCTCGGTATCTGCTATCTCTCCTAAGACCAAATCTGCTAATACAGCCAAAACGATTAAAGACAAGATGTCCTTGATCGAATCTCGTTTCGTTCCCGCTATTCCGGATCTCATCGACTATTCAGACTTTCCTTCGAATCGCATCAACGCAGATGAGGAGGAGAAGAAGAGAATCTCAAGGGAGTTGCATGACGGTGTGGGGCAACTGCTCACCAGTATGAACCTGCACATTCAAAGATGTCTTGACGGCTGCGACGATCAGGTTGGGGATAAGGGAGTTTCTGAAGATCACATGGACTCGCTGCAGGCACTCTCATCCATGGTCAAGCAGGCGATGAATGAAGTGAGGACAATTTGCAGTTCGATACGTCCCGCCATACTCGATGATCTCGGTGTCCTCGCAGCCATCACCTGGCAGTGTCGCCAGATTTCCAGGCTCAGTTCGAAGTTCGAAGTGTTTACCGAGTTCAACATTGACGAAGCGAATATTCCTGAAGAGTATAAGAGTGTCATCTACAGGATCGTTCAGGAGTCGCTGAACAATGCAATGAAGTATTCGCAGGCGAACCTGGTCAAGGTTAAGCTGTCACGTACCCGCGATACCATCGAACTCTCAATTCTCGATGATGGCATCGGCTTTGATCCCAGCGAAATCAAAGGCAGATTGGGAATTGGCTTGATGAGCATGCGCGAGCGCGCCAGTTCAGTGAATGCCGCGCTTCAGGTAAAAGCGGCGGTTGATCAGGGTGTGGAGATCAGTGTCTCATTCCCGCTCAAGAAGGTTGCGCTCAACGGTTGATAATGCCCTTATCGAGGGCGTAAGTCGTCAACGCTGAAACACTGTGCAGATCGAGCTTTTTCATCAGGTTCGCTCGATGTTTCTCCACTGTCTTCACACTGATACAAAGATACTCAGCCATGCTTTTGTTGGTATGGCCTTCGGCGATAAGCTTTAATATCTGCCGCTCTCTCTGGGTCACAGTATCCCAGCGTGTCATCGGTTCCTGGCTTACGTTGTTGGTGTTCAGGTAGCTGCTGATCACCTTGTCGGTGATTTCGGAACTCAGATAGGTCTTGCCCTTCAGTACACGTTCCGCCGCCGTCATTAACTCGTTCTGCGTTGCGTCCTTCAGTACATATCCGTTGGCCCCCGCTTTCAGGCTGGCCAGGACATACTCTTCCTCGCTATGCACAGTCAGCACCAGAGTTTTTATCTCCGGTATGCGCTCTTTAATTTCACGTATTGCATCCATGCCGTTTAGCCCCGGCATATTCAGGTCCATGATTACTAGGTCGGGTTTCAGTTCGATAACACGGCGGATTGCATCGCGACCGTTATCGGCTTCTCCAATCACGTCAAACTGGGGATTGGATGTCAGCAGCGCCTTGAGCCCGGCGCGCAGAATATTATGATCTTCGGCGATGATAATTCTCTTTTTATCCGTATTCATGGTCACCCGAGTGCTGTCTATAGATACTTAATGGGTACGGATGCTGGAATGCATTGCAGCTTTGTTGTCGGTTTCATCTGGATTAGATGCGATTGAATATGATGCATCTTTCAACCGCTCGTTCCACAAGCCAGGTTCAAATCATAAGATTAACTCACGATGACACAAAAAGACAATTAATAAGCCCCAGGCGAGCCGCCACAAGATAGGCTGCCATATTTTCTTCCATTGTCCTGGGTATGACAGGCGGACCAGAAGTAAACTTCAGGATAGATATTCTTGCTGTTGTTCCGCTATTATTTATAGTAAAATAAACAACTTACAATCAATAAATAAAGCCGCACCACTTTTTTGACGCTTCCTGTCGAAGTGCTGGTACGGCTCAAGCAACTCCAGGCCCTTTGGCCAGATCACTCCCAATTTATCGAGCGCAACCATCCCGGGATCGCTGCTGCAGATCAGCTGGGGAGAGCTGGATGGCGGCAGTGCGAAAGAGATACAGCCGTTCAACCGGTTTTGAGCAAAGAGGACGGGAGATGTCGCGAAGCAATTTCGCACCACGAGTTATCGCGACTGTTTTTTTGAAAAAATCGAACACATGATGGATGATCTGCCCTATACTACCATCGATACAAGGGTGAGTGCGGCGCCTGATCAATATTTTGGATCCATGGGATACTACATCGCAAATGTAGCTGGTGAAGGAGGTTCAGGGAATCTGATTGATTGGATGGTCTCATAAGGCATGAATTTGGAATAGGCTCTCTTCGCATTTTATGACGGCAGAAGCAGTGGATAATTATAAGCAAGGCCATACCAGCAGCTACAGCCCCGACTATCAGCTAGCGAAACGCTATGGCGTCACAAGTTTTGTTGCAATCATCCTGATTGCCATCGTCATCCTGTTTCTTTTTCGCTACGAGACCTCGCTCATCATCCAGGAATCCGCAAAAAAGAGCAACGAGTCGCTGACCATCGCTACAGAGTATGCTCTCAATGATCATTTCGTAACCTTCCTGAACCTTCTCAAGCTAAACAAGATAAAACCCGGTGAGATGCCGTTCGAACCGATGCTCGAGCGCGCCATGCAGAGAATGGTCAGGGACACCAATGTCGACAGGATAAAGCTGTATGATAGGACTGGGCGGGTGGCTTACTCTACCCGATCGGATGTCTACGAAGAAGAAGATGAGGATAACGACGGATTTATATCCGCATTGGCGGGCAATCCGAGAACGGTTTTGAATTATCGGGACAATTTCAGCATTTTCAACACCAACAACCGAGATGTCAATCTGGTGCAGACCTATGTACCGATACGGGTAAGCGAGAACGCCCCGGTACTGGGCGTGATGGAGATCTATTACGACATCAGCGGCTATATCAGCCATGCGATGAGGACAATAATCATCCTCATGCTGACCACCCTGTTGTTGATGCTGATTCTTTATATGTTTCTGCTTATGCACATCAAGCGTTCCGAGCGGATCATTGAGGATCAACACCGCATCACCAGAGAGAAAAAGATGATGCTGGAGTTTCTCACTGCGAAGATGATCAACGCCCAGGAAGATGAGAAGAAGCGCATTGCCTTCGATTTGCATGAGGATGTGGTGCAGACCCTTTCCGGTGTCAAAATGCAGCTGGAGAAATACATTCTGTCCATCAGTCAGCAGGAAAAAGATGGCGAGTCCAACCAAATCTCAACAGAGATCGTGCCCATGCTGCAACAGGCTGCGCACAAAATCAGGGCGGTGGCGATGGATTTGCGCCCGCCCAGCCTTGACGATTTCGGTCTCAAATCGGCATTGAACTCACTGGTATCGGAATGTCATACCGTGACCACCGGAATTGAAATCGAGATTAAATTCCTCCTCAAGGAGGATGATATCTCATCTGAACGCAAGGCGATTCTTTATCGTCTGGTAAAAGATATATTACATGCCATCTGTTTCGATCAAAAAATGACAGGCAAGCTGCATTTGTTCTTGGAGCGGATTGAAGGCGGATTGTGCATGAGGGCAGTGCTGGCCAGTGACAGGGTGGATGCTAAAGACAGCTTGCCGGATTATTTTCAGCTGATGAAGGAGAGAACGATTCTCTCGGGTGGTGATTTCTCCACTGCTCCCAGGTTCAACAATATTATTGAAGTGAAGTCCGTCTGGGTGTTTTGAATTCAGCGCAGCAAACATCGGACCCACATCCTATTCGCCATCGAGGTCGCATCTTCAATGTCGGGCGGTGATCGGCCGCATCGACATTACCGTATGGCATCCGAAGATGCTTGTTAATTCCGTTCCATGCGGAAAAAATAGACAAAACCTCACCCAGGCAATAAATAGAATCCAAGACATGATTGATTGATGCGTATTGTTGCTGCCAGGCGGGGATTGGAGATAACCAGGAGAGGGTGTTAATTGCCGCTGTGCAATCGAGTTTGATCGACCTGAAGACAGAGATTCAACCCCCCCCGCCCCGGGACTTCGAATGCCTAGTGAAATACTCGCTAACATGTTGATTTTATAGCTAGTTTGTCAATTGTTCTGATGCCTGAAAAAAGGATTGGAGGAAGAGCAGGATGGAAACAGTAGACGACAGGGTAGGGTATTTATGCAGCATAAGGTATGGTATTACCCCATCAATAAATACACCATCCCATCAATCTCTTTACCTTGTTAAATCTGCTGTGATTGTATGGAGCCATGTTAGCATCATGCAGAGCGCTGAAATATGGAGCTTTGGGAGTTATTGGAAGTCTGATGAGTAAGAGACAATTTAACCTGCTGACCAGATTGCCGCCATTGGTGCTCTCTCTCCTGTTGGCATCCTGTGCACAGCAACCTGGACTCGAACAGCCGGCAAAGAGCAGCAGAATCATAACTCCCGATCAGGCTGAGAGTCAGCAGGCAGCTCCCCCCAAGGCCTACGGCGATGAGGAGCTGGTGCTCGCCGAGCAGGCAGCGGTGGAGCCAGAATTCTTCATGCGTGAGGGAAGCGGCAAGTTTCTCAAGCAGCAGCAGTCGAACGGTAAAACAGCGCAGCCGGCCCGCGGCGATATCACACTCAACTTCGAAGGGGTGGATCTACGCGAAGTGGTCAAGGTCATCTTTGAGGAGATTCTCAGAGAAAACTACCTGATCGATGACAAGGTACAGGGCAAGGTGACAATTCACACCACCTACCCGGTCAGTACCGAGGCGGTTTTGCCTATTCTTGAGAACATTTTGCAGATGAACGGCGCCGTGATGGTGCGAAACGGCGCCCTCTATAAGATCCTGCCCGCAACAGAGCTGAAGGATATGGCGCTGAATCCCTCGGTTGGCCAGGGTAAGGCGAGAATGAAAGCGGGGCAGGGTGTACAGATAGTACCGTTGAAGTATATCACCGCATCCGAGATGAAGAAGGTCTTGGAGAGCGTCGCATCACCATCGGAACAGATTCGGGTCGACAGGGCGAGGAATCTTTTGATCATCACCGGTTCCTTCCAAAAGATCAACAACATGCTGCAAACCATCGAAATGTTTGATGTCGATTGGCTCAGCGGAATGTCGTTCGCACTGATCCCCCTCAAGGCCACGGATGCAAAAACCATCACCGGAGAGCTAAAGCACATTATCGGATCAAGCGAAAACTCTCCCCTCGCGGGGATGATCAAGCTGATCCCCATCGAAAGGCTCAACTCGGTGATGGTGATCAGCCAACAGCCGAGGTATATCAAGGATGTGCGCAGGCTTGTGAGCCAGTTTGACCAGGGCAGCGACAAGTCACTTGACCGCAGACTCTACGTATACCATCTGAAAAATGGCAAGGCCGAGAATATTGCCGCTATCCTGCAGAGTATATTCGGCAACGAAGTCTCCGCGCCGACCTACTCAGGTCCCTTGGGCAGCAGGGATCCCCTGTTGCGCTCAAACGTCCGCTCCCCCACTGCCACCGGCATCGACCTGAAAAACAGCAATGCCGACAGCAAGGCGGCGCTGTCAAAGGAACAGCCGGCAGCCGCTGGCGCAGCCGCAGCCGTCAGACGAGCCGGTTTGCCTACAGCGGTAACTCAAGCCGAATTGGACACCACCGCGACAATCATCGCCGATCCCGACAACAATGCCATCCTGGTCATGGCGAGCCCGCTGAATTATCAGAAGATCAAGGCGACCATAAGCCGGCTGGACGTCTCACCCAAGCAGGTACTCATCGAGGCGACCATCGCCGAGGTGCAGCTCAGCGACAATCTCAGCTACGGTGTGCGCTGGTTCTTTAACGGCGCCACCGGAAGCGGCCGCCCATACCAGGGAGCATTGGGCAACCTGCCCGATAGTGTCTCAGGCGGCGATGGTTTTGCGCTTGGGCTGTTCAACACCGCCAACGATCTGAAGGTCTTCTTCGATATCCTGGAGACTGAATCGTCGGTGAAGTTTCTGTCGGCGCCCCAGATCATGGTCATCGACAATCAAACGGCGAGATTCCGCGTCGGCGATCAGATTCCCATCGTGACCCGTTCGTCGCAGAGCACCACCGATCCGGATGCGCCAATCGTCTCCGAGGTCCAGTTCCGTGATACGGGTACCCTGTTGCAGGTAACGCCACGCATCAATGACGGGGGAATGGTGACCCTCGAGATCAGCCAGGAGGTGAGTACCCCGGGTACCGCGCCGGCAGTCGGAGGCGGCGGCAATGTCTCCATATCCCAGCGCACCATCGAGAGCACGGTGATCGTCCACGACGGTCAGACCGTGGTGCTCGGCGGCCTGATCCGCGAAAGCAGTACGGGGGGTAAAACAGGTATCCCGGGTCTGATGCATCTTCCCCTGGTCGGCAATCTGTTCGGCAGCACCACCAAGGATGTGAGCCGTACGGAATTGATCGTGACATTGACACCAAAGGTGGTACGCAACCCGCAAGAGGCCTACGATATATCTCAGGAGCTGAGAGAAAAGATACGCGACGCCACGCTGTTTCACGATGACTTTCAAAGGCGTCGGGCATCCAGTAATTGATAGACTTGGAATTCTGGACTCGAGTTTGGCTTGTGAGCGATCAGTAGTGTTATTGCATTGTATTCCAAGCAAATAGAGTCCGGCCAGTCACCTGAGAGGTCATGCGTGTGAGACAGGAGATTAGCCAGATACCCAGGGAGAATCCCTCTCCCGAGGAGGCTGCAGGCGCACTCAGCTACGGCGAGTATCCACTCTGTGTCTCGCTGGTGGAGGGAGGGCGGCTCGGTGCCGTCGATGCCGAACGCGCGGTGCGGCTCAAGGAGACCCAGCAGAGCGACCAGTCCATCGGCACCATTCTGTTACAGCTGGGGTTGATCTCGGACCGGGATCTTGCCGCCAGCCTGGCCACCCTCTGCAAGGTCCCGGTCATCGAACAAAAGGCCTATCCCGACCTTTCGCACATCAGCGAGAACATCTCCACCAATTTCCTCAAACAGCACCGCCTGGTGGTTTACGAGGAGCAGGAGGATCACCTGGTGGCGATCATGGTCGATCCCACCGATCGCTACGTCATCGATGCCCTGGAGCTGATCAGCGGCAAGCAGATCAGGCTGGCGGTCGGTATCGCCTCCGAGATCGACGAGGTGATCCAGGCCCTGTTCAGCGATCTGATGAAGGAGGAGGGTGAAGATGGCGCCGGCATGGAACATCAGCTGCTGCTCGACGATGTGGAGCAGCTCAAGGAGCTGGCCAGTGAGGCACCCGTCATCAAGATGGTCAACCAGATCATCCAGCGGGCGGTCGGCACCAAGGCATCGGATATCCATATCGAGCCTTTCGAGAACAGCCTGAAGGTTCGCTACCGGGTCGACGGACTGTTGCGTGAAACCGAGACACCCACGGCCAATCTCGCCCCGGCGCTGATCTCACGCATCAAGATCATGGCAAACCTCAACATCGCGGAGCGCCGGCTGCCCCAGGATGGCCGCTTCAAGGTCAGGGTGCACGGATCCACCCTCGATATGCGTGTCTCCACGGTGCCGACCCTGCACGGCGAGAGCATGGTGCTCAGATTGCTGCAGCGGGATCACGTCAATCTCGATTTTGCCAGCCTCGGTTTTGACCGCACCATCGAGGCGCGGCTGTTGCAGATACTCGACCGTCCCCACGGTATCGTGGTGGTGACCGGACCCACCGGCAGCGGTAAGACAACCTCCCTCTACGCCGCACTCAACTACCTCAATCGGCCGGAGCACAAGATACTTACCGTCGAGGATCCGGTGGAGTACAACATCGAAGGGGTCAATCAGATTCAGGTCAAGCCGAACATCGGGCTCGATTTCGGTTCTGCGCTGCGTTCCATCGTGAGACAGGATCCGGACATCATCATGATTGGCGAGATTCGTGATCAGGAGACCGCGCAGATCGCAGTGCAGTCGGCGCTCACCGGCCACCTGGTGCTCTCTTCGCTCCACACCAACGATGCCGCGGGCAGCATCACCCGTTTTCTTGACATGGGCATAGAGGCATTCCTCCTTACCTCGACGGTGAACGCGGTGGTCGCCCAGCGCCTGGTGAGGAATCTCTGCCCCGAGTGCAAGGCGCCCTACCATCCACCGCCGGAGATAGCGGCCCGGTTCGATCCGTTTCCCGGCCCTGCGACCCTGTTTAAAGCCGTAGGCTGCGAACACTGCAGCGGCAGCGGCTATCGCGGCCGCAGCGCCATTATCGAGATGATCGAGCTCTCCGAGGGTCTGCGCTCGCTGATCCTGCAGGGCAAGGACAAGAATGCATTGGCCGCGTGTGCAAAGAGCGAGGGTGCGAAGTCGATGTATGAGGATGGCCTGCAAAAGGTGATGCGGGGTATCACCACCCTTGAAGAAGTGCTGCGAGTCACCCAGGAGAGCTAGGCCGCATTCCTCACCGGGCGGACCCTACTGACAGGATAAATCATGAATAGCAAACAGGTGACTTCATCTCGAGATAAGACGAGTATGAGAGGTGCGGGTTAGGCATGGCCTCGTTCCTCTACAAGGCTGTGGGTGCGGATGGCGAGGTGGTCGAAGGGGAGCTGCAGGCGGTCAGCCGGGACCATGCGGTCAACCAGATCCACCTCAAGGGACAGGTGCCGATCCGAATCGAGGAGAACCGGCAGAAGGGCAAGCACCTGCCGCGCAGAAGCTTTCAGCGCAAATCGGTCTCCGCGGACCAGATAGCCTCCTTCACCCGCGAGCTCTCCACCCTGCTGAAATCGGGACAACCCCTCGACGGCGCGCTTGCAATCCTGGTGACCATTGCCGGTGAGACGACCCTGTTCAGCCAACACCTCACCAGTATCCGCGACAGCCTGAAAAGCGGCAACTCCTTCGCCGATGCCTTGGCCAAAGAGGGTGGGCTGTTCAACAATTTCTATGTACAGATGGTGCGGGCCGGAGAGTCCGGTGGCGCCCTGGAGAGTGTCCTGGCACGCCTGGCGGTCCACCTGGAGCGCGCCAAGGAGGTGCGCAGCTCGCTGATATCGGCATTGATCTATCCGGCGATCCTGCTGTTTGTCGCGGTTTCATCGATTCTGATTCTGATGACCTATGTGATCCCACAGTTCAGCGAGCTCTTCAGCGACATGGGGCAGGCCCTGCCGCTGTCGACGCGCATTACCATGGGTATCGCCGGCTTTCTTCAGGATTACGGATGGGTCCTGGCCTTGGCGGTGTTTCTGCTGGTCATCTTTTTCAAATGGCAAATGGGTCGCCGGACGAGCGCGAAACGATGGCATGGAAGATTGCTTGGACTGCCGATCATCGGTCCGATCGTAAGCCAGGTCGAGGCGGCGCGTTTCTGCCGTACCCTGGGAACCCTGCTCGAGAACGGAGTACCCCTGCTCAAGTCGGTTGCGATCGTCAAGGATACCATCAGCAATCATGTCATAGCCGACGGCATGGATCATGTCGTGAGCCGCCTGAAATCGGGTCAAAGGCTTGCCGATCCGCTGACCGAGCACGGACAGTTTCCGCCCTTCGCACTGCAGATGATACGGGTGGGTGAAGAGTCGGGACAGTTGGAGCCGATGCTGATGCAGACCGCCGAGATCCTGGATCAGGAGACGCAGACCCTGATCAAGCGGGCATTGAGCCTGGTGGAGCCGGTGATGATACTGGTGCTGGGATTGATTATCGCCGGCGTGGTGATGTCGATCCTGGTAGCCATCCTGGGCGTGAATTCACTGGTCGCGTTGTGAGGTGGCAATGAAAGCGAATGCTCGGCTCAGGCCAACGCCATCAAGGGGATTTACCCTCATCGAGTTGATGTTGGTGCTGCTGTTGCTGGGCCTCCTCGCCGGGCTGACCCCGCCGCTGTTCGAGAAGGCGTTTCCCTCACTGAAACTGAAGGCGGCGGCGCGGGATCTGGCACAGGAGATTCGCTACATCCAACAGACCGCGATCCTGACCGGCCTGCCCTCGAAGGTAGAGTTCGATCTGGCGAACAACGCCTACAAAAGCGATCATGTCAACAGCGGTGAGGTCAGGCATCTCCCTGAAGGTTTGCAGTTTATCCGGGGTGAAAGCGGCAACTCGCCAAACGAGCAACCTGTCCTGGTTTTCAAATTCTTTCCAGACGGCAGTTCGAGTGGCGGCTCGTTGATGCTCGATAACGGTGGCCGGCGATTTGCCATCACCGTGGATTGGCTGACAAGCCGGGTCCAGGTAGTCGAACCGGGCGAGTTGAAAGCGAATGATCCGTTCAAAGTCTGAAGGCATGTCGTTGATCGAGGTGCTGGTGGCGTTCGTCATTCTCAGCATGACCATGAGTGTGATCCTCAGGATCAACGCCACGACCCTGCGCAACCACCAGGTATCCGCTGACTATCTGACGGCCGTGCAGATTGCCCACACGCGGCTTGAGCAAATGGCAGCGGATAAACTGAACAGCAACATCAACGAACAGGGGAGCGAAGCGGGGGGATTCAGCTGGCACTACCTGCGCCAGCCCCGTCCCGGCTGGGTGGATGAGAAGCAGTTGACGATACCGCTGCTACCCGTCGAAGAGACGATCACAATAGCATGGCCGGCACCGGGCGGAGAGAGAGAGGTGTCGTTCACGCGCATGGGGCTTGTTCATGGGAATCCCTAGTCGATCGACCCCAAGGTGGCAGGCAAGCGGTAAAGCGGTGGCCGTGGTCAACCGCGACAACGGATTCACCCTGTTGGAGGTCATGGTTGCGCTGTTGCTGCTGGCAATCATCATGACCACTTCGGTCAGCATGCTGTTTGTCAATCTCAAAGGCTGGGAGAGCCTGACCAGTCATGGCGATGCCATTTTGCATGAGCACCTGATACAGAAGAGAGTGGCATCCATGGTTCAGCATCTCGTACCCCTGGTATGGCTCGATCAGAACCAGCGTCTTCTGGCCATCAAGGGCGAGTCCCGTCAGCTGCAGTTCGTATCGAAATCCCCACAACAATACAGTGCCGGCGGTCTGTTCGAGTATCTTCTGGTAGAGGAGAGAACGCCGCAACAGGGATCGAGCCTGGTTCTCTATTTTGCCCCCATGGATCCGAAAGCCTCGGCGCTGACTCTCCCTGAAAAAGGATCCCGCCGGGTCCTGATCTCGGACTTGGAAGCGGTGGAGTTTTCTTACTTCGGCAGCAAGCGGGACCAGAAAAGGGCAGACTGGCACGATAACTGGGAGACAACCTCGGCCCACTATCCCGGTCTGATCGGCCTGAAAATCCGCTCGGGGGGTGACGAGGGCGGGATCCAGGAAAGCTTTTTCCGCATCCGCCAGGACTATCCTGTGGCAGTGCGGAGGCCGCAATGATGCTGGCCGGGAGGAGAACCGGTGGCCAGCGGGGGGTCGCCCTTGTGCTGGTGCTGTGGCTGGTCGCCCTGCTGACGATCGTCGCCGCCAGTTTCGCCACTCACTCGAAAGTGGAAACCAGGCTCACGACGAACGCGATCGATGCGCTGCGCTCACGGCTGCTGGCGGAGAGCGGCGTCAACCGGGCGATTATCGAATTGATGGTCAGCGACCCGGAGCAGCGCTGGAAGAGCGGTCGGATCCATCAAATCGATTCCGACCAGGGTAGGCTCAGCCTCTCGATTCGCAACTCGTCAGGGCTGCTGGATCTCAACAAGGCGGCAACGGATCAGCTGATCAATCTGTTTGCCCTGATCGCCGATGATTTCCAGCAACAGGAAGCGCTTGCCTATCGGCTGATCGACTGGCGGGACGGGGATAATCTACGCCACCTCAACGGTGCGGAGGACCCGGATTATCGAAGCGCCGGCTACGCCTATGATACTGCAGGACGCGATCTGGCGAGCATCGATGAACTTGCCTATGTGATGGGTTTTGATGCAGCCAAAGTCGACAGGCTGCGCCCCTATGTCACCCTCTACTCCGATACAGGTGCGGTGGATCATGACTATGCGTCGGATGAGCTGATATCCCTGCTGAAGGGGGAACTGGAGGCGGATGATTTGCCTTCCGGGCTGCTGGATTACGACGCCATCGACGGCGAGGACCCAGAGCTGGATGAAAGCGGTGGGGAGGCTTCCGCCGCGGTCTATCGCGTCAGGGTTGAGGCGGTTTCCAGGCAGGGGGCAAGGACGCGGTTGCTGGTTGATATCGACATCACAAGCCAGGATGACTCACCTTATTCGATTCGTTCCTGGCATGATTCGTTATGAACATAAAAACCCGTTAAAATCGTTCGATGGCTAGGCAATCCTTGATATATCAGCTGAAGAGTATCTGGTTTTGGTGGAGTGGCGAGATCACTGCGCTGATGCCGGAGAAGGTTCGTGCGCTTCTTCGTGGCGGCAAGCCCGCACAACTGCTCTACAAGGACGAGACGCTGCGCATAGTCAACCAGGGCATGAGCGGCGCGGAGGTGGCCGAAAACTATCTCCGAATCATTGATTTCAACGACGCGGAACATCGAAGGGTGGTCAACTCCGCCAGTGCGATCAAGCTCTGCCTGGAGCCCAAAAAGTATCTGTTCAAGAAGGTCTCGCTACCCTTGGAGACGGAAGAGAATCTGCGCGAAGTGCTCGCGTTCGAGATGGATCGACAGACCCCGTTCAACGCTGACCAGGTCTACTACGACTATGTGATCAATGCCCGCGACAAGCAAAATCGTACCCTGGACATCACCCTGATTCTGGCGCCCATCGATAAGATCTCACTGGCGCTGAAGCAGCTCGAGGAAAACAACGTACGAATCAACGCCATCTCTCCCTGCGAAGAGATTAACCCCGATTTAAACGAGGTCAACCTGCTGCCGCCGGAGAAACGGGAGAAACCCCGGAAACGCTACCGCCTGGTCAACCTGATGCTGTTTTTAATCCTGCTGCTTTTGTTGATTGGAAACATGGTTCTGCCGGTCTGGCAAAAATCGGTTTTGGCAAAACAGCTTGAGAGTGAACTCGATGAGCACAGGTCGAAGGCGAACCAAGTTGCCGCCCTTCGGGAGATGGTGAAAAAAGCAAAGGAAGAAAACAGCTTTCTGGAAGAGAAAAAACTAAATTCGGTATCGGTGCTCGAGATCCTGCTGGAACTGACCCTGCTGATACCGAATGACACCTGGGTCAGCAACTTCGAAGTCAGGGATAGTTCGCTTCACCTGCATGGACAGTCGACATCATCCGCCTCTCTGATTCCGATCCTGGAGACATCGAAGCTGTTTCAAAATGTAACTTTCAGGTCGCCGGTTACCCGGAGTAAAAAGAGCAATACCGAACGCTTTCACATATCCGCGGAGCTGGTAGGCAACAAGGAGGGTAAGGGTTAGATGCTCTCCTCCCTGACGCCAAAGCAATCACGTACCTTGGCCGCGACCATTCTGTTGCTGCTGGTGGCTGCGCTGTTGATTTTGGTGATTTACCCGGTCTGGTCCATGAACAAGAGATATGAGGATCAGATCGAGGATACGCAATTTCAGATTCAACGCTATCGGCGTATCGCCGTTCAAGACGATCGATACCAGCTGGAATTCACCAAGCTGAAGCTGAACCGTAAATCTGACCTGCGCTATCTGCAAAGCAACACCGACTCCCTGGCCAATGCGGAACTGCAGCGCAAAATCAAGCAGGTTGTGTCGGCCGGAAAAGGTGAAATCATCAGCACCCAGACGGTGCAGGTCTCGCAGGATGAAATGCTGCAAGGCGTTGCCATACGCGTCAGGATGAAGAGTACCCTGGAGAACCTGACAAAGATCCTGCATCAACTGGAGACCCAGAAACCCTATCTCTTCATCGACAACATAACCTTGCGCAGCAGGAATCTTGCGCGCAGGAGGCTGCCGAACAAACAGCAGCCGACGGAAGCCATAAGAGTGTTGGAACTGGACTTTCTGGTGCTCGGTTACATCAAGCGCGGTGATTCATGAGTAGCTGGAGGTTCAGCATCAATAACCTGACCCTGCTGCTGTTGTTGGCGATAGGTGCGATGTGCGCAAACCTTTATTACCAATGGCGGTCACCCTTCAGTTCAACGGTTTCTGCGGCTGAACAAACACCCGATCAGGCTGAATCAGCGGAAAGCGGCAACCGCGGCGGTGGGGTCAGGTTCGTGCCGATATCGATAAAGGCCTATAACGAGATTACGCAAAGGCCGCTGTTTGTCGAGGGCAGGCTGCCACCGGCTGAACCCGAACCAAAGACGGCCGGCCGGACAGCCAGCAAGCCACTGCGTTTGAAGTTGGAAGGTGTCGCCATGATGCCGGAAAACAAGGTTGCCATCATTCGCGATCTGGAGACGAACGAGCTGTACCGTGTTTCCCAGGGTATGAATAAGAACGATTGGAAGGTGGAGTCTGTCGACAGTGAAAGTGCGACCGTTATCCGCAAAGGCGTTAAACTGGAGTTGAAGCTGGAGCTGGAGGAGAAGCCGGTTAAACAGGGCAGGCAGACGAAGAGGAGGGCCCCCGCTCGAAAAAAAGTAAATCGCTGACCTGAGTAAATGCAACTCATTGTTTTTTCTGAATTGATGCTGGCTATTCCCTAATCATCCAGCCCCGTATGCAGTTACCACAGATGCATGCGGGTGTTCACGGAATCGTAATTTAATCCACAACAGGTTTGTAACATTTGGCGCGTAGTGTTCGTCTCGTAACCACGAGGTGATCTAGATGTCTGTACGGCATATACAACGCGGCGATGGTTCATTGCCGGTCTATCGGCAGATCAGCCAGATGCTCCGTCAGGAGATACAGAATTTTTATGAAGCGGGCGATGTCCTGCCCACCGAAGCGGACCTGGCACAGCGCTTCAACGTCAATCGCCACACATTGCGCCGGGCCGTTGACGAACTGGTGGCTGAAGGTTTGGTTGTACGACGCCATGGCAAAGGCGTCTATGTTCTCGCCCCGGCCATCGACTATGCGATCAATCCTCAGACCCGATTTACCGAGACGCTGGAGGCGCTCGGGGTAACCACGCACAGCCGGGTTATCCGCAAACAGGTTGTGCTGGCGAGCGGCGGCGTGGCGGCCCGGCTAAAGCTTGCGGAGGGTTGTGAAGTGATATTCCTGGAAACCCTCAGGGAGGTGGAAGGGAGGCCTTTTTGCGTGATCTCCCATTTTCTGCCTCTGACCGCCTGTCCCCAGGTGCTGGAGAGCTACCACGGCGGTTCGCTGCACGCGTTTCTGCAAAAATACTGCGCCACCAGATTGCAGCGCAGTGAGAGTCTGATCAGTGCCGTGCTTCCCGAATCGGATGACGCGTCACTGCTGAATGTTCCCCGCCATATGCCGGTACTGCGGGTCAAAAGTGTGAACGTGGCGATCGATAGCCAGAAACCGGTTGAGTATGTGGTAACGCGGTTTAGAGGCGATGCCACGCAATTGTCCGTCAAACCCTAATCAACATTACCTAACTGTCGAGGAAAAGTAATGAAACTGATCAAGCTTGCAACTGCGGGCATCGCCGCAGCTATGTTATCCGGTGCGGCCTTGGCTGCCAACCTCCCAGATGGATCCAAAGCGAATCCCCTGCGGGTATTGATGGTGCCGGCCGATACCGGCACCAACGACATCACCGCCGATTATGCGCCGGTGTTCAACGGGATTACCGAACACTACGGTATTCATTTCGATCTGCGTGCCGGCGCGAGTTATGCCGCGGTCGTTGAAGGCATGTGCAACGACCAGGCCGATATCGCCTGGTACGGCGCCGTGACCTTCGGTCAGGCCAACGACAAGTGTGGTGTGGATCTGCTCGCCGTTGATGTGAAAAAGGGCGATGCCTCCTATTACTCCGGCATCTTCGTAGCCAAGGACAGCGGCATCAACAGCATCTCCGATCTGAAAGGCAAAAGCATGGCCTTCGGCAGCCCAAACTCCACCTCTTCCTTCAACTTTCCCGTTGCCATGTTGATTGCCGGCGACGTTGATCCGGTCAAGGATCTCAAGAAGGTCATAGTCGCCGGTTCTCACTCCGCCTCTTTGGCAGCACTGGCCGAAGGCAAGGTGGATGCCGCCGCGGCCTCCTACAACTCTTTCGGCAAGGCGGTGAAGAAAGGCGCCATCGATCCCGCCAAGTTCAAACCCTTGGCCAAATCCCAGCCGATACCCAATCCGCCGCTGGCGATGAACAAGGGGCTCACCACCGAACAGAAGGCGACATTGCGTCAAGCCTTCAGTGAGATTCACACCAAGATCGATCCCGCCAAGATCCGGGGCTACGGCGGCAAGAAGGTCGATCGTTACGACACCCAGTTTGACGTCAAGAAGATCTTCGATGCGCTGGGCAAGCTCTCCGCGGTGACCAAGCAGGTAAAGGCCGACATGATCGGCAAGGCCGGACAGCGCTAGGCACAGTCATCTCCGGCATGGGGTCCCCAAACACCCCATGCCGCCAACTATCGAGGTGTCGAGATGTTGAAGTTCAATTCGGTTAGTCGCATCTACAACGACGGCACACGCGCGGTTGACAATGTCTCACTGCATGTAAAAAAGGGGGAGTTTTGCGTCTTGCTCGGTCCCTCCGGGGCCGGCAAGACAACCCTCATGAACATGGTCAACGGAGTCGTGGTCCCGAGCGGTGGCAACCTGGTCATCGGCGGAGTCGAGCTCAGCCGTAAAACCCGCAGCACGATCCAAAGAAAGGTCGGCATGATCCATCAGCAGCTGCATCTGGTCCCCCGGCTCTCGGTGCTGCACAACGTGCTGACAGGAAGACTGCCGCAGGTCGGTTTTTGGCGCAGTCTGCTGAAATCCTTTCCCCGGGAGGATCAACGCAGGGCCTGCCAGCTTCTGCATGAAGTGGGGCTGGAGGAGAAGCATCTCTACCGGCGAGCATCGACCCTTTCCGGCGGTCAGCAGCAGCGTGTCGCCATCGCCCGTGCATTCCATTCCGAGCCTGAAGTGGTGCTGGCGGACGAGCCTGTGGCAAGTCTCGATCCGGCGATGAGCCGCAGCGTATTGGACAGTCTCAAGAGCGCGGCGAGACAGCATGATGCGACCGTGGTCTGTACCCTGCATCAGATGGAGTACGCACTGGAGTTTGCCGATCGTATCGTCGCCCTGCGTCAGGGGCAGGTCTTCTTTGACGGCCACCCCAATGCGATGGACGAGGCGACCCAGGCGGAGCTGTACGAGTTGGCCAAACCCGATCACCTGAAACAGGTGGCCGCATGAGCACCGATATTCCCGGTCGCTCCTGGGAACAGTGGGAGCTTCATCGTACGGTCACCCCAAAGAACATTCTTATCCTGTTCGTCGCCATAATCCTGCTGTCGATTTCCGCGCACAACACGGAGATGGACAAGGCCTTTGTCGAGACGGGCAAAGCGGCGCTCTCCATGGCGGGTATCGGTGAGTCGCAAGTGCTCGATGGTGCGGTTCGCTTCGGCAGCAAGGCCTTCCCGCTGCAGATCTCCGATCGTACCGCTGTCAATCGCCTGGAGGGATTCGATCGCGACAATCCGCCGCTGTTCTCCTACATCGAGGTCGCGGAAGACAGGGAGTACGATGCCCTGACGGATACCTGGACCGCCGAGACCACCGAATTCCTTGTCGAGCCCATCGGTTATCTGACCAAGGTGCTGGCCAAGATGTGGGAAACCATCGAGATGGGCTTCTGGGGTACGGTGATTTCGGTGATGATCTCGCTGCCCCTGGGTATCCTCTCCAGCCGCAACTACACCCCCCACAGGATCGTCTACACCATCGCCCGTGGCTGGCTCAGTTTCCACCGCGCCATGCCGGAACTGATCATCGCCCTGTTTCTGGTGCTGATGTACGGCTTCGGTCCCATCGCCGGGGTGCTGGCACTGGCGATCCACACCAGCGGCGTGCTCGGCAAGTTCTTCGCCGATGAGATAGAGAACGCACCGCCGGGCCCGCAAACCGCCTTGGCCGCCTCCGGCGCCAACACCATGAAGGTGCTGCGCTTTGCCGTCTTTCCCCATGTGCTGCCGGCCTGGATCGCCTATGTGCAGTATATCTTCGAGCGCAATATCCGTACCGCCACCGTGCTCGGCATCGTCGGCGCGGGGGGCATAGGCATGGAGCTGAAAGGGCGTTGGGATCTGTTCGATTACAGCCATGTTTCCACCATTCTACTGGTGATCTTTATCACCGTGGTTGCGTTGGAAATGTTCTCTCAGAAACTGCGTACCAAAACCCTGTGATGTTCCTTATGCAAAGGGCCTGAATGAACATAGATTTGTATAGATATCTGGAACAATGAGCAATTTATCGAGAGAAGAGTGGGTGAGTGCATTGAGTGCAGTGCCCGAACAGTCACTGGCAAGGCTGACGGAGCGCTTTCCCCGAAGTTGGAAGGTGACGCCCAAGGCGCTGCCTCAGAGCGGATTGGGAATGCTCAAGCTGCGTGAAACAACCCTCGGCGACGCCTTCTATCTCGGTGAATTTCCCTTGGCCACATGCTGGCTGAGGGTCACCACGGAGCGGGGAGAGCAGGCCGAAGGCTGCGCCCTTGTGATGGACGACCGGGTTGAACGCGCAGAGCATATGGCGCTCTGTGATGCGGTGCTCGCCGCACGGCTTCCGGGTTGGGAAGAGGTTGCAGCCCTGATCGAAGAGGGTATCGAACTGCGCGCACGGCAGAGTCGGGAGCGCAAGGCCATCCTGGCGCGAACCCGGGTCGATTTCTCCCTCCTCGATGACGTGGGGGATGAGGATGCTTGAGGTCTCGGCGATCTGGACGGCGCAGGTGCAGCAGCAGAACTATCGCGCACTGCTCGACGCCATCTCCCATCCAGGATGGGTGAAATCCATTTTGCATCAAGCGGGGAGTCCCGCGAGCACCGCCGTGTTGGCCACCCTGCTCGATGCCGAAGTGTCGCTGGCCGATCCGGAGGGCCTCCTGGAAGCGGCTGATTGGCCTCTGCTTCAGGCCTCAACCGCAGCGCCTGAAGAGGCGGATTACATCCTCTGCATGGGAAGCAAGGCGGCGCAGTTTCAGCCCAGGTTGGGTAGCCTGCCAAGTCCGGAGCAATCGGCCACATTGATCATCTGTGTCGATTCGCTGCATGAGGGTGAGCTGAAAATCAGCCTCGAGGGTCCTGGCGTCAACGGCAATGCGGACTGCGCCATCGCCGGCTTGCATCCTGATTGGCTCAGCCAGCGCGAGGATTGGGTTTGCGGCTATCCCCTGGGTGTCGATCTGCTGCTCGTGGACGACTCGGCGGTCCTCGCGCTGCCGAGAACCACCAGGGTGGAGGTGGTCTGATGGCGTATGTGGCGATCAAGGGGGGTGGCCAGGCCATCGAGGGTTCCAAGGCGGTGCTCGAATATCTGCGCACGCGCCAGGGGGAGTGCGCGCAACCGCTGCAGGCCGATACCATCCAGAACCAGCTGCGCCTGCTCCATGGCCGCGTCCTCTCAGAGGGGGGGGTCTATCATCCGCGCCTGGCATCCCTTGCGATAAAGCAGGCCCAGGGGGACAGTCTGGAGGCCGCCTTCATCCTGCGCGCATACCGATCCACCGTGCCGAGACTGGCGGAGACCGACCTGCTCGACACCCGCAATATGCGAATCACCCGGCGTATCTCTTCGGCATTCAAGGATATCCCGGGCGGACAGATGCTCGGTGCGACCACCGACTACCATCTGCGCTTGATGCGCATGGAACTGCTTAACGAGTCCCCGGAGCGGTTTCGCGCCGTCAGCGGTGAATGGTTCAAGGATCTGAATGTGGATGAGATACCCGACACCTTCCCCAAGGTGCTGCAACAGCTGCGCAGGGATGGCCTGCTGGCGCCGCTGGATGAACAGCGTGCTCAGCAGACCCCCTTCGATATCACCCGCGAGCCGATGATCTTCCCGGTGCCCCGTTCCGCCGCCCTGGCGACCCTGGCCCGCGGCGAACAGGGGTCGCTGCTGGCAATCGCCTATTCGAACATGCGGGGCTACGGCGATGTCCACCCCACCGTGGCTGAATTGCGGGTCGGCTATCTGCCGGTGTTTCTGCCCCATCCGATCACCGGTAAGCCGATGGAGATTGGCGAGGTGGAGCTGACCGAGTGCGAGGTGGTTGCCATGTACGAGGCCGACGAGGAGGGCGGCAAGCCGCTCTTCACCCTTGGCTACGGCGCCTGCTTCGGCCACAACGAGGTCAAGGCGATCAGCATGGCGATACTCGATCGCTCCCTGCAGAACGGCGTGCAGCATGGGCCGGGGAATCCATCCGAAGATCCGGAGTTCGTGCTGCTCCATGTGGACGGTATCGAATCGATGGGATTCTGCACCCACTACAAGATGCCGCACTACGTCACCTTCCAGTCCGACATGGACCGCCTGCGCGCCACCCAGGCGAAGCAATCGCAGGAGCAGGGCGAATGAGTCTCGCGCAACAGTTCGGCTTTCTCGACGAGTACGCCAAGAAGGAGATACGCCGCACCAGCCTCAAGGCGGTGGCCATACCCGGTTACCAGGTGCCCTATTCGAGCCGGGAGATGCCCATGGGGCGCGGTTTCGGTACCGGCGGTCTGCAGCTCACCCTTGCCCTGATCGGGGAGGGGGAGGTCCTGAAGGTGATCGACCAGGGCTCGGACGATTCGGTCAACGCGGTCAACCTGCGCGCATTCATCGAGATGACCTGTCCCGGGGTGGGCACCACCCGGGTCACCGGGGAGGCGGATCTGATCCAGTCCCGTCACCGCATACCGGAAAAGCCCCTGCGCGAGGATCAGCTGCTGGTGCTGCAGGTGCCCTATCCCGATCCCCTGGTGGTGGTGGAGGCCTCGGAGGAGAAGCGCAAGCAGCTGCATGGGGAGGCGGACTACTCCCGCCTGCTGGTCAAGCTCTACGAGGATATCGTCAAGTTCGATGAGATCACCATCTCCCACCGCTATCCGACGCGGATCAACGACCATTATGTTATCGATCCATCGCCCATACCGCGCTGGGATGTGCCCAAGCTGCATATGTCGAAGGCCTTGGTGCTGCTTGGCGCCGGCCGCGAGAAAAAGATCTACGCCGTTCCTCCCTACACCAAGGCGGAACCGCTGGCCTTCGAGGACAAGCCCTTTCGCGTCGAGGCGTTCCTTGACGAACGGGGCAGGCGCCGTGCCTGTGCCCGCTGCGGCTGCGACAGCAGCTTTCTCGACGAGTATGTCGATTCCAACAGCGGTCATCAGGTCTACCGCTGTTCCGACGCCGACTGGTGCGACGAACAGCTAACGCGGCGGTCCGCGCCGGAGGTGATCAATGGATAGGGTGCTGAAGGTCCGTAACCTCAGCAAACGCTACAACAAGGGCTGCCCCGCCTGTTACCGCAAGACCGGTGCCGATTTCGACTCCAACATCTGCCCCGACTGCGGCAGCGTGGTCGCGGCCCATGATGTCTCCTTCGATCTCTATGCCGGCGAGATCCTCGGCATCATGGGCGAGTCCGGTTCCGGCAAGTCCACCGCGGTGAAGTGTCTCTACTTCGACCAGGAGCCGACAGGCGGCAGTGCCACCTTTTACGACCAGGGTGAGGCGTACGAGCTGTTTGAGCTCAACAAGGCCGAGCAGCGCCGTCTGGTCAACCAGCGCTTCGGCATGGTCTACCAGAATCCCCACCAGGGCCTGAACTTCGAGATCTCCGCCGGGGGCAATATCGCCGAACGCCTGCTGATGTCCGATGTGGACAACTATGACCGGATTCGCCAGCGTGCGGTCAGCCTGCTGACCCGGACCGAGGTCTTGCCCGAGCGCATGGACGAGATGCCGAAGAACTTCTCCGGCGGCATGCAGCAGCGGGTGCAGATCGCCAAGGCGCTGGCGACCAGTCCGCCGCTGCTGTTCCTGGATGAGGTCACCACCGGCCTCGACCTCTCGGTGCAGGCGGCGATTCTCGACCTGATCCTGGAGATCCAGCAGCAATCCCATACCGCCATGATCGTGGTCACCCATGACCTGGGGGTGATCCGCCTGCTGGCCGATCGCACCCTGGTGATGAAATATGGCCGGGTGATCGAAACCGGCCTCACCGACCAGATCCTTGAAGATCCGCAACATGCCTACACCCAACGCCTGGTGGCCTCGGCCTTGTGAGGAGATATAGATGACGAAACAAGCCATCCTGCGCGTGGAGGGCTACTGCAAGCAGTTCGTGCTGCATGAACAGCGGAAGGTCATCCCGTCCTCCCATGACGTGGACCTGGAGGTATTCAGCGGCAGCCTGACAGCGCTCGTCGGTCCAACCGGTGCGGGCAAGTCCTCCCTGTTGAAGGGCATCTACCGCACCTACCTGCCGAGCGCGGGACGCCTGATCTATACCACGGCGGATGGTCGACAGATCGATCTGGCCCGGGCCGACGAGCACCGGATACTGCAACTGCGCCGTAACGAAATCGCTTTCGTCACCCAATTCCTCCGTTTCCTGCCGCGCCAGGTCACCGAGGATGTGGTCGCGCAACCCCTGGTGCAACGCGGCCGTCCGCTGGAGGAGGCGAGGGCCTTGGCCCGTGACATGCTGGCCGCGATGAACATGCCGCGGCGCCTGTGGGGCATTTCCCCCGCCACCTTCTCCGGCGGCGAGAAGCAGCGGGTCAACCTGGCCCGGGGTTTGGTCGCCAAGCCGCGGCTGCTGCTGTTGGACGAACCCACGGCGAGCCTCGACCTCAAGACCAGTGACCTCGTGGTCGGCCTGATAGAAAAACTGAAACAGGAGGGCGTCGCCATGCTGGCCATCTTTCACCAGCCCGAGCTGGTGAAGAGGGTTGCCGATAGGGTTGTCGAGCTTAAGCCTCCGATCATGACCGATTCACCCCTGGAGGAGATCGCCTGATGAAAACCTGCCTCACCCACGCACGGGTGGTATTGTTCGATGAGATAGTGCCTGACACCGCTGTCCTGATCGAGGACGGTGTGATCGCCGCGATCGATCCCCTATCCACTGCCGGTAGCGAGGTGATCGACCTGCAGGGCAAGTGGCTTTTGCCGGGGATGGTCGACCTGCACTGCGATGCCCTGGAAAAGGAGGTCGAACCGCGCCCCAATGTGCACTTCCCCTTGACCTTTGCCTGCGCCCAGGCGGATAAGCGCAATGCCGCCGCGGGGATCACCACCGTCTATCATGCCCTCTCCTTCGCCCATGACGAGCTGGGCGTGCGAAACAACCATTTCGCCGCCGAGATCGCCCGCGCCGTGCATCACTGGCACCCCCATGGACTGGTGGACAACCGGGTCCATTGCCGCTACGAGATTACCGATGAAACCGGGCTGCCGATTCTGAAGGAGCTGCTGGCCGAGCAGTCGATGCACCTGATCTCGATGATGGACCACACCCCGGGACAGGGACAGTTCAAGGACATGGCGGCCTACCGGGACTATCTGACCCGCACCTACAAAAAGACCGCGGATGAAGTGGAGGTGCTGGTCGAACGCAAGGTCGAGGCCGCCAGCGGCGCCTATGCGCGGATGTACGAACTGGCCCTCGCCGCCCATGCAGCCGGCATCTCGGTGGCAAGCCATGACGACGACTCGGCCGAGCGCATAACCACCATGAGCGGCATCGGCGCCGATATCTCCGAGTTCCCGATCTGCCTCGAGGCGGCGAGGGCGGCCAAGGCTGCGGGGATGTCGACCATCGTCGGCGCACCGAACATCATCCGCGGCAAGAGTCAGTCGGGTTCGATGCGGGCCATCGATGCCATCCATGAGGGGGTGGCGGACTGCCTTTGCGCGGATTATGCGCCCGCCACGCTGATCATGGCGATAATGGCGCTGCCCGGGCAGACGGATCTGGATCTGCCTTCAGCAGTACGCCTGGTCACGGCGAATCCCGCCAGGGCCGCAAAACTCGAGGATCGTGGGGTCATCGAGCTGGGTAAAAGGGCGGATCTGATCGCAGTCGGCGAACCTGGTGGATTGCCACAGGTTACCGATGCATGGGTGCACGGCAAACCGGCCTATCGTGTACGCTACGATCATGGCTGAACTCTTTTATATCATCGGCGCCTCCGGCGTGGGCAAGGATAGTCTCATCGCCTATGCACGCCAGCATATGCGGGCCGAGACGAAGGTGGTCTTTGCCCATCGTTACATCACCCGGCCTGCCGATGCGGGGGGTGAAAATCACTTGGCATTGAGCCGGGGGGAGTTTGCCCGCCGTGCCCAAATGGGCTGCTTTGCCATGCGATGGCGCAGTCACGACACCTGGTACGGCATTGGCATAGAGATCGACAAATGGCTCGAGATGGGCTTGGATGTGGTGGTAAACGGCTCGCGCGCCTATCTTGACCTGGCGCAGTCCGGCTATCCCCAGTTGATCCCCGTGCTGATTTCGGCAAGCGCGGACAGGCTTCGCGATCGACTCCTGGCCCGCGCGCGGGAGAGTGGCGAAGAGATCGAAAAAAGATTGATCCAGGCCGCACTGCCGGAGCGCAACATAGATCATCCGCGACTGGTGAGCATCAGCAACAACGGCACCCTGGCCGAGGCGGGGGACTGTCTGGTCGAACTGATCAGTGGCGAGAAAGAACGGCTATGCGTCTGACCCTGCTCGGCAGCGGCGATGCCGCCGGTATTCCCCTGTATGGCTGTGACTGCGATCTGTGCACAGCCGCTGCAGCGGACCCCGGGCTGCGCCGCACGGCCTCCAGCGCCCTGTTGGAGTCGGGCGCTCTACGGCTGTTGCTGGATGCCGGACAGTCTAACCTCTGCGAAAGATTTCCCTCAGGTACGATTGATGCGATATTCCTGACCCATTTCCACGTCGACCATCTACAGGGCCTGTTTCACCTGCGCTGGGGCATCGGCGAATCCATACCGGTCTACACGCCGCCGGACCCGGAGGGATGCGGGGATCTCTACAAAAACCCCGGGATCCTCGAATTCGTCACGCTGAGGCAATTCGAGACCAGCCGCCTGGGGGATTTAGATGTAACGCCACTGCCACTGAACCACTCCAAACCGACCCATGGCTATCTGTTCTCGGACAGCAGGCAACGGATCGCCTATCTGACGGACACCAAGGGTTTGCCGAGCTCCACCTCGGCCTGCCTGGCCGACCTGCCCCTTGATCTTGTGGTCGTCGATTGCAGCTTTGCCCCCGGTGTCGGCAGCACAGGACACAACAACCTCGATGACGTACTGGAGATCGACAGGCTGGTAGCGCCGGCACGCATGATGCTTACTCATATCGGTCATGGCCTCGATCTCTGGCTGCGGGAAAATCCCAGGCGCCTGCCGTCGCATATCGGCGTCGCCAGGGATGGCATGAGGGTGTTTCCGCATGCAAGCTGATGGATAACGCCTATCTCCTGATCGGCGCTTCCGTACTGATGCACGTGGCCTGGAACCTGATGGCCCGTCATGTGGACAGCAGGGCGAACTATCTCTGGTGGGGCCTGCTCGCCCATCTCATCCTTCTCGGTCCCTATGCGATATGGCAGCTGCTGCAAAACGCCGATTGGGAGTTGCCTTTATATCTTGCGCTGCTTACCACATCGGTGGCCAACACTAGCTACTTTATCGCCCTCAGGCGCGCCTATCACTTTGCCCCCGTCGCCCTGGTCTACCCGCTGGCACGCAGCTCCCCAATCCTGATCCTGTTCTGGTCCTGGCTCTTCTTTTCGCAGCTTCTCTCGGCCTGGGAACTTGCAGCGATCAGTATCAGCGTGGTCGGGTTGTGGATACTCGCGGCATCATCACGGCATGGGGACACCAGGCACGCCCTGCCTTGGACCGTCCTCGCGGCGCTCTCCACGAGTGTCTATTCGCTGAGCGATAAAGTGGCGGTCGAGTACCTGCCGGGATTTGCCGAACAACTGGGATTTATCAGCATCGGCTATGCGACCTCGTTCCTCGGGCTTACATTGCTGCAGCGGGCGGAGACCAGGCGCTGGCTGCCGCAGGCCCGACCCTCGCTAGCCTATATCCTCATCGGCGGTCTCTTTATCGGCACCGCCTACGCACTGGTGGTGAGGGCGATGGGCCAGTTACCCGCGGCTCACGTCGTCTCCTTTACCAATGGCGGAATCGTCCTCGCGGTGCTGCTTTCGATCCTGGTATTCGCCGAACGGGAACATTGGCGACAGCGTCTTGTCGGTGCGCTGGTGGTATCTGCAGGCTTGGTGTTGCTGGGTTGGCTCAGCTGAAAAAGCGCGAGCAATAAAGCTCAATCTTGACAACGGATGTCAAAAGCGATGGATAGGGTAGAATAGGGGCACATCGAGTTGAGAGACTCACCGCAACAGCTTTTTACTTGAGGTTCCATATCAAGCTCTATGAGTGACAACAACAAGGTTTCCATTCTATTTGTCTGCATGGGCAATATCTGCAGATCGCCCACCGCACAGGGGGTTTTTCGCGAACTGGTGGCGCAACAGGGATTGAGCGACTACATCGCTACCGATTCGGCCGGCACCATCGACTATCATTCAGGCTCCAAGCCGGATCGTCGGGCGCGGGAGACAGCGATCAAGCGTGGACTTGATCTCAGCGATCTGCGTGCGCGGATGGTCACAGCCGAGGATTTCGAACTGTTCGACTATGTGGTCGCCATGGATAGATCCAACTACGCCGACCTGCTGGCGCTCTGTCCGGAGGGCAGGGAGGAACGGCTGCATCTGTTCCTCGACTACGCACCCCAACAACCGATACGTGAAGTGCCCGATCCCTACTATGGCGGTCCCGCGGGTTTCGACCGGGTATTCGACCTGGTGGAGGAGGCCTCACGGGGACTGCTGGAAAAAATAGTCAACAGCCACTTCTCCTGACACTCACTCCCCATTCCCGTTGTCGACGCTCTTCTCCTTGGCCTTGGTCTCGGGCTGAGCGGCCTTGGGACCCTCCGGCTCCCCCGCGGCGGCAGGTTGCCTGCTCGGCTGGGCATTCTCCACCCTGGCCGGTTTGCCGGGAGCCCCTTCAGCTTCAGCCGGTGTCGGTTTTGCTGCCGGCTTATCCGCCGGTTTAATGGTCTCCACCTGCTGAAGTTTCGGCGACTGGGTCTTTTTCTCGGCGGTTACCGTCGGTTTGCCGGTATCGCTCTGCACAGGCTTTGTGGCCTTCGGCGCAGGTTCCGCCGATCTGGCTGGCTCCTGCTGGGGCTTGGTCTTGGTGGTCTCTACCTGAACCAGCTTGGGCCCTTTGTCGGCCGTCTGCTTCTGATCCTTCGCCGTTTCCCGGTTGCCAGGCCCGGCATCGGCCATGGGTGGTTGCGCCGGCTCGGGCTTGGGAGCCGGATCCGCTTTCTGTTTGGCCTCCGCGGCTGGCAGGGCGGGCTCTTTCTTGGGAGCAGACTCCTTTTTCTGGCTGGCCTCCGCGGCAGGCGGGGCTGGGTCCCACTTGGGAGCTGTCTCCGCCTTCTCTTTACTCGCCGCAGCTGGCTGAGCCGGCTCTGGCTTGGGCGCTGTTTCCGCTTTCTCCTTGGCGTCCGCGAGAGGCTGATCCGACTCGGGTTTGGGGGTCGTTTCTGTTTTCTGCCTGGTATCCTCGGCCGGCTTGGCCTTCACGGTCTTGGCGCCTGCCGGCCTCTTTTTACGGCTGGTGGACGCTGATTCAGCCTCGCTATCCGGTTTGGCTTCCCGCTTGGCCTGTGAACCCCGCGAGGGCTTCTTGCCGGCCTCGGCTTTGGCCTCACCTTCCTCCGTGCTCTTGGATGATTGATTCTGCGCCTCGCCGGCACCGTTCACCGCCGCCTGATCGGCCGCCTTTTCGCCAGCTCCACGGCGTCTGCGGCCACCGCGACGACCACGGCGCGAACCCTTGGTCTTTGGCGCCTCGCCGTCGAGCTTCTCGGCCTGAGTGCCGGTTTTTTCCTGGGCTTTCGTCTCCGCTTGCTTTTTGTCGCCGGCCTTGTTCGATGCCTTTTGACCTTTCCGCTTGCCTGTCGAGACAGTCTCCTGAGAACGCCTGTCACCCTTTTCACCGCGGCGGCTGTCACCCGCAGCCTTGCCACGGGCAGAGGGGGACTGACTCTTGCGTCCCTTCGCCCCGGAAGCTGTCTGGGATCGACCTGAACCCTGACGGGGTTTGGCTGCCTTTTTCGGCGCCTCCTCTTTGGGCGGTTCAGGCGCCTTCGCGGTGAATATGCTGAAAATTTTCTTTAAAATGCCGCCCTCAGCCGATTCTGACTCCTCCTTGGGCAGTTCAGGTTCGACTCTCTGCGGGGCCGGGCTTGCAGGGGCGATCGATTTTACCGCGGGTTTCTCCGCTTGCAGCTGCCGCGCCTTGGCGAATTCAATTACATTCTGCTCGCTCTCCTCGTCGACCATCTTGTAGCTCGATATCGCATCGTCATCCGAAGGCAGGTCGCTCACCCGCACCCGCTCGATGGTGAAGTTGGGTGTATCGAGGTGGATGTTGGGCACCAGCACCACATCGATGGATTGGCGCCGTTCGATGTCGTGAATGGCCTGGCGCTTTTCGTTCAGCAGGAAGGTGGCCATGTCGACCGGCAGCTGCGCTACGATGCGGCCGGTGTTCTCTTTCATCGCCTCTTCTTCGATGATGCGCAGTACGGAGAGGGAGAGCGACTCCACCCCACGGATCGTGCCGTGTCCCTTGCAGCGGGGACAGGCCTGCTCACTGGCCTCGCCCAGGGAGGGGCGCAGGCGTTGGCGCGACATCTCCAGCAGGCCGAAGCGGGAGATCCTGCCGATCTGCACCCGGGCGCGATCCTGTTTCAGGGCCTCCTTGAGCCGGTTCTCGACCTCACGCTGGTTCCGCGATGGGGTCATATCGATAAAGTCGATGACGAAGAGCCCTCCCAGGTCGCGCAGGCGCAGCTGGCGGGCGATCTCATCCGCCGCCTCCAGGTTGGTGTTCAGCGCGGTCTCCTCGATGTCCGCACCCTTGGTGGCGCGGGCGGAGTTGATATCGATGGAGGTCAAGGCCTCGGTATGATCGATGACGATGGCACCGCCCGAGGGCAGGCTGACTTCGCGCTGGAAGGCCGACTCGATCTGGCTCTCGATCTGGTAGCGGCTGAAGAGGGGAACCTCGTCGTCGTAGTGGCGCAGTTTCTGGCCGTATTGGGGCATCACCTGGTTGATGAAGCGCTCGGCCTGGTTGAAGATCTCCCTGTCGTCGATGACGATCTCGCCGATGTCGGCGCGCAGATAGTCCCTGATCGAACGTATGATGACGTTGCTCTCCTGATAGATCAGGAAAGGGGCGGGTTTCTCCGCCGAATGCTCGATCGCCTGCCACAGCTGAATCAGGTAGTCCAGATCCCACTGCAGCTCCTCGCTGTTCTTGCCCACGCCGGCGGTGCGCACGATCAATCCCATGTCATCGGGGATCGTCAGTTCGCTCATGGCCTCGCGCAGTTCGGTGCGGTCCTGACCTTCGATTCTGCGGGAGACGCCACCGGCGCGGGGGTTGTTCGGCATCAACACCAGATAGCGCCCCGCCAGCGAGATGAACGTGGTGAGGGCGGCCCCCTTGTTTCCACGCTCCTCCTTTTCGACCTGGATGATGACCTCCTGGCCCTCTTTGATGGCGTCCTGGATATTCACCCTGCCTGAGGAGGCCCGGGCCTTGTCCGAGAAATAGATCCTGGCGATCTCTTTCAGGGGGAGAAAACCGTGACGCTCCGATCCGTAGTCGACGAAGGCGGCTTCGAGGCTGGGTTCGACGCGGGTGATGCGTCCCTTGTAGATATTGGCCTTCTTCTGTTCCCGACCGGGGACTTCAATGTCGAGATTGAATAGTTTCTGGCCATCAACGATGGCAACACGCAACTCTTCAGGTTGAGTTGCGTTGATCAACATACGCTTCATTATTGTGTGTCCGTATAGCCGTCCGGCGTCACTGCCCGGATGCGCCGCCTCAGCTCCCATTACGGGGCAGACAATAGCACTGCCTGCTCACCTTTGAATAAGAGCATCACTGCGCAAACCCACGGAATCGCTTTCGATTCCAGGCTAGAGAACTAGCTCGGATGGCTGAAAAACTGTTAAAGTCCGCCGCTTGGAATCGGCTGCTGATCGAACTGAAAATATGGCGCCTAAAGCATTGGGAGTGCGACATGGCCGAAAGTGTCGGCCCGGCATCTATTCCCGGAGTCTGCGCCCGGTCGGGGCACACACGCTACAAATGCTATGGCGCGGAGGATTCAGATTAAGAGCCAGATATCCTAAGGGCACCTGTGCGCTTGGCTGGATAACCGCTTGCGCCTAAAGGATTTTTGTCGGCTGCAGGCGGTTAAGAAACCGCGCGGATACCGGCTTTCGTGGCATGCCACCGGCCGGTACCTGAAAAACTGCTGAAGAATATAGCAACCTTCAACAGGAACATCAATCGGTAAGTGGAAATATATAGTCGCTAAATGTCAGAATCAAAAAAGAATTCTCCATCAGTTCGATTCGTCGAGGTGGCCGCGGAATATGCCGGACAGCGAATTGACAACTATCTGATGCGACATCTGAAGGGGGTGCCGAAGAGCTACATCTATCGTATCCTGAGAAAGGGAGAGGTCAGAGTCAACAAGGGCAGGGTCAAAGCGGCCTACAAGCTGCAAGCGGGTGATCTGATTCGCATACCACCGGTCCGTATGGAGAGATCCGAGGCGACACCCCGACCCTCGGAACAGCTGCGCACCAGCCTCGAGCAGGCCGTGGTCTATGAGGATGATCGCCTGTTGGTGTTGAACAAGCCTTCCGGTCTGGCGGTGCATGGCGGCAGTGGTCTGAGCAGCGGCATAATCGAGACGCTCCGGCTTATGCGGCCCAATGAAACCCAGTTGGAGCTGGTGCATCGGCTGGATCGGGAAACGTCCGGCTGCCTGATGATCAGCAAGCGCCGCAGCACGCTGCGCATCTTGCATGAACTCATCCGCGAAAACCGGGTCGATAAGCGGTATCTGGCGCTGCTGGCGGGGAGCTGGCGCAAAGGGGTACAGGTTGTCAACATGCCCTTGAAGAAGAACACCCTGCAGGGCGGCGAGCGGGTGGTCAGGGTGGATGCCGAGGGTAAACCCGCTGAGACCCGGTTCAAGCGCCGACAGCGGTTCAAGGACGCGACCCTGGTGGAGGTGGAACTGGTCACCGGACGTACCCATCAGATCCGTGTGCACAGCGCCTGGTTGGGATCGCCCGTACTGGGCGATACCAAGTATGGTGACGATGACGCCAATAGAGGCATGCGCGAGATCGGTCTGCGCCGGCTCTTTCTGCATGCCCATCAGGTCAGTTTTCGCTGGCCCGGCGACGCGCATGCGTTGTGCATCGATGCGCCCCTGCCGCAGGCGCTGGCTGAGCTCCTGGATAAACTTAAGAGAAAAGATGAAGTTTGATCTGTTAATATTTGATTGGGATGGAACTCTGATGGATTCAGAGGCCCACATCATCGCCTGTGTCGAGGCCGCGGTAAAGGACCTGAAGCTGGTTGTCCCGAGCCAGGCCGCGATTCGGGATATCATCGGACTTGGACTGCACGAGGCGGTCAATCGGCTCTATCCCGGCAGTGAGCCCGATCTGCATCTTCAAATCGCCGCGCGCTACCGGCTCCACTTTTTCAAGGAGAACGGCACGCCATCAGCGCTTTTCGAAGGCGCTCGCGAGGTATTGAGCGAGCTGTTGCGCCAGGGCTACATTCTGGCGGTGGCCACCGGCAAAGGTCGTAAAGGACTGGATTATGCCCTGCAGAGCACCGGCCTGGGTGACTGCTTTCACCTCACCCGCTGTGCCGACGAGAGCTTTTCCAAACCCCATCCGGAGATGCTCAATCAGATTCTCGAGCAGACCGGCGTTGAACCCCGCCAGGCGTTGATGATCGGGGATACGGAGTATGATCTGGAGATGGCCGTCAATGCCGGCATGCCCTCCTTGGCCGTGACCTACGGAACCCACAGTCGTGAGCGGCTGCTGAAGCACAATCCGCTTGCCTGCGTCGATCGAATTACCGAGATTCCTGCCTGGTTGGACAGCGACTAGTGTTTAAAACCCTTCCCGGCAGTGATTCCATGAAAGATTGGATTATGTAATCGGCTATTTCCATTTAAGCCTGAGTCTTTAAAACAGTTAAAGGATACGTCTCATGTCGGAAATCAACAATGGAGATCACAGAAGTCAGTCCGAACCCAGCCGTTGGGAGAGGGATCTGCTGAATCAGATGGTCATGGCCACCGTGGCCGAGAATCGTCGCAGTCGGCGCTGGGGCATCTTCTTCAAGATCCTCACCTTCGGTTACCTGTTTCTGTTGCTCGGGGTGTTTCTCTGGGGTGACAAGATGCAGGTGACGAAGAGCGAGGCAAAGGAGCATACCGCGTTGGTCGAAGTGAAAGGCCTGATCTCCTCGGAGACCAAGGCGAGCGCGGATAATATCGTCACCGGCCTGCGCGATGCCTTTGAGGACAAGAAGACCAAGGGCGTCATCCTCAGAATGAATACCCCTGGGGGCAGTCCGGTACAGTCCCGCTATGTGAATCGGGAAATCGGCCGCCTGCGAGAGAAATACCCGAAGATTCCCGTGTACGCCGTGGTTGCGGATGTATGCGCCTCCGGGGGCTACTATATCGCGGTTGCCGCCGACAAGATCTATGCGGACGAGGGGAGCCTCGTGGGATCGATCGGGGTGTTGATCAACGGATTTGGTTTTGTCGACGGCATGGAGGAGCTGGGTATAGAACGGCGGCTGCTCACCGCGGGAGACAACAAGGGCATTCTCGATCCCTTCTCGCCCTTGAGAGAGGGTGACAAACAGCATATCCAGCAGATGCTGGATCAGCTGCATCTGCAGTTTATCGAAACGGTGAAAGAGGGCAGGGGGGATCGCCTGAAGGCTGCCGATCATCCCGAACTCTTCAGCGGCCTGTTCTGGAACGGAGAGGAGGCGAAGGAGATGGGGCTCATCGACGAATTCGGCAGCAGCAGTTATGTCGCCCGTGAAATAATCGGCGCCGAGGAGATCGTCGATTTCACCCCGAAAGAGGATGTCTGGGAGCGCTTCGCGCGCAACATCGGAGCGGGTGCCGCCGAGGTCCTGGCGACCTTCAGCGGGTTGGGTTTGGGACCGAACCTGCGCTGAGGCATTGACTCCGACCGTCAGCCGGTGATCCGCTCAGCAGATGCGTGGCAGTGGATCATCCTCCAACTCTTCGAGGATGCGCGCGCCGCCCAAGTCGGTCTCCAGGATGACATAGGGATCATCCTCTCGCGTCTCGCCGATCAATGCCGCGTGCTCCCCGCCTGGCAGGTCTTTCCAGCGTGCCAGGGCCTCCTCCGCCTGGCCGGCTTCGACAGCGGCGACGACCCGTCCCTCGCAGGCCAGGAAGAGGGGGTCGTAGCCCAGCATATCGCAGACCGAGTTGACGGGATCGCGCACCGGAATTGCCTTTTGATCGAGACCGATCTGCAGTCCGCTGGCGCGGCAGATCTCATGGGCCACGGTAGCGACTCCTCCCCTGGTGGGGTCGCGCATGAAACGCAGCCCGGGCAGGTCGAGCAGGGCCCGGGTGAAGGGCAGCACCGAACCCGCGTCGGAGAGCAGGTCGCCCCGCAGGCCGAACGCCTCCCGGGCCAGCATGACCGCAATGCCGTGATCCCCCACGGGACCGCTTACCAATAGCCTGTCGCCGGCCGCGATGCGGTTCATGCCCAGTTCCAATCCCCGGGCGCGCAAGCCGATGCCGGTCGTTGCCAGATAGATTCCGCCGCCTTCCCCCCTGCGGACCACCTTGGTGTCGCCGGCGACCACCTCGACCCCGGTGGCGCTTGCGGCATCGGCAATGCTTTTGATGATCCGTTCCAGCTGGGCGACTTCAAATCCCTCCTCGATAAAGGCATTGAGACTCAGATACTTCGGTATCGCACCGCTCACGGCCAGATCATTGGTGGTACCGTGAACCGCCAGCGAACCGATGTCGCCTCCGGGAAACTCCAGGGGTTGAACGGTAAAGCCATCGGTGGTGAAGAGCAGGTCGCCATCCTCCAATCCGGGGAGCAGCGCGGCATCCGCCTGGATATCCAGATTGGGATTCTTCAGATAGCGGGCGAACAGGGATTCGATCAGTTCCCGCATATAGCGGCCGCCATTGCCGTGGGCAAGGGAGATGTGTCTGTCCTGAAGTGTCATGGTCGTTTGTCGGGGTGGCCCAATCTGTTGCTTATTATGCTGCCATTGCAGGGGGAGAGACAGGGATTCCGATAGGCGGAACTAAAAAACCCCGTCACCGGGACGGGGCAATTGTTTTTATGGATGATTCGTATTATTCGCTTGGTGCGGCTGTAGCCGGTGCTGCCGGCGCGGCATAGGGATAGCCATAGCCGTAATGACCGGGATAGCCATAGCCATAGGCAGGATAGCCATAACCGTAGGCGGGATAGCCATAGCCATAACCGGGATAGCCCCATCCCGGATAGCCCCATGGACCACCATAACCATAGGGTCCCCAAGGCCCGTAGTAGTCATCGTCATCGAACCAATCAAAGGGACCCCAGAAAGCCTGAGCGGGTAGAGTAGTCAATAGAGCGGCTCCGGTGATAGCAGCTACAGCAGCGGTTTTTAAGGTTTTTTTCATGGTAGATTGTCTCCTTCGTATCACTTTCTCATATTTCGTCAGGTGAATGCCCACCTGGCGTCACACCCCATTTCTTGTTGTTTCGGTTCACGGCCCTTGGCGGGGCTACTCCTTGAACCTCATAAATACTATATGCCTTTAATTATTTTTTTGCTTGATCTAAATCATTAAATCACCAATCTTTAATATACTTGTTTCAAAGCAGTCCGGTCAGGCGTTTGAAGGCGCGCTCTATCTCCTCTCCAGTATTGTAAAAATGGGGTGAAAAGCGAATCCCGCCGGCGCGGTAGGCACATATCACCCCGTTTTTCATCAGCCCTTGATAGAGGGCGCGGTTGTCCCTGTCCGGTACCTGGAAAGTCACGATGCCCGCGTGCTTCGTCGCTTCTCTCGGGGTCAGCAGGCGAAATCCCGCCGCATCCGCCCCATCAATGACAATTTCGGCATTTGTTTGCACCTCGGCGGCGATCCGTTCGAGGCCCAGTTCGTGGATGAGGGTGAGACTCGCATGCAGGGCATGTATCCCCAGCATATTCGGGCTGCCGCACTCGAATCGCCTGGCGCTCCTGGCCGGCTCCCACGCGGTGTGCTCGAAATCCCCCATATGCTCCACCATGTGCCAACCAAACTGATGCAGCTTGAGGCGCTCTCTCAGTGCCGGTCGGCAATAGAAGAGGGCAACGCCCTCCGGGCCCAGCATCCATTTATGGCCGTCGGCGACCACGACATCGGCATGGCACTCGGCGAGATCGAAGGGGATGGCGCCGAGACTCTGAATGGCATCGATGACAAACAGGGTGTCATGGCCCCTGCAATAGTCGCCCAAGAGCGGCAGATGCAGACGGTAGCCCGCCCCATATTGAACAGAGCTGACCGACATAAGACGGGTGTTCTGATCACAGAGCGCAATCAGCTCCTGCTCGGGCTCGGCACTGCGCTCGAGATCCAGCAGGCGCACCTCGACGCCCTCTCCCTCGAGTGACTCCCAGACGATGCGGTTGGAGGGAAACTCCTGGGCGATGGAGACGATATTGTCACCCGCTCGCCAATCGATGCCGTGGGCTACCAACGAGAGCCCCTCCGAGGTGCTCTTCAACAGCGCGATATCGTCACTGGCGGCTGCATTGATCAACTGCGCCATCAGCGTGCGCAGTTCACTCTCCACCCTCATCCAGTCCGGATAGGAGGCGGAACCGGAAAAACCGTTCTCTTGTGCGAAGCGCATGACTTCTGCCACAGTTCGTTGCGGCCAGGGCGCGACGGCCGCGTGGTTGAGATAGATCATTGAAGGATCGAGCGAAAAATAAGACACAATTGCCCTCGTAGTCGTGTTGCCAAAATCTGCGCTTAGTCAGGAGAGTCGAATGCAGGCAAGAATCCTAAGGCATGATGCTTCAAAGGAGTACTTTTTCCAAGAAGGCTGTTTTATCAACGAGCTCTCGAATCATGATGGAGATGGCGACCTGTCCATTGCCCGCGCCAGGGTGGAACCCGGGGTGAGAACCCGGCTCCATCGCCTGAACCGCAGTACCGAACGCTACTGCATAATCAGTGGTGAAGGGGAGGTCGAGATCGAGGGATTGCCTGCCCAGTCCGTCGCTGCGGGTGACGTGGTGCTGATCCCCCCGGGGAGTTCGCAACGGATCAGCAACCGCGGCAATGTGGATCTGATATTTATCGCCCTCTGTACCCCGCGTTTCGACCCACGCGACTATGTCGATCTCGAGGGGACGGAGGAGCGCTAATGTATTTAGAATTTTGAACTCTTTCACAAACAACTATTAAAATTCCAAAATATGATATATAATAATTTTAGAAACTATTAATATAGACGCTATATAGATCAGAGAGGTTTTTTTCTTGACTGGTTTGCGAGGGATTGCGAATTGTCAGTGAGTTCAATAGGGTTATTCGTCATTATATTAGTAATGACTAATACGCGAGTAGTGAGGTGTATCATGTCATTTCTTAACTGCAAACATCTGCGCAGGGTGGTCACACTGGCCGGGGTGCTTCTGATCGGCGGAATTCTGCTTGAAGTCATGGCCCACTGGACCGCCTCCAATTTCATCCTCCTGATCATCCAGCCCATCGCCTTGGGAATGGTTTTGATCAGCCCGGTGGCCATGCTGATTGCGATGGTGATCAGCCTGATTCCCGGAAAGAGTTTCAAGGATTGTATTCAATAGCAGTGGAATACAGGCCGGCATCGCGATGGGTGCTGTCTGGCTATTTTGACAGATAGTCCTGCGCGCTTCCCGGTTCCAATCCGAACTCCTCCTCGACCATCTGTTGCCATCGGTCCATCTTGAAGGTCTTTTCATCCGGTACCTTTCTGTGTACCAGGTTGATGTGGCAGTCGATACAGCTTTTGCCGTCGGTCTCCTCCAGATGGATGGCGTTGGTGTCGGCGCGCTTACCCTGTATCGCCTCCAGGACATGGCAGCGTCTGCAGGTGGCTGAATCCTTGGCCTTGAACCATTTTCTGGCCTCGAACGCGGCCTGGGGCAGATGCATGGCATTGACCACAGGATCGTCATAATCGGGTCCGAAGAGCTTTCCCGAGATCTGGGTGAGCAGATCCTTGCCGCCCAGGATATGATCCCAGGTTGCGGCGATGACCCCCTCCGAGACATGGCAGTCCCCGCAGGATGCGCGCACACCCGACACCGGGTTGTAGTGGGTCGATTGGCGATAGGCCTGGGCCGCGATCTCCATCGAGTGACATGTGGTGCAGAACGCCTCAGAGCTGGTCAGGTCGTCGAATTCTATCAGGAACAGCATGAAACCGATCCCGGCGATACCGCCGATGACGAGGGCGATGAGTACCTGACGGGTGATGAAGTCGGGCAGCTTCCACTTACTCATCGGCTTGTCTTCCGACGTCGTAGCCGAGGATTGGATTGGACCTCTGCGGCTGCTCCAACCACTGGTGGTGATCGCTGGATTTCACGTATTTCCGGATCAGTGTGTCGGCCCTCTCACTGCCGGCCACCTCTTTCACCTGAGGCAGAAAGCGGGAATAGAAGTTTCTTCCAACCAGATACATCCCCTCCCACCAGGTATGGTTGGCGCTGGCCATCGAAGCACCATGGCGGGCGCGGGCCCCCTCGTCGTGCCACAACTCCCAATAGGTGAACTCTATCGGTTCGTCGAACGGGGCCGGCGTCAACAGCTCCTCGGAATAGAGGGCCTGCATGATCTGTTTGGCGGGGGTGCCGAATTTCTCGTTGAACAGCTTGACCACATCGTCGAACTGATCCATGAAGCTCTCCGTCAACGCCTTGCTGTGGCACTCAAGGCAAACCAGCTGCATCGCCTGGCGTCTGCGCTTCGGCGTTGCGACCGCCTTGACCTTGCCGAGGCTGCCATCGGTCTTGTTGATCTCGCTGCCGCGCTTGGGGGGCGATTGAGACGCGGGAAGTTCCATTTTCTCTCCGTCCTCGAACACCACCAGGTACTGTTTTTCCGAAACCGGCGTGTTCAGGCTCCACATGTTGCGCATGCCGACGTCATGATTCGCCTTCAGCTTGCCGGCGGCCCCCATGTGGCAGGTGACGCAGGTGGGTGCGGCCACGTAGTCCTTGCCCGCAACCCAGCTGTCGCTGTCCAGTGCCATCTCATCCCGGTGAGCTTCGTACTGCATGCCGTGCTTGGACGCCTCGTAGATCGCCTTGTCGGGGGAGTCGGGCCCGGAATGGCAGCGCACGCAGGCGCTGGGTTCCCTGGCCTGGGCCTTGGAAAAGCGATGTTTGCCGTGACAGGATGAGCAGGAGCCCTTGGAGCCGTCCGGATTGATGCGCCCTATGCCGGAATTGGGCCAGCTGCGCGGATCGAGAGAGCCATCGCCGCGTATCACCACCCTGGAGCCGTGGCACTGGTCGCAGCCGGCGGCGACGATGGCATCCCCACCCACATGCCCTGCCAAGGCCGGAAGCCTGTTTTCGATGATACTGACTGCCTCCGAATGGACAGAGCCTTTCTGCTGCTCATACTCCACGGTGTGGCATCGGGAACAGTCCAGGGGGGAGACGATGGTGGCGATAACCTGTCCTTCATGGGTGATCGCGTCGTTGTCATCGACAGAGGCCTTGTGACAATCCAGGCAGTTGACCCCCGCCTCCGCATGGGCGCTCTTGCGCCACTGCCTGGTCAATCCCGATGAACTCTTCTCATGGCAGCTGACGCACTCCTCGCCCAGGGGATCTCCCCATTCACCCGGATCGATGCTGACCTTGGCGGCAAACAGCTCCGGGTAAATTGAGACCAGAATGCAAAACAGAAGGCGCTTCAAAAAGGATGGCATCATCAACAATCTCCTTTAGCCGGAGTGTCAATTCATGCATCCTAGCCAGATACTGCTTGAGGCCTTGTTATGATTGGAGTTCTTTGACAGTCCAGCTATTTTGTTATTCTACAGCCTATGCTGTTTCGCATGGGTTGCCGGTCAATCCTATCATGATGTTGCCTATTTCCCATGACAATTATCATTTCAGGATATGCTGATAGCGTCGCCGTTGCCATGGATTTCAAGCTACTTGATCACCAACATGGCCATCCAGCGCAAAAAATGCAGATAGAACCGGCAGCTCAAAACTACCAATAAAATACCGGGTAATTACCAATCAGTGACATTAATCTTCTGCGTTTGGTCAATAACGCTCCGCTTTTTTATTTTGCATCAACATCAATATGTGTATTATTTCTGACTGAGAAGAACAAGAAGTCATAGATTCTCTCTCAACCATCAACAAAAATTCGGAGGAAAATCATGGAAGCAGTCTCCGCTTCAAGGATATTTCACACCCTGAGTCTACTCTTTACATCATTGATTCTTTTTGTACAACCCGCCACCACCCTGGCCGCCGCTGACGAGCCGCTCCACCAGGTCTCCTCGGAAGTCTGTAAAAACTGCCATAAAGAGATCTATAAACAGTGGCAGGGATCGATGCATGCCCAGAGCACCGCACTGAAGGACCCGATTCATGCCACCTTCTACAAGAAGGTTGTCGGCAGCCCCGTGGAAGAGGGGGTCAAGCATAAGGCATCCGGCAAATACCCGATCTGCCTGCAGTGCCATGCGCCGAATGCGGCGGTCGACAAGACAACCAAGCTCGATGCCAAACCCGCCTATTCGGAGGGGGTCAACTGCGTTGCCTGTCATACGCTGGCCAAATTCAAGGGCACCTCGGGCAAGGATGGCAAATTGCTCCTGGGTCTCAAGGCCTATGAGCGGAAAGACGAGCTGCAGGGTCCGCAAGGATTCAATCAGGGGCTGACAAAATTAACCGCAGGCGATGACCTGTTCGGCGGCGCGGGCGCGGACGATGACTCTAAACCCAATCCCCATACCGACGGCGAGGTTGAACTGGACGGCAAGAAGATCCGGGCACTGCCGATGGTCGGGAACCCGGGCTTGATGAAGACGAATGCAGCCTGCATGGGTTGTCATGACAAGCGCAACAATCCCCATGGCGTCCCGCTCTGCCAGACCGGCAACGAGTATGCGGGGAGCAACGTCAACTGCCAATCCTGTCACATGCCGGTTGCCGGGGGCATGGTGGACCACGGCATGGGCGGTGGCCACAATCGCGCCATGTTGAAGCGCAGTGTGGTTTTCACCCTGGATGCAGTGAAGAACGGGGAGAATCTGAATGCCACCGTGAAGCTCAAGAACATGCAGCCCCACAGTCTGCCCACAGGCGCACCCTTCAGAAATATCTATCTGAAACTCGCGGCCTATGATGCATCGGGTAATGTGGTTTGGCAAAACGCCGAAGGTCATCCCGCGAACAGCGATTCAAAGGCCTATTTCGCCTACCTGCTGGCCGATGACAAGGGTGATCCGGCGATGCCGCCCAAAGCGACCCAACTTGGTGTCGATTCGCGGCTCAAGCCCTATGAAGAGCGAATCCTTTCGTACACCATCCCCGCCAAGGGTGCCGTGTTGGTTCGCGGGGAGCTGTTCTACAATCTGCTCTGGCCGGTACTCGTAGAAAAATTCAAACACCTGCCGGAAGACCTGGTCGCTCCAGAGTCGATCGCGATTGCCGAGGTTAGTCTCTAACCAAGCGACAAAGTCCTCACATCGGCGACAGCCGATGTGAGGCGACTTTTACAATTTGGTTCGGGGGGGCGTTATGTGCTCGTTAAGAAGCAGTACACGTCCGTTCTTACTGTTGTGGTTTTTCTCTCTGTTGCTGTTTGTTGCGAACATGGAGGCATCTGAGGAGATTATCAGTTCAACGGCCGATCACACTAAGTTCGAAGCACTTCAAAGGACCTTTCAATCGGGCCCGGAAGTGACCAAGGCCTGCCTGGAGTGTCATACGGAGGCGGCCAGGCAGATCCACAAAACCAACCATTGGAACTGGAAGTTCACTCATCCCGATACCGGCGAAGAGCTGGGCAAGCGGACTATCGTCAACAATTTCTGCGGCGCCATTGAGACCAACTATGCCCGTTGCACCAGTTGCCACATCGGTTATGGGTGGAAAGACAACAGCTTCGACTTCACTTCCGAGGCGAATGTCGATTGCCTTGTCTGTCACGACACAACGGGTACCTATAGGAAATTTCCTGCAGGTGCGGGTCATCCGCCCTATGTGGACAAACCCTTTCCGCCAAAGAGCAAGAAGATATGGAAGGCACCCGACCTCACCCATGTCGCCCAGCATGTCGGCAAGACCAGCCGTACTACCTGTGGCGCCTGCCATTTCTACGGCGGGGGCGGTGACGGCGTCAAACATGGCGACCTCGATTCGAGCATGACCAACCCGAACAGTGCCCTCGATATCCACATGGGGACGGACGGATTGGATTTTGTCTGCAGTACCTGCCACCAGAAAGATGGCCACGATGTATCGGGCAGTCGCTATACGACACAAGCCAAGGATACGCACGGTATTGATGTTCCGGGACGTGACGACTATACCCGCTCGACCTGTGAATCCTGCCACGGCCTCAAGCCCCATCCCGTGACGGTGAACAACAAGCTCAACGACCATATCAACAAGGTCGCCTGCACCACCTGCCACATTCCCACCTATGCCAGAGGCGGAAGGCCGACGAAGACCTGGTGGGACTGGTCGACCGCTGGGCGAATGAACAATGACGGGAAGCATATCAAGACCAAGGATGCCCAGGGTTATGTCACCTATGTGACCAAAAAAGGTTCGTTCGAATGGGGGGAAAACCTGGTGCCCGAATACGCCTGGTATTCGGGCAATATCCGCTATATGCAGCTCGACGAAAAGATCGATCCCGGCAATGTGGTGGCCATCAACAGCTTCGAGGGGAGTTATGATGATCCGAATGCCAGGATATGGCCGTTCAAGGTGATGCGGGGCAGGCAGCCCTACGACAAGGGCAACAATACCCTGGTGACGACCCATCTATTCGGCAAGGACAGTGATGCCTACTGGATCTCTTTTGATTGGAACAGGGCGATCAAGGCCGCCATGGAGGCGAACAACGCGCCTTACAGCGGGAATTACGGCTTTATTGAAACCAGCTATCATTGGCCGCTGGCGCATATGGTCGCACCCAAAGAGGAGGCGCTCGGCTGCGAGGCTTGTCACGCCAAGGCGGGCCGGCTGGAAAATCTCACGGGGTTTTATATGCCGGGACGCGACAGCTACCACTGGGTCGATCTGATCGGCTGGCTTGCGGTCCTGGGCACCCTGGGCGGCATCTCCATGCACGGCCTGGGACGCATTGTCATGAAGGCCAAGCGGAGATAACTCAATGAGCCAAATCTACTACTATTCACTCTTCGAGCGCTTCTGGCACTGGTCCCAGGCCCTGTTGATCATCGGCATGCTGATAACGGGATTTGAAATCCATGGCACCTACCGCTTGTTGGGCTTTGAACAGGCCATCGACCTGCATACCATCATGGCATGGGTATTGATCGGTTTATGGCTGCTGGCGCTGTTCTGGCATACGACCACCGGCGAGTGGCGCCAGTATGTGCCCAGCGATCCGGACAGCATGTTGGCCATGGTCAGGTACTACGTGGTCGGCATCTTTCTCGGTGCGCCGCATCCCTTCCACCGCAAGCGGGCGGAGAAGCACAACCCACTGCAGAGGATGGCCTACCTGATCCTGACCATGGTTATCGCACCGATCATATGGATCAGCGGCCTGCTCTATCTCTTCTACCAGTATTGGCCCTCTGCAGGGCTGGAGGGTCTGCCATTGGGGTTGGTCGCAGTCGTTCACACCATTGGCGCGTTTGCGATTCTCTGTTTCATCCCCATCCATCTCTATTTGGCCCTGACCACGGGAGAGAGTCCCCAGGAGAAGTTGATGGAGATGATAGTCGGGCATGATGCCGAGCAAGGCTGATAGACCAAGCGAGCCGTTCTGCTTTGTGGTGTTGGGTAAGTAAGTTCACACGGGAATGGTGCCTGCGTAAGACGAATTTCTGTGTGCTCGTCATCCCGGCGCATGCCGGGATGACGATGGTCCTTGGTTTTGATTGAGTGCCATTCGGGTCATAGGGTGATGAACCGAATAGCCATTTTAACAATCTGGCTTGTTACGGATAATTTAGTCTCTTGAGGTGGGAACGACGCGAAGAGTCAGCTGTTTACCCCTTCGTATGACGATCATCTCGGTCTCCTCACCGGGCTTTAATCCCCCCAGGGCGTTCATGAAATCATGGATTGTCTCGACTTCAACGCCGGCAAGCCCAATCAGGAGGTCGCCGTTTTGAATGCCCGCCTTCTCGGCAGGGCCGCCTTTTACCGCCCCCTGCAGCTTCACGCCCTTGGTCTCTTCGTCCTGGCCATAGGCCGGAATGGTGCCCAGGTAGGCGCGCAGGTGCTTGCGCGAGAGCCCGCTCTGTTTGCGGGTGACCTCGATATAGTCAGGTTCCGCTTCGGATCGCGCCAGGGAGCGGGTGATCCCGGCCATCAAGCGGGCGATCTTCTGCATGCCCTGATAGTTGAGCTGGTCGGCCCGGTCCCTGGGAGATGAGTAGTCCTCGTGGGCGCCCGTGAAGGCGTTTAGCACCGGCACCCCCTTCATGTAGAAAGGGGTGGAATCGGTCGGCAGATAGGGATCGACCTTGGTGGCGATGGCAAGACCTACAGGTACGTTGCGCCGCTCTATCTCGCGTGACCAGCTGTTGCTCGATCCCGTGCCCTGGAGGTAGAGCTTCTCCCGCAGGTGTCCGACCATGTCCATGTTGAGGTAGGCGCTCACCTTGTCGTGGAGCATGTCGCCGCCGGCGAACTGGTCGACAAACCGGTTCGAGCCGAGGGTGCCAAGCTCTTCTCCCGACCAGGCGGCAAAAAGGATATCGCGCTTGCTGCCCAGTTTGCCTGACCTTTTCAGATCGGCGAGGTATTCGGCGCTCTCAAGCAGGGCGGCCACCCCTGAGGCATTGTCGTCCGCGCCAGGGTGGATTCTGCCGCGTTCATCCTCGCGCGCGAGGGAGCCCGAGATCTCGCCCCGTCCCAGGTGGTCGAGATGGGCGCCGAGAATGACGGGCGCCCTAGCCGAGGGCGGGTCGGCGGGCAGTCTGGCGATGACATTCCGGCCCAGACCTTTTTCACGGAGAATCACCAGATCGGCGGAGAGCTCAACGCCGGGAATGGCAAAGCCCTGCGCCGGCTCTCCGCTGTCGAGCTGCTGTTGCAGCGCCGCCAGCTCCTTGTCCGCAACAGCGAGGATACGCGATGCGAGATCGTCGCTGATGGAGATTGCCGCGATTGAACTGCTTGCGCTCTTGGCCTCCAGCTCCAGCTCGATCAACTGTTGTTTGGCTGCTGCGCCGGGTCCGGTGACCAGGATCAATCCTATCGCCCCCCTGCGTTTGGCGACCGAGGCCTTATAGGCCAGATCGGAGTAGTGGAGCAAATGCCGCCTCCATTCCGGCGGCACCGATTCGGGCTGAAAGCGGAACAGCATGACCCACTTGCCCTCTACCTCCAGGCCACCGTAGGCGTCGTAGTCAGGGACCTTGTCGAGTCCCGGGGCCTCGATGCCGTATCCGGCGAAGACGATGGGCGCAGGATCGATCCGCCCGCTTCGGCTGATGGCCAGCGGGAGCCAGTCCTGCTCCAGGATCGGCGATCGGGGCTGACTCAGACCCCTGAGATCGAGCCGGTTGCCGTCGCCCAGTTTTGCCCCGGCGGTAAAGGAGAAGGATTGAAAATAGCCATCGTCGCCGGCCGGTTGCAGCCCCAACCGCCGGAACACGGAGGCGATATAGCGGCCTGCCCGCAGTTCCCCCCCGCTTCCGGTGAGTCGTCCCTCCATCTCATCGCTGCTGAGCCGGGTGACATGCTGGCGCAGGTCCTGACTGCTGATGGCGGCGGTGGTCGTTGCCAGCTCGGCTGTGGCGGCCAGGCTGTCGTCTCCTTGCTCCCTGTCATCCAGTCCCAGCAGGCGGCGGGCTTCGCTATCGTTCCAGTCGGCGAGAAAGATCTGACTGGTCTTGCCGGCGCCCCGATTCGATGTCCATGAGAGACGGCCGCCATCCGGCGAGAATACCGGGAGTCCGTCAAAGCCATCGGTAGTGGTGACCCGTACCGGCTCACCTTTGCCCTGCGCATCCACCAGAAAGAGCTCGAAATTGGCAAAGCCCTCCCGGTTGGAGGCAAAGATCAGATAGTCGCCGCTGGGATGAAAGAAGGGCGCCCAGGACATCACTCCCATGCGGGTGAGCTGCCGCTCTTCACCGCTGGCGAGCTCCATGGTGTAGATCTCGGCCCGGCTGCCATCCCTGGAGAAGCGGCGCCAGGTGATCCGGGCGCCGTCGAAGCTGAAGAAGGGGCCGCCGTCGTAACCGGGCGAATCGGTCAAGCGCCGCAGCCCGGAACCGTCGGCATTCATCAGGTAGAGATCCATCATGAACGACTTGTCGTGCTCGAAGATCTTCTTCTCCTCCTCGCTCATCTCCCCGGCGTAGGCGCGCCTGTTGGAGGCGAAGACAATCTGGCCCCCGTCGGGGGAGTAGGCCGCCTCCGCATCGTAGCCGGGGGTTTGGGTCAGGTTTTTGCGTGCCCCTGATGTCAATACCTGTTCGTAGATATCGAAGTTCGGATCGTAGTCCCAGCTGTAGCGACGCTGTTTGCCCGATGCCCTGAAATCCAGCTCCTGCTGCATCTTGTCTCGGGCCTCGGGATCTTCATGGGTGGAGGCGTAGAGGACCTTGTCGCGGGAGGGGTGTATCCAGGCGCAGGTGGTCTTGCCGTGACCGGGGGAGACCTGTTCCACGTCCCCTGTCTCCAGGTCCATCAGGTAGATCTGGTAAAAGGGGTTGGCGTGGTCGCGCTCGGATTGGAAGATCATGCTGCCGCCATCGGCACTGAAATAGCCTTCACCGGCGCGGCGGCCCTCGAAGGTCAGCTGGCGGACATTCGAAAGCAGACGCGCTTCCTCCTCTGCCGGGGTGTCTGCATAGAGCGGCCATAGGCTAAAGAGTGAGAAAAGAAAAACGGCTGAAATCAGACCCTTCTGCATCGGCATCGCTGGACTCCCCGGTCTCTTCTCGCAGGACAATTCCGTAAATCTACCTCACGCTGCCAGTCTAAGCAGCATGCTCGGCGTGAGGTAATTTAGCACACTGGTTGCGTGAAACAGGCGGTTGTCCCTATCCGCCATTGGTCTCATGAACTCCTAGATGAAGAGATTGACGTCGGCCTTCATCGCCCGCGGCAGAAAGCTGGCCGCACCGACCCACTCCTCGATCTCCGGGATAAAATCGTCCTTGCCGTAATCGAATAGATCCACTGTCATCTGGCAGGCGACCAGTTTGACATCCGCCTCCAGACACAGCTCGCGCAGCTGTTCGATGCTGGCGACGCCTTTGTTGACCAGGGTCTTTTTCATCATCCCGGTCGCCATGGACTCAAAGCCCGGTACCAGGGTCATCACGGAGGTGGGCATGGGCAGCGCCTTTCCCTTGATCCATTCGGGTCCTTCAGGCAGTTTCATCGGCATCGCCGGATTGCCGAGGGGGGTCACCTTGAGGTCAAGATCCTGTTTCAGCAGATTCAGGCCATAGAAGGTGAAGAAGATGGCGACATCCCAACCCAGCGCGGCCGCCGTGGAGGCGAGTATGAAGGGCGGGTAGGCCATATCGAGGGTCCCCTTGGTGGCGATAATCGTCATCGATGGGGTGTGGGCGGCCTCCCGCTCCGCCATCTTTTCGGCAAAGCGCTGGTCGAACCAGCTGTCCATGTCTTGGCTCGGGAGACCCATGCGAGGTGCTGTGGTACTCATGATTGGCTCCTGTCGGGTTGGTCAGGCCTTGCGGATTCTGAAATAGAAGCCGCCGTCCTGCTCTTCACTGGTGATCAACTGATGGCCGGTCTGGGTACAGAAGGAGTCCAGGTCCTTCACCGAGCCGGGATCGCTTGCCCTGATCTCGAGAACATCACCCGGGGTCAGGGCGGCAATCGCCTTGCGGGTCTTCAGAATGGGCAGGGGGCAGCTCAGGCCTCGTGCATCGAGGGTGTGGGTGGTCTCACTCATGCTAATGCTCCTTAGACAATGTTATCGATGAATAGATGACCGGTCGGTCAAATTCCGGCCAAAAAATATAGCCTCAATTCGGTGGTTTCAGTTCGATGCGTATGCTCTTGATGGCGGGGCCGAGCAGTCTCACCACTTCCGGATCGTTGCGCGTCTTGGCAAGCAGGATGACCCCCTCCAGGTAGGCCAGCATCGCGGTGGCGGTGGCATGGCTGTCCAGCGGGGGGATATCGCCGCGCTCCACCGCCTGATCCAGGGCTTCGTGAAAACGGGCGCTGGCCTTGGTGAACACGGCATTGATGCGGGCCCTGATCACCTCGTCCCGGGTGCTGATCTCCAGGGCCAGATTGCCGAAGAGGCAGCCGGGCATGCGGCCTTCCAGGTTTTTTGCCGCCTTTTGCCAGTAGTAGACCGCGTCGACCATGTAGTCGAGGCGTTCCATGGGGGGCAGGGCCTCGTCGAACGCCTCCGCGACGAAACCATGGGCCCAGTCGTCGGCCATGTCGTCGATGACCGCCATGGCCAGATCCCGTTTCGAGGGAAAGAAGTGGTAGAAGCTGCCTTTCTGCACATTGGACAGGGTGCAGATCTCCTTGATGCCCACATCCGCGTAGCTGCGGCCGTGAAAGAGTTCACGGGCGGTGGTCAGGATGCGCTCTTTGGTGTCCGCAGCAAGATTCATGGGATGAGATTATATTAGACCGGTCGGTCAAGTCAAGTTTTTCGACCCTTTCCGTATGACGCAACCAGGCCGCACCCTGTCACACGAGCGTGCCAGGATTCGATAACCCGGAGAGAAGCAGGGTCACAAAAAGGCAGTTGGCGCCCGTATGATCCGTTGAACGGGAACTTTTTACGCTATCATCAGTTCGTACAACTGAATTCGGATGATAATGGTTAACGGCATTCCCGCGGAACATGCGACCGTCCACTAACAAATTCGTATTGGCGCTCCTGGTACTCTCCCTGGCTCTTCTTCCATTGCGGGGTGCCCTCGCTGCTGTTGCGCAACCGAGCGAGACCCAGCCTTCACATGTCGGGATGGAGCATCATATGGGTGCCGGTGCCGGGGAGATGGCTGCGGATGGCTGTCATTGCGTCGAAACAAGCCCTGGAGCCTGCTGCGGGAGTGACACCTGTCCCGTGAACCATTGTCTGTCTGCGCCCTTCATTGCCTCATCATATCTTGTCGACACAGCTGTCGTTACAACCGTCGATCCGGTTATCCTCATCGATCAGACAGTGTTGCAGCAAACTGCATCGCCCCCCTACAGACCGCCAAGGATCTGATTCCCCTGCATTCCGGCACGGCATAGGTGCCTAGTCCCTACAAATCGATGGTTATCCATCTAACCAGGATGTCTCAGAGTCGTTGCATCGCAGAGGAATGGTTTCACTATGAGCAGGCAAAACGATCTCCTGTTGCAGGAGGGTCTCTATTTAACAAGGCGCAGGTTTGTCAAAGGTCTTTCCCTGGCTGGCGCCGCAGCCATGGGTCTCCACCCGGCCGGGTTGTTGGCAGGGACGGGAAAGGCTGAGGCTGTGCCTACATTGCGGGGCAGGGAGTTCAATCTGAGTCTTTCCCGAACCGCGGTCAATTTTACCGGCAGCGCCGCTGTCGCCACCACGGTGAACGGTTCACTGCCCGCGCCGACCCTGCGCTGGCGGGAGGGTGACCGGATCACCTTGAATGTGACCAATCTACTCCCTGAAACCAGTTCCATTCACTGGCACGGGATCATACTCCCGAGTGCGATGGACGGTGTTCCCGGGATTTCAACCGGTTTCGACGGCATTCCCCCGGGGGAGACGTTTCGCTATCAGTTTGATCTCAAGCAGAGCGGCACCTACTGGTATCACAGCCACTCCGGTTTTCAGGAACAGACCGGCCTCTATGGCGCTATCGTCATCGATCCCATGGAACCGGAACCATTCAGTTACGATCGGGACTATGTGGTGGTGCTTTCGGACTGGACCGATGAAGATCCCAACGCCGTCTATGCCAAGCTGAAAAAGCTGAGTCACTACTACAATCTCAATGAACGTACCCATGCCGATCTGATGCGCGACCTGGAACGGAAAGGGCTGAGCGCCACCTGGAACGAGCGCAAGATGTGGGGCCAGATGCGCATGAGCCAGCGGGATCTCTCTGATGTCACCGCATCCACCTATACCTATCTGATGAATGGAACGAGTCCGGCGGAGGGCTGGATCGGCCCCTTCAAGCCGAAGGAGAAGATCCTGCTCAGGATCGTCAATGCATCGGCGATGACCTTTTTCGATCTGCGCATCCCGGGTCTGAAAATGACTGTGGTGGCAGCCGATGGGCAATATGTCGAACCGGTCACCGTCGAAGAGATACGTCTCGGCGTGGCTGAGACCTACGACGTACTGGTCGAACCCGCGGCCGATACCGCCTATACACTCTTTGCCCAGGACATCGCCCGCAGCGGCTATGCCAGGGGGACGCTCACGCCCCACCCGTCGATGACCGCGCCCGTGCCGGCATTGGACAAGGTGGCCGACCTGGGGCATGCCGACATGGGCATGAGCATGCATCACCACATGGGCCATGGAATGTCTGCTGCGGATCATAGTCAACACGAAATGTCTGCGCCCATGGATCACAGTCAGCACCAGATGACGGACGGTATGGATCACAGTCAGCATCAGATGACGGGGGGCATGGATCACAGTCAACACACAATGCCAACCCATGGCGGCAAGCCGCAACCCGATCCATCCGATTTCAGCAGCGGCCCGGTCAAACATGCGCCGACGGAGTATGGGCCGCATGTGGATATGTTATCGGAGGATCCCCAATACCGCCTCGACGATCCAGGTGTCGGGCTGCGCAACAACGGCCGCCGGGTATTGACCTACGCGGATCTGCGCAGCCTGCACTCGACAAGGGAGGATCCGGACCCGGACCGGGAGATCGAACTCCATCTGACCGGAAACATGGGTCGCTACATGTGGTCGATCAACGGCGTAAAGCATGCCGATGCCGAACCGCTGCGGTGGAGGCTGGGGGAGCGCCTGCGCATCAATTTCGTCAATGACACCATGATGAATCATCCGATGCATCTGCACGGCATGTGGAGTGACCTGGAGAGCGGCGACAACAACCACCTGCCGCGCAAACATACCGTGATCGTGCAACCGGGTTCCCGCATCAGCTACCGGGTCAACGTGGATGCGGAAGGCGGCTGGGCCTACCATTGCCATCTGCTCTATCACATGCTCGGCATGTTTCGCACCGTAATCGTGAGCTGAAGGGGGCAAAGGATGACAAGAACAATGACTTTTGTCTCAGCCATTTTCATCGCCGCCAGGCTACAGGCGATGGGCATGGATGATGATCCCCTGGTCTACAAGGCTATGATCGAAAAACTGGAGCTACGCGAGGCCGAGGGTGCCGACACCCTGGTGCTGGACGGCGAGGTCTGGATCGGATACGACCTCGACAAGCTCTGGATCAAGAGCGAGCTCGAAAGGCCCGGCGGCGAGACCGAGGAGTTGGAACTGCAACTGCTCTACAGCCGCGCCATATCCGCATTCTGGGATATCCAGGTCGGCTGGCGAAGAGATCTGATACCCGATCCCGAGCGGGACTGGCTGGCCGTCGGCCTGAAGGGGCTGGCCCCCTACCTGTTTGAAGTGGATGCCACCCTGTTCGCGGGGGAGTCGGGACAGATCGGCCTGCGCCTGGATGCGGAATACGAGTATATGTTTACCCAGCGGCTGGTTTTGTCACCGGAGATCGAGATCAATCTCCATACCAAGGATGACGAGGAGGTGGGCATAGGTTCAGGACTTTCCGATCTCTCACTGGGTCTGCGTCTACGCTACGAAGTGTTGAAGGAGTTCGCCCCCTATGTGGGAATCAACTGGTCAAAGCGATTTGGCGACAGTGCCGATTTTGCCAGGGAGGAGGGGGAGGATGTCTCCGATGTCCAGTGGTTGGTCGGTGTAAGGGCTTGGTTTTGAGGTGCTGATCATGAAAAGAGAACAGCTCCTGCCGCTCCTGGCTATCGGTCTCGCCCTATCCGGTTGCGATCGCCATCAGAGTGAAGCGACTGCCCCGACAGCCTCGATCTCGCCAAAGCAGCCGATGCCGGCGGAACGCTGGTATGCCAGTCAACAGGTTGCCAGGGGCGGCAAACTCTATCAGCAGTTTTGCGCCGAGTGCCATAAACCCGATGCCTCGGGCACAACCAACTGGCAGCAGCTCGACGCAAAGGGCAACTATCCGCCGCCGCCCCTCAACGGCACGGCGCATACCTGGCACCATCCGCTTTCGGCCTTGCGAAGAACGGTAATCTTCGGCGGCGTGCGCCTGGGCGGCACCATGCCGGGGTTTGGCGACAAGCTGCAGCCGCAGCAGATCGACGACATCCTGGCCTGGGTGCAGTCAAACTGGTCCGATGAGATCTATGCTGTCTGGTATCAGCGGGATCAACAGGCAAGAAAGAGCTCAACAGCAGAGAAAAAAGGGTGAATAGGCTCTGAACTCATTAACGAGGTTAAACATGATGCAAACACAAAACTATAAATCCGACAACAACGGGAGTCTCCACACTATGCACAGCCGTTTGTTCGGCGCACTGATTATTTTCTTGTCCGCACTCCTGCATTCACCCCTTTCCGGCGCTGCCGATATTGTTGTCTACAAGAGTCCTACCTGCGGTTGCTGCAACGACTGGGTAAGCCATCTCGAAGACAACGGTTTTTCGGTGCAAGTCCAAGATAGAAGAGACATGCAACTGATCAAGCGCAAACTCAACGTCCCCGATAAGTTGCAATCCTGTCACACCGCTGTGATTGGCGATTATGTCGTCGAGGGGCATGTGCCCGCGAATGATATTGTTCGTCTGCTGCGGGAAAAGCCGGCAGTGAAGGGGATCAGTGTCCCCGGTATGCCGATGGGTTCTCCGGGCATGGAGGGACCGAGAAAGGATAACTATGACGTGCTTATCTTCGACGAAACGGGTAATACCAAAGTCTATTCAAGCTACTGATCTCATGGTGCTGAGCAGACAATGCGGGGATCCACAATGAAAACGACCATTGCTATTATTCTCTTTCTTATCGCCAGTATTGGTCTTGCCCACACGCCGCCGGAAGGGGCACGTGTTTTTTTCATCGGTCTTGAGGATGGTGCTGTGGTGAGTTCCCCCGTGACCCTGAAATTCGGTATCGAGAAGTTTGGAATCACCCCGGCCGGCACCAAGGGTAAACGCCGTCACACCGCCGGCCATCACCATCTCCTGGTTGATCTCAAACAGCCACCCGACCTGGACCAGCCGATACCCAGGGATGCTCAGCATATCCACTTCGACCAGGGAGAGACGGAAGTTCAGTTGGAACTCTCACCTGGCCGCCATACCTTGCAACTTCTGCTGGGCGATGAGGACCACGAACCCCATGATCCGCCCCTGATCTCGGAGAAGATTACGATAACCGTTGAGTAATCGAAAAACGGGTGAATAATTCACGACTTGAAAAATCGAAAGCCCATCCCAATCTACTAGGCAAGCTAACGATTTGTTGCATGAACAATGCAAGGAGACGAGAAAAATGTTGCCTAGAATACACGGCTTTGATAGCGGTCTGTTCAATGAGTTCAGGCGCTTGGAGCGGGAGATGGATCAGCTTTTCAGCGCAGGCTTCTGGCCCGGCACGATGCGCTCTGCCGCCAGTGACAGCTATCCGCCCATCAATCTGGGGGTAACCCCCGATCAGGTCGATGTCTACCTGTTTGCCGCCGGCCTGGATCCTGAAAAGCTTGATATCACGATCAAGGAAAACCGCCTTTCAATACAAGGCGAGCGTCGCCTGGAGCGTGATGAAGCAACCAGCTACTTCAGGAAAGAGCGCTACGACGGCGCCTTTCACAGGCTGGTCAATCTGCCGGAAGATGTGGATGCGGACAGGGTCGAAGCCCGCTACGACAACGGTGTGTTGCACCTGGTGGTCAAGCGCCGCGAGTCTTCAAAACCACGACAGATCACGGTTCAGTAATCGGTAGGAGGCAAATCAAATGACTGACAGTAAAGAGCTAAGCAAACACGATCTGCAAACACGACAGCATCGCGAACTACCGCAAAGAAGCATCCGGCCCGCGGTGGATATCTTTGAGGACGAGAGTGGGATAACATTGAAGGCGGATCTTCCCGGCGTCACCAGGGAGGGATTGGATATCCAGGTGGATAAGGAGACCCTGTCCATCGACGGCAAGGCGGAGATCGAAATGCCCGAGGCGATGCAGGCGGTCTACGCGGATGTACGCGCGACCCGTTACCAGCGAAGCTTCTCCCTGAGCAGCGAGTTGGAGGGGGACAAGGCTGAAGCAAGTCTCAAGGACGGTGTATTGTCGCTGCGGATCCCGAAGCGTGAACAGTACCAGCCGCGTAAGATAGAGATTCGAAACAGCTGAGCGTATATCTCGCAATTCTTCATCATCAACAACCCCGGATATGCGTGGTCCGGGGTTTTTTTTAATCATCGGTTAGGCCGCAATTATGCTAATCATCGCTGACAAAGGCCAATTGTTTATTTAAACAAGGCGCCGTTATTCCCAGACATGCGCCAGGCCGAATTGGTATTCCCATCCGGGAACGGTGATGAATAGGAATGATTTTCTTGATCGCAGGCCCCATCGATTCGGAATGAGATTCTGAATTCGTCGGCACAGTTTACAGGTTCATGACTAAGATAATGCTAACCCTCTGTTTTGCATAGGCTGGCATAGTTGCTGCTTATTTCTGTATAAACGACCTGACCATGGGAATGTGCATCATGAACGGACTGGAATCTTATTCTCCTCTCTCGCAGAGCAAATGCGAATACTACAGGCAGAAGATCGCGGAACACACCCCGCCGGTAACCGAAAGCGACGAGCTGATCGTACGCACCTACCAGCGCTTTCTGATCAGGGATCGCTCGCTGCAATACAATCTCGAACTGGTGAAGATGATCGAAACGATGCACGTGAGCATTTCCACGGATAACTTCGGCATGCCGGCCAGTTTCTCCAATAATACAGATGCCCTGGATTTGGACGAGTTTAAAACACTGCTCGATGAAAACATGGAATAGCTGAAAGGGCGTCAACACTAGTCAAACAACCCACTAGCCGGCTACGGGGAAAGGAATTAGGATTGTTAAGGGGAATCGCCGAGTTTTCCAACCAAGCCTTGCGATTTAGCGCTAATTGCTCTAAAAAAGGGACTGGTTCAATCTTCCACAGTCACAGGGACGGGTTCCGGGATGGAACAAAAGACAACTGCCAATCCTGGCAAGGTGGCTTTTCTCACTGTTCTGAGAAGAAGCAGCAATTTCCATAGAATTCAATCTTTCCAGTTAATTGCCCGGGGGTACACTTGCGATACAGGGCAAGTGTCTGCTCTGGTATGTCAAAGAGTTTCAGTTCAGCACGCTGTGTGCAGCGGATTCCCGCAGTTTATGGGTCTTTGGATGGTTCTCTGACTTTCATGAGAATTTTCATTCCCTGGTATTGCAGTTGGTCGTGAACATATGTAGAAAAATGGCGTGATAGTACAAAATATTGTACCGGCGGCATAACATGACAATAAAGGCCGGCAATAAAACCATCATATACATGGTTACGGGTATATTGATGATATGATGTTTGAATTTAAACTACACATGAAAGTCGCACGGTGTATTGCTCGAAAAGACTATGCTCGTGCGCTTGAATATTTAGACCAAATTCGCGCATCCGAGGAACCGAATCCGTATACAGTGTATATGATGGCGAAGTGTCATGAATGGTCAGGTGACACTGAGTCTGCCATGTCCGCTGCTAAAGAAGCACTTTCTATTGATAACGGTCATTTTGAGAGCTTGAAACTCCTGGCCAACTTGTATTTAGCAAAAAAGGATTACAAAAAGACTACAGAATATGTTCAAGCTGCACTCAACAATTACCCTGAGCCCGTGCCTGGGCCGCCTCGATTCTTTTTTTGGTTACTCCGTGTGTTGGGTTTTATACCTGCAATTGGAAAGCTTGGGGAAGCTGTTAGAGATGATCTTGAAGATCCAGATAAAGATACAAAATCGTGGTTCAAATGGGCAAAGAAATATATTGAATGGTATGAAGATGAGTATCGCGAAAAAACAGGGCCAACGCTTCACTAAGCAGAAAGCGACCTATAACCATCATTCGACTCGCGATGACAATTGATTATGGCGCTATGTGTATATCTAGTCATAGGATTTATTAAGCAAACGATGAAATCAGCATTATTTGTTCTCTTGATCATTTGTTTTGTCAATTCTTATGCAGAATCAACCGTGTATAAGTACAAGGATCACTCTGGAAACACTGTTTTTACGGATAACAGACCTGAAGATGTAGAGCCAGAGAAAGTCACGCTAAAAAGCAAAGAGAAAGAAAAGAAGCAGCCGAGATTTTACGTTGAAGAAAATAGTGGAAATTACCATTTGCAGGTTGAGAACCCCCTTTACGCTCCTATTCAAATAACTGTCTCGTTCAATGAAACACATCCCGCTGTTCATGATTTGGTTGGCCCGGATGAAATCCGTACCTTAGCCACGTTCAGCCATAATGATTTCAAATATAGATATCGATGGGTTCTGGGGGATCCAGGTTCAACTCCCACAGAGAGTATGTATAGCTTCCCTGTGATCAAATCAGGAAAATATAGAATATCACAAGGATTTAAGGGAGGGTTTTCTCATTCTAAGGAGCCTAATTTGTATGCGCTGGATATTGCCCTGCCTATTGGTACTGATCTTGTGGCAGCCAGGGAGGGTGTGGTTATTTCTGTAAAAGATGATTATCACATGAGCGGAAAGAATGATTATTTCCTTGATAAAGCAAATTATGTCAAAATTTTGCATGCGGATGGCACCTATGCGACATATGCTCACATACTAATGGGTAGCGCATCTGTAGAGCCAGGTGAGGTGGTATCAGAAGGTCAAAAGATCGCGAGGTCAGGTTCTTCCGGCTATTCGAGAGGCCCACACGTGCATTTTGTAGTTAGGAAGAACTCAGGCATGAAAACACGATCCCTACCTTTTGTCATGCTGGACAAGGCAAAGCAGAAAATAGTCTTGGAGAAGGGCGCAATAGTTAAAATGTGAGCTGTCACATAATATACAGGTGGAATCAGCCCCTGGATTTTAATCCCGCGTTGACCGTTTGGCTTCGAAAGCCCCATCCCGCCTTAAACATTCTATGCATTAAGCGATGCGGCATTTGTTTTGGGTACTGAATATTACAAGGGAGAAAGCATCGAAAAATCCGATATAAAAGGTGAAATATATCTGTTTAAGGCAGCGAAAAATCGACATATCAATGCACAGTATGGCTTGTGTGTTATCTACAGTAACGATCAGGTTTCAATTTATAATCCAAAGCAGTCATTCGCCTGGTGTGCAGTATCAAAACACAATGGCAACAAGCTGGCAGCTGCACGCTTGCTCGAAGTTCAAGGAAAAATTTTAGTATCTGAAGGCTTGGATCGTCTAAATCAGTGCCAATCTGTTGCCCAACATTACATTAACAGGTGGGAAAAATAATCAGGATTCCGAGTGGTTGGAGATATATGTAAAAAAAGACCGGCGACCAGCTCCTGGCCGCAAACAGATTAACCGCAACCGGAGGTGGCGGTTATGCGGCGTTTCCCGCACATGAAATATTCCTGAAATATAAGTAAAACATATCTGGATTATGATATATGCCGAATATGACATATATCAAAAGATGAATATCAATCCGGATTCCGTATTCAGTGGGTTGGCAAATTCAACGCGCCTGCGTTGCATCGTGCTGTTACTGAAACATAGAGAGCTTTGTGTCTGTGAACTCACCCAAGCGATCGGCGCGGCTCAACCCAGCATGTCCAGGAACCTCGCGCAGTTGCGAGAGGTGGGCCTGGTAAGCGATCGCCGTGAAGGCCAGTGGATCTATTACAGGATCAACCCCGACCTGCCAGAGTGGGTGTTGAAAGTACTTAAGGCAACGGCACTGGGTTCGGAAAATACAGAGCCTTACCGGTCTGATAAAAGTGTCTTGGCGGGGATGCTGGATGGCTCGGAGAGCAGTCGTTGTGCTTAGCGGCAGGCGCTCAAACCTGACGGTTTTTTCGCTCTTTTGCTCATTGCAATTGGAGGATGCGAGATGAATGACAAAATCTATAATGTGCTATTTCTTTGTACCGGCAACTCGGCCCGCAGCGTGTTTGCCGAAAGCCTGATCAACCGTTTTGGGCGCGGAAGATTTCGCGGATACAGCGCCGGCAGCAATCCGAAAGGTGAGCTCAATCCCTACACGGTCCTGGAGCTGAAGCGCAACAACTATCTGACCGAAGGGTTGAGAAGCAAGGATTGGGAGGAATTTGCCGCTGATGACGCGCCGACCATGGATTTTGTTTTCACGGTTTGTGACAAAGCCGCCGCCGAGGTTTGTCCGGTATGGCCTGGGCAACCGATGACGGCTCATTGGGGCATTTCTGATCCAGCCGCCATCGAAGGCAACGATATTGAAAAAAAGGCGGCATTTTCAAAAGCGTTTTCTGAATTGCAAAATCGGATTTCTATTTTTGTCAGTCTGCCTCTTGAGTCCCTGGATAAGCTGAAGCTTCAGGAAAAACTCGACGAAATCGGTAAAATCGGTCTCGATTCGTCACGAGATTCCGCCGCTTAAACTGGTACCGCTACGACAGCTCAGGGAATATCGATGAGTGCACAATGTGAAGTCACCGCCAAGCATTCCGCTGGCAGTGAGATGGATTTTTTCGAGCGCTATTTATCGTTGTGGGTGGCCATTTGCATTTTTGCCGGTATCGGGCTCGGGCATCTGTTTCCGGTTCTGTTTCAAAATATTGCAAAGCTGGAGATCGCCCATGTCAACCTGCCTGTCGCCATCCTGATCTGGTTGATGATTATCCCGATGCTGTTGAAAGTGGATTTCACTGCACTGCATCGTGTTAAAGAGCATTGGAAAGGGGTGGGTGTCACGCTGTTCATCAACTGGGCGGTCAAGCCTTTCTCCATGGCCTTGCTGGGCTGGTTGTTCATCCACAATCTGTTTGCACCCTATCTGCCGGCGCACCAACTCGACAGTTATATCGCGGGACTGATTTTGCTGGCTGCCGCCCCCTGTACCGCGATGGTGTTCGTCTGGAGCCGTCTGTCAGGCGGAGAGCCCAACTTCACCTTAACTCAGGTCGCCCTGAATGACACCATAATGATATTTGCATTTGGTCCGATTGTGGCATTGTTGCTGGGGCTTTCGGCAATCACTGTGCCCTGGGATACACTGTTTCTGTCAGTCGTGCTCTATATCGTCCTGCCTGTTGTCTTTGCACAAATATGGAGAAGGCACTTAATCTCGGCAGGCGGGGACGAGCTGCTGCAAAAACGACTTGATTCGCTTCATACGCCTTCGCTGATTGCGTTGCTCACCACCCTTGTCCTGCTGTTTGGATTCCAGGGCGAGCAGATATTGGCGCAACCGATGGTTATTCTTCTGCTGGCTGTACCTATCCTGATTCAAGTCTATTTCAATTCAGGATTGGCCTATCTCCTAAACAAAAAGTTTGGCGTCGAACATTGTGTTGCGGCGCCTTCAGCCTTGATTGGCGCGAGTAATTTTTTTGAATTGGCCGTTGCCACCGCCATCGTGCTGTTCGGCTTTCAATCCGGGGCGGCCTTGGCAACGGTGGTGGGCGTGTTGGTGGAAGTGCCGGTCATGCTCTCGGTAGTCAAGATCGTGAACAGAACCAAAAACTGGTACCAGGCGGAGTCACCGCGCTCTCCCTAGCAAATCCGCTCTTGCCGTCGGCTTGAAGGTGCCGCTTCAACGGCCCGGCTTGCCTGGGCCATGTGCAGAGTGAATTTCGGGGCATGGCGTCCATTCGCCAGGCAATAGGCGGCATACCAGGGTATCCGGGGGAACCCTGGCAAGTACTGATGTTTCCCGAACGGGTGAGTGAGCGGGTATCAGGCTTCGGATTTCTTTTCGAAGAAATCCCGTGCTTGGCCGATGGCCACACCGAGGACGGTGGCGATGCTCAAAGCTGTTACAGCAAATACGAATACGGCTGATGCCATGATCAAGATGGGTGCTACATTCATGTTGATCTCCAACTAGCAATCTGAAATTGAAAACATCTACAATCTCGAGTGCTATATTAGCATCTCGTGAAATAATTGAAAACTATTTCAGTAATTTATTTTTTATTGATCAGGATCAATACAAGCCCGTTTAATTTCTCTTAACTTGGTGGACGTCGTAGAATCGATGCTGATCTGTAACAAATTTACTGGACGAGATTTCGACCTACCAGGATTGTCGGTCCGTTCGGCACTGTAGTCCCGCTTTTGGCTCTGTTTGTCAATAACCTATAAGCCTCGTCGTAGCGGTTGTGCACTTGACCAGCGAGGAAATAATAATGGGGTATATGGCATTCAGATCGCCAGTCTGGATTTTTGTTTTTCTTTTAAGTGTCTGTTTCTTAACTCCTGTTCATAGTGCAGAGGGAGAGATGACCATCCTTGGGGAGACAGCGCCCCCGGGGTTTGACCCGGTCACGGGGAAACGCATCATTCCCAACAAGCGTTGCCTGAAGTGTCATGGCGATGCCCACGAGAAGACCGACACCCGGGATGACGGCAGTGTCGTCGATATCTACGCCGATCCGGAGATCATCAAGGATAGTGTGCATGGCGAGCAGTCCTGCACCAACTGTCACGCAACCATCGAGCGGGTACCCCATCGTCAATCCCCGGAGGTGGTGGTCGGTTGTGTGGAGTGCCACCGCGAGACCTGGGACATGCACCGCAACGATCCCGATGAGAAGTACGAGCGCCTCGGGGTGGTCATGGAGACCATCGACGCCTACTACGACTCGGTCCATGCGCTGCCCAACAAGCACGACCAGTCGGAGACCAACGCCACCTGCTACGACTGCCACGACGCCCATAACATCGGCACCCTGGGCAGCCACCAGCGGGAGGAGCATCGCCTGAAGAATCCGGAGGTGTGCGGGGAGTGCCACAGGAAACAACTCAACAACTACCGCGAGTCCATTCACGGCAAGGCGGTGCTGGAGGAGGGCGACAGCGAGTCGGCGGTCTGCTCCGATTGCCACACGACCCACGAAATCGCCTCACCCGAGACCGACCAGGCCAAGCTGGCGATCACCAAGAACTGCGGCGACTGCCACGAGAATGCCCAGCGCACCTACTTCGACTCCTACCACGGTCAGGTGCACCGGCTCGGCTACACCAATACCGCCAAGTGTCACGACTGCCACGGCAGCCACGAGATCAAGGGCGAAGACGATCCCACATCGGAGATCCATCCCAATAATCGCCTGGAGAACTGCCGGGTCTGCCACGAGGATGCCAACGACAACTTCCTCACCTTCTGGCCCCACGGCGATGCGGACGACAGGGAGAAGTATCCGGGTCTCTGGTTCTTCAAGATCTTCATGCAGATCCTGATCTTCTCGGTGATGGCCTTCTTCTGGGTCCACGTGGTGCTGTGGCTCTACCGCGAGGTGATGGACCGCATCCAGGGCAAGGGCTTTATCGAGGATCTGAGTCAGCCAGATGTGGTCTATTTCCGCCGCTTCCCGGTTATTTGGACCTGGATCCACGCGCTCTTCGCCATCGCCACCATGACCCTGATTCTGACCGGCACCACCTTGCTCTTCTCCCATACCGGCTGGGCCAAGGCAGTGGTGGTGTTCCTCGGCGGTACGGAGATGGAGGGCATTATCCATCGCACCGCTGCCGTCATCTGGTTGGGGATATTTCTCGCCCACCTCACCATCGCGATCAGCAACATCTGGCGCAATCGCGGCAGCTTCAAATGGTTCGGCAGCACCTCCATGCTGCCCAACTGGAAGGATTGGGATGATCTCAAGAGCATGTTCAGGTGGTTCCTGGGCCAAGGGGAGCGTCCCGAGTTCACCCACTGGACCTACTGGCAGAAGTTCGACTACTGGGCGCCTTTCTGGGGTGCCGCGGTCATCGGCTCCTCCGGCATCATGCTCTTCGCGCCGGAGGCGACAGCGATCATCCTGCCGGGCTGGATGTTCAACATCGCCACCCTGGTCCACGCCGAGGAGGCGCTGCTGGCGGCCATCTTCCTCAACTCGGTGCACTTCTTCAACGTCCACTTCCGGCCGGAGCGTTTCCCGATGAGCACCACCATCTTCACCGGCAAGATCCCCATCGAGGAGTTCAAGCATGACCACCGGCTCGAATACGACCGGCTGGTCGAGACCGGTGAGCTGGACAGACACCTGGTCAGGCGCCCCTCGCGCCGTGCCGATCTGGCGGCCTCCTTCATCACCACCGTGCTGATCATGAGCGGTCTGGCCCTGCTGACCCTGGTGCTGATCGGCGTGATGACAAAGCCGGTCTGATGGGGGAGAAGATGATGAGAGAAAATTGGATGAGCAAGAGAGTTCGCAATCTACTCCTGGTTATGCTGGCGTCGCTTCCCCTGACTGCCCAGTCGGGACCGTCGGGCCAGGCGCTGGCCTTCACCTGCGCCGGCTGCCACGGTACAGACGGCTCCAGCGTCGGTCCCTCCAGCCCCTCCATCGCGGCGATGGATCCGGATGTCTTCATCGATGCCATGGATGCCTACAAGCGCGATCAGCGCAACTCCACCATCATGAACCGCATCGCCAAGGGCTACAGCGACGAGCAGATCAAGGCCATGGCCTGGTTCTTCGCCAAGCAGAAGCTGCGTCTGCATGTGCAGAAGACCGACCGGCAGCTGGTCGAGCTCGGCAAGCAGCTGCACGACACCCATTGCGAGAAGTGTCATGAGGAGGGCGGCCGCGCGGGGGACTCCGGTACCCTGGCCGGACAATGGATACCCTATCTCGACTTCAGCATGCAGGACTTCATCGAGGGCAGGCGCACCTACCCGAGAAAGATGAAACGCAAGGTGGATGCCGCCATCGAAGAGCAGGGCGAACAGGCAATGCCCGCGTTGATCCACTACTACGGCAGCAAGCACTGATTGCGGAGAAGGAAGACATGAATAAAATCAATCGCAGAGATTTCATCCGCGTCGGTGGTGGCCTTACCCTGGCGGGCAGCTCGCTGCTGTTTCCGACCCTTGCCCTGGCCAACAGCCCCAGGGTGGTGATCGTGGGCGGCGGCGTTGGGGGAAGCACCGCCGCCAAGTACCTGCGCAAGCTCAATCCCGATGTGAAGGTCACCCTCATCGAGGCCAAGAAAAACTACACCTCCTGTTTCATGAGCAACGAGGTATTGAGCGGCGATCGCACCATCGACTCCATCACCTTCGGCTACGATGGCCTCAAGCGGCATGGCGTGGATATCGTCATCGACAGGGTGACGGCCATCGAGCCGGACAAGAAACAGGTCGCCACGGCGGAAAGCGGGAGATTCGACTATGACGCCTGCGTGGTCTCACCCGGTGTCGATTTCAAGTGGGAGGCGATCGAGGGCTACAATCCCGAGGTCGCCGAGACCATCCCCCACGCCTGGTTCGCCGGTTCGCAGACGGTCACCCTGCGCAAGCAGATCGAGTCGATGCCCGAGGGGGGCAGGGTGATCATCGTCGCCCCGCCCAATCCCTTCAAGTGCCCCCCCGGACCCTACGAGCGGGCCGCGCAGATTGCGATGTACTGCAAGCACCATAAACCGAAGGCGAAGATACTCATCCTCGACCCCAAGGACGCCTTCTCCAAGCAGGGGCTGTTCAGGCAGGGCTGGTCGAAGCTCTATGGCTTCGGCACGGAGAATGCGATGATCGAGTGGGTCGGCGCCGCCGGCGGCGGCACAGTGGAGGAGATCGATCCCTCCACCCGCACCCTGCAGGCCGAGATCGAGGAGTTCACCGCCGACGTGATCAACATCATCCCGCCGCAGAAGGCGGGCAAGGTGGCCTATGCCTCCGGCCTTGTCGAGGGCGACTGGTGCCCGGTCAACAAACGCACCTTCGAATCGACGCTGCACCCCGACATCTATGTACTGGGGGACGCCTCCAGCGCCGCCAAGATGCCGAAATCGGCCTATGCCGCCAACTCCCAGGCCAAGGTCGCCGCCGCCGCCATCGTCGCCAAGTTCAACGGCATGGATCCCGGCGATCCCACCTACGTCAACACCTGCTACAGCATCCTCGGCGAGGCCCACGGCATATCCGTGGCCGCGGTCTACACCCTGGACGAGGCGAGCAACACGATCCTGCCCATCAAAGGGGCGGGGGGGCTGTCACCCATGGATGCAACGGCCGAGCAGCGCAAGCGCGAGGTCAGCTACGCGCACAGCTGGTTCAAGAACGTCATCGACGACATGCTGGGTTAGGGATGGCTCTACTCGTGCCAGGGATGGCATTTCATCAAGCAACCTGAACAGATTGTTTAGACCCGGCCATATCCTGCTTCAATCTCCTCTGTCATGACCCGGACAGACCGGGAATTTAAATCCCATTGACTTCCCTGATACCTTGCGGTTTATCGCTAAATGCTCTAAAAAAAGAAGCCAGTTCAATTTCTCCGCAATCACAGGGATGCTTTTCTGAATGGAACAGAAGAAAACAGTTGATATGAGCAAGGTGGCTTTTCCAGGTATTTGGAAAAAAAACAGTACTTCGCGTGGTAGTCAGCTGTTACCGATAAATGTACGGGGATATCTTGCCCAATCTGCTTTCCGGATCAATCACTGCCCACTTGGTCATACAAGTGCATGCAGTCCGACGGCCAACCCAAATCTTAAGCGTTAGGCACTTAATACACCAATGAAAAAATTTATCATTTTACTAAGAGGAGTAATGCCTAAAGGGAAGAATAAGGTACCTATGGCACTACTGCGGGATGCGCTTGGTAAAGTTGGGCTAGAAAACGTACAAACTTATATACAAAGCGGGAACGTAATTGCATCATCCAATCGCACTCAAGTCGATACCGAGGAGCTTGTGCATTCTACCATTAGCGAAAAGTTTGGTGGCAATATATCCGTTTTAGCAAGAACACCACAGCAATTTACGAGTATTTTGGAATGCGTTCCTTTTAAAGAAGTAGATACCAAGAAGCTATATTTTACTTTGCTAGCTAAGAATCCCGATAAGCTCCTTTTGAAAAAATTTATCTCTATAGATCATTCGCCAGATCATATTGTATACGAAAATAATGTGATCTATACGCTATACAACACCAAGCATAGTGACTCGAAATTCAACAATAACTATTTTGAAAGGAAATTAAAGGTCACAATGACTTCACGAAATTTTAATACTATGAATAAGCTTGTTGAGCTAGCCAATGCCCAACAAGAAGCGCAATTCGGACTCCGGCGCTGATGCACCTACCCCGGTTCGCTAAGCTTAAAATGGGAAAAGACCATGGATTACTATTTGAAAGAACCTATTTCAAACGGCAACCCCAGAGAACAAGCATTGATTCGCAAGTGGTGGCATGAAAAGATGGGGGCAAAAGGAACACTAGTTTGGGAATACTGTTTAGAAGATCGCTATCTTGATGCAGTGTTGTTTCTAAATAACGCCAACTCAAGTATAGAAGCACCAGGAAAGAACGTAGCAGTACTTCATCCTATAAAAGACGAGACGGTCATCTTGTGCGAAGCCAAAGAAAACCTGAATCCAGAGCTAATTGGCCAAGCTATCGTTTACAAGCAATTAGCACTACATGCCGGTGCAATTGTTGCTGAGGTTATTATTTTTTCAGAAAGAGCTAGTGAGTCTATGTATCGTGTGGCAAAAGAGCTTGGGTTAACAACTGAGGTGCTGAGTAATGTGTAAATGTGTGCCGCCAAATATGATGCTCCAGCCGAGCCAGTGCTGTGACACACCTGTCGTCGCTGTGCAGCACTGGTCGGTTGGGCAAAGTCGTTAGCCATGTATGACAATAGGCCACATTGTACTGCAATTGACCTATGAAGAGGATTTCATGGGATCCCGAGAAAAATACTCAGCTTAAAGCTGAGTGGGGAGTTTGCTCTGAAGATGTTATATTTCACGTTATGGCCGGCGATATCCTTGAAACACTAGATCATCCCACCCAAAAACGCTATCACGGACAGCAAATACATGTAATTGCGATGGAAGGGTACGTGCATCACGTCCCGTTTGTGGAATCGGAAGGCGATGTATATTTGAAAACGATCATTGCTAATCGAAAGGCAACAAAGAGCTGTTTAGGTGAAGACGAATGAGTAAGTTGAGTAGCGAAGAATGCGAAATTTTGAATGTTTTTGAAAAGGGCAAGTCACGCCGTTCAAAAAATACCGCGAAAACTCAGAAGAAGCACCAGGAATATGTGGAAGCGATATTTCGAAAGGATGCGCGTATCAATATTCGTCACCCATTAAAAGACCCGCGTGGATTACAAATAAGGCATTGGCTGAATGTAATAGTGAGAAGAATATTCACATTATTGATGTTATGCCTATTTAGTGTAACTGCTGAAGCAAATATTAAAAATAGAGTTCAACTGGATGTTCCAGTGGTAAAACAAGGAAAATCGCTTTGTGGTCCTGCTACGATAGAAATGTTATTTAAATATTGGGGTGTAAACGGATACAGTCAGTATGATATAGCCGAGTCTTTATTGGTACAGTTTTCCAACTCAAAAAGATATAGAAATTCAGGAATCATAAATACAAACCCTATTGATTGGAGTAAGTATCCGGGTACAGGTACTATCAATATGCGTGAATTTCTTAAGAGGTTCGGGAAAACAAAAAATATTATGCTGGAACATGAACCTGTTTCTAGAAATGAAAAAATCAACAAAAGAAATAAAATGTTTCAAGCAGTAAAGCAGTATCTGTCAGATGGAATACCAGTAATCGTGCATCAATACTGGAAGTTACCTAAGTCGAGGGGTCATTATCGCATAGTAACGGGATACGACGAATATGAGAAGGTTGTGTATCTAAACGATGCCAATCCAGGAAAGAGGCTAACTCAAACTTATGAGGAATTTTTGAAGTTGTGGAATTTTAATCAAAGGTGGCTTCATTATAATGCAATAGCATTCAACCTGGATCGAGAGTCTTTGGATATTAAATTATAAAAATCAAAAATCTTACAAAAGGCTTTAAAAGACTTGCTTCCACATCGATCGTTTGTGGCTGAATGCCGTAAGCCTCTCGCCACTACGGCAAGCCCCTGAGACTATGCGTTATCAATCTCCGCAATTGGGGCTGTGTGTCAAACATATATTCCACCCGCCAGAGGGTCTGTTTTGGTTGCAAAAAAAATAAATCCCCAGATTCTGACAAGCAGGCCTCAGTAGAGAGTGACTGCATAACCAAAATCGAAAACTACAGATCCTCGTTCACCCATACCGCCCCTCAATATAATCCGCGGTCTCTTTCTTGTCCGGCGTCACAAACAGATCCTCCGTCGCCTGATGCTCCACCACCTTGCCCAGCAACATGAAGATACACTCCTCGCTGGCGCGCCGGGCCTGGGCCATGTTGTGGGTGACGATGAGGATGGTGTATTGGCCGCGCAGTTCCCAGATCAGCTCCTCCACCGCGGCGGTGCCCTTGGGGTCGAGGGCGGAGCAGGGCTCATCCATCAACAAAACACTCGGTTTTACCGGCAGCAATCGCGCGATACAGAGCTTCTGCTGCTCTTCCAATGAGAGCTCGGTTGCCTTCTGGTTGAGGCGGTCCTTGACCTTGTCCCAGAGCAGCACCTGCTGCAGGGAGGACTCGACGATCTCTTCCTCGTCGGCCTTTGCCGATCTTTTGTTTTTGGCGTGAATTCTGTGGCCGAAGAGGATGTTGTCGCGGATCGAGATGGGCAGGGGATTGGGGCGTTGGAAGACCATGCCGATCTGTTTGCGCACCTGGACCAGTTCCACGTCGGGATCGTAGATATTCTTGTCCAGGACGTCGATGTTGCCTTCGATGCGCACATAGCCGAGGCGTTCGTTGATGCGGTTGACGCTGCGCAGGAAGGTCGACTTGCCGCAGCCGGAGGGGCCGATCAGGGAGGTGATCATGCCGTTGCGGATGTTGAGGTCGACATCGAAGAGGGCCTGGAAGGTCCCGTACCAAAGGTTGAGCTGGCTGGTCTTGATGGCGTACTCGGGGGCTGGTGTGTTCATTGTAGTTACTAGTATTTGTTAGGGTCTTACTGTTTGTACTCTGTTTAGAAAGAGTCTGTCCGCAATCAACGAGTACTTTTTAAAATCCTCGGCACCTGACGGTTATCTTTCTCCGACGCCCCGACAGGATACCCCAAGGGCACTTCCTTCGGGCGCATCCCTGTGCTGGCGGGGCTTACGCGGCATCCCTGCCGCTACTGCGAAAGACAACCGTCAGGCGCCACCAACGTTCATATGGTGTCTTTCTAACAATGGTTGTTTATCAACCGAATTTGCCCTCGACATAGTCCCTTGTTCTCTGGTCTTCCACCTCCCCTGTGAAGAGATCCTCGGTCTCGCCGATCTCAACGCATTGCCCTTCCAGAAAGAAGGCGGTGCGATCGGCCAGCCGTCTCGCCTGCTGCACCAGGTTGGTGACCAGGATGATGGTCATGTCCTTCTTCAGCTCCTTCAGCACATCCTCGATGCGCATGGTGGTCACCGGGTCCACGGCGATGGAGAATTCGTCCAGCATCAGCAGGTCCGGCTCCTGGGAGAGGGCGCGGGCGATGGTGAGGCGCTGCTGCTGGCCGCCGGAGAGAAGGCTGCCGAGGGAGTCGAGCCTCTCCTTCACCTCGTCCCAGAGCGCGGCCCGGGTAAGGCAACGCTCGACGATGATATCCAGGTCGCGCTTCTTGTTGATGCCGCGCAGGCGGGGTGAGAGGGCGACATTCTCATAGATCGTCAACGGCAGGCCGACGGGAAGCGGGAAGACGACGCCGATGCGGCTGCGCAGGGCATAGATGTTGTTCAGTTTATACACATCGAGGCCGTTGAAGAGGATCCTGCCTTCCACACTCATGTTGGAGTTGAAGGTATCCATGCGGTTGAGGGCCTTGAGAAAGGATGTCTTACCGGCGTTGGCCGGCCCGATGATGCCGAAGATCTCATGTTCGCGAACCTCCAGGTTGACATCGCTGAGGGCGGGTGTTCCGCCATACTTGATAGTCAGACCGTTGACCCCGAGTTTGACCGGGGCAGGGGCTTCGGCCGCCTCTTCAGGCACTACTTCGGCTACTGCTGTATTGAGGCTCATGTCTACCATTTCTTTTTACCTCGCAGATACATGCGGAATGCGATGGAGATGCTGTTCATCAGCAGCACCATGGCGATCAGCACCAGGGCGACACCGTAGGGCAGGTTGTCCGGCACCCCGGGCACCTGAGTGGAGACCACGAACAGATGCAGGGAGAGGGCCATGGTCTGATCGAACACGCCCTGGGGCAGGAAAGGCAGGAAGAAGGCGGCGCCTGTGAACATGATCGGCGCGGTTTCGCCGGTGGTGCGCGACACCTCCAGGATGACGCCGGTGAGGATGCCGCTGACCGCATTGGGCAGCACTACCCGCTTGATGGTCTGCCAGCGGGTCGCCCCCATGTTCCAGCAGGCCTCCCTGAAGGCCTGGGGGACGGCGCGCAACGACTCCCGGGTGGAGACGATCACCACCGGCAGGGTCATGATCGCCAGGGTCAGGCTGGCGGCGAGGATGCTGGTGCCGAAACCGAAGAAGATGACGAAGGCGCCGACGCCGAACAGGGCATGGACGATCGACGGCACCCCGGCGAGGTTGATGATCGCCAGCTGAATAAGCCGGGTGAACCAGTTGTCGCCGGCATACTCGTTGAGGTAGATGGCCGCCGCGACGCCGAGGGGAACCGATGCCAGCAGTGCTACCGCGACGATCCAGATGGTTCCCAGCAGTGCGGGAAAGATGCCCCCCGCGGTCATGCCGTTGGTCGGATCGGTAAAGAGAAAATCGATGGAGATGATGCTGCCGCCCTTGACGATCAGGGTGGTAAGAATGATGATCACCGGCACCACCAACAAAACGGTCATCATCAGAAAGAGGATGAGGAACAGGTTCTGAACCCGTTTGTTCTTTTGATTCAATTCAGATTCGGCGAACATGGCGGCTTAACCTTTGCGGATGCCGCGGACGATGAGATCCGCGGTGAGGTTGATCAGGAAGGTGATGATGAAGAGGAAGATGCCGATGGTGAACAGCGCCTGGTAGTGAGGCGAGCCGACGGCGGTCTCTCCCAGCTCCGCGGCGATGGTCGCGGTCAGCGCGCGTACCGGATCGAACAGGCTGTTGGGGATGTTCACCGCATGGCCGGTGGCCATCAACACCGCCATGGTCTCGCCGAATCCACGCCCCACACCCAGCAGCACCGCCCCGAGCAGGCCGTTCTTCGCGGCGGGAAGGACGGTCTTGAAGATCACCTGCCAGCGGGTGGCGCCCAGCGCCTCAGCCGCTTCCCGATAGCGATCGGGCACCGCCTTCAATGCATCCTCCGCGATGGAGGTCATGATCGGCGCCGCCATCAGGCCGAGGATGATGCCGGCATTGAGCACGTTCAGGCCCACCGGCACATCGAACAGGTCGATGATCAACGGATTCATGATGGAGAGGCCGATAAAGCCCCAGACCACCGAGGGGATGGCGGCCAGCAGTTCAACCAAAACCTTGAGAGACTCCCTCAGTTTGCCGGTGGCGAATTCGCCAATGAAGATGGCGGCGCCGAGGGAGAAGGGGATCGCAACCACCATCGCCAGGCCGGTAACGCTGGCGGTGCCCGCCACCAGCGCGAGGATGCCGTACTCCGGCGCATCCTCGTCGGAAGGTTCCCAAAAGGGGGAGAGAAAGAACTCCCTGAAGCTGAAGTCCTCGAGGAGAAAACCAAAGCCCTCGATGGTGATGAATACAAAGATGCCGATGATGAAGATGATGGCCGATATACCGGCGACGAAGACGACGGCCTGGACCAGCTTGTCGATGTACCAGTCCAGGTTGCGACTGTCGAAATCCGCCGGCATTGACTGTTGCAGGGTTTGCGACTCGGACATTTCAGCTCGCCCCCTCGCCACGCAACAGTTCCATCAGGTCCTTGATCAATATGGCCAGCTCGCGATAGATCGATTCGTACTCATGGAAATCCTCGTCCTCAGGCGCCTCGCCCAGGCCCCAGGTAAGGGCCGACGTGTGGAAGGGCATGCGCGGCAGGTAGGATTCCACCTCGCCCTGCAACGAGACGATGATATGCTGGTCGGATATCTCCTTGGGCGTCAATTGATCGATGGTAGTGGGCAGGGTGTCAGCATAATCTATACCCTTCTCTTCCAGGAACTTGACCAACTGCGGATTGATCGCATCCGCCTTGACCCGCCCCGCACTTCGGTAGTTGCCTATGTTCGGATAGTTCATCCTGGCAATGGCCTCAGCCAGCTGGCTCAGGCTGCTGTTGTCTTCATCGACAAAAAGGATATTGAAGATCTTGGGCGTTTTCTGCTCACCGGTCACCGCGAACTGGGTATCCTCGCAAAGGTTTTTCGCCTGGTCCGCTACACGCTTGAGTTGAGTGAAGACGACAAAAATCGCCAGGATCTCTTCGACCTTGGTGCGCTCGTCGTTCTCCATCATCTCTGTATAGACAATGTCCAGGTTGTGCTCCATCTCCTTCGCCATGGTCATGGTGCTCTTGGCGCTTTCGGCATTGAGCTCGGTAAAGGCGGAGATTGCCAGCTGCAGCATGTTCATGGTTTCGCTGGCGATGCGGTCGAGCTCCTTGCCCAGCCCGCCGCTTGGTGGCTGGGATAGCTGGGCTGCTTCACGGGCGATAGTGACGGCATAATCGCCGATCCGCTCCAGTTCGATATTTGCGCGAATCACCGAGGAGAGGAGTCGCAGGTGTCCACCGGTCGGTATGTGGATGGCAAAAAAGCGATGACAGGTATTATCGATCTCGCGCATGCTGCGATTGATCGGGTTGTCATTCAACACCGTGGCATAGGCAAGTTTTTTATCCCCCGTCTGCAGGGCCTGCACGGCATACCTGACCGCCTCCTGTGCCTGTGCGCCCATTTTCGCCACGCGATCGTGGATATCTTTCAGGTCGCGTTCCAGTCGTTCTTCAAGATGGCCCATTGTTTGATGCTCCCCATTGAACGCCGTCACTGGTGACAACGGACTTTTGGATAGGTTTTATTGTTGAAAGCCTGTCAGAGGCAGGCAGTTGCTGTTTAGATAACCAGTTCCATAGCGAAATCGACGCGCATGGCCGGTCCCAATCCCGGCAAGCATCTGGCTGCCGGGGTTGGGAAGACTATGTCAGTCCGCCAAACCGGGTTTTGCCATTCCGGTTAATTGCAACTTACGCCACGAATCGGTGCATAGCCCTTTTTCAGCAGAATGCACTGGCCTACATCGCTCTTGACCCAGTCCAGATAGGCCTTGACTGCACCCTTGGGTTCGCCATTGGTGTACATGAACAGGGGCCGTGCAATGGGGTAGCTGCGATCGCTCGCTGTCTCCACGCTGGGGCTGATACAATCCCCGCCCGCTTTTGAGACACAGGCCATCTTGATGTGGTCCGTGGCGTAGGCCAGGCCGCTGTAACCGATGGCGCAAGGCGTCTTTTCAACGAGATCGACCACGTCCTTCGAACCGTGCATGTCCAAGGTGCCCTGGCGATACTTGCCTTTCTTGCCGAGCACCTCTTTCTTGAAATAGGCGTAGGTGCCGGAGTTGTTCTGGCGGCTGACGACGACGATCTCGCCATTCTTGCAGCCCGGGACCTCAAAGCCCACATCGGACCATTTTGTAGCCTTGCCGCCGCGTCCGTAGATCGCCTTTATCTGATCATAGGTGAGGGTTTCGGCCGGATTGTTCTGGTGCAGAAAGACGGCGAGGGCGTCATAACCGACCACATGCTCGATGGGGTCCTGGCCTTTCGACTTCGCCAGGTTGATCTCTTTCTTTTTCATCTGGCGGCTGGCGTTGGCGATATCCACGGTGCCGTTGATCATCGCCGCGATACCGGTACCCGATCCGCCGCCTGATACGGCGACTGCCACATTGGCGTCAACCTTGCCGTACTCCTCGGCCCAGGCCTGGGCGACGTTGACCAGGGTGTCCGACCCCTTGTTCTGGATCACGGTGCGATCCGCCGCCTGTGCGGAAAAAATGCATAGCAGGCTGGTAGCCACCAATGTTGTGGCAAAAGAGAATTGTCTCATTGTGAACACCCTCAGATTTGTTGAATGACGAAAACCGCAGTAAAAAAAGTTTTTCCGGCAATCAGCTCAAGGTTGAAAATCTTTATTGTTGCTGTTTATGGTTTAACTGTTATCTACTGAAGAGAGAGCCAATTATTACAGGAAGATTACAAATATATTCCAGTAATATTACAGTATTGTGACAGCTCGGGTTTGAATGAAAATTAATTTCGATCAATGCAAGGCGTGGATAATTGAACTATGGGGTGGAATCGATATTCTTAGCATTGTGTAGTGCTGACTTTATCTATAAATTACATTAATAAGCTAGAATAGATTATTGTAAAATAGTAAAAAATACTCAAAACAATCAACCGGCAACGAATGCCGGCTGCCTTTCCGGGGTCTAGACTATAAGGTAACAACATAGCGGGGTGGTTTGTGTCTCGATATGCGGTGTCTCTGCTTCTCCTTATCTGTCTCTGCGTCAGTGGACTTGCCCAGCTCCACGCCGAGGCGCAAACGCCCAGGGGTTTCCTGCTGGAGGTCTCAGGGGCCATAGGTCCCGCCACAGCCGATTATCTGGATCGGGCGCTGGACAAGGCAGAAAGCGATGGCGTTGAGCTGGTTGTCCTGCAGATGGACACCCCGGGGGGCCTGGATACCTCGATGCGGGCCATCATCAAGCGCATCATCGCCTCCCAGGTGCCTGTGGTCACCTATGTCGCCCCCAGCGGCGCGCGTGCAGCCAGCGCCGGTACCTATATTCTCTATGCCAGTCATATCGCGGCAATGGCCCCGGCCACCAATCTGGGAGCCGCGACACCTGTAACCATGGGCGGGGTACCGAAGTCGACGCCAGACAAACCCAAGACCGAAGATGGGAACGAGGGTAATCAACCCCAGGCGACGGATGCCAAGACAAGCAAAGTGGTCAATGATGCGGCCGCCTATATTCGCAGCCTGGCGAATCTGCGCAAGCGCAACGCGGACTGGGCGGAAAAGGCGGTGCGGGAAGCTGCCAGCCTCTCCGCTGAGGAGGCGTTGAAGCAGGGCGTGATCGATCTGGTAGCTGAAGATGTCAACAGCCTGCTCTCCGAACTGCATGGCACCCAGGTGGAGCTCCCGCTCGGCAGTAAAACCCTGAATACCGAGAATCTGGTTATCGAGAAACACCTGCCCGATTGGCAGAGTAAACTGTTGAGCATCATCAGCAATCCGAATCTGGCCTATATCCTCATGCTGGTGGGTATCTACGGTCTTATCTATGAGTTCGCCAATCCCGGCTCGATCGTGCCGGGAACGGTGGGCGCCATATCCCTGCTGCTGGCGCTCTATGCATTCCATCTGCTACCGATCAATTATGCAGGTGTGGCATTGATCCTGCTCGGGCTCGCATTGATGGTCGGGGAGGCCTTCGTGCCAAGCTTTGGCACCCTGGGCATAGGCGGCGTGGTCGCCTTCACGATCGGCTCATTGATTCTCATCGATACCGACCAGGCGGGGTTCGGTATATCGCTGCCGCTGATCCTGGTGGTGGCGGTGAGCAGCGCCTTTCTCATGGTGTTCGTCATCGGCATGGCGATCAAATCCCGCAACCGCCCCGTGGTGAGCGGACGCGAGGAGATGTTGACCAGCGCAGGCGTGGTTGTGGATGACTTCACCGGTGAAGGTGATGTCAGGATACATGGTGAAATATGGCGGGCCCGCTCCGAGCATCCCCTGCAAAAGGATCAGCTGGTAGAGATTACCGGCAGGGAGGGTCTGGTGCTGAAGGTTACGCCGGTTGATAAGGAGAAGTGATCATGACGCTCTATTTCTATGCGGTAATTCTTTTTCTGATCGTCACCTTTTTAGCCTCGGCGCTGAAGATACTTCGCGAGTATGAACGCGGTGTGGTCTTTATGCTGGGACGCTTCTGGAAGGTAAAGGGGCCGGGCCTGATCATCATCATCCCGGTAATCCAACAGTTCGTCAGGGTCGATCTGCGAACCATCGTTCTCGACGTCCCCTCCCAGGACGTGATCTCCCGGGACAACGTTTCGGTGAAGGTCAATGCCGTGGTCTACTTCCGTGTGCTGGATCCGGAGCGGGCGATCATTCAGGTGGAGGATTACATGGTCGCCACCAGCCAGCTGGCGCAGACCACCCTGCGTTCCGTGCTCGGACAGCACGAACTGGATGAGATGCTGGCGGAGCGTGAACGTCTCAACAACGATGTACGCAACATTCTGGATCAACAGACCGACACTTGGGGGATCAAGGTCTCCAACGTGGAGATCAAGCATGTCGACCTGGATGACAGCATGATCCGGGCGATTGCCCGCCAGGCCGAGGCGGAGCGGGCAAGGCGGGCCAAGGTGATCCATGCGGAGGGTGAGCTCCAGGCCGCGGAAAAACTGGTTGAAGCGGCGAAGACCCTCGCCGTGCAACCCCAGGCGATCCAGCTCAGGTACCTGGAGACCTTGACCGAGGTCGCCGGAGACAAGAGCCATACCCTGGTCTTTCCGCTGCCGATGGATCTGCTTGAACCGCTGCTCAAGAAGAACAGCGGCTAACGTCTCCACACTCTGGTGGGGCAGGGCCCCACCCTACGGCCAATGCTATTGTGTAGGGTGCGGCTTGCCGCACCGTATGACTCAATCGAGATCTTCGAGGGTGGCGAGAAGCTGATCAAAGCTGGTCACCACCGACGTGTACTCAAAATCCTCCAATCGCTTTACATTCTCCAGGTCGATCTGTCTCGGGTAGACCATCACCATGCCGCCGGGCGCCTCCGTCTCCATTTCGGGTTCCGTATCGCAGGCGAAGACGATGCTTGGAATTCGGCACTTGCCGGCCTGGGCATAGATGTTGGTTACCAGGGTATCGGCGATTCCCCAGACCATCTTGGCGATGGTATTGGAAGTGGCGGGGGCGATGACCAGGCGCCGATAGCGTCCCTGGTAGAAGAGGCCAACCGGCGAGGCGCTGGCCGTGGTGTCGCGAAAACAGGTGATTTGCTGTCGAATCGACTTCAGATCGAAGTCATACATCGGCAGCACCTCTGCCGCCGCCTTGCTCAGGAAGAGGTCCACATCGGGCCGCTGCTGTACCAGATCCAGACACTCCTTGAGGTAGTGCCCCGATCCTGTGATTGCCCAGGCCTCTCTTGGCTTTTCATGACTGCTCATACAGGCTCAATCGCTCGCTGGTTGCAGTAGGCCGCGGTGGTGGACATCGACCGCATGGTGTTTTCCCGGATTCTGCATTCTCTCTCCTGATCGACCGTTTCCAATCTGAGGGCAAAAAGTGAGCCAGTTGCGCGCAATGCCTCTCCTGTTGCCGCCGATCCATGGGGCTGGCGGGCACTAGGGTAAAAGATCCGGGTGCTGGTTTCAGCCGGAACAGATCGGCGTGAACGGAACCGGACCGGGGAAACAAATCACTCGACACCCGGGTCGCGGATACCTGCGCTTTGGTTGTAAGGGATCCGGGCCCGGAAACCTACCGGGCCCAGTGATCGGGTTGATCCCTGATCAGCGGGGGGGCGTGATCCCGAATCGCTTCATCCGCCGATAGAGGGTGTTGCGGCTCAGCCCGAGCTTTTTGGCAACCCTGCTGATATTCCAATGCATCTCTTCCAGTTCGCTGAGCAGGGCATCACGCTCCGCGATCGCCAGGGCGTTGAGGTTGATTTCCGGGCCCTCGGGGAACTCGTCATCGTAGACGGTATTGCGAATCTCTTCCGGCAGATCGTTGATGGTCACCACATTCTCTTCGCACAACGCGGTCGTGGTGCGAAGCACATTGCGAAGCTGGCGGATATTGCCGGGCCAGGGGAAGTTCTCGAGCAGTTTCAGCGCTTCGGGTTCCCAGTTCAGCTCCGCAGCGGTTTCCGCCTCCAACTGGCCTATGTGCTTGATCAACTGAAGCTTGTCGGTGCGCTCCCGCAGCGGTGGCATGGTCAGGGAGACGCCGTGCAGGCGATAGTAGAGATCTTCCCGAAAATCACCGTCCTCCACCATGTTCTTTATATTGTGGTGGGTGGCGCTGATCAGTTTGATCGAGACCTTGATCGGTTTTTCGCCGCCAAGGGGGGTGACTTCCCGTTCCTCCAGCACCCGCAGCAGACGCGCCTGCAGATGCAGGGGCATGTCGCCGATCTCGTCGAGAAAGAGCGTGCCGCCATCCGCCTGCACGATCTTGCCGCGATTTCCCTCCCGGCTGGCGCCGGTGAATGCGCCCGGCCGGTAACCGAACAGTTCACTCTCGATCAGGGACTCGGGCAGGGATGCGCAGTTCACCGCGACAAAGGGCTTTTGATGGCGGGAACTGGCCGTGTGCAGTGCCCGGGCGAACATCTCCTTACCCGTGCCGGTCTCGCCGAACAGCATGCAGGGCACATCCCGCTCGACCAGTTTTACCGCGGTCTTCACATTGCGTTTCATGCGCGGTTCGTCGAAATGCAAGGCATCCAGGGAGTCGGTGCTGCCCAGGTAGTCGTTATCATCGCGCCTGCCGATATCGCTCTTTTCAGCCCAGGGCGGGACAACGCTGGGACGACAGCTCTTTTCCGGCGCCTGCAGGGTGGCGAAGAAGCGTCTTCCATGCTGGGATTCGCGGATCGGGAAGGCAGGGGAGTGGACATTCTTCAGCAGCGACGAGAATGAGGTCGTGAAGAGCTGGTTGATTGGATGCCCCACGATCTGCAGCGGCGACTCCAGGTTGAGCTGAAACATGGCGCTGCGATTGATGGCCAATATCTTGCCGTCCGTGTCGAAGGCGATGGCGCCTTCCCCCAGGGTGCCGATGAACTCGGAGCGGGAGTGGAAGCGCAGCACGAAGGCCTCTTTCATGGCGCAGAAGAAGACCCTGTTCTCGATCACCTGGGCGGACATGTTGAGCAGGACCATGGTGTGCTGCTGGGCCATCTTCGATTCGCTGGAGGCATCGAGTACCGCCAGGATCTCGCCATGGGGATCGAAGATGGGCGCCGCGGAGCAGGTCAGGCTTGCGTTGCGGGAGAAGAAGTGGGATTGCTTGTGGATCACCAGGGGTTTCTGCTCCACCAGGCAGGTGCCCATGCCGTTCGTGCCCTGGACCGATTCGCTCCAGACCGCGCCCAGTTGCATCCCGGCATGGGCGGCGGCGTCGGTAAACTGGGGATCGCCGATGAAATTCAGCAGGATGCCGTCTTTGTCGGTGAGCATGATGGCGTGACCGGATCCGGCCAGCTGCTGATAGAGATCGGTCATCTCCACCCGCGCAATGTCGAGCATGCGCTCATATCTGTTGAGACGCTCGCGCAGATCATCCCGGTTGATGATGACCGGGTCGGGCGACATCCCCGGATCCAGCCCATGTTCATCACGGCAACGCCGCCAGGATCTGAGTGTCAGATCGTCGATCTCGGATGAGTGGATGATGTGGCTGCCTTCAAGGGCGGCGCGCACGAAATCCTCATGATTAGAAGCGTCGTTGTGCAGGATGGCTCTCTCCAACTTGATTTACCTCTGGTTGGTCTTAAATAGCCCCGTTCGTGGTTCTTCCATGACCAACAATCTTTATATTTCACGGGGTAATAATTATGATTTTTATAAATTCTTCTCAACTTGGTTGAGTTTATGCCAATATCACTCAATTGACAAATCTCAATCTGTCAGGAAATTAGGGGTAACCCTATGTCAATATTGGATTTTTCTAATCCTCTAATCATGGGAATTCTGAATCTGACCCCGGACAGTTTTTCCGACGGCGGTCTCTATGATCCCGCATCAGCGGTGGCCCGGGGCCTGGGGATGGTGGCCGAGGGGGCGGATATCATTGATATTGGCGGGGAATCCACCCGACCCGAGGCATCGAGGGTCGACGCTGGCGAACAGAAGAGGCGGGTGCTGCAAACCATTGAAGGGCTGCGGCAGCGACTGCCAGGGGGGTTTCCCATCAGCATCGACACCACCCTGAGCGAGGTGGCGCGAGAGGCGATCGAGGGAGGGGCGGATATGATCAACGATGTCTCCGCGGGCCGCGATGATCCGGAGATCCTTGAGTTGGCGGCGTCGGCGGGTGTCCCCCTGGTGCTGATGCATATGCGCGGCACGCCCGAGACCATGCAGCAATCACCGCGCTACGGGGATGTGGTGTCAGAAGTGAAATCGTTTCTCTCCGAACGGATTGAAGCGGCATTGGAGGCGGGGGTGAGAGAGGAGCAGCTGTTGCTCGATCCCGGAATCGGTTTTGGCAAGGGAAAGCGGCACAATCTGCAGCTGCTGGCGGCCTTGCAACAGATTGGCGATCTGGGTTTTCCGCTATTGCTCGGGGCGAGTCGTAAAAGGTTTATGGGTTCTCTCTGCAGGGAGGAGCAACCCGAGGCGCTGCTGCCCGCCACTTGTGCCTGCACCGCGCTCGGGGTGATGGCGGGGGTGAAGGTTTTTCGCGTGCATGATGTCTGGCAGAATCGTCAGGCGGCCGATGTGGCTTGGGCGATCCGGGCTGCCCTGTCAGGCTGAAGCGGTTCTTGTCGGCAAAAAAATATGCCCTATGTGACTAGGGGATAGTCACAAGTAGGGCACTAAGGGTGGAGGAAAGATTTCAACAGAAAACCGGCATCAATCCCTGATTACCGTCCATTGTTCAGAGAATCTTCTATACAAGGCCATGGATCGGTCTTCGTCACCTTGTCTGTATACATTTTGTTCACTGGTAGAGATGTCATGCGCCAGTAGCTGCCAACTTCCTGTTTTTCTCTTAGCAGAATACGGGCCAAAATCCGATAGTGTTTTTTAACCTCTTGAAAAAGTCACAAAAAAAATAAACTCCTAAATAGATTGATCTGCCAGTTAGGTTTTGTGGCCATCTCTTCGGCCATGGCTGTTACAGATGTGCCACACCTGCTGCTCTGATTCTCACATTTGACATCTATCTAAGCCCCCCCGGCAGGGGTCACCCGGACCGCGCAAAACTTGAACTCCGGTATCTTGGCGGCTGGATCGAGCGCCTCGTTGGTCAACAGGTTGGCCGCCGCTTCGTGGTAGCAGAAGGGGAGGAACACCTGACCCGGAGCTACCCCGTCGTCGGCCCGGGCATGGGCGGTCACGATTCCGCGCCGGGAGTGCAGCTCGATCAACCCGCCGGGTTCGAGACCCATCTCGGCCAGGCCGTCAGGGTGGAGACTGGCTACAGGAACCGGTTCGATGCGATCGAGCACCTCAGCCCGGCGGGTCATGGCGCCGGTATGCCAATGCTCCAGCTGGCGGCCGGTAATCAAAACCCAGGGATATTCCAGGTCCGGCAGTTCGTCCGCATTGGTGAAAGGAGCGGGGATCAGGCTCGCCCGGCCCGAAACGGTGGGGAATCGCTCGGTGAAGATCACCGGCTCGCCCGGATCATCTTCATGTTCGCATGGGTAGGTAACGGCGCCTGATTGCGCCAGGCGTTCCCAGGTGATGCCGGCGATGCTGGGCATGGCCTGGCGCATCTCGGCAAACACCTCCCTGGGATGGCCATAGTGCCAATCAAGCCCCAGTCTCCGCGCCATCTCTTGAATGATCTCCAGATCCTGGCGGGCCTCTCCCGGCGGATCGATCGCCTGGCGTCCCAGCTGTACCCGGCGGTCGGTGTTGGTGAAGCTGCCGTCCTTCTCGGCAAATGCCGAGGCGGGCAGGATGACATCGGCGTACCAGGCGGTCTCGGTCATGAAGATATCCTGCACCACCAGGTGTTCCAGGCTCGCCAGGGCCTTGCGGGCATGATTCAGATTGGGATCCGACATGGCCGGGTTCTCACCCATGATGTACATGCCCCTGATACTGCCGTCGGCGATGGCGTGCATGGTCTCGACCACGGTGAGTCCCGGTTTTGCATCGAGGGGCATGCCCCACAAGGCCTCGAATTTGGCGCGGACCCGTGGATTGTCGACCCGCTGGTAGTCGGGAAAGACCATGGGGATCAACCCCACGTCGGAGGCGCCCTGGACATTGTTCTGGCCTCGCAGCGGATGGAGTCCCGTGCCGGGCCGGCCGATCTGGCCGCAGATCAGGGCCAGGGATATCAGGGCGCGGGCATTGTCCGTGCCGTGGATATGCTGTGAGACCCCCATGCCCCAGAAGATGATGGAGGCCCTGGAGGAGGCGTAGATCCGCGCCACCTCGCGAATGGTCTGCGCATCGATACCGCAGATCTGTTCCATCGTTTCGGGGGTGTAGGGGCGCAGGTGCTCCTCCAGCGCCTGGTAGCCGCTGGTCCGTTCATTGATGAATTTTTCATCGACCAGCCCCTGTTCGATCACCGCGTGCATGATGGCATTGAGCAGGGCCACGTCGGTGTCGGGCTTGAATTGAAGAAAATGGCTGGCATGCCTGGCGATGGCGGTGCGGCGGGGATCCATCACGATGAGGGTCTTGCCGGCCGCGGCCTCGTTCTTGATGAAGGTGGCGGCCACCGGATGGTTTTCGGTGGTATTGGAACCGATGATCAGGATCACCTCGGCCTTGTCCACGTCCGCCACCGGATTGGAGACGGCGCCGGAGCCGATCATCTCCAGCAGCGCAACCACCGAGGAGGCGTGACAGAGGCGGGTGCAGTGATCCACGTTGTTGCTGCCGAAACCGGTACGCACCAGTTTTTGGAACAAGTAGGCCTCCTCGTTGGAACCCTTGGCAGAGCCGAATCCGGCGAGTGCGGCGGCGCCATCCCGCTCCCGTATCCTGTTCAGGCCGCCGGCGGCGAAGGCCAGCGCCTCCTCCCAGCTCGCTTCGCGAAAGCCGGCGAAGGGATTGTCGTGGTCGAGTCCCAACGCGGCCTGCTTGGGGGCGTCCTCGCGGCGAATTAAAGGTACGGTCAGGCGATGCTTGTGATGCACATAGTCGAATCCATATCGCCCTTTGACGCAGAGACGGCTGCTGTTGGCGGGGCCGTCCCGGCCGGTGACATAGCGGATTCGGTTGTCGCTGACATGGAAGGTCAGCTGACATCCCACACCACAGTAGGGGCAGACCGAGTCGACCTCTTTTTCGATCTCTTCGAGCCCCGCGCCCCTGGTCGGCATCAGGGCGCCGGTGGGACAGGCCTGCACGCACTCGCCGCAGGCCACGCAGCTGCTCTCGCCCAGGCTCTCCCCGGCATCGAAGACGATGCTCGAGGCGGCGCCCCGCCGGGCATAACCGATCACGTTGTTGACCTGCAGTTCACGACAGGCCCGCAAACAGCGGGTGCACTGGATGCAGGCGTCCAGGTTCACCGCGATGGCGGGGTGGGAGCCATCCGCGGCGGGTTGAGCGCGGGCGGGGAACCTGGGCTTGCCCAGCTCGAGTTTCCGCGCCCAATGGTCGAGTTCGTTGTCATGGCTGTAGCGGTTCTCGGCCATGTCGGACTGCAGCAGTTCGAGCACCAGGCGTTGCGAGTTGCGGGGCCGCTCACCCTGGCTGTCGACCGCCATGCCCTCGCTCGGTTGGCGACAGCAGGAGGCGGCCAGGGCCCGCTCGCCCTCGATCTCCACCACGCAGGCACGGCAGTTGCCGTCGGCGCGCAATCCCTCCTTGTAGCAGAGATGGGGGATCTCGATGCCGACCCGCTTCGCCGCCTGGAGAATGGTCTCTCCCGGCCGGGCGCCGAGGGGCTTGCCGTTCAGGGTGAAGTTGATGCTGCCGGGCTGAGGGTCACTCGCCATGATCCAGCTCCTGGGGGAAGTATTTAAGTACCGACAACATGGGATTGGGCGCCGCCTGTCCCAGGCCGCAGATGGAGGCGTCGATCATGACGCTGGAGAGCGCTTCGAGCAGATCCCGGTCCCATCGATCCTGCGCCATCAACGCCACCGCCTTTTCGGTGCCGACCCGGCAGGGGGTGCACTGGCCGCAGGATTCGTGGGCGAAGAATCGCATCGCGTTGAGCGCCGCCTCGCGGGCGCTGTCCTGCTGCGAGAGGACGATGATCGCCGCCGAGCCGATAAAGCAGCCGTAGGGCTGCAGGGTATCGAAGTCGAGGGGTATCTCCGCCAGGGAGGCGGGGAGGATACCGCCGGATGCGCCACCGGGGAAGTAGCCGTAGAGTTGGTGCCCCTCGGGCATGCCGCCGCAATACTCGTCGATCAGCTGGCGCAGGGTAATGCCGGCCGGGGCCAGGTGGACGCCCGGCTTGTTCACCCGGCCGCTGACCGAGAAGCTGCGCAGGCCATGGCGGCCGTTACGTCCCTGCCGGCTAAACCAGTCGGCGCCGCGCTCAAGCAGCTCCCGCACCCAGTAGAGGGTTTCCATATTGTGTTCCAGGGTGGGACGGCCGAAGAGCCCGACCTGGGCGACATAGGGTGGGCGCTGGCGCGGCATGCCGCGCTTGCCCTCGATCGACTCGATCATGGCCGACTCCTCGCCGCAGATATAGGCGCCCGCCCCCCGCCGCAGATGGATGGCCGGCAGTTGACAGGGGGGATCGGACTGCAAGGCGCTCAACTCCCTCTCCAGTACCTCGCGCAGGGCAGCGTACTCGTCCCGCAGATAGATATAGATCTCGGCGATATCCACCACCCGCGCCGCAATCAGCGCCCCCTCGAGAAAACGGTGTGGATCGATCTCCAGGTAGTGCCGGTCCTTGAAGGTGCCCGGCTCCCCTTCGTCGATGTTGACGGCCAGCAGGCGGGGCGCGGGCTGCTCCCGCAGGATGCGCCATTTGCGTCCGGCGGGGAAACCGGCGCCGCCCAGACCCCTGAGGTTGGAATCCTCGAGACATTGAACGACCTGTTCCACCGAGAATCTCTCGGCATCGTCTGCGCCTTTATTGCCATCCCCGATCCGGTTCAGCAGTTGGTAACCCCCGGCTGCAAGATACTCTACGTAACCCAGGTAGTCGGGCAACTCGGGTTCAGTGTCACCGGATTCGACCAGCTGGCATACCTTTTCCCTGTCGGCTTGCGCTACAGGCCGTTGCCCCACAACCGCCGCAGGGGCATCCTGGCAGCGTCCGATGCAGGGAACAGGCTGTACACGAACCCCATCACCCAGGCTGGCCCGCAGATCGGCGATAAGGGATTCGGCCCCGTCCAGCATGCAGGAGATGGAGTCGCAGACACGCACGGTCAAGGGTGGGGGCGGGGTCTCGCCCTCGCCGACGAGATCGAAATGGTGGTAGAAACTGGCCACCTCGTAGACGTGGGCGCTGGAGATGTTCAGTTCTTGGGCGAGCGCCATCACCTGGTCGATGGTGATAAATCCATGCGCATCCTGCAGTCGATGCAGGAGTTCGATCAGCAGCTCAGGTCGTCGCGGCGTCTCCCCCAGCAGTTCCCGAATTTCCGCCAGCACGGCCGGCTTTACCCTGCGGCCCTTGTTGTGGCCGGGCTCTCTCTTATCTGATTTCACTGCTGAAGGCAACGCGCTATACCTGGGGATCCGTGATTGGTGCTCGCAATAGTTCCGGATGATCTATCGCCCCATGTTCTGCAAATCATGTGCCATCGTTGCAAGGCGGTTGGGGTTCAGCCAAACCCGGGATCGGCATGGTCCAGTGCACCAGTTTTCTCGCACATTGATCTTCCTGTGTGTCTGCAACAAGACAATGCCTCGCCGTCAAGCGGCTAAAGCGCGGGCGCTAGCAGGTTGGCCATGAATGTGCATGTCATACAGGGTTGATCGATGGCGAAGAGGTGAAATTCGGATGATCACAAGCTCGATGCAATCATTCAGGCGAGTGAATTCATGAAGAGACGGGAAATTCCCGGCCTTCGGCTTCTGTTTTTGTCGATGGTGCTGCTGCTGTTGCCGGCGGGGGTCGTTGCAAGGGGTGTCACTGCCGAAGAGATAGCGCCCGGGATCTATCTCCGGCCAGGGATTCAAGAGGAATTCGCACCGCCCAATCATGGCCACATTGCCAATATCGGCTTCATTGTCGGCAACCAGGCTGTTGCCGTCATCGACACCGGCAGCACCCTCAATGAAGGATTGTGGCTGAGAAGACTGATCCGGGAGGTCACCGATCTTCCCATCGCCTATGTGATCCTGACCCATATGCATCCCGATCACTCCCTGGGTGCCGCGGCATTCAGGCAGGATGAACCGGAATATATCGGCCATAAGCAGTTGAGCGGGGCCTTGGCCAGCCGCCAGTCGGTCTATCTGAATCGGATGAATCAGATATTGGGAATCATGGCGAAGGGTACGGAGATGGTGCTCCCCACGCGAACGGTCGATGTGGGAGAGGTGTTGAAGCTGGATCTGGGCGGCAGGGGCCTCTACCTGCGCGGTTATCCGACGGCGCATACCAACAATGATCTGAGTGTCTATGACGACAAAACCGGGACATTATGGCTTTCGGATCTGCTCTTTGTGGAGCGTATCCCGGTCATGGATGGCAGCTTGCGGGGCTGGCTGAAGATCATCGGGGAGCTTGGCGATCGGGGCTGTGTTCAGGTCGCCGCTGATAGCGCACCGCCGTTAAAGGCGGAGGCAAGCGAAGGTTGCAAAACAGTCAACCGCATTGTGCCGGGACACGGTCCAGTGGTGACTCAATGGAAGCAGGCGCTTGGCGATCAACGCCGTTATCTTGAAATCATTGCCACGGGTATCCGCAAGATCATCAAACAGGGAGGAACCATCCCCGAGGCGGTTGCAAGCGTTGGCTTGGAGGAGCGGGACAAATGGCTTCTGTTCGATCAATTCCACGGCAGGAATGTCACTGCAGTTTTTGCGGAATTGGAGTGGGAGTAGGCGCCCCGGCGCAAGGACAGGATCGATTGGGATGCCGGCTAATGTAATAGACTTTTTGTGGTAGATGCGCATGGTGATTTTGTGTATATCGTAGAAAGTCATGATGCAGATTGGCGATCGAGGTTGACCGGCGAAGCGTGGTTGCAAACGGAACGCCAGTACGAAATCTCGATCTAATTAGGAATGCATGGCGATGTTTTGCGGGTGCCGGCAATTTGTTTTCTCAGCTAGAGGATGATTGCTATGACAGCTGTCTCAACGATGAACCACAAGGGCCGGAGATGGAACACCTGCCTTCAATACACACTGATCCTGTTATGCCTGTGTCTGATCGCGGGCACTGCCTGGGCCAAGGACGATGGGAATCGCTGGTTTCAGATAAAGAGCTCTCTGTTTGGAGACAAACAGATCCAGAGTGGAGAGCAGATTCTCGGGTTGGAATCACCCGCGAGGGCAATGGACGCGGCAATCGTCCCCATTACCATCGACTCGAAGCTCGAACAGACACCGGATCGCTATATCAAAAGCCTCTATCTGGTGATCGACAACAATCCTTCACCGGTGGCTGCCGTGTTCCACTTTCCCGGCAAGCACAGCTGGGAGACCCTTTCCACCAGGGTGCGTATCAATGCCTACACCGACCTTCGCGCCATCGCAGAACTGAGTGACGGTAAACTCTACATGGTGAATAACTATGTCAAGGCGTCGGGAGGATGTTCCGCGCCCTCGCTCAAGGACCCTGCGGCCGCGATGGCGCAATTGGGCAAGATAAAGTTCCGTATGCCCGAGGATTACAGTCAGGGCGACCTGCTGCCGACCCAGCTGCTGATCAAGCACCCGAACAATTCCGGGCTGCAGTTTGATCAGGTATCCCGCTTCTACATACCCGCGGATTTCGTCAGAACCATCCAGGTCACCTACAACGGTGAAGAGGTGTTCACCGCCGATACCGATATCTCCATCAGCGAGGATCCCAGCATCCGTTTCGGTTTCATCCCGCAGGAGAGCGGGGTGCTGGAGGTTCATGTGAAGGATTCCAAGGGGAGGACTTTTAGCCACAGCATGGATCTGCCTTCGCAGGGCAAGGGCTGACACCCGACGGCCTCATAAGGGCCGGGGCTGCCGAGGGTTAAAAACAGCGCAGGGTGGAGTCGGCCTGAACGTCTCTCAGTTTGGCGACCGCCTTCTGCGACCAGGTAGAGCTCTTATAGACGGCGTTCCTGCCGGCCGCGGCCATCTGCTGCAGGCTCAGGAGCGTCGATATATGCACATACTCTTCATATGGGATCGCCTTGGCGATTAGATCGATACTGCAGGAGCACTTCAGCATCATCTCATGTGTCTGCCCATTCGATGCCATGCAGCCAATCACATAATCGACTCTGGCGGAGGTCGGGTAGTCGTTGCTGCTTGAAGCCTTGTCGCACTCCTCTTCCGCCCAGGCCATTGAGCAGCAGGCGAGTGCAACGGAGATGATTGTTGAGGAAAACTTGGCCATTTTCATGGTTGGTCTGGACCTCCGTTTTTCTTCCCGATTGTATGTCGATCTATACATTATATAGCCGGCGTGATTTTACGGAATGTCATATCTTCATCGATCAGAATGCCGCCTTCCTTTTCATTCGGCACCTGGGTATGGATGCGATAGACGCCGCCTGGAACCTGATCGGAGAATATGAACTGGTACCGTTTATTGACATAGAATTTGAAATTGTCCGTATTGGGGTCTGCGACGAAGGGTGTTATGACCACCTCCGTGCCAGCCAGTTCTTTGCCGCCGTAATGGAACTTGATCTCACGAACCAGGCTTGGATTCTTGAATGAGTCGCGAATACGATTGCGAAAATAGCCGCTCGAACCGCCTGTGTCCTTCGCCATCATGGAGATATCCCGCTCCAGGAAATGGATGATTACCGGGTTGCCGGTGTAGGCCTTGGCAGGTGAAAAATCGATATGGTTCTCACCGCTTAGGAAATTGAACTCAAGGTCCCGCTTGTCTTCAGCGACCACGTTGACGACATCGATCTCTATGCTGTCTCTGAATCCCTCTTCACCCTGGGTTGCGTTGGTGAACTCGTAATCGAGTCGGCTGCCCTTGGGCACGCCTTTAAGATGGTCTTTGAAGAAGACCAGCTTTTGCGCCTGGTTTAGATTGGGTGGCGGCAGAATGCTGGTTCCCGCCGACAATACGGACGGGTCGAGCAGGGCCACTGCGACCATAGCGATGATACAGCTTATGCGCATGTTCAAGAACTCCTAACTGGGCAGATATCAGGTCAGCGTATGCGGCCGTGATGCTCATTTCACTGACACGAGATCTTTTTTTATAACTTGGTACTAATCGACTGTTACCCTGTTCCGATCAGGCCTTGCTCGAAAACAGGCCCATCAACCAGGCGAAGAAGCCCTTTTCTTCCGTCTCGGTCCGTGGCGCCCGTGGGGCTGACGAGGATGCGGCCGCCGACGACGTGGTGGGTCTTGCTCTTTTCGTGCTCCCGGCCGATCGGGATAGAGACTGGATGTCCATGCTCGAGGCATGACGGTTCAGGATCGAGTCACTTGGCGGCCGCTGCAGCCAGGTTTGCCGTTTCATCTCGACTGTTGCCTCGAAATGACGCTTGAGCACTGAATCCTCAGGAAATGTTGGGAGATTCATGGATCACTCCTCCTTCACTTTGATTTTTCCATCGTTTTAATGTCGATTCCAGGCTCTTCCGTAAGTTGCTTCGCTCCGTCGAGGCATACGATTTAATCCATTAAAATCGGTTGACAAGCAGACCGGCCTTACGAGCCGCCAGCCACGAAGACACCGAAAGCACGGGGGCTTTCGCCGGTCGGTATCTGTTTGATGATTTGCAGGCTCTCGACATCGAGCACAACCAATTCGTTGTCGAACCAGTTGGCGATGTAGACCCGCCCGTCGTCGGGGTGGGCGATTATCCCTTCGGGGAATTCACCGATGGCCAGCCTGTGGGTCTCCTCCAGTTTTTCCGGGTCGATAACAGATAGGGTATTCTCATGCTGATTTGTCACAAAGACCCGGCGGCTGTCGGGTGCGACCGCGACACCGTAGGGCGTACTGCCGACCGCAATGGTGGCAATCACCGACAAGCTGTCTAGATCGACCACACTGAGATCATCGCTTGCCACGTTGGCGACGTATAACCGCTTGCCGTCGGGATCGAGTCGGATGCCGAAGGGGCGTTTGCCGACCGCTATGCGTCTGATCACCCGGTACTCACCGGTATCCACGATTGAGATCATGTTGTCATCCCTGTCCGCCACAAACAGCCTTTTGCCGTCCCTGCTGACCTCCAGGCCTGAAGGTGAATCACCCACGGCTATTCGCTCGAGTATCGAGAGATCGTCCGCATCGAGCACGTAGACCCTGTCTTCGTACCAGTCGGCAACATAGACCCGGGTATCGTCAGGGCTCAGGGCTATTCCCAACGGGCCCTTTCCAAGCGCCTTGCGGGTGAGCGCCTTGAACTCGACGCCATCGAGCAGATAGACATCGCGACTCTCCGGGTTGGTGACGTAGATGCGTCTGCCGTTGCTCGAGACGGCGATGCCGGCAGGTTTTGAGCCGACCTTTATGCTCGCCGTCCTGCGCAGGCTTGAAAGATCGATCACCGAAACCGAATCATCGCCCTGGTTGGTGACGAATGCAAAGGGAGCGGCCGAGACTCCCTGACCTGCAGCGGCGATTGAGAAGGCGACCAGATAGGCTGCCGCCCGTTCCATGAGAAAACGAATTGGTGCCGTATCCCTCTTCATGGCCAGGCAATGATCAAGTGTCCTTTTCCACTATTTTTTTCAGATTGGCGAGTCCGCTTTCATAGACCCCCGTTACCGCATCCCTGGCAGCCTGATCGCTCAGCTCAGGCGGGGGATCGTTGTTTGGATAGCCCCGGTAGAAGGCCCCTTTCCAGGTGACCAGACTCCCGCCTTCGCCGTTGGGTTTGATGTTGAACCAGGAGGAGTAGTTGGTCACCGGCAATACCTGCACATCCACCGACTCAATACGATAGAAGAAGGTGTGCTTGGTTTCGTCGTATTTCTCCAGCTTCTCGTGGATCCGGCCGCCATTGGCCAGGGTCAGGGTACGGGTGGCGCCGGCGGCATTACCGCCGTCCCCTTTGGTCTCCGTCACCGCAGGGTGCCAGCTCATGTCGTTAAAATTCTTTACCACCTCCCAGACCGCCTGCGGTGACGCCGCGATCTGTTGCTTGATCACCACCTTCTGTCGGGTCGGGCCATGGGCCTGGGCGACTGCGGCAAACAGCAGCAGGATCGAGGAGAGGAGAAGGATGGCTTTTTTCACTGGTACCTCCACGGGGTTCTTCGCATGGGCACACGCCAGACTCTAAGCCCTGGCGCAACGTGCCTCGATATCTGGTACCACAAGAGCAATAATCATGCCTGTCCCATGTCAAAAAAGCCTGATGGGGCTGGTGAGCAGGCCCGATTTTCCACTCACCGGACAACTGAACCGCAAGAAGCGTGTGGAAAAGCCGTTATGCGGACATTTCGAACTAGACTATGATGGAAAACCGGGGATATCGCTTGCGGTCAAATTCTACATACTGTGAGAGACCTGAAACGATAGACTGTGTCACCATTGACACTTAGTGAGTCAGGCACAGCGGTTGATGAGCCGATTCTGCACTCGTTTGGCGGTCTCCCCGATTTCCGTCCAATGGTATGGAATTTGCAATTACTAAACCCAAATTGAATTTCCCAGACCTTGTTCAAGGAGCTGTCTTGCCTAGCTTGGAACCCGACGATAAGAAAAAGAGATTCCATCGATTTCCGGTTATCCTCTTTGCCCTCCTCGGCGGGCTTTTACTCCACGGCGCCGCCAGCGCCGCGGCCGCCCTGAATATCCAGATCGCGCTGCTGTCGATGGAGGAGGAGAGACATATCCCGCTCTCGCTGCTGGAGCCTGTCATCGATGATACGGGGCAGATGGGGGCTGAACAGGGGATAAGGGACAACAACACCACCGGCCAATTCACCGGCCAGTCCTTCACCCTCGTGGCGACAAAAATCGACTCGGATGCCTCTCCGCTCGAGGCCTTCGTCAAGCTGCATGAACAGGGTGTCAGGCTGTTTCTTGTCAATCTCCCGGCTGACAGGCTGATTGAGATCGCGGATCTGCCCCAGGCCAAGGAGAGCCTGCTGTTCAATATCGCCGCCAGGGACGATGAACTGAGAACCCGCCTCTGCCGCCCGAATCTGCTGCACACCATCCCCAGCAGGGCCATGCTGGCTGATGCCCTGGCGCAATACCTGACCTGGAAGCGTTGGAACGAGTGGTTTCTCGTCATCGGGCGTCATCCCCAGGACAAGGCCTATGCAGAGGCCCTGAAACGGGCGGCCAAACGCTTCGGCCATAAAATTGTCGAAACCAGGGAGTGGACCTTCGTACCGGGTGCGCGACGCACGGACTCGGGTCATACCCGGGAGCAGGAGGAGGTCAACGCCTTTACCCAGGTGGGGGATTACGACATCCTCATCGTGGCCGATGAACGGGACGAGTTCGGTGAGTTTCTGAACTATCGCAGCTATCTGCCGCGACCTGTGGGCGGCTCCCATGGCCTCTCGCCGGCAGCCTGGAGCGCTGTCCACGAACAGTGGGGCGCGACCCAGTTTCAGCGCCGCTTTCATGAAAAGAACGGCCGCTGGATGAGCGACCGGGACTATTCGGCCTGGTTGGCCGTACGCACCATCGGCGAGGCGGCAACCCGCACCGCCAGTGACCGGGCGGAGCAGCTGAAGCGTTATATCAGCAGTGAGGATTTCAATCTGGCGGCGTTCAAGGGCAGGCCGGTTACCTATCGGGATTGGAACGGTCAGCTGCGTCAGCCGCTGCTGCTCACCTCGCCCCGGTTGATGATCTCCGTGTCGCCGCAGAAAGGCTTTCTGCATCAGCACACCACACTGGATACGCTGGGCTTCGACCGGGCGGAAAGCCGTTGCAAAAAACAGCAACCCGGGTGAGCAGCGGTCGGAAACTCACATCAGGCCGATAACAAGTCAGGCCGTCGCTCAGGCTATAAATGACGGAGGAGTCTTACTATGCTATTCATGTCTTCGCGATGCTGTTCCAGCATCCGTCCGCGATTGATCACAATGGCCTTTATCATCGCCATGCTGGCGGCCGAAGCGGTTCAGGCCTATACCGTCTACGTCAGCAGCGAGAAGGACAACACCATCACCGTGATCGATGGAGAGAGTCTCAAGGTGCTGCAGAAGGTGGCGGTTGGGGAGCGTCCCCGGGGCATCGCCTTGAGCAAGGACGGCAAGATACTCTACGTCTGTACCAGCGATGCCGATCATATCGAAGTACTGGATCTGGAGACCTTGAAAGTGACCCATGTCCTGCCATCCGGACCCGACCCTGAACTGCTGGTGCTCGGACCGGAGGGCAAGTATCTCTATGCCGCCAACGAGGACGACAACATGGTGACCGTGGTCGATGTGGAGAAGCGGCAAAAGGTGATCGAGATCCAGGTCGGCGTGGAACCCGAGGGGATGGGAATCAGCCCCGACGGCAAGTGGCTGGTGAATACCTCCGAGACCACCAACATGGCCCACTTCATCAACCTCGAGACCTTGAAGGTAGAGGACAACGTGCTGGTCGACCAGCGTCCCCGGGTGGCTCAATTCAGCAATGACGGCAAGCAGGTCTGGGTCTCTTCGGAGATTGGGGGCACGGTGAGCGTGATCGATTCGGCAACCCGCAAGATCATCAAGAAGATCGGCTTCGAGATTCCCGGCATCCACAAAGAGTCGATACAACCGGTGGGCATCCAGCTCAGCAGGGACGGCACAAAGGCCTTCATCGCCCTCGGTCCCGCCGCCAGGGTGGCGGTGGTCGATACCGCGAAGCTGGAGGTCGAAAAATATCTTCTGGTCGGTCAGCGGGTCTGGAATCTCGCCTTCTCCCCCGATGAAAAGCGCATCTTCACCACCAACGGCGTGAGCAACGATGTCTCGGTGATCGACGTCGAGCGGCTGAAGGTCAAAAAGTCGATCCAGGTGGGGCGCCTGCCCTGGGGGGTCGTGGTGCGTCCATGAGTGCAGCCGCTCTCGCATTGCAAGGCGTCAGTTTCTCCTACACCAAGCGCCAGGTGTTGGATGATGTCAGTTTTGTCCTCGAGCCTGGCGAATTCTGTGTCCTGTTGGGCATCAACGGCGCCGGCAAGACAACCCTTTTCTCCTTGATCACAAGGCTCTTCGTCAGTCGTGGCGGCAGCATCGAGATCTATGGCTACAATCTGCAGCGCCAAACCCGCAAGGCGCTGGCGCAGCTGGGGGTGGTGTTTCAGCAACCCACCCTCGATCTGGATCTGAGCTTGCTGCAGAACCTGCGCTACCACTGTACGCTGCAGGGATTGAACGCCGACGCCTTGCGGCAGCGCATGCAGACGGTGCTGGATGAGATCGGGCTGGGCGAGCGAGCCGATGAGAAGGTGAGGGCGCTGAGCGGCGGCCAGCGCCGCCGTCTGGAGCTGGTCAGGGCGCTGTTGCATCAACCCCGCCTGCTGCTGGCCGACGAGCCGACCGTGGGGCTCGATATCCACAGCCGCCAGGCGATTCTGCAGCAGGTGCGCGATCGCTGCCGCGGGGAGGGCATAGGCGTGCTGTGGGCCACTCATCTGGTGGACGAGGTGGAACCGGAGGATCGACTGGTGGTGTTGCACGGCGGCAAGGTGCTCGCCCGGGGCAGCGCCCGGGAGATCATGGGGCAGACTGGTACCGATAGCGTAAAAGAGGCCTTCAACAGCCTGACCCGGAGCGATGATTCATGACCCTGTTGCAGTATCTTCGTTGCCTGTGGGGAATCGTGATTCGCGAGTCGCTGCGATTTCTGCATCAGCGGGAGCGCTTCTTCGGCGCCCTGGTGCGACCCCTGGTCTGGCTCTTCATCTTTGCCGCCGGATTCCGCTCGGTACTGGGCGTCTCCATCATCCCGCCCTATGAGACCTATATTCTTTACGAGGAGTATATCGTGCCGGGGCTGGCGGCGATGATCCTGCTCTTCAGCGGCATGCAGAGTTCGCTCTCCATGGTCTACGATCGCGAGATGGGCAGCATGCGCATGTTGATGGTCAGCCCATTCCCGCGCTGGTACCTGCTGCTGAGCAAGCTTATCGCCGGCACCCTGGTATCCATTGCCCAGGTCTATCTGTTTCTGGCGATATCCTGGTGGTGGGACGTGCAGCCGCCGCTGATGGGCTATCTGCTGGTATTTCCCGCCCTGTTCCTCTCTGGACTGATGCTGGGTGCGCTGGGATTGCTGCTATCATCGGCGATCAAGCAGCTGGAGAATTTCGCCGGGGTGATGAACTTCGTCATCTTCCCCATGTTTTTTGCTTCCTCCGCGCTCTATCCCTTGTGGCGCATCAAGGATTCCAGCCTGGTGCTTTATGAGATCTGTCGCTTCAATCCCTTTACCCATGCGGTGGAGCTGATCCGCTTTTCACTCTACGGAGGGGTGAGTTGGATCGCCTTTCTGGCAGTTGCAGCCTCTCTTCTGCTGTTCCTTGGCGGGGCGATCTATGGCTATGATCCGGCACGGGGATTGATGACACGCAAACAGGGCGGAGGTTAGAGGATGATTGATTCGATGAAGAAAAGAGGCTTTGTTGTATCTCTGGTTTGTGGTTGCACCCTTGCCTTGACGCTGCAGGCGGGCGAGTCGCCGCGGCAGCCGAATCCGGACTGGCCATGCGAGCAGGTCCTGGTAGCCGAAGTGCCCGCGGCGGTGGTCTGGGCCGGCCCGTCGATCAAGGGAATGGAGCAGGCCTGGGAGCAGGACAGGGAGGTGGAGAGTCTGGTCAGACACATCACCTCACCCGATTATGATGTGGATGCCGCCGATGGGGAGATTGCCGCCTTCTCCTCGAAACAGCAAGCAGCGGAGAAGGATCAAAGACTGACCCTGCTGTTTGCGGGTGTCATCCAGTCGTTGAACGAACGGCGCCGCAAGGAGCTCGACGGCATCATACGCTATGCCCAGGGCCAGTCGGCGCGGGCCAACAGGCTGAGCGAGGAGCTCGATGAAATGGTGCGTCTCCAGGACGACCCCTCCCAGGCCGCCCGGGAGCGCCTGGCATTGATGCAACAGGAGATGGAGATCAAGCAGCGCATGTTCGATGAGCGCGAGTCCTTCATCCAGCACCTCTGTACACGCCCGAGGGTGATTGAGGAGAGGCTGGGGATACTGGCGAGGACGATTGCTTATTATCTCGACTGATACACAATTTAATTTTGAATTTTGAATTGAGTGAGTGCGGCTTTGCCGCACAGGTTTCTTCTTATCCTCTATAAATAATTTAAGAAACTTATAAATCGAACATAAAAAACGTGAGCAAAGCGAACCACATCAATTCAAAATTCAAAATTAATAATTCAAAATTAAATACCTAATCCATTGGAATAGGCGCACTCTGCTCCACCGGCAGCCCCGCCGCCTCCCACCCCGTTGTCCCATCGGGATACCAGTAGATGTTTGTGTAGCCATACTCCGTTGCCGCCCGTCTTGCCGCATTCCACGACATCCAGCAGTCGGCGAGGCAGTAGAGTACGATCTCTCTGCTTTTGTCGCCGCTCGAGAGCCTCTCCAGGTTGTCCTTGAAATAGCGCTCCAATTGGTCGGAGAGGGCGCCGTAACCCACGTTGGGCAGCCAGTGGGATCCCGGAATGTTGTCTCTCGCGGGGGGCAGCCACAGCAGGGTATCGGGGCGGTCCTTGGGTTTGACCGGGGCCGGCATCACATCGATCAGCAGCAGGTCCCGTTCCCTGTGCAGGGTCTGCAGCTGCTCCGTGGTGATGGTGGTGCCTGATGGAACCGAATCGGGAACGGGTGCGCGGAATTGATCTATGCGATAACCGTCGGAAGAGAAGAGCGAGGACTCCGCCGCCGTGGAAGCGCTGGATGCCGATGCAAACAGAAACGACAACAGCAGCGAGGCAAAGCCATAGCGCAGTTTGACAGCCGATCGCGGTTTGCTTGCGGGTTTCAATGTTTTATCAGTCTGTCATCTGTATCCAGCAGCGGAATGTTGTAGTCGAGCAGAATCTCCTCTATCCGCGGCGCGAGCTTCTCCAGCTCCAGGTTCAACTGGTGTTTCCAGTTGGTTTCGCGTCGCCGAATACCCATCGAGACATTGAACGCCAGGGGTACGGAATCGATTTTCGCCGGTAGGGGAATGACCGTCAGCGGGACCTTCTGCCGGGTGGCGGCATAGCCCGCGATGGGGCCCCAGATCACGGCGAGGTCGATATTCCCCATCGCCACATCCTCAATTGCCATTGTGGCGGGCGAGAAGAGGCGGGTGTCTACGGTGCGTTGATAGGGGCGGACCTGCGCCATCAGGCCATATTTGGTCAACAGGGTGGCTGGCGGTGTGCCCGCGACAACCCCGAGCCTGAGTTGCTTCAGCGCAGGATTGTCGAGGCTGCGGATATCGAACCCGGCATCCTTTCGGTATACCAGGGTGTAGACGGATCGGTAATAGGGATTGGTGTTCTGCAGCAGTTCGTTGACCGAGGTGACCCCCATCACCAGGTCGCAGAGGCGCACCCGCAGGGTGTTGCGTACGAATCCGATGGTCTGCGGCCACCAGTGGTAACGCAGGGTTCGATTCAGGTCATCGGCGATCAGCTGGGCGATCTTGTTTTCGAATCCCTCCATCTCCTTGTTGGAGAAGGGCAGGTGATTGGGGTCGCCGCATACCGTCAGGTATTCCTTGTTTCTGGCTTCGTTGGTGGTTATGGCCGAGGCGGTTAGCGGGGCAAGCAACAGGATGAGAATGCAAAAAAACAGGTTCAGCGCTTTACAGTAAACCGTTGAACCTGTTTTTGGCATCTTGCTGGACCTCGGCTGTTCATTGGGTTGGCGGATGTCCGATTTTACATCTCATCACCTCGGTGATGAATTGTGACCGATGTCTGACTAGTTGTCTGCAATCAGTTTCTTGACCTTCGGAAACTTGTCGGGTCTGGTCGGCCCGATGACGCCGTCCGCGCGGGCCTTCAGATAGGCGTAGATGTCGGCGATGTACTTGATGACATCGACGTTCTGCGCGAACGAGGGCATGATCATGTTGTCCATTCCCTCCCTGCCGGTAACGACTGCGTTGACGAAGTCACCGTAGGACATCACCTTTAGCGACTCAAGCAGGGCCGGCGCGTAGGAGCTTCCCATGCCGGCCGGACCATGGCAGACATGGCAGTCGGCATGATAGCGGCGAAAGCCGTTATAGGTGCCGAAGTCGACCTTGCCGTCCTGGAAGTAGTAGGGCTGTTCGGGAGAAGGCACAAAATCTCTGTAATCGGCTTTGGATGCAGCTGAGTAGCCTGAGATTGAGTAGGTTAGGGCGATACTGGCCAATATTATAGATTTACTGAATTTGGAATGCTGCATGTCTAGCCTCATGGAAACCAATGGAAAAGAGTGTCGATTATAGGTTTGCCGCCACCCGCACGGGGTGCGAGTGGCGGCGTTGGGGTCAAGTCATCAATTAGGCAGCTCGAATACGGTCAGCGTGCCGCCCAGCTGGGTGTAGTTGCTGAGCGATGCATAGGCGCCAACCGCGCCCAGACCGGCTGTCGGATCGGTCAGGCCTGCCGCCATGCCGATGCCGGCCCAGCCACCGAGTCCCGAAAGGACCGCGATATACTGCTTGCCGTTGTGCATGTAGGTATTGACGTTGCCGATGATGCCGGAGGGGGTCTTGAACTTGAACAGCTCTTTACCCGACTTGGCATCCACCGCCTTCAGGTAACCCTCCAGGGTACCGTAGAAGACCACGTCACCGGCGGTGGAGAGAGCGCCGCTCCATACCGAGAAAGGCTCGGGGTTGGACCAGACGATCTTGCCCTTGTCGGCATCCCAGGCGATGAAGTTGCCCAGATTATTGCCACCGGGCGCCGGATACATGGAGAGGGTTGCGCCCACATAGGGTTGACCCGCTGTGTAGGAGACCTGGAAGGGCTCATAGTCCATGCAGACATGGTTGGTCGGCACATAGAAGAGCCCGGTGCGCGGCGAGTAGGATGCGGGTTGCTGATCCTTGGTACCCAGGGCCGCGGGGCAGATACCGGTTGTGTTGAAGTCTTCCCCGTTATGCTGCGTCGAGTACTTATCGACGACCTGGGGACGACCGGTCTTCATGTCGACATGGGTTGCCCAGTTGACCGCGGGATCATACTTCTCTGCGACCAGCAGCTCGCCGGAAGCGCGATCCATTGTGTAACCGAAACCGTTACGGTCGAAGTGCACCAGGGCCTTGCGCATCTTGCCGTTGATCTTCTGATCAACCAGGATCATCTCGTTGATGCCGTCATAATCCCACTCGTCATGCGGGGTCATCTGGTAGACCCACTTGGCGATGCCGGTGTCGACATCACGGGCGAAGACGGTCATCGACCAACGGTTGTCGCCGGGACGCTGCACCGGGTTCCAGGTACTGGGGTTACCGGAGCCATAGTACATCAGGTTGAGGTCGGGATCGTAGGAGTACCAGCCCCAGGTGGCGCCGCCGCCGATCTTCCACTGGTCGCCTTTCCAGGTGCTGATGCCGGAGTCCTTGCCCACCGGCTTGCCGAGATGGGTGGTCTTCTTCGGATCGAGCAGGGTATCGCTGTCCGGTCCCATGGAGTAGGCACGCCACGCCAGTTTGCCGTCCTTCAGGTTGTAGGCGGTCATCGAGCCGCGCACACCGAACTCACCACCGGAGATGCCGATGAAGACCTTGTCTTTCACCACCATCGGTGCGGCGGTAGAGGTCTCGCCCTTGGACGGATCGCCGTTCTTCACGGACCAGACCTTCTTGCCGGTCTTGGCGTCCAGGGCCACCAGGGTGGTATCGGCCTGGGAGAGAATGATCTTGCCGTCGCCATAGGCCAGGCCGCGGTTGACGGTATCACAGCACATCACGGGGATGACGCTGGTGTCCTGTCTCGGCTCGTACTTCCAGATGATCCTGCCATCGTCGTTGAGGTCGAGCGCGAAGACCTTGTTGGGAAACGGGCTGTGGATATACATCGTGTCGCCGATTACCAGGGGGCCGCCCTCGTGACCACGCAGAACGCCGGTTGAGAAGGTCCAGGCAACCTTCAGATCTTTGACATTTTTGGCATTTATCTGGTCAAGCTCGCTATAACGGGTGCTTGCATAGTTGCCGTTAGGCATCACCCAGTCATTGGCGTTCATCTGCATCTTCAAAAGTTCTGAATTTGCTGACACAGCACCTGCTGCAGAAAGCATGGCAGAGGCAGTGAAGCATATCGCTAGAACTTTGCGCTTTGCTTTTACCATAATTGTATCCTCGGGGTTTATTTGTTAATGGGACTGCCTCAAACAGGAAAAAAATCGATTCTAAAAAACCGCTTGAATCGGTTGAGAGCAAATCGAAACACTCGATACAGCTCTTCCATTGCTATAAAAAAACTCCTCTCATTTGGCATCTTAAGTCGATCTTGTCGCATGGTTACAGGCAGTCTTCTTGAGCGACAATGACAAGAGAGCAACTTGTGTGCCAAACGAAAAGACGGTGATGCACCTGCTGCTTCCATTGCTGAGTGAGGGTCATGGATGGGGACAGTCCCTGGCCGTTACAGTCGCAAACGACCGGTTTGCTACTCTCTAGGTTAGATCCCGCCAGGATTAAAAATTCGCCACAAACAAGCCCACCCTTACTTTTACTGCAGTTATATGGCCAACATTTACGGTTATTGTGGATAATCAATCTAACTTATTGTTTTATTGTGTATAGTGACCAAGACGAGTGGAACATGCATGCGGCTTCACTCGATCCCGTGGAATCCTGTACATGCAGAAGGTCATCCACCGATTTTTCAATATCTTCAATAAGTTACTCCGCAACTAAGGGATATTACTAAGACCTGGGCGGCGGCAGGGCAGGGTAATGGTGAGCGGAAGGCTCGGAGACGGTTGTCAACCCAGTCCGCGGCGTTAGCGGAGATCATTTTCGTCAGGGAAAAAGATGTGATTCATTTTTTATAGTGTGGAATTATGTTGTGTGTCACCGCCGTGACACTTTATTTCAGGCGACCTGGTTGCAGTTTCTCCTGTGAATCGAAAAAAGCCGGTCATTGCGTGTCGATAACCCAGGCCAGATAAAAATGAGAGTTCTCTATCCCCCTGTCGAACCCTATGCGGTACACCAGATAGCGGTCGACGAACCCCATCGGCTCTATGTTGAAGCCTGCGGTAATCCCCGGGGCGTTCCCGTGGTATTCCTCCATGGCGGCCCGGGCTCGGGTTGCACGCCGGACCATCGGCGCTATTTCGATCCCGATTTCTTCAGCATCATCCTCGTCGATCAGCGCGGAGCGGGGCGCTCACGACCACTGGGTGAGACGGCCGCGAACACCACCTGGGACCTTGTCGCCGACCTGGAATCGATCCGCCGCCAGCTGGAGATCGAACGCTGGATGCTGTTTGGCGGATCCTGGGGCGCCACCTTGGCGCTGGTCTATGCCTTGACCCATCCTGACCATACCCTGGGCATGGTTCTCAGAGGGAGCTTTCTCGCCCGGGAGGAGGATCTGACTTGGTTCCTCGTCGGTCTCAGACGCCTCTTGCCGAGGGCCTGGGAGCAGCTGACAGGTGGGATAGCCGGTTGCGGGGTGTTGGGGCCACTCATCGACTGGTATCATGCCGCGCTCCATGGTGAAGATCGGCAACCCTCGCTGGATGCCGCCCGCCGCTGGACCGAGTGGGGCGGCCAGGTGGTCAACTGGCATAAACCGGGAAGCAGGGAGAACGGTGGTCGGGGAGATGAGTCGGTAGAGCAGCTGGGCCATCTGCTGGCCAAGGCGAGGATCGAGACCCACTATGCCCAGCATCGCTATTTCATCCGTGAAAACGAGATCCTGGATCGTATCGATTCGCTGCCCGGGATGCCCGTTTCAATCATCCATGGCCGCTACGATCTTACCTGCATCATGGAGTCGGCCTGGTTGCTGCACCGGGCCATCCCCGGATCACGGCTGGTCGAGGTGGCCGACGCCGGACATCTCATAGACGATCCCGCCATGATCTCGGCCCTGGTGGAGGAGACCGATCGAATGCGGGAGTTGTTGTGGGGAAAGAAGTCCGCAAATGAACGCAAATAAACGCAAATGTTTTCTTTGATGATTGATAAAGTGCAGTTAAATCTGACGATTGTTAACACTTAACTCAGAAACTTGAATATTCATCGGTCAACCTAACTACAACTCCAGTAATTCGCACTGCTCAATACAGGCCATCGCAGTCAATTAAAAAATTTGCTTTCATTTGCGGACTTATAATCATTCGCGGCATGAATAGCTTTGTTCACTGACCGCTCGCCTTTGGCCATTTGTCGGCGGTCAGCCTTTTTGAGTTGCGCATGTTGCGGAACACCAGGGGCGCGGCGCCGGGTTCGGACAGGATATCCGCCTGCTCGACCAGCTCCACGATCTGCCGGTGATGGGGTGATTTGCCGCATACCGGATCCGCGTTGGCGGCATCGCCGGTGAGCAAATAGGCCTGACAGCGGCAGCCGCCGAAGTCCTTCTCTTTTTCGTCGCAACTGCGGCAGGGCTCCTTCATCCAGCCATAGCCGCGGAATTTGTTGAAATCGGGGGAGTCGTTCCAGATCCACTCGATGCTGTGGTCGCGCACATTGGGAAATGTGAGTCCGGGGAGTTCGCCGGCGGCATGGCAGGGCAGGGCGGTGCCGTCCGGCGCGATGGTGAGGAATACAGAACCCCAACCGCTCATGCACGCCTTGGGCCGCTCTTCATGGTAGTCGGGGACCACATAGAAGATGCGCATCTTGCCCTTGAGTTTCTCCTGATAGCGGTGGGCCACCGCTTCCGCGGCCTCCACCTGGGCGCGGCTCGGTATCAGCTGATCCCGGTTGTGCAGGGCCCAGCCGTAGTACTGGGTGGTGGCCAGTTCCACATAGTCGGCCTCCAGGGCGTGGGCCATCTCCAGGATCTGCTCCACCTGGTCCTCGTTGTGGCGGTGGAGGACGAAACAGAGCACCATCGGGTAGTCGTATTTCTTCACCAGGCGCGCCATCTCCAGCTTGTGCTGGAAGGAGTTGTTGCCGGCGATGAAGTCGTTGAGCTCTTCGCTGCTGGCCTGGAAGCTGACCTGGATATGGTCCAGTCCCGCCGCCTTGAAGGCCTTGATCCGGGCCTCGTCCATGCCGACGCCGGAGGTGAGCAGATTGGTGTAGTAGCCCAGCTCGTGGGCCTCCGCGATGAGGATCTCCAGATCCTTGCGCACCAGTGCCTCGCCCCCGGAAAAGCCGAGCTGCACCGCACCCAGGGCGCGGGCCTCGCGGAAGACCCCGATCCACTCCTCGGTCGAAAGCTCGTTTCTATAACGCGCGATGTCGAGGGGATTGGAGCAGTAGGGGCACTGCAACGGGCACTTGTAGGTCAGCTCCGCCAGCAGCCAGAGCGGCTTAGGCGCGCCTGTGTCGGATCCATTGGTTTTCATAGGCGGTATCCAGAAATTGATAGACGTCGGCCTCCAGCTCCGCACCGGGAAAGGCCGCCTTCAGCTGATCGATGATGCGGGCGACACTCGCCTCGCCGTCGCAGCGCTTGAGGATCTCGCCGGCGGCGGGGTTGAGCTTGACCATGCCCTCTGGATAGAGAATCACATGGCAGCCCTGCGCCTCCTCCCACTGCAAGCGGAAGGTGGGTGAGATCTGCGGGACATCATCGGCGTTGAATCGGCTGCTCATGGCTCAGGCCGTGATGTTGTGATAGGGCGGTCTGTTCTCAACATAGGCCATCCACATGCAGTCGAGCATGGTCCAGAGGATATCGAGCTTGAACTGCAGCACCTCCAGCATCTTCTCCTGCTGCTCGCGGGTCTTGTAATAATCCAGGGTGATGTTCAGGCCATGGACCACATCCCGCCGCGCCTCGGTCAGACGCTTGCGGAAGTAGCGGTAGCCCCGCTCGTCGATCCAGGGATAGTACTCCGGCCAGTTGTCCAGCCGCTTCTGGTGAATGGTGGGGGCGAAGAGTTCCGTCAACGAAGAGCTCGCCGCTATCTCCCAGGGCTGCTGGCGGGCGAAATTGACATAGGCGTCGATGGCGAACCTCACCCCGGGCAGCAGATGCTTGTGGCTCAGCAGATCCTCCCGCGGCAGTCCGACGGCCTCGCCCAGCAGCAGCCAGGCCTCGATGCCGCCCTCGTCGCCTTCAGTGCCGTCGTGATCGATGATGCGCTGTATCCAGTGACGGCGCACATCCCGATCGGGGCAGTTGGCCATGATCGCCGCGTCCTTCACCGGAATCATTACCTGGTAGTAGAACCGATTGGCGACCCAGCCCTGGATCGCCGGCTTGTCGAGCTTGCCGCTGTTCATCAGGATATGGAACTCGTGATGAATGTGGTAATACTTCTCCTTGTCGCGAAGCTTCCGCTCGAACTCCTCTCTCGACCAGGGAGTGTCAATTTGAATCGCGCTGCCCATGTTCGCTCCTCTGTTCATAATTCGATCTCCATGCCGTCGTAGGAGACCTCGATGCCGGCCCTGTCGAGCGCCTGGCGTTGGGGGGAGTCCTGCAACAGGATGGGATTGGTGTTGTTGATGTGGATCAGTATCTTTCTGGGCTTTGACAAGCCGCTCAGAATCTCGATGATGCCCCCTGCGCCCGATTGGTCGAGGTGCCCCATCTCCTTGCCGTGCTTATCGCTGATCCCGGCGCTGATCATCTCGTTGTCGGTCCACAGGGTGCCATCCACCAGCAGGCAGTCCGCATCTTCCATGAAGGGGATGACGTGGGGCTCAAGTTCGCCGAGTCCCGGCGCGTAGAAGAGGTTTTTTCCACTCTCGAGATTGTCCACCCGCAGACCGATATTGTCGCCGGGAACCGTATTGTGACGATGGGGCGAGTAGGGGGGCGCCTCGCTCTTCAAAGGCACCGCGTTGAAAGTGATGCCTTCGATGCCCGGGATGGTGAAACGCGCCTGGTCGGTTCCGATCTCATGCCAGTTGACTCCCCGAAAATGGCTGAGGATGTTGAAAATCGGATAGCCGCTGGTCAGGTCGTCATGCACGGCACGGGTGCAGTAGACATCCCAAGGTTCCGTGTGCTCCCGTAACATCAACAGCCCGGTGGTGTGATCGATCTGTGCATCCACCAGCACGATTGCCCTGATCGCCGTGTCGCGAATGCGCCTGCCTGGCTGTAACGGGGGAAACGATGCCAGTTGTTGGCGAATGTCGGGTGAGGCATTGAACAGCACCCAATCCTCACCGTCGGCACTGAGTGTTATGGAGGATTGCGTCCGGGGTGTTGCGTTGATGGTTCCTGCCCGTACTCCCAGGCAGTTTGTGCAATTGCAGTTCCACTGGGGAAAGCCGCCGCCCGCTCCGGAACCCAGGATATGTATGAGCATGTATCGTTATTATTCTCTCTGGAACCACCCCGTAAGGTGGTTCCAGCGACTGTCCGTTAACGGTTGTTGATGTAGAGATTGATCTCAAAACCGTAACGTAGATCTTCGTAGCTTGGTGTGGACCATTTCATGACTGTCACTCCTGCTTGGTTAACGCTAGTCTTGGGGAAATTTCAGAGCCATGCATCGGGGCTCGTTAGGAATAATGGCAAAGAACCCTCGGGAATTTTTCCCGATCCCTGTGACCCCGGAACAGTCTGTTTCACAGCAACTGTGCTATGGGGGTGACACTCTGCTTTTCACTATCTCGAGAATACGTCAAGAGATTTACACAAGTAATTGATTATTCGTAATAAATAATTACAGAACAAATAAACGAACATAGGTGGGGAGCAGGGAATTGATACGGATTGGCTATCAACATGATAGTAAATACCAAATGAAGCAAACCAGCCAAAGATAGGTAAAACAGTGATGAGCCCGAAATGATAAAGGATGAAAAAATTTTGGGTTTAATGAGGGTGTGGCAACTTAAGCAAGATCAGGTGTCGTTATCAATATCTCTCCCTTGCCGCCGCAGCTCAGATCACCAAGCCAGCGTTGCACCAGGTTGCCTTTGTCCGCAAGGGAGGCAAAGGCCGGGAGATCCTTAAAGCCCCGGGAAAGCAGGGTCAGGAAGTTGAGATTGTGCCTGCCGTTGTCGTTAAAGGTGACAGGCAGCGATTTTGGCGCGTTGGTCAGAATCAGACTGCCTCTGCGCATAGCCGTACCGGTATGCGCGCCGCACTGGCCCAGTACAACCATGGTTCCCGCTACCATGCGTGATGCAGAGTAATCACCGCAGTCACCCGCGATAAGTATCATGCCGCGACGCATCGAGTCGCCGGCCCTGTCACCCGCACTGCCTTTGACAACGATGCTGCCTCCACGCATGCCCTGGCGTTCCCCGGGAAGTGCGCCGCCGAGAAAATCCCCCGCGTTGCCGTCCAGCGCCAGGCGACCTCCCCGCATTGCGCAGCCTGCGGCCAGACCCACGTCGCCACTGACGTGGATGGCGCCATCCCGCATGCCACAGCCGAGGTAGGCGCCGGCGTTACCCTCAACCCTGATACTGCCGCCGCTCATGTCGGCGCCGATGCGGTCGAGTCTGTCGCTGTCAGATTGAATGACGATCTGCTCGGTGGAATTCCCGTTGATGGCGAACAGCTCTCCCGCATCCACCTGTCGGTTGCCCAGCCATAGAAGGATGCGTGCAACCTCATCCGCTTGTCTGCCGGCAACAAGCTCGGGGGTGAATGGACTCATGTCGATGCGCTGCGACAGGGGCGATCTCAGGCGCAGGGTCAGGGTGCTCATGCCATCACCTCCCGCAGGTGAAAATGGAACTGACCCAGTTTTCCGCCGTAGTTGCCCGCGGAGATGCGCCTGATGCCGGCCGCCGCGCCCAGCTCGCAGACTGCGCTGACGCCGGTGCGGGTTGCGTTGGCGACATCTTGGTCGCTCAAGCCGTTGATGACGATCTCCAGCACCGCCCCGACGCCGTCATCCAGGTTGGATTCGACCAGGCCCCTGAGGGTGGGGCAGTAGGCGTCGTTGGTGGAGGCCATCAGCGCCTTGTATTTCGAACCGACCTTGGAGCCGGATCGCACGATGCCGCCGGGGAAGGGCATGATCACGTTGGGCAGCCTGCGCATCGCCTGGATCGCCCGTTCGCAGGCGATCAAAGCCTGCTCCTGGGTTTCGGCGAGGACCAGGAAATTGCCGCCGCCGACGGCGGGGACCCGGGCCACCGACTCCTCGCAGAGGAACTCTCCGTCCATCACCGGAATCCGCCAGTAGCGCCGGCCGCCGATCTGCTTGGAGATCTGGTAACCGTCGCCGAAGAAGCGCAGATTCTTCCCCAGGGGGATCCGCTTCTCCCCCTCGATGCCGGCAAAGACGGCCGTGGTGGGGCAGGTCAGGACACACTGGCCCACCCGGGTCTCCAGCTGCTTGGCCAGGGCCTTCCCCGACATGCCGAAGAGCAGCACGCTCACTCCGGGGCGGCCGTCGGGGGTCTCCCCGGGAGGGATCTCACGTTCGATGCCCGCCTCCACGCCGCAGCCGATTACCGAGGTGGCGAAGCCGGTCATGGTCTCGCCGGCAGTGCGCGCCCAGTGGAGGTTGACGGCGGTAATGATGACCCGGGTCGCGCTCATGCCGAAGGCCTCGGCGAAGGTCTCCTCGATCTCGGTGCCGTTGATGATCATGGGCGGCCTTCCCTGCAGGGGTGAACGGTGACCCGGCTGCCGATGCCCTCCGCCATCTCGTCGTCGGAGATGCCAAAGTTGTGCAGCGAGATGCTGTGATAGCGCTCGAACCAGCGACCTATCTCCTTCTCGATAGCAGGATCATACTCGGGCCGCACCACCTGGGTGGTGCCTTTGACGGGCTTACTGATCCGCCCCTCCTCGACGACCAGATCGCCGGCCTTGAAGACCAGCATGGGATTGGCGAACATCTGTTCGGGATCCTCATGTTGATGGTAGACGGTGATATCCGCCAAGGCGCCTGGCGCCAGGTGTCCGCGGTCCGTAAGACCGAGAATCCGCGCCGGCGCCGCCCGGGTCATGATCGCGATCTCGTAGAGAGAATACTCCCGTTGCAATGAGCCCAGGTGGCTTGCCGAGGCGGCATCGGGATTGATCTCCCCCAGGAGATCGTTGCGGAAACTGCGGTCCATCAACAACCGGATCAGGTGGGGGTAGCTGGTGAAGGGGGCGCCGTTGGGATGGTCGGTGGTGAGAAATACCCGCCAGGGATCATCCACCATCAGAAACAGCTCCAGGCCGATCGCCCACTGCAGGGCGTTGACGAAGTTCTTGTCGCGGTAGCGAAAGGGGACCACGCCGCAACCGGCCTCGCATTCGATATCCATGCAGGTCCACTTGTGGGGATGGGCATGGTTGTGGTTGGCATGCTGCGCCATGGTGTCGCCGGAGACGGTGACGGTCTGCCCGAACATGATCTGCCCCACGTCGATGGAGACATTGGCCTGTCTGTTGACCGCCTCGGCGATCACCGCCGCCGACGAGGAGAACTTCCTGTCGCCCTCGGTGCCGTAGCTGTGGAACTGGATGTGGGTGAGATGGATCGGCAGGCCCTCCGCCGCTTCCATCGTGGCCAGGGTGGAGAGGTAGTTGCCCGGCACACCCAGGTTGCTCGCATGGACATGCAGCGGATGGGGCACATTCAGTTCATACAGGGCGCGGCTCAGTTTGCTCACGATCTCCCGCGGCGTAATCCGGTAGTGGGGATGGGCATCGTCCACGTCCAGCGCCCGCTGATTGAACTTGAAGGCATTGATGCCGCCGGGATTGACCACCTTGATGCCGATGCACTGGGTGGCCTGCAGAGTCCAGGCGACATAGTCGTTGACGGTCTGCTGTTCGGCTCCATCGGCGATCAACTGCAACAGCAGGTCGTCATTGCCCAGCATGGCGTAACCGCCGGTATCGATCATCGGCGTATCCGCCATCTCCATGTGCGCCTGGCGCGCGTTGGCCGGAAGCACGGCGGGTTCGAAACAGCTCGTATAACCCATCTCCGCGTAGCGATAGCCCGCCGCCAGGGTGGAGGGTGCGGCGTGGCCGCCGCCGGAGCGGGTCAGGCCGCCCTTCGCCATGACGTTGCCGCGCTGATCCTCCGGCAGCATGGTGCGCGCGATGTTGACCTTGCCGCCACCGATATGGGTATGCAGATCGATGGCGCCGGCCATCACGATCTTGCCCGCCAGGGCATAGGTTCGATGGACGGTCTCGTTATCGCCGGGGGCGGCGACGATCTCATTGTCGCGGACATAGAGATCCCCGATTTCACCGTTGATATTGTTGGCAGGGTCGTAGATTCTGCCGCCTTCCAGCTTGATCAGCATGGGGCGCCCCCGACAGGTTCGCCGCTGGCGGACCGCAGCCTCTCATGCAACCGGTTGATGAGATGGCCGACCGAGGGCAGACCGATCTCTCTCAATTTTCCCAACGGCAGCGAACAGACCGAATCACTGCGATACCAGTGGCCCTGATGATCGATGCCCGGCACGCCCACGGGTATATAGAGTGCCGGCGGCGCTTTGAAGACCATGCCGGGATGGCCCAAAACGATGGTGGGCACATCGCAGGAGGGAGGGGTGGTCTCGGATGACAGGGAGGCGATCCATAGCAACAGATCGTTCTCTCCGCGCTCGATCAGATCCTGCCAACGGTTGAGTAGTGGATCGTGCTCCGGATAACCGCGCTGCAGTCTGGTGCGCACGGGGTAGCCGAGCTGCCAGGTGGCGACCTGGTTGCAGGTGATGTCGCCCTGGGTGCCCGCAAGGGGCAGGGCGGCGCTGCGGCTTTCCCGATTGAGCGCCTTTGCCAACTCCGCCAATCCCAGGATGGTGAGCTCGCTGTGGGGGATATCGAGTTCCGCCGCGCTCCAGCAGATGACGCTGTATGCTGCCGCCTTCAGCTCATCAGCCAGGCCTCTCAGGGCGTCGCCAAGATTGTCGTCAAGCCGGCCGGTATTCACCGGCTGTCCGGCGACGAGCGCGCGCAGCATTGCCACAGCATCACTCAGCGCCTCGAGCCCGATTGGTATCAAGGTTGGATTCAGGGGCGCCAGCTCATCCGGTAAACGGCTGCCGACCCAGGGTCCAAGCAGTACCAGTTTGCGATCATCGGGTCCGCTGAAGAGGCCCTCGGCAGGATGGATAACACGCTCCACGAGGCGTGGGAAGCGCTCGATACACTGGCTCCCCACCAGAAGGATCAGATCGGCCCGGTTGCGCACCTCGGTGAAGGTGGTGGTGAACCAGCCGTTGTCTTGCACGACGCGAAGATTGCGCAGTATGGCATCGCCATTCATATGATCCAGGGTGGCGCCGCAGCGGTCGGCCAGGCCGAGGATGCCGCGCATGCCGTTGACATCCGTCGCCAATCCGGCAAAGAGCGGGGAGCGTGACTGCAGCAGCAGCTCCGCGCCCTTGTCGATTGCCTCATCCAGTGAACTTGGGGCGCCATCGATCCTCGGTGTCCGATCGATGTTGTCAAAGGCGCTGTGGTAAAAGCGGCGCGCCTGTTCGCATCCGTTGTGCATCGATGTCAGGCGTCCATTGCCGGTCTCTATTCTCAGGTCATCGCAGCTCAAGCCGCAACCGGGACAGGTAACCGCAGTTGTTGTCTGATCGATCTTGTTGTTCCACATGCCTGATGAATGACCCCGTCAATGCGCAAAGCCTGAACCCAATTGATTCACGGGATTGTGCAGAAAGCGTGCCAGCTGACGAAAGGCGAGTTTGAATCGTATTTCAAAACCTGTTGCATCGACAATCCTCGTCATTGTAATTCACAGCTTTGGAATAGGCTGAACTACTTTATTCAACCCTATCGACCCGACCCAACCGAGCCGTCGGTAACTGGCATTCAAGGCTATCCCGGAATGGCCTTGTCAGGCATTGTATTGAGTAGTGTTCGTTTAATGCGTCGACAAGGATTGTGCTGATATCAACGAGATTGTTATCTACATTTTATCACGGCTGCTATATTCATAACCCAAGCGCCCATCCGGGAATCCGTGGCGCTATCCGTAGCGATGGGTCTCCGCGGTCATCCCGGATAACTGTTAACTGCTGGGGCAGGGCAGGTGACACATTGGTTCAAGTCAGGTGCATTCAGAATAATGCTTTCTTATTAGGATGATAGTTCACGGAGCGATTGCTATTACAGGGTGACTCCGTTCGGGAAATCCCCTGCCTTGGGTCAAAAAAGGCCGCTTTAAGTTCACTTTTCAGGAAAAGCGGCGCTCCTCGATCTCGAGGCATGATTCATGGCCGGGGCTGATAAGGAAAAGGATCGGCATGTAAAACCACTGCCTGGGCACGCCAGGCATGCAATTTGCAGTAAGGATGGAATATGAAAATGGATCAAGGTCTGCTATGACAAACCCTTCGAATCGTACCGGATACAGCGTTGAAGTTGAGGCACCTGCTCGGCTGCATCTCGGTTTTCTCGATCTGCATGGTGGTCTGGGCAGACGATTCGGCAGTATTGGCTTGACCATCGATTCCCTGACGACCCATCTGCGTGCCGAGCGATCCGCCGAGATCACCGCCACCGGTCCCGATGCGGAGAGAGCGCTCGGATATGCCCGCTCATACATCGACGCGCGGGGTATCGAGGGCGGCGTCGATATCAACCTGATGCAGGTGATACCCGACCATGTGGGACTGGGTTCCGGCACACAGATGGCACTTGCGGTGGGTACCGCGATTGAACGCCTTTACGGAGGCGGGTGCGACAGCGCCGCCATCGCCAGGACCTTGAATCGGGGCAAGCGCTCAGGCATCGGCATAGGCGCCTTCGAACAGGGTGGCTTCATTCTCGACAGCGGGCGGGGGGTAGAGAGGGGGGTGCCGCCGGTCGCGGTCAGATTACCCTTCCCTGAGAATTGGCGGATGCTGCTGCTGTTCGACACCCGTGGCCAAGGCCTGCACGGCGCAACTGAGGTAACGGCGTTCTCCGAGCTGCCGGAGTTCCCGGAACAGGCGGCCGCACATCTCTGCCGCCTGGTCTTGATGCGGGTGTTGCCCGGCGTCTTGGAGGCGCACCTGGATCCGGTGACGCAGGCCATCGGCGAGATCCAGCGCGTTGTGGGGGATCACTTCGCCCCGGCGCAGGGGGGACGGTTCACCAGTCCGGTTATCTCCGCCGCCTTGAAGTGGGCCGAGGCCGAGGGCTATCCCGGAATCGGCCAGAGCTCCTGGGGGCCGACCGGTTTTGTGCTGCTCGAAGACGCCGATCAGGCGCAGCGGCTTGCACAGGCCATGAAACAGCATTTTGGAGAGTTCTCATCATTCCGTTGTCAGCTGGTAGCGGCGCGCAACCAGGGTGCGGAGGTAACTCTGTTACAGCAACCAACAAGATTAAGACAAGAGAAGCGAGCCCGTTGATGGAAAAGCCCTATCTGCTGCACATGTTGACCGCAACCAAGAATCTCAGCCCGTTCGATGTGAACATGGCCTACGACGCCGGCTGGACAGCCTGCACCCCCTATATTCAAGTGGAAATCGACGAGGTGCGCGACCTGGTGCAGGATGCGATCTTTTCCCGCGGCCCCAAAGGGGTCCGGCGGACAGGCATCTTCTTCGGCGGCCGGGACACCCATTTGGCCATGCAGATGATGGATGCGGCAAGGCAGTCGATGGTGCCGCCATTCGAGGTCTCACTGTTTGCCGATCCCAGCGGCGCCTTCACCACCGCCGCAGGCATGGTCGCCTGCGTCGAGCGTGAACTGAAAAAGCGCGATGGCAAGGGGCTTGAAGAGAGGCGGGTGGTGGTTATCGGCGGCACCGGGCCGGTTGGGTCCACCGCGGCCATGCTTGCCTCCGATGCGGGCGCCGAGGCGGTCATCGCCAGCCATGTCTCTCAAGCCAAGGCACAGAAAATCGCGGATCTCTGCAATCAGCGCTACGGCACGAATCTCTCAGCGGCGGATGGCAGCAGCGATGAGCTGATCACGGCGCTGGCAAGCGAAGCCGATGTGGTTTTCAACGCGGCGACCGAGGGCGTACAGGTCTTGGATCGCAGTCAGCTCATGGCAGCGGAGAGGCTCAAGGTGGCCTGCGATGTAAACGCGGTGCCCCCGGAGGGGATCGAAGGTGTGGGTGTGATGGACGATGGGGTGGAAATCGAGGGCCTGCCCGGCGGCGCGGTCGGGATCGGCGCCCTGGCAGTGGGCAACGTCAAATACCAGACTCAGCATCTGTTGCTGAAACGCATGTATGAGTTTGCAGAGCCCGAGTATCTCGATTTCAATCGTGCATTCCAGGTGGCGCGCGACTATGTCGGCTGATAACGCCACCCTTTTGATCCTCGCCAACAGCGGCCGCGCGCTTGCCGAGTCGGCCCGTCGCGGCGGTTACCGGGTGACGGTGCTCGACGGATATTGCGATCAGGACACCCTGGCGGCGGCCGACTGCTGGCCTGTCACCCAAGGCTTTGGCAACCTCGAAGTGGAGATGTTCGTGGAAGAGATGGCCGCCCTGTTTCCCGCAAAGCCCGAGGGTGTGATCTATGGCGCGGGACTTGAGGAGTCGACGCCTCTGTTGAGACGCCTCTCCGCCGATTTCAAGCTGTTCGGCAACGATCCTTCCGTGCTCGAGTTGCTGCGCAGGCCCCGGCGCTACTTTTCATTGCTCGACCGGTTGGAGATACCCTATCCGCAGGTGAGCTTCATCCCTCCCTACTCGGCTGGCGCAAAGCGCTGGTTGATCAAGCGTGCGGGCAGCTGCGGCGGACAGGGCGTGGCCTACTTCGACGCCGCCCACTCCGCGGCGGATGCAGCCTGCTACTACCAGAGGCATATGCCGGGTCAGGCCATGTCGATCCTGTTCATCGCGGACGGCGGCAGGCATCGCACCATCGGTTACAACAGGCTGGGGATGGGCGCTTCATCCAGACCCGCACCCTTTCTATATAGCGGGGCCACAGGCCAGGCCTCACTGAGCCCTGCCCATCGCGCGAAGATCGAACTGATCGTCAGCCGGCTTGTATCCGAGCTAAAGCTGCGGGGCATCAACAGCCTCGATTTCGTTGTCGCCGATGACGGGCCCTTCGTCATCGATCTCAATCCCAGGCCTGCCGCCACCCTTGAGCTTTACGAGCACATGACGGGAGAGGGCTGGATCAAGCATCACATCGCGGCATGCCTCGGCGAACTGCCGTCGCTTCCGCTTGTCGGATCCGCCGTGATTCACGGGCAGCAGATCGTCTACTCGCCGCGAAGCTTCGAAATGCCCCGCGAGCCGGCATGGCAGCCCTGGGTCAAGGACAGGCCATTGGCCGGCAGCAGGGTTGTCGAGGGGCAGCCCCTGTGCAGTCTCTATGCCGAGGGGAGCAGCGTCGAGGAGGTGGAAATCGTTTTGCGGCAACGCCAGGATGAAATCCTTCGGATGCTCGGCGTCTCTCTCTGTCAACCCCACGCCCGCAAGGTGGCGGTATGAGTCGTCCCAGCGTCAACGCCCTGGCCGCCCCGCTGGTGGAATCCCTGATCGCCGACGCCGAGATGCTGCGCCTCGGGGTGGAGCGCCTGGAGAACGGCTGCCTTCTGGTGGATGCGGGAATCCAGGCGCCAGGCTCGCTGGAGGCGGGGCGGCGCATTGCGGAGATCTGCCTCGGCGGACTCGGTAGCGTCAGCCTGAGCGGCAGCGGACCGGTTGCCGGTTGGCCGCTTTCGGTCCATGTGCATACCGCCGATCCCGTGCTCGCCTGCCTGGGCAGTCAATACGCGGGCTGGAGCCTGTCCCACAAGGAAGAGGGGAAAAAGGGCTTCAACGCATTGGGGTCCGGGCCCGGCCGGGCGTTATCGCTGAAGGAGCCCCTGTTCAAGGAGCTGGACTATCAGGACCGCGCCCGACGGACCTGTCTGGTACTGGAGGTCGATCGCCTTCCGCCGCCGCCCCTGTGCGAGAAGATCGCCAGGGATTGCGCCGTTGACCTGAAGGAGTTGACCCTGATTCTTACCCCCACCAGCAGTCTCGCCGGTACCGTGCAGATTGTCGCCCGGGTACTTGAAGTCGCCATGCACAAGGCCCATGAACTGGGTTTCGATCTCCACTCGATCCGGGACGGCATCGGCAGCGCGCCGCTGCCGCCGCCGGCCCCCGATCTCCTGGCCGCGATGGGGCGCACCAACGATGCCATCCTCTTCGCCGGTCAGGTACAGCTCTTCGTCAGCGGGGAGGATGCCCAGGCGCAGAAGCTGGCAGGGGATCTGCCGAGCAGCGCCTCCCGGGACTATGGCCGTCCCTTCGGCGAGATATTCAAGGCCTATGACTACGACTTCTTCAAGATCGATCCCATGCTTTTCAGTCCCGCACGGGTCATGGTCAGCGCCCTCGACAGCGGCAACAGCTACTCGGCTGGCGGCCTCGACACCGCGCTGCTGACAACCTCATTCGGAATCGGGCCATGAGCAGACGCATCGCCATCTTCACCGACGATCCCGGCTGGCACGGCGCGCGCCTGCAAGAGGCCATCGAGGCCCATGGCTGCAGCAGCGAGTTTGTCTCGCTGCAGCAGTGCGGATTTGAAATCAACGGTGAAGGCCGGGGCCTGAGGATTGCGGGATTCGATACCCTTCCCGATGGCGCATTCGTGCGCGGCGTGCCTGGCGGCTCCCTCGAACAGGTAGTGCACTATCTGGATATCCTGCACGCCCTGAAGCATCTCGGTGTCTGTGTCTACAACGATGCGCGGGCCATCGAGCGCAGCGTGGATAAAGGCATGACCAGTTTTCTGCTGCACGATGCCGGCATACCAACGCCCCCAACCTGGGTGCTGGGGGAGCAGGATCCCACCCAGATACTGATGCAGGAGTTCAGTGCGGGTCATGAATTGGTGGTGAAACCCCTGTTCGGTTCCCAGGGTAACGGACTGCTGCGGATCGCTGACGGCGACAGCCTGCCGGCGCAGGCCCTCTACAACGGCATCTACTACCTGCAGCGCTTTATCTCCACCGGCTCGGAGGATGCCCATGACTGGCGTGTCTTCGTGATCAACGGCCGGGCAGTGGCCACCATGTTGCGCCGGGGGAGGGGCTGGATCAGCAACGTCGCACAGGGCGCACGCTGTCATCCGGCGGTGCTCGAAAAGGAGTTGCGGGAACTGGCGGAAGCCGCCGCGGATGTGCTGGAGATGAACTATGCCGGGGTCGACATCCTTCGCGACGACAGGGGCCGGCCCTATGTCATCGAGGTAAACAGCATTCCGGCCTGGAGAGGACTGCAGCGGGTCACCCATCTGGATCTGACCTGGATGTTGGTGGACGATTTCCTCTCCTGCACTCATTTCACTCCACTGACGGAGGTGATCTGATGACTGATTCCCGCGCTCGACATGAAGAGTTGCGGTCACAGATCGCAACGGCTTACCGCCAGGCATGCCTGTGCGAGCTGGATGCCCTGAAGCCGGGCAATGTGCACCGTTTTTCGGATGGCCACAGGATGACCCTGGAGGATTTCATCACCAGCGCAACGGTCACTGCCGAGCCGCTGACGCTGCCCGGTCTGGGCTTGGGAGAGCGGATCTACAGGGCAGTGGCCGCCACCCGCGAGGCGGTGGGCTGCAACACCAACCTGGGCATTCTGATGCTGTGTGCGCCGCTGATCCAGGCCCTGCTCGAGGAGAGCCGGCCCAATAATGCCCTCCACGACAGGCTCTGTCACCTGTTGCTGAAGACAGATTCTGATCAGGTGGGTTGGCTGTTTCGCGCCATCCAGCTGGCAGCGCCGGGGGGGCTTGGGCAATCCGACAAGTACGACGTGGCCGAGGCCCCGCGCGCCAGTTTGATCGAAGTGATGGAACATGCGGCTGAACGGGATCTGGTCGCTCGCCAATATGCGACAGGTTTCGCTGATCTGTTCGGTTTTGCGCTGCCCCTGCTGCATGACTACCAGGCGCGGTGGCAAAACGAGTGGGCGATCACCGCCCTGTTTCTCAGTCTGCTCGCGCGCTACCCCGACAGCCACATACGGCGTAAGAACGGGCTCTACAAGGCGGTCGCAACCAGCCTGCACGGGGCCGAGCTCTTGAAAGAGCTGGAGAAGGCCGAGTTGCCGGAACACTACCATTTGCGTTTGCTGCAGGCAGACAACGAATTCAAACGAGAAGGCATCAATCCAGGTACTTCGGCGGACTTGACTGTCGCCACCCTGTTTATCTCATACCTGGAGCAGATTCTTCCCGCGTTTGGACTGAATACGGGGTATACCCGTGTCCGCGATTCCCGCCCGGAAGAGGTGGGGATACAAAGCTAACTTTCAATAACAAGTAAGGAGAAACTGAAATGCCAGTTATCAATAGAACGATGGTCGGAGAATCGCTGGTCGGAGACGGCAACGAAGTCGCTCATATCGATCTGCTGATCGGTCCCCGGGGATCTGCCGCGGAAACCGCATTCTGCAACGGCCTGGTAAACAATAAGGACGGATTTACCGCGCTGCTGGCCGTGGTCGCGCCAAATCTTGCCTGTAAGCCCAGCACCATGATGTTCAACAAAGTGACCATCAAAGGCGCCAAGCAGGCGGTACAGATGTTTGGCCCGGCACAGCGTGGTGTTGCCATGGCGGTGGCGGATTGCGTCGAAGACGGCACCATCCCGGCTGACGAGGCCGACGATGTCTTTATCTGCGTTGGTGTCTTCATTCACTGGGAAGCCGAGGACGATGCCAAGATTCAAGACTACAACTACCAGGCCACCAAGGAGTCGATCAAACGCGCCGTTAGCGGCGAACCCAAGGCCAGTGACGTTGTCGCCCAGAAGGGATCGGTATCCCATCCCTTCGCTGCCCACGATTGAGGGTTCAATTATGCTGTCGTCATCACAGGGATGTGTCGACGGCTGGGCAGGACGACTTCCCCGGCCTTTGGTAAGGGACAGGCAGTAACTGGAAAACATGGGTTGTAATACCACGAGTAGCCAGTAAGGAAAGATAAAAACCGATACATCCTTACAGGCGCTTCCAGTAGTAGTTACAAAACGATAGTGGAGGCTGAATATGCAATGTCTTGAATGTGGCAGTGAAGTGGCCAGTCTGGACAATGATCATCTGCTTCACTGCTGCTCGCTGACACTACAGGAGTACGCCATCCGCCACCATCTGCCGCTGGATCTTATTCTCGATCGGCAGGCGGTGAACAGGGCGGATGGCATCGAAGGCTATCAACCACCCAAGGCTCTGCCCTCGGAACAGGCGCGCGCCGTCTTCATGGGGTTGAAATGGGCTGGACTGCTGCAAAGAGAGGATCGATTCGCCCTTGTGCCCGGAGAGGTCAGGCGACTCGATCTGCTGCTGTGGGACCTGCACTGGCTGCGGGAGTACGGCTTCCGCTTTCGTCAAGAGTACAGATACGCTGACGCCACCCACCGGGTGGTGGCGGTGAATCGCCTGAAAGTGCCCGCCGCCTACCTGGCGCAGAGCGCCGAGGTGCACCTGTCGCCGGTACCGCCGCCTGACTTTGATTTGAGTCTGGCGGTACTCATCGCCCATATCGGGGAGCTGCAGGCGGGTTACCTTTTTCTACAGCTGCCCCAGCGCTCGGTGGGGGAGACCATCATGGCGGAGACCTCCCGTCAGGGCCTGCGTTTCAAGGAACTCGATGCGGCCGACCACCCCGAGGGCCTGTTGCTGCGAACCCGGACCTGCGCGGATACCGCAAAACTGCTGGCCCTGATCAGGGAATGGCTGGTCGATATCCCGGGCGCCCTGCAGCGCTTCGAGCAGCAGACGCCGCAGATAACGGTAACCAAGGAGCTGGTTTTCGACGCCGCCCATTTCATCACCGATCACCCGGCCAAGTGCTCCAACCTGCACGGCGGCAGATACACGCTGAATGTCAGGGTCAAGGGCCGCGTCGATCCGGTAACAGGCTGCGTGGTGGATTACGGCTATCTGAAGCGGGTGGCGACCAGGCAGGTGATAGAGAGATTCGATCATCACAATCTGAACTATGCCGCCACCGAGTTGGCCTGGCGTTCAAGCACCGAGATGTTGTGCATCTTTATCTGGGAGCAGTTGATCGAGTATCTCCCGGGTTTGGTGGAGTTACAGCTGTACGAAACCACCCAATCCTGGTGTAACTACAGCGGTCCCAGTCTGGAGGCGTTCCAACAATCCGGCAGCGATCGACTCATGACCCACTTCAACGACCAAAAGCTGGGGGAGTCGAAGCTGCGTGATCTTATCCGTAACAGGCCGCCGGCCCTGGAAGTGGTGGCCAAATTACGACGCTAGGCACCGTGGAGTGTTAAGGCCGAAGGTTGAAGAACCGATCGATCTCCCTGCCGCCGATAGCCCCCTGATGGAGGGCGGTGGATAACAGGGCGCCGGCTGTGCCGATTGATCGCAGCCGTTCCAGATCCAGCAGGCTACGGACACCGCCGGCGGCATAGAATCGCCGCATGGGCTGCAGATTCGACAGCCGCCTCAGCCGAGTCAGGTCGGGCCCGGCCGAGGCGCCGACCCGTGACAGGGTCATGACGATGATCTCTTCGGGCCAGCGGTCAAACCGTTGCTCGAGGGAGGCCGGGCCTTGGAAACGTTCGTCGAGATAGTCCAGTGAAAGGAGAGGCAGGGGAAGTGAGGCAATCAGATGGGCGAACTGTTGGTAATTGACGAGCGACTCGGTGCCGATGACCGGACGGGCGAATTCGCACAACAGCTCAAGGTCGCTGAGCCCGTTATCGACCCAAAAGGTGATATCGGAGTAGTCACGGCAAAGGGTGTGGATCAGTTGCAGATTGGAACCTTTTCCGCCGATCGCGTCGAGATCGGCAATATAGAGGGTATCGAATGGATAGATATTCAACAATGCGGACAACACCTCCCGCGGTCGGCAGGAGTGGCACAAGGGCGTATCGGATGGTGCATAGGCGTGCCGCTTGCCGCTTACTGCCGTCACCACTCGGGCGTTCATTAGATCTATGACGGGTATGAGCTTCATCAGCGCGGACAGGTAAACATGAGAATCTTTGTGTTTGAGTATATTACGGGGGGAGGGATGCTGGACAGCCCCTTGCCTCCGTCTCTCTCGGAAGAGGGGGATATTATGCTCAAGGCGTTGATTTCCGATCTTGCCGAGATCGACGGGGTTGAAGTCCATACAACCCGCGACGCAAGGTTGAGCGAGCTTGAACTGCCGGTGGTGTGTCATATGCTTCACAACCTGGAGGATTTTCCCCTCGCATGGCAGGCATGCATGGAAGCCGCGGATGCGGTTTGGCCCGTCGCCCCCGAGTTTTCCAATGTGCTGCAGCACATCAGCGAAGCGGTGATCAGCCAGGGAAAGGTGCTGCTGAACAGCCCGCCTCGAGCGGTGCAGACCACATCGAGCAAGCTGGCGACGACAAATCGCTTACAGGCGCAGGGTATCTCCGTGGTGCCGACCTACCGGTTCGAGGATGGGGTGCCCGATCACAACGGAAGCTGGGTGGTGAAACCGGATGACGGGGTCGGCTGTCAAGGGATAAGGATCTGCCGCGACCGGGATGATCTCTGTCAGCAATTTGAGGCATTGCCCAAGAATAGCGAGTATGTGATCCAACCCTTCGTTCACGGCACGCCGACCAGTCTGAACATATTGGCCTGCAACGGCGAGGCCCTGGTGTTGAGCGTCAACCATCAGCGAATCGCGATGACCGACTATGGATTTGTGCTGCTCGGCTGCGTGGTCAACGGCCATTTGAAACATCGGGCCCGCTTTCTTAAGATCGGCCGTGAGGTGGTGGCCGCGCTGCCCGACCTCTGGGGTATCATAGGCGTGGATATCATCGATACCAAGGATGGCTTGCGCGTGCTGGAGGTCAATCCCAGGATAACCACCTCCTATGTCGGTCTGAAGGAGTCCACCGGAATCAATCCCGCTGCCCTGGTACTCGATCTGCTTGAGGAGCGCGCGCCTCTGCCGCGGCAGATACTGAAGGCATCGGTGGTGGACGTGAATCTGGAGTATGCCGGTGCCGCATGATGCAATATTGGGATGGGATCTCGGCGGCGCCCACACCAAGGCGGCCCTGGTCGACAGCCGTGGAAGGGTGGGTTCCGTGGTACAGATACCCTGTCCCTTGTGGCAGGGCCTCGATAGGCTCGATGCGGGCATCGATTCGGTGCTGGAGAAAATCGGCGGCGACAGCGGTCTAAGGCATGCGGTCACCATGACGGGAGAGCTGGTCGATCTGTTTCCCGACCGCGCCACCGGGGTGAGGGCGCTTATCGATGCGATGAGCCGCCGTTTCCCCCGGGCGGAGCTGGCCATCTACGGCGGCCCGGCGGGTTTTCTGCATCCGCACAGCGCGGCGAATCAGGTGTTCCGGGTGGCGTCGGCCAACTGGCTTGCATCGGCATCCTGGGCCGCCGGATGCCTGCGGGAGGGGCTTCTGGTCGACGTGGGAAGCACCACGACCGACCTGATACCCTTCGCAGACAAGCAGGTGCTGACATGCGACTATAGCGACCATCAGCGCTTGCGCGGTCAATCCCTGATCTATACAGGTATTGTACGTACGCCGTTGATGGCGATCACCGACAAGGTCCCTTTTGCAGGAGAATGGGTTTATTTGATGGCTGAGCATTTTGCAACCACCGCGGATATCTATCGGCTGAACGGCGACCTGCCCGATGGCGCCGATCTGCTGCCGAGCGCGGACAATGGCGAAAAGAGCCAGATCGGCAGCGCGCGCAGATTGGCGCGCATGCTGGGGCTGGATCTCGATGCCGCCGATCTCGGCGGCTGGCGAGGGGTCTCGCGCTTTATCGCGGAACAGCAGCTGCGCCTGGTGATGGATGCCTGTGAACGTGTTCTGAGCAGGCCCGGGCTCTCGGAGGCCGCTCCGCTGGTGGGTGCCGGTGTCGGGCGTTTTCTGGTGGAGCGCATCTGCCGCCGCCTGGGAAGGCCCTATGTCGGATTCGAAACCCTGTTCGAGTATGCCAGGCCCATGGGGTCGAAAGCGGCCGAGTGTGCGCCGGCGGTGGCGGTAGCCAGTCTGGCCAAGGAGCATGCGGGATGAGTGCGGTGGCGATCGATTTTCCCTACCGGGAGGACAGCGCGCAGCTATTCGAGGCCCTGGCCCATCAGCCCTGGGCGGCCTTTCTCGACAGCGGCCGCCCCCACAGCGAACAGGGACGCTACGATATCATCTCCGCGGACCCCGACTGCGTTCTTGTCACCCGTGGCGAACAGACCCGGATCCAGCGAAGGGACGGCACCGTGAGGCTCTCGGCGGAAGATCCCTTCCAGCTCCTGCGCGAGGCCCTTGGGCCGATCGCCGATGGCATCGACGGGATTCCCTTTTGCGGTGGCGCGATAGGCTATTTCGGCTATGACCTGGGGCGGCGTATCGAACGCCTGCCCAGTCTCGCCGAGGACATGGAACAACTGCCGGATATGGCCATCGGCATCCACGACTGGTCATTGGTGGTGGATCATCAGGCGCAGCGAAGCTGGTTGGTCGGCGAGAATCCCGCGCGTCTCGAGCGCTACCGCAGGCGCCTGCTGCGGGCCGCGGACCGGTCCGCCAAAAACCGGCCGGCAGGCGGCTATCGGGTCCTCGGCGAGGTCTGTTCGAACATGACCAAGGAGGAGTATCTTGCATCCATCGCAAGGATAAAGCGCTACATCCTCGATGGCGACTGCTACCAGGTCAATTTCGCGCAACGTTTCTCCGCCGTCGCCGAGGGTGATCCCTGGCATGCCTACAGCCTGCTGCGCCAGCTCAATGCGGCACCCTTTGCCGCCTACATGAACACACCCCACTGCCAGGTGTTGAGCACTTCCCCTGAACGCTTCCTCCAGGTTCGCGACGGTTTGGTGGAGACCAGGCCGATCAAGGGAACCGCACCCCGGGGCGAGGATCCGATGGAGGACATGATGCTCGCCGAGATGCTGAAAAACAGCCCCAAGGATCAGGCGGAGAACCTGATGATCGTCGATCTGCTGCGCAACGACCTGGGGAAGGTCTGCGCCACCGGCAGCGTGGAGGTGCCGGAGCTGTTCAAACTGGAGAGCTACGCCCGTGTGCATCATCTGGTAAGCAAGGTACAAGGGACCCTGGCGCCGGGCAAGGACGCGCTCTCTCTGCTGCGTGCCTGCTTCCCCGGCGGATCGATCACCGGGGCGCCGAAGCTGCGCTCGATGGAGATCATCGAGGAGCTCGAGCCCCATCGCCGAGGCATCTACTGCGGCGCCATCGGCTACATCGGTTTTAACGGCGACATGGACAGCAATATCGCCATACGCACCCTGGTGCACTCCGACGGCATAACCCGCCTCTGGGCGGGCGGGGGCATAGTGGCCGATTCCGATCCCGAGGCGGAGTATCGCGAGACCTATCACAAGGCCTCCGCCCTTCTCGATCTGCTGCAGCGGATGGAACAGATGAACAGTGAGCGATGTGGGTAGTCAAGCTCGGTGGCAGTCTCTTCGATTCGGACCACCTGAGTAACTGGCTGGCGCTCCTGGCTCAGGCCGGCTCGACGGTCATCGTTCCCGGCGGCGGCCCGTTCGCCGATCAGGTCCGCAGGGCGCAGCGGCGTTGGCGGTTCGATCAATCATCCGCCCATAACATGGCGCTGCTAGCCATGGAGCAGTTCGGTAGAATGGTCTGTGGCGTGCAGCCGGGATTGCGTGCCGTCGCCAGCCGATCCCAAGTCGCCGAGGTGCTGGCAAGGGGCGAAACCCCGGTGTGGCTGCCGTCAGCCATGGTCATGGCCGAGTCCGCAATCGAGCATAGCTGGGAGGTGACGTCCGACTCCCTGGCGGTGTGGCTCTGCGGCGAACTCGGCATCGGTAGACTGCTGCTGGTGAAATCGGCACCCCTCCAGGGCGCCAGGATCGCTGTTGCCGAGCTTGAAGAGAGCGGCATGATCGACAGTCAGTTCGGCGCCTACCTGCGACAAACCCCGATTCGTGCCTGGGTGCTCTCCGCCGGCGAACACGGCCGTTTCCCGGCGCTGCATCAGGGCGACGCCTCGCTTGCCACCGAGATTGTCACAACCTAGGAAGTGGAGTCCCAATCAGCGATCCGCTGCACAAAAAGGAGGCATGCCTGGGTCCCTTTAGGGACCAAATTGACAGATTTTTGACCAAATTCGTAAAATCAAAACCTCATAAAGATTAGGCAGATTTTCAATATGCCATTTAATGCATTGAATATTATGCAATTAATAAATATCAATGAATCACTGGCATGGGTCATGCAGAATATTAGTAGGATCTGATGTAATATTGTTCACGAGACGAGTTCATTAGGCTTTTCTAAAGTACTCGCCCCGGAGACCGATATATATAGCATCAGACTACTGATGGCCTTGGCAGATGCGGCATGGATTCCACGCTTGGATAGGTCGTCCACGTTTCTGGCTCGTTGCTTATGGCGACCACTGAATTGAGGTTTGTACTATGGAATTATGTGCCGTGCTGCTTTCTTGGATCTTCACCCTGTCAGACTACCAGCCTGTCGATAACGAATGTCCCGAAATGGAGATGGTTTCCCACAGCTGGCTGGAAGAGCGTGCCTGCAACGGACGTTCCTGCAGGGTGTTGGGCTGGTATCCCGGTGATGGTGATGTGGTCTATCTCGACGATCGCATGGATCTCGAGAACAACATCTTCCACACCTCGGTCGCCCTCCACGAATTGGTTCACTGGCTCCAGGGCAAGCAGGGCGCCGTGCTGGAAAACTGCGAACAGAGCATCGAGGCGGAGCGTGAAGCCTATGCGATACAGAGCAGCTTTCTGGTCGAATACGGCACCTACTATCCGGTAGGCCGGGTGCTGCCGATGCTGCAGTGCGATGACCATACCTGATCAGGCGTAATCCCATGGCGGGGCCTAGGCCCCGCCTCAGCCACAACGATCCGGCGCGGGAAATCCCAGCCTTCAATCTCTGATCCCGGGCCTGCCAATCCATACATCACACCCCCTTCGCTGTCACACTTTGTTGACACACATGTCCCTTGTTCAGATCCTGTCTCAGCGGGATTCATGAATACGAATGATCTGATCGCCCTGTTTGACGCGATTAGCAGGCTTCTATAAACGACTTCAACGACCATCGCTCCCCGAAGACCGGTGGAAATAGGGGTTGGAGCCAAATTTGCATGGACATTAAGCGCGGGTTGACGCTCAGCGGACGCCCCAGGATACTTGCTGGACCTGCATCATGGCATACAGATACCAACAACAGATGGAGCCACTCCTTGCAAAACAACGCTCAAACATTCGCGGTCAATGTCTACCCGGGGGAGTTGCATTTCAACTCGGCGCATTTCATCACCTTCGACAACAGCTGCGAGAATCTGCACGGCCACAACTTTCACCTCCGCATCCAGGCCTACGGCGACAACAACAGCGACGCCTTCGTGATCGACTTCGTGCTGCTGAACCGGCTGGCCGCCGAGATCTGCCATGAGCTTCACGACAAGATACTCTTACCCGGCGAGAGTGAGGAGGTGGCGATCGAGCAGGCAGGTGACCGGATGGAAGTCTCGAGCTATGACAAGCGTTTCACCCTCCCGGCGAGCAACTGCCTGGTGCTGCCGGTGGCCAATACCACGGCGGAGATGCTGGCCTGGTATGTCATGGAATCCCTGCTGCCGAAGCTGGCAGCGGATTCGGCCCTTATCCATGTGAAGAGCCTCGAGGTGGCCGTGGAGGAGGCAGACCATCAATGGGGCATCTGCCGGCGAGAGATAGATAGCGGCGGGGATTGAAATGACGCCGTTGAGGAAGCCGTGTCGTGGTTGAAAAGATCCTTTTCCTTACCGGGTCGCTGGCTGAAAAGCAGCTGACCCGGGTGCTGCAGGAGATGGCCGCCGAGGAGTTCGAGTGGCGGGTGCACAATCTCGGCCTCAAGGTGGCGGCGCTGATGACCGCCGAGATGATCAAGCGCCGTCTCAACGACTACGGCGATGCGGAAAGGATCCTGGTACCCGGCCGCTGCCGCGGCGACCTGAATGGGCTCAGCCAACACTTCGGTATCCCGGTGGAGCGGGGCCCGGAGGAGCTGATGGATCTGCCGCGCTTTTTCGGCAAGGAGGGGATGGCGCCCGACCTGGACGGCTACGACGTGCGGATATTCGCCGAGATCGTCGACGCCCCCAATCTCAGCGTCGATGGGATCCTGGAGCGTGCCGCGGCCTACGCTGCCGACGGCGCCGACGTCATCGATCTCGGCTGTCTGCCGGAAACCCCTTTCCCCCATCTTGCCCAGAGCGTCAACGCCCTCCGGGAGGCGGGCTATCGGGTCAGCGTCGATTCGATGAACAGCGAGGAGCTGTTGAGCGGGGGCAGGGCCGGGGCGGATTACCTCCTCAGCCTGCACGAGGATAACCTATGGATCGCGGACGAGGTGGCGTCAACCCCGGTGTTGATACCCGCCACGCCGGGCGATCTGGACTCGCTCCTTCGTTGCATGGAGGCGTTCGAGGAGAAGGGGCGCGGCTATATTGCCGACCCCATCCTCGATCCCATCCACTTCGGTTTCACCGACTCCATACTGCGCTACCAGGCCCTGCGAAAAAAACGGCCACAGGCCGAGATCATGATGGGTGTGGGCAATATCACGGAGCTAACCGAGGCGGACACCACGGGCATCAACGCGGTGATGATGGGCGTCATCTCGGAGCTTGGCATCACCAACATCCTCACCACCCAGGTCAGCAGCCACTGCCGCAGCGCCGTACGCGAGGCGGATGCGGCACGCCGCATCATGTACTGGGCACGCCGGGAGAAGACCCTGCCGAAACAGGTCGACAGCGGGCTCGCCGCCCTGCATGAGATAAAACCCTTTCCCTATAGCCTTGCCGAGATCGGCGAGCTGGCCGCCGAGATCCGCGATCCCAATTTCAGGATCCAGGTCAGCGACGAGGGTATCCACCTCTACAACCGGGATGGTCTCCTCAGCCATGACGATCCCTTCGATTTCTTCCCGGAACTGGGTGTCGAGGACGACGGCGGTCACGCCTTCTACCTGGGGGTGGAACTGGCCCGTGCCCAGATCGCCCATCAGTTGGGGAAACGCTATGTACAGGACCAGCCGCTGCGCTGGGGCTCGGCCCTGCCCGAGGCGGAGAAGGATTTGAACCGCCAGGATGCGCCGGGCACCACGAAAACAAGGAAAAGCCCATGATCCACGAAGTCATCGTCACCTGTCGCAACCCGCAAGGGGAGAATCAGATCGCCCCCATGGGGGTGGTCTGGCGGGGAGGGGATCTGGTGATCGCACCCTTCCGTCCCTCGCGGACCCTGGACAGCATCCTCGCCGGGGAGTGCGCGGTGATCAACTACTGCGACGATGTTCGGGTTTTCGCCGGCTGTCTCACGGGACGCTACGACTGGCCCCTGGTCGAAGCGGATCAGGTAGCCGCGCCGCGACTCGCCGAGGCCCTCGCCCATTGCGAGGTGCGTCTGCGGCGAGTGGAAGAGGACCCGCTGCGTCCCCGGCTTGTCTGTCAGCCGATCCACGAGGCCAACCACCGGCCATTCCGGGGATTCAACCGGGCCCAGGCGGCGGTGCTGGAGCTGGCGATTCTGGTGAGCCGGCTCGGGCGGCTGCCGCCGGAGAAGATCGAAAGCGAAATCGCCTACCTGACCATCGCCGTCGACAAGACGGCCGGGGAGCGCGAGCGGGAGGCCTGGGCGTGGCTGATGGCGCGGGTCGACGACTTCCGCAGGCAACAGGCGAGGGAGGGCGCGGTGTGACCAAGCTGCTGGCCAGCGTGACCAATGACCGGGAACTGGAACTCGCCGTCGAAGCCGGGGTGGATATCATCGATCTGAAAGAGCCCCGAACAGGGGCCCTCGGGGCACTGCCCCTGGCGCAGATTCACAACCTGGTGGCGCGCTGCGCCGGACGCTGCCCGGTGAGCGCGACGGTGGGCGATCTGCCGGCCGAGCCGCTGCAGCTTGCAGGCGCCATTCGACAGACCGCGGAGAGCGGCGTCGACTACATCAAGGTGGGCTTTTTCTCCACCCACAACCTGACCGCCTGCCTGCAGGCCATCGCCGGCCTTTGCGAGGATTGCGCCGTTGTCGCCGTTCTTTTCGCGGACCTCGATCCACCCCTTGCGCGATTGGGCGAGTTTGCAGACGCCGGCTTTCGCGGCATCATGCTCGACACTGCCGCCAAGGGTGGAGGAGGGCTGCTTACGCGGATCGAGTTGTCGAGGCTCGGGGATTTCGTTGCCCAAGCCAGGGCCCTGGGGATGCTCAACGGTCTTGCCGGTTCCCTGCGGCAGGAGGATATCCCCCGGCTCGTCCCATTGGCGCCCGACTACCTGGGATTCCGCGGCGCGCTGTGTGAACGCAGCGAGCGAATCGCCCGAATCGCGCCCCATCGGCTGCTCGAAGTGCGCGAAGCACTCACCCGCTCGAGGGAGCGGGCCGGGCGGGCGGCTGCGGGAGGCTAGTCCATGTCACTCAATCCCTGTGCCGTTCTGCAGCAGATATCGCCCGATCGGCAGGCCTGGTTCGATGCGGTTCCGGAAACCCCCGGTTTCATCCTTGACGAGAAACGGCTGGCGCACAATCTCGATCTGATGAACGAAATCGGATCGGTCAGCGGCTGCCGGATGCTCTATTCGATCAAGGCATGTCCCTTCACCGGCCTGCTGCAACGGATGCCCGGCCTGCTGGACGGCTTTTCGGTCAGTTCCCTGTTCGAGGCGAGATTGGCCCATGAGGTGTTGGCGGGGGCCGGCGGCCTGCATATCACCACCCCGGGTCTGCGGCGTGAAGAGATGGCGGAGATCGCCGGGCTCTGCGAAACCGTGAGCTTCAATTCCCTGAACCAGCTGCAACGCCTCGCACCGCTGCTTGGGGGGCGGGCCAAGGCGGGGTTGCGGATCAATCCCCAGCTCTCCTTCCTCGAGGATCCCCGATATGATCCCTGCCGTTTCCACTCCAAACTTGGCGCGCCCCTGCCCCAGGTGGCGGCCCAATGGCGTTCGGGACGGCTCGCGGCAAGGGGCCTCAGCGGCCTCCATCTGCACACCAATTTCGGCTCGAGTTCCTTCGAGCCGCTGCAACGGACCACGGCCCATCTGGAGGCCCATCTGCCCGGGTTGGTCGCTGAAGTCGAATGGGTGAATCTGGGGGGCGGCTACCTGTTCCAAGCGTCAGATGATCTGCGGACGCTCTTCAGGGTCATCGATCATATCCGGAGAGAGTGGGGCGCCCTGGTCTATCTGGAGCCCGGCAGTGCAGTGGTTGACGATGCGGTTATGCTCGTGGCGAGCGTGATCGACCGCTTCGAAAGCGATGGCAAATCGATCGCCGTGCTCGACACCTCGGTCAACCACCTGCCGGAGGTGTTCGAGTATCAGAGACCACCCCGGCTGCTGAACGAAGAGGGCGATGGAAACCACGCCACCATCCTCGCGGGTTCAACCTGTCTCAGCGGCGACCTCTTCGGTGAATACCGTTTTTCACGGCCTTTGGAGATCGACGACCGCCTGGTGTTCACCAACGTCGGCGCCTACACGCTGGCAAAGGCCACCCGTTTCAACGGACACAACCTGCCCTCGATCTACTGCCTCGATGGGAACGGCGACTCGATTCTGCTGAAGGCATACGGCTATGACGACTACCGCAGGCAGTGGAGCGAGTCCGGGACCAGGCATCGGCAACCGAAACCTGGCGCGGGACAGGTGGATTGAGCGGCTATCAGCCCAAGGATTTCATCGAAACCGCCGAGGGCCTGATCTTTGCGGTGGTGGCGGCGGACCCGGAAGATCAACGGGTACTCTCGTTCCTGCGCTATCGGCGAATCCCCGGGGGATGTCAGAAGCTCTCCACCCGGAATGCCGATGAGCTGCTGAAGAATCACTACCCAGACTACATCCACTACTCCCGGGCAAGGGATGTGACACTGCATGGCGTCCACCGTGATCTGGTCAGGATTCACCATCAACCGCGCAAGCGATTGAAGGAGATCCTTGTTCGCGCTCCATGCGACGGGATCGAGGAGAAACTGCAGCGCCTGGTTGGCCTGTTCGCCGCGCAGGGGCTCGACACAAGCGTGTTGGGCGTCACCGGCTCCCTGCTGGTCGGGGCTCAAAACAGTGGATCCGATATCGACCTGCTCTTCTACTGTCCCGATAGCTTCCGCATGGCCAGGGAGATAGTCAAACGCCTGCTGCAACAACACCTGCTGCAAGCCTTGAATGAGAGCCTCTGGCATGATGCCTATGAGCGGCGCGGCTGTTCCCTGACATTGGATGAATATCGCTGGCATGAGGCGCGTAAATACAACAAGGCCGCCATCGAGGGAACGAAGTTCGATATCTCGCTCATTACCCCGGAACAGTGGCAAGACCTGTTGCACTATCGGAAACTTCACAGCTGCAGCCTGCAGGTCGGCATCGCCGATGACGGGCACAGCTTCGACTATCCCGCCCGTTACCTGTTGCGACACCCCTCAGTCAAGGAGGCCGTCAGCTACACCGCCACCTATCTGGGTCAGGCGGAGCGGGGCGAGCAGGTGGAGATTCGGGGCCAGTTGGAGGTCTCGGCTCTGGGCCATCTTCGTATCGTCATAGGTAGCGACCGGGAGGCGACCGATGAGTATATCAAGGTGATAGAGAGCAATAGCCCACCCTGAATGCCCGTTACCTGAAGACCGCTTGGGATCCATGCGGAACGGTCAGTATGCAAATCGGCTTGCGCGCTGATCGAGACGGGTCAGGCCATGGCGCCGCGCCAATCCCGTAGTGGATCCTCCTCGCCGTGATGGGGGCCGAAGCTGTGCACCACGGCCTGCTCGCCGGTGCGGCAAACCACTCCCTTGACAGTCTGTCGCCGGTTGACACGACAGTAGCGGGCACAGAGGTCGCAAGCCTCGAGACGGGCCAGCGCGGTTTCGGCATGTGCACTCAATTCACCGCGTTTGTGCAGCGACAGGTAGGCAGGGATAAACTCGGACTCTGTTTTAGTCACAGGGATTCCATTATCACATATATAAGATGAATATAGAGGCCATGTGTCACTTTTTCCCCTGGCATGCTCCAATAAAAAAGAGTGTCAGCTATACTGATATCCATGCAGGCCATACTCTCCATTCCAAGAGTATGAAAATCCGGTCAACTGAAAGCCTAATCAGTCGGCCTTCGCCCAATCGACATAGATACTTACCTGGAGGCAGCCGGTGAGCGCGTATATGTTTTACCTTTTGAGAGCGATTGACAGCGCTGTCAATCTTCGCTTCGAAATCCTCATGAGACTCATGCTCGTAACAACGCTCGCGGCCTCGCCTGCGGCGGCAGTTGCGATACAAAATGAAACACTGGTCGTGCTTCCGTTTGAGATTGTCGATAACACACCGGTGCCCGGCGGCGTCGAACGCAATCAGGAAATGCTCAAAAAGCTCACCGAGTTCATCTCTCACAAGATCGACGAAGAGGGCATTTTCGATGTGGTCGCGCAAACCGAAGTCAATGACATGGTCAATGCAGCACAGTTGGGCACCTATATACGCACCTGCAATCGATGTGAATATGATCTGGCCAAGCAGGTGGAGGGTGACAAGGTAATGACCGGTTGGATCTATAAGATGAGCATTCTCGTGTTGACCATGCACATCGAGGTCAAGGATGTGACGAGTGAGCAGACGCTGATCAGCAAGGCTTACGACTTCAGAGGCGACAATGAGCAGGCATGGCTGCGCGCCGCCAGATACATGGTGCGCGACCTCGAAGAGATGATGAACAAGTAATGTATTTTTTTTCAGGGTTGTTTGTTAATCTACGATGAATGAAACAGATTAACTCTTCCCGTGATCTAGCCGTCAATGGTGCCGAGCCGGCGTTTTCTGAGCCGCTCCATGTCGGGCTTCCCACGGTCGGTGATCGCGAGCTGTTTCTACACTATACGGAAGAGATCCTGGACCGCCAGTGGCTCACCAACAACGGGCCGCTGGTCCAGACCCTCGAACAGCGTATCGCCGAATACCATGATGTCAGCCACTGTGTGGCGATGTGCAGCGGTACGGTCTCCCTGGAAATAGCAATTCGCGCACTGCAGCTGCAGGGCGAGGTAATCATTCCCTCGTATACCTTTGTCGCCACCGCCCATGCGCTCCATTGGCAGGCGATCACCCCGGTATTCGCCGACATCGATCCCCGTACCCATAACCTCGATCCCGATGCGGTGCGACGCATGATCACGCCACGCACCACGGGTATTATCGGGGTACATCTATGGGGGCGCCCGGCGCCTGTGGATGAACTGCAGGCGATTGCCGACGAGCACAACCTCAAGCTTATGTTCGATGCGGCCCATGCATTCGGCGCCAGCCAGGGCGGAACCAGGATCGGTAGTTTCGGCAGCTGTGAAATATTGAGCTTTCACGCCACCAAGTTTTTCCATACCCTGGAGGGCGGCGCGGTCCTGACCAATGACGATGAGCTTGCCGAAGCGATGAGATTGATGCGCAACTTCGGTTTTTGCGGTGTCGACAACGTCATACATCCAGGCACCAACGGAAAGATGAATGAGATATCGGCCGCCATGGGATTGGCCAACCTGCAATCCATTGAACATGTAATCGAACATAATCGCCATATCTACCACGCCTATCGCAGATCCCTGGAAGGGGTTGCATCAGTGCGCCTGCTCGAGTATGACGAGAATGAAACAAACAACTATCAGTACATCGTGCTTGAGGTCGATGAAAAATCGGGGGTGGCACGGGACGAGATCGTGGCTGCCCTGCAAGCAGAAAATGTTCTGGCCAGGCGCTATTTCTGGCCCGGGTGCCACCGATTAAAACCCTATCTGGAGCTCTATCCGAACGCCGGCCGCTTCCTCGTCAACAGTGAAAAGGTCTCCGATCGGGTGATCGTGATGCCGACAGGTCCCGCAATGGATGAGCAGAAAGTGGATGCCGTAATCTCTGTCATCAGAGTCCTCACCGGCGGGTGATGACTAGTTGTGATCGCCAGCGGTTCAACCCATCCCTGAGTAGACAGCCTCTAATGCTTTGATTGCTGCGGTATCAGTCCTGTTGCTGTTGTCGAATTCCGTTTGTCCCTGATAGCTTCCAGGCAGGGTGTATCCCTGTCTGCGCAGCTTCTCTTCAATCAATTCGTAGAAACGGCCGGGATCCTCACAGAACCGCTCGTAATCTATCGTCATATGACGCTCATCCGCCAGTGATTCAAAGCTGCTGTCGATGGCGCTTCGGGTGTAGTGGATCTGAGCGGCCACCTCCTGTTCCGGCGAGTCCAGGTCCAGCGCATCATATTGCGGCGGTTTGAATCCCCACCACAACCGCCGATCCCCTCTGAAGCGTTCGCGTGCCCTGAGAATGGAGTGCATCTGAAAGGCGGGATTGCGGCGCACATGTATCAACAGGAGCTTGCTGAAAAGCCGGTCGATAAACTCGAGGTTCCAATTGACGATGATACCCTTCATCGCGAACGGCTTGCCAAAAACCGATTCCACCGCCGCCAGTTCCCTGACAAAGTTCAGCGTATCCGCCGCCTGCTGTTTCTCTTCGTCGAGGTAGGTGCAGTCATCGAAATCGAAGAAGCGGCGCCAGAAATACCAGAAAACGTTCGGCGCGGCCAGGCCCTCGGTCTTGCCAAGATCCGAGGAGAAGCTGCTATCCATGGTATAGGGGGCTATATCCTTGAAATCGTCTTTATACCGGTATTTCGGATTGATCAGCATTTCATGGATCAGGGCGCCGATATAGGGGGCCCTGTAGAAGCGCGCCATCAAGTTGGAGGGGTAGCCGAAGCAACCGCTGGCCGCCAGCCACTGCATCATCAATGTGGTACCCGATCGGGGTCCGCCAATAACCAGTATCAGGGGTAGTTGCGGAGACTCGAAGCGTTCGAGCTCGGACGCGGCGCTGCCTTGAAGCATACTGTTGAGGCGCTCGATCAGAGACTCCAGATCGGGATTGCGGCGAAATGCATCGGTCCGCGCTTCATTACCCATTTCCTGCGACATAGTTGGATCTCGTGTTATCGGTATTGATGGCTAAGGCCAATAAGCCAAGAACCCCTCGCTTGCATGCAACCCGGGCGAAGCGAGCATTTGCGGTTTCTGTTTCAGCACCTCTGCCAATGGTTTGCGATAGCCTATCCATAACCTTGCATCGACGGCGTAGATGGAGGAGTGAAAACCCCATTGATCGAACAGCTTGGCCATTCCCTTGTTGGTATAGAAGATGGTGTGTACTGGCAGCAGATAGAACCAGGCGGGATCGCGGGGAATCTCGCCGCGGACCAGGGTGTGCAGGGCCAGGCTGCCGTCTTCGGCGATCAGCCCGGTGATTGCATCCAGGCTCGACCGGCTGCGCAGATGCTCCAGGGTTGATGTGGAGATCACCAGGGAGTAGTGGCGTGGAATCAATTCCGCTTCCTGCAAATAACCGTCGCCCTTCCAATACCGATCATAACAGGAAATCTTCCCGATCCTCTCCGCAAGCATAGCGGCCAGCTCACCCTCGCCACAACCGTGGTCGAGCCATGGTCCGGCCCTATTCAGAAGGCCGTTTTCCGCGAGCCTCAACAGGAGTTCCGCCTGCTGATTCAGCCGCACCCGCCAGTTGGGATCATCGGGGTTTTCACCACTTCCGCGATAGCTGTTGTGGTAGGCCTCGCAAACCCCGCGCCAGCGCTCTTCAGGTAGTTGCAGCAGGGTTTCCGCGTACACGGTACCGCAGGCTATACAACGCCGGTAGTTCACGCTATCGAGACCGAACCGGTCGAACCGTTTGCGGAAATAGTGGTCGGTCGGGGCCTTGCATATATAACAATTCATTGTTGGTATACTAGCATTATGATTTATAAATTGGCCTACATAGATGCATCCGGGCAGTGAGCCTTTCTGGGACCGGCAACGGGAGACGCTTCCCGCCGAGCAACGGATGGTCTTGATCTTCGATCGTATCAAGCATCAATTGAACTACGCCTATGCGCGGATTCCCTTCTATCGCCAGCTCTATGATGCCAAGGGTGTGCATCCGGATGAGATCAGGGACCTCGACGATTTCACAACCAAGGTGCCTGTTGTCACCAAGGCCATGCTGCAGCAGGCGCAGCGCGACCATCCACCCTTCGGCAACTATCTGGGTGTGGACTTTTCAGAGGTCAAACGCATTCAAGGCACCTCCGGCACCACGGGACATCCCACCCTGTTCGCGATAAGCGGGGAGGATTGGGAACATATCTCGGAGGCCCAGGCCATGCAGTGCTGGGCTGCCGGGCTCAGGCCTTCGGATATCGTTCAGATCGTGTTTCCGTTGAGCCTCTATGTCGGTGGCTGGGGCCTGCTCGAGGCGGCGGAACGTATCGGCGCAAAGGTACTGCCCATGGCGGGCGGCAACACGGAGCGCCAGATCGCCATGCTGCAGCAGGTCGGGGCGACGGTGATCTGCGGCACGCCCTCCTTTTGCCTGCATATCCTGGAGACGGCCCGGGCCAAGGGGATAGCGATGGCATCGGGCAGTCTGCGGCTGGGCTTTTTCGGCGGTGAGCCAGGGGCGGCGATTCCAGGCGTAAGGCAAAGGCTCGAATCGGGATTCGGCATCCGCGCCATCGATTTCGGCAACGTCGCCGAACTCCATCCCTGCTCCAACATGGAGTGTTCCCGGGGAAGCGGCATGCATGTCTACCAGGATGTGGATTATACCGAGGTGGTGAATCCCCAAGATCCCCACCAATCCCTCGGCTATAACCGCAGAGGGGCGGTCGTCTACACCCATCTATGGCGCAAGTCACAACCGATGATCCGCTATTTTCCCGGTGACGAAACCCTCATCAGCGATGAGCCCTGCGGCTGCGGCCGCACCTATCCGAGGATGCCGCGGGGCATTATCGGACGGCTCGACGATATGATCATTATCCGCGGGGTAAAATTCTATCCGAGCGATGTGGAAAAGCTGCTGCGCGAGATCGATGGCATGGGTACCGAATTCAGGATCGTCCTCGAGCGCAGGGGTGAACTGGATGAAGTCCGTATCGAAGCGGAATGCGATGGCAGCGTGGATGCCGAGCGTTTCCGCTTGGCGGCCGAAGAGCACCTGAACGGCGGACTGGGCCTTCGCATCGTCCTGGTGCCAATGGCGTCCGGGGCTTTTCCACGCACCCAATTCAAGGCGCGCCGGGTAATAGACCGCAGGCCAACCCCAAAGCAATGAGCAAAACGGAAAACGACAAACCCCTGGTGATCATCGGCAGCGGCGGCCACGCCGGCTGCCTGCTGGATGTGGCCCAACTCGCGGCTTTTACCGTTGCAGGTTTCATCGACCGCACCCGAAGCCCGGGGGAGCTGGTCAATGGAGAGCCGGTTTTGGGCGGGGACGAGCTGTTGTTCGATGCCGCCTTTACCGCCGAACACCGTTTCGCGGTCGGCATCGGCAGTCCGGTTGCACGCCGGCGCTACGGCGAGCTGCTGTTGCAAAAGGGCGCCGAGTGCCCGGCCATCGTCAATCCATCCAGCTACGTCTCTCCCCATGCGACCCTGGGAAGGGGGGTGTTGTTGATGGGGATGAACGCCATCAACCATGGCGCAAGGCTCGACGATTTCGTTGCCCTGGACTGGCAGGTCACCATCGGTCATGGATCCCACCTTGGCAGCGCGGTGTTTGCCGGGCCGGGGAGCCGGGTCGCCGGCGACGTGGTATGCGGCAGGGACAGCTACCTGGGGCTGGGTTGCCAGGTGATCGAGCAGGTGAGGATCGGTCGCGGCAGCCTTATCGGTGCGGGCTCCACCGTCACCCGCGACATACCCGATCATGTGGTCGCGGTAGGCTCCCCCGCCAAGGTGATTCGGCAACACAACCAAGCGCCGGCGGATCTGGGGCCGGATCGCAGCTGAGCCTGGGAAACGGCCTGCCTCGCTCAGCCCTTTCTCAGATAGAGCGTATCGCCCAGGGTAAAGGTGTGATCGAATCTTCCGCTGGCCAACAGCTCGTCGCCGGCCCGCTTCGGCCCGTCGCCAAAGGCCCAGTGGTAGTCGTCCAGCAAGACCCATCCGCCCGGCTTGACATAGGGCTCCCAGGTCTCCAGGTCCTGGCGCACATGGTTGTATTCGTGATTGGCGTCGACATGGAGCAGCGAGATCTCTCCCGCGACTGGCAGAGAGCCCAGCTGGGGGCTCTGCAGGACACCCTCGGAAGCGGCCTGTCTGTAGCCTGCGATCGCCTCGGTGGAAACGGCGCGAATATAAGCCGCGTTGCTCAGCAATGAGAGGTTGCTGATATAGGCCAGGAATATCTTTTCGAAATCGATGCTCTCCAGATCCCTGTTGAGGATGTCCGCCTCCCGGCCCTGCTCCGCTATCGCCTGATTTGACCAGGGATCGATGCTGATCAGAGTGCCGATCCCGTAGCGTTGAGCCAACCAGGCAAGGGCGAAAGCGGAGCGACCGGCGAGGGATCCGATCTCCACCAAATCGCCCACCGGCAGAATCCGCGCCAGATGGGCGAAGGCGGTCAGTTTCTGCAGATCGCATTGCCCCGGTATCTGGAGAAACTGTTTATAGAGGCCGGCGTATTGCGCCGGGTTGAGCGCCGGCTTCAGCGTGCCGGCCTCGGGCAGGATGCGCTGCGAAAAGGGATCCGCGAGGATTGCATCGGCCCAGGCATAGCCTGCCCCGGTGTCCTGCCAGATCGATTGATAGGGGGAGGGTTGGCAGAGGGTGAAACGGTAATCGCCGGCCTGCTTCCGCAACAGCTCGTTGAGCACCGTCCACACTCCGGGATGGGCGGTATGGATATGGCTGATCCGGAACGCCTCGAGGCAGGTCTTGAAGGCGGGAATAAAATCGGGATCAGTTATGTAGGGCAGATGGATCAGCTCATCCACTGGGGCATCGACAGGGGGATCCGCAGCGGAACTGGCGCCAATGATCCGGATACCCAAGGCGCTGGCGACCGCGAGAAATCGCCCAGAGGCATCCATATCGACAGGAAAAGCAAGCAGCGTGATCCCGGTGCCTCTATACAAGGTTCAATCGCCCGCCGAGGCAGCCGCGGCCATCTCCCCTTGGGCAAGGGCATTCAGTCTGCCCCAAAGGGATTCGGGTAGCGGCAGGCTGCCCTTGGCCAGGATTTCACGCCGTCTGGTCTCGCCATGGCCGCCCGGGATGTTTTGCCACGCCAGCTGCCCGGCGATGCGCTCGATCACCGCGGCGGCGGCCTCGGGATGCAGCCCCGGCATGCGTTGGGGATCGAAGGCCAGCAACACCAGACTGCCGGTTGTGGTGCCACCGGCGAACAGAGCGGTGAGCGACTCGATTGCCATCAGCAAGGCATATTGGCGCCGGCCCGTTGCGCTCTCGAGGGATTGGATGATTCTGCCGCTGAAGCGGTCCTGATCATCGAAGAGTTCGGCGAGCGCCGCGGGTGGATTGCCTTCGCTCGTCGCCAGGGTGGCGTCACCGAGATCGCCGTCGAAGCCTGAAAGCATGGCCAGCAGCTGGCCGAAGGTTATGGATGCGGGCGAGATGTCGGCGACGAATGCCGGTCTCTCCGCCCCTGCCGGCATGGCCACCCCCATGGGATTCGTGCCGAGCGACGGTTCAGCATCCCGCTGCAAGGAGAGGAGCGGCGGACTGGTGGCGAAGCCGATCGCGACATGGCCCGACTCGGCCAACGGCCGCAAATAGTCGCCCAGCACGCCCGTGGGGAAGGCCTCCTTGCAGACCGCCACCGCGAAGGCCTGCTCCGACAGCATGCGCAGCAACTGTCGTTGCGCCTCCCGTGCCGCAAGATAACCCAGGCTCTGTCGGCAGCCGAGCTGGAGTAGCCAGGGCAGCTCCCGCGATGCCTGCGGCGCCCGATGGTGAAACTCTCCCAGGCGCTGCTTCAACCAGGGAATGCGCACGACACCGTGAGAGTGCTTTCCCCTGAGTTCGGCATCCAGCAGCTGCGCGGTGACTTCGTCCACAGCCGCCGCGGGTTCGATAAACCCGGAGAGGGCCTGACGGCAGATGCGTTCGACCTCCGGCAGGGATGGCTCGACCATTGACTGGGGCTGTGTCTCAACAGTCAAGTCGATCCTCGCTGTTGATCCCGCAACAGGCCCTCAAGACCGTCGACGAAGGCCGCCAGGTCACTGCTGTTCTCGCCGCTTGCGACGGCCAATGCCTGTTGCAAGCCGCTGCTGCGGTCACTGAAGACAGGGCCGGTCACGCTGTCGAGCCTGGCGCCGTCGAAGATGGTCTTTACCAGGCTGGCGCCAAACAGAGTGGAACCGGTCAGGTCAGCGCCCACGAGCACCGCCTGGTTCAGCCGCGCGTAGACCATCAGGGCGCCGCGCAGATTGGCGCCGCTCAGATTGCCGGCAATATAGGATTGAACCAGGGTTGTCTCAGAGAGATCGGTCTCCATCATCGACATCGATTTTGGCGGATCACCGGTAATCATGGCGCGGTAGAGATAGGCATTGCGCAGACTGGCATGGGAGAGATTGCAGTCCCTGAAATGGGCGCACCTGGCGGTAAAGCGGGCCATGTTCGCATGTTGGAATGAGGATTCTCTCACCGCGATGTTCTCGCCGGTGGCGCCGCTGAAGTCGCCATGGTCAGCCATGCAGTTTGTGAGCAGGGCACCATCGAGTTTGCAACCGCTGAAGCGGGCATTTTCAAGGGTGACATTGATCAGCCTGGCATGTTCGAGATCCGCCGTGGTGAAGTCGGAGGAGGGCATGGAGACGGCGGATATGTCGGCTTCCCTGGCGGCAAGGCTTTTCGCATTGAGGCGGGAGAGGGTGCAGCCGCGAATCCTCAATCCCGGCAGGTTGGCCTGCGACAGGGTCAGTCCTTCGGCGTCGAGGAGACGCTGCAGGGTAAAACCTTCGCCGCTCGCCTCGTAGAGCGAGGCGCCGCGCATGTCGCACTTTGTTATCGCCAACTGGGAAACCTGGGCGGCGGTGAAGTCCGCGCTCCCCAAATGGCACTCGTTGATGGTCGAGCCCTGCAGGTTGCTGCGCACGAAGCGGGTTTCATCCATGATGCATTGGTAGAAGGTGGTACCGGCAATGGCCGAACCCGAGAAGTCCACCCCGGTCATGAAACAGCCGTGGAAAAGACTGCCGGTGGCATCGGTGAGATCGCGCATATCGGCGCCGCTGAAATCGCAGACCTGGGCGGCGAACGCGTGCATATAGACGCCGCGCATGTTGGCGCCCTTGAGCAGGGTCCTCTCCATGCCGGCGCAGACGATGGTGGCGCCGGAAAGATCGGCGCCGCTGAGATCGGTGCCGTGGAGCACCGCGCGGTTCAAAACCGAGAGCCGCAGGTCGAACCCGGAGAGGTCGAGCCCTCTCAGATCGGCTTCGCGCAGCACCATGCCGCGGCCCGTCCGTTGAATCAACTGCTCGGTGTAGGCCTGGACCTCGCTGCCGGCCTTGGCACGATCTTCGGCGTTGGCCCATCGCCGCAGTCGGGTCACGATATCGATTTCAGGAATTGTCGCCTCGATTGATTCTGCATTTTCTGACATCTTCATAGTTACTTGGGTACTCCTAATTGAACAACCACTTCTCGAGGTGATCGTTTATGAGCCTTTATTATTGGTGTTATCGCCGCCGGCTCCATACAGCATTTGCCAACCTTTTATCAGGGCCGCTTCTATATTTTCAGCATGCCGCCTATAGTCCATGATAGACGAGTTTTCCACTTCCATGCGCAAGTTCTTCCGAATCGATACCAGCCCTTCCCTGTCTTGCGCCAGGGCCAGCGCGATCCCGATATATTCATCGAAATCCCTGGCAATCCATTGCTGTCTGTTGATTGCCGAAAGAATTCTCGTGGAGATATTGCTGGCTGTCGATCTGCCCGCCCGCGATACCAGCGGCAGGCCCATCAGCAACGAATTGAAGGATGTCGTCTGACCATGATAGGGGTAGGGGTCCAGTGCAATGTCGACTTCCCCGTGGGATTGCAGATACTCCTTGATGGGTAGCCTGGGATGAAGATAGACGGATGATTTTTCGACATCGTGGCGCGCGAAAATCTCATGAATATGATCCCGCATCAACTGGTTTCCGTAATCATCGATGACCATGCGAATCCTGGAGCCGGGTGACCTCTGCAGCAGCGTGGCCCAGGTCTCCAGGGTGTCGCTGTCGACCTTTCGCAATACGTTGAAGGAACCAAAAGTGACGAAACCGTTGTTCACGCAGGGCGGTTCGGTCAAGGGCGGGAGTTCGAAAAGCGACTTAAAGAAAGTCAATCCATCAACCGGCAGGATCTTTTCGCTGGAATTCCTTTCAAGCTCGCATAAATCGATCAGCGATCTGTCCTTAAGGGAAAAATCGATGCAGTTCATGCCTGTCGTTACCGGAAGCCCCAGCCATGATACCTGCATTGGAGCGGGCCTCAGATTGAACGCGGTCAGTCGATTACCGAGTGAGTGGTTGGAGAGATCGATCAGGATATCGATCTTATCCGAGCGTATCTGATTGCAGAGTTGTTCATCGTTCAATGTCTGGCATTCGCACCAGCTATCGGACCGAGCCTTGATCTCGCGGGTAATATCGTCATACAAAAAGTTGTTGTAATAGAAATGTATGGAAAACCTGTTTCGGTCGATCTCGTCCAGGATCGGCTTGAAGTAGAAGGCGATGGCGTGATGGCGCAGATCCGCCGAGACGAACCCGAGGCGCAGTTTTCTGTCGACTGTCCTGTCGATCGCGCCTTGATACCGCTTCCTGGCCTGTTTGTTCAGCGACTGGGTTATGGTTTTTATTTCGTTGAACAGCACGGACTGGTCGTCGATCGTATAGACCAGCTGCGCGATATAGTTTTGTTTGGCGATGTTGTGCTTTGGGTCTATCTCTACCGCCTTTTTGATGCAGTTAAGCGCATCGCTCTGCCTGCCTTGATTGGATAGGGCGTTGCACAGGTTGATATAAACCTCAACCGTTTCATAGCCATTCGTCAGGCAGTAGTCCAACGCCTGGATCGCTTCCTCGTATCGCTTTTGCAGTATATAGAGTCCGCTCAAACCCAGATAGGCGACAAATGCTCGCGGATTTCTCTCGATCAGGTTGGCGTAGTAGAGTTCCGCCTTGGAGAAGTTCTGCGTTATGTTGGTGTGGAAGTTGCCGATCATGTAGTACATGCGGTCATCGTCACAGCCTGACATTTCCGCCATTTTGTAGGATTTTTCGGCGTCTTCGAACAGACCCTTTTGCTCGAGCGCCATGCCGCAAATCACATACCAGCAAGGCTTGGCCCGGCCACTGGAAACCGCCTGTTTCAGATAATCGAGGGCATGATCCACATGGCCCTGAAGCAGAAGCGTTTCGCCAATCAGGTATTGCAGCTCAGGATTGCGGGGATCCTTTTTCAACGCCCGTTCTATGAGCTTGTAGGCCTCGCTGAGCTTGCCCTTGCGTAGTTTCTTTTCCGCGTTGATGAGGAGATTTGACATGTTTTGCTTTAGTTTTTCATCACAGCTCTGTTATAAGCGATTTTGACCGGGATGATTAGTGTATCAGGCGGTAATGGGGATGATTACTTTAGGTCTGGTAGGCTATGCTACTAAATATAATAAGTATAAACAATAACTTATTATATTTAATTAATCTAAATTATAGTCATATCCAGCAAACTTGGAAGCATTACCACCCTCGCTAGGGGAGGGCAGCGTGAAATAGTGTGCCTCGACCCGCTACAGCGGAGCCGGTCCGGGCGTTTGCAAGGCTTGGTTCGATGCGGGATGGGCGAATACCCTGGGCAGTTGATAAATCCATTAAGGATGAAGCCATAGTCCTCTGTAAATATTGGATAAATTATAATAAGCAGAGTTTATGGCCAACGTTTTGTCAAACCCCCTCCTATCCCCCGCAGGGGGATAGGGTAGGGGCACTCCAGTGGATTGCGGGTCTGTGTCGGGTTACTCCTTGGCCGTTCCCTGGGTCGACTCGCCACCCATGTTGTCGATGGTAATTGCGCTCTCTTCGCTTTTTGGCCCGGTGACACTGCCTGCTTCGAACGCGGCCTGATCGGATGGCATGTTCTGCTCGCTTGTCGCATCCCCGGCGTCAGTCGTTTTTGACATATCCGCATCGTTCGATTTTCCGCAGGCCGCCAGAGCCAGGGTTGTGCTGATGGCGATGATGATGGTTATCTGTTTCATTGCTTCGATCCTCTGTTCCATGATTTTGGGTTGAACGCCTTGGCTGATCCATGGCTACTCCGATATACAATCTTTCTGCCTCCCAGGCTGTGACCTGGGCGACGTTATTGAGGTAAACGCCAAACAGATCCAATCGCTGCCTCGGATTTTGCCGTGTCGTGAGCGGCCATCTGCGATATTAAGTATTTGCTTATATGTAACAGGGGATGGTCCGGTGGCCCAGCCCCTACCGCTACGGCCGCCTTTTTTCGCTTGAATTACCCATCCCCCGATCACTACACTTGATTCACGGATCTGTTTTCGAATCCTTGGCATATGGAGTTATTCAAATGAAAAGAATCGTTATATGCGCCGACGGAACTTGGAACATCAGGGACCAGGTCGATAAAAAAACTGGGCGTCGTCATCCAACCAATGTCACCAAGATTGCACGGGCGATACGCCCGCAGAGCAGCGACGGGACGGATCAGATCGTCTATTACCACGAGGGGGTCGGTACCAACGGTCCATTGGACAAAGTCACCGGCGGGGCCTTCGGCAAGGGCATGGAGGAGAACATCCGCAACATGTACCGATTCATCGTCTACAACTACGAGCCCGGGGACGAGATCTTCCTTTTCGGCTTCAGCCGCGGCGCCTTCACGGTCAGAAGCCTCGCCGGTTTCATGAACCTGATCGGCCTGATCGAAAAAGACGACGACTACTATGTGCCGGAGATGTACCACTGCTATGAAAAGAGCAAGGGACCCGGTTCGCCGGAGTGGGAAAAGGCGTTTCACAACGTCAAGGGGAACCGCCCATGCCCGCCGATCAAACTGATCGGTGTTTGGGATACCGTGGGCGCGCTAGGCGCGCCTGGGGTCATTGGCCAGATCTTCAACAAGAACAAATACCAATACCACGATATCGATCTCAATCCGAATATCGAGAACGCCATGCATGCGGTCGCGATCGATGAACGCCGCAAGCCCTTCAAGCCTTCTTTCTGGGGCCGCCCCATGTCCTGGCAGGGTGAACTGCAGCAGGCCTGGTTTGCCGGCGTCCACAGCAATGTGGGCGGCAGCTACTCTCCCGACGGACTGGCCAACGAAGCGCTTCACTGGATGGTGGAAAAGGCGGAGGCGCTGGGACTCGAGTGCGACAAGGAGTACCTCGACCACTTCTGGCCCTGCTTCAACTCGGTCCTGAATGACTCGATGACCATTGCCTACCAGGTGATGGGCCCCTACGAACGGCAGATCGGTAAACGGGTAAACGATGGCGAGGCGATCCATCAATCGGTGCTGGATCGCATGCAGCATGCGAAGTGCGATTACGACCCCCCCAACATCGAGGGTTATCACGACAACCAGGCGAATATACCGGTGGTGAACACCAGTCGCATCAAGCGTGGCGAACCCTGCCCCGATCTATGACCCGATAGGGGGCAGGACAGACCGAGCGAACAGCGAATAAAACCCGGACATCCTGCAGGCTGTTCGCCACTCTCTTTATCTGCCGTTGCCTCGGATTGGTGCGCGGCCCGCACTCAAGCAGTGCGGTAAGTCGCCCACTATTCCCCTCCCGATTCTTATAAGCCATTGAAAAATAACAACTATCATGTTTGGCACATGCCTTGCTATCTGATTAGCAGCTGATTCGAAGACCGTGGTAATGGTGCTGCGGTTCCGCTTGACAAGATAGCCAACACGACGGTTGGCAAGGGTAACGAAGCCCTAAGTGTCTCAGATCCATACGGTCCGAGCGCTTAGGGCTTTTTTATTGTTTGAGGTAGAGACCTGATGCAGAAAGAGAGACTCGTGCTGATCGGTAACGGCATGGCCGGGATACGCACCCTGGAAGAACTACTCAAGCTGGCGCCGGAGCACTATGCGATCACGGTGTTCGGTGCCGAACCTCACCCCAACTACAACCGCATTATGCTCTCGCCGGTATTGGCCGGCGAGAAGAGTGTCTCCGACATCATCCTCAACGAACGCGATTGGTATGCGGAGAACGGCATCACCCTGAAAACCGGCGATGCGGTCACAACAATCGACCGGGTAGGGCGCAGGGTGATCAGCGAAAGCGGAGCAGCGATCGACTACGACCGCCTGCTGATCGCCACCGGCTCCAATCCATTCATCATTCCCGTGCCGGGACACGACAAGCGCGGGGTGATCGGCTTCCGCGATATCGCCGACGTGGAGCGGATGCTCGAAGCGGCGGGACGCTACAAAAAGGCGGTGGTCATCGGCGGCGGCCTGCTCGGGCTCGAGGCGGCCAACGGGCTGCTCAAGAACGGCATGGAGGTCACCGTGGTCCACCTCATGGACAGCCTGATGGAGCGCCAGCTGGACAGACCGGCGGCCGACCTGCTCAAGTCATCCCTGGAGAGCCGCGGCCTGAAGTTCCTGATGGAGGCGCAGACCACGGAGATTACCGGCAGTGAACGTGTTGAGGGCATAAGGTTCGCGGACGGCAGCGAGATCGAGGCCGACCTGGTGGTGATGGCGGTGGGTATACGTCCCAACATGGCCTTGGCCCAGGATGCCGGTATCCATTGCGACCGGGGCATCGTGGTCAACGATACCATGCAGACCTTCGATCCGCGCATCTATGCCGTGGGCGAGTGCGTACAGCATCGCAACGTCTGCTACGGCCTGGTCGCCCCGCTCTTCGAACAGGCAAAGGTCGCCGCCAATCACCTCGCCAATCACGGTATCGCCCGCTACCAGGGCTCGATCACCTCGACCAAGCTGAAGGTGACCGGCATCGACCTCTTCTCCGCGGGAGAATTCAACGAAGGGGAGGGCGACGAGACCCTGGTGCTGCAGGATCCGGGGGCCGGTGTCTACAAAAAGCTGGTGCTGCGCGACAACCGGGTCAAGGGCGCGGTGATGTATGGCGACACCCTGGACGGCAGCTGGTACTTCCAGCTGCTGCGCGAAGGCACCGACATCAGCGCCTTCCGCGGCACCATCCTCTTCGGCCAGCACGATCTCGGGGACGCGGGGCACGGGGATGAGACACGCATCGCCTCCCTCGGCGCCGAGGCGGAGATCTGCGGCTGCAACGGTGTCTGCAAGGGGGAGATCGTCGATGCCATCGTGAAGAAGGGGCTCTTCACCCTGGAGGATGTACGGGCCCATACCAAGGCATCGAGTTCCTGCGGCTCCTGCACCGGCCTTGTGGAGTCGATCCTCGCCAGCACCGTGGGCGAGGGCTACAGCGCAGCCCCCAGCAAAAAGCCCATGTGCGGCTGCACCGAATTCAGTCATGACGATGTGATCGCCGGCATCAGGGAGTACAAGCTCAAGGAGATGGATGCGGTACGGGCGTTCTTCGAGTGGAAACAGGCGGACGGCTGCGCCAGCTGCCGGCCGGCGCTCAACTACTACCTGCTGGCCAATTGGCCGGGCGAGTACGAGGACGATGCCCAATCCCGCTTCATCAACGAACGCGCCCACGGCAATATCCAGAAGGACGGCACCTATTCGGTGGTGCCGCGCATGTTCGGCGGCCTCTGTACGCCGTCGGATCTGCGCGCCATCGCCGACGCCTGTGACAAATACAAGGTGCCGGAGATGAAGGTCACCGGCGGCCAGCGCATCGACCTCTTCGGGGTCAGGAAGGAGGACCTGCCGGCGATCTGGAAGGACCTCTCCGCCGCCGGCATGGTCTCCGGCCACGCCTACGGCAAGGCGCTGCGCACGGTGAAGACCTGCGCCGGCAAGAACTGGTGCCGCTTCGGCACCCAGGACTCCACCGGACTCGGGGTGAAGCTGGAGGAGATGACCTGGGGCTCCTGGATGCCCCATAAATTCAAGATGGCGGTCTCGGGCTGTCCGCGCAACTGCGCCGAGGCGACGATCAAGGACTTCGGCGTGGTCTGCGTCGACTCGGGTTACGAACTCCACATCGGCGGCAACGGCGGCATCAAGGTGCGTGTCACCGATCTGCTGTGCAAGGTCGAGACCGAGGAGCAGGTGCTCGAATACAGCGCCGCCTTCGTCCAGAAATACCGTGAACAGGCGCATTACCTGGAGCGCACCGCACCCTGGGTGGAGCGGGTCGGACTGCAGACGATCAAGGATGCGCTGTTCGACGAGAAACAGCGCAGGGCCCTGGCCGAGCGCTTCCTCCATTCCCAGAAATTTTCCCAGATCGATCCCTGGAAGGCCCGCGCCGAAGGCGACGAGGCCCACGAGTTCCGCAAGATCGAGATATGCGCGGCCTGAGTGTCGTCAAGTAGCGCAACGAGGTTCAAACCATGAGTAACTGGATAGAGATTGCATCCCTCGATGACATCCCCCGCCTGGGCGCGCGGGTGGTGAAGACCGATACCGTGGAGATCGCGGTATTCCGCACCGCCAGTGACGAGGTGTTCGCCTTGAAGGACGAGTGCCCCCATCGCAAGGGCCCTTTGTCCCAGGGCATCGTCCACGACAACACCGTCACCTGTCCGCTGCACAACTGGAAGATCGATCTCGCCAGCGGCGAGGCCAGGGCGCCGGACGAAGGTTGTACGCGCAGTTATCCCATCAAGGTGGTCGATGGCCGGATCTATCTGGGACTGAACGACCAGGTGGCGGCGGCCTGAACGGCGGAAAGGACTCGATAGTGGAAAAGAGAGTCTCGGCAATTATTGCACCGCTCTACTCAATTTTGTCCAGTGGGCTTTTTACTCCTTGGCTGCCTAATCCCGCCACATGGGTATAGATCATCGTAGTCGATACATCAGCATGGCCCAGTAGCTCCTGAACAGTACGTATATCCGAACCCGACTCCAGCAGATGGGTGGCAAAAGAGTGCCTTAGGGTGTGACTGGTGACTCGCTTGAGCAGCCCTGATTCCTTAGCTGCCTGCTTGATGCTTTTTTGAATCACTGTCTGGTGGATATGATGGCGACGTACAATGCCGCTTCTCGGGTCCTGGGAGATCCTGCTGGCTGGAAATAGATATTGCCAACCTAACTCAAATTCTGCATTCGGGTATTTTCTCGCCAGGGCCTCAGGCAGATAGACCGAACCATATCCCGCTTCGATGTCCTTCAGATGCAGTTGCCTGACAACTTCAACCTGTTTCCGTAAATCACTTGCCAGTGCTTTCGGCATGGGGACGCACCTGTCCTTCTTGCCCTTGCCGGAGCGTACGGTAATCTGATGGTAGGCAAAATCCAGATCCTTGAGTCTGACGCTGACGCATTCCATGACACGCATCCCGGTCCCATACATGAGACGAATCATCAGCCTGTTGGTTGGTTCCAGAGCCCCCAACAAACGTTGAATTTCATCAGGACTGAGGATGGTCGGCAGCCGTTTCGGTTTTTTGGGGAGCTGATAGGGCCCGATTCGGCCCAGTGGACGCTCAAGAACACGCGAGAAGAAAAAGACCAGGGCATTGAGAGCAAGTCCTTGGGTAGCACCGGATACCTTGCGGTTTATCGCTAAATGTTCTAAAAAAGAAGCGAGTTCAATTTCTCCACAGTCACAGGGATGCTTTCCGGAATGGAACAGAAGAAAACGGTTGATCCAGGCAAGGTAGCTTTTCTCGGTGTTCGGAGAATAATCGGAAACTCTCATGAAAATCAGATATTTCCGGTAAATATCCGGAAATTTCCTGCCCAATCTGTTGTTAGAATCCTTTACTGCCTTCTCGATCATTTCAGAGCGTCTTGCCACGGTAGGATGATCCTTCCCAAGGGTTTTGGAACCGGAAATCCATTGATCCCACTCAATCCGGTCGGCCCAAGGCATTTTCAGGCAGTGACAAAAAAGGAGTCTAAGCGCGTCAACTTTTTGCCTGAATTGCCATTCATTGACATTAGGGTTTCTCCCCAATTTACCCAGCCAAGCATCGACAGAGGCAATGGAATGCTCCTTGAGTCGCGTATTGGGATGGTTGTCAATGAAGAACTCGACATGCCGCCGATACCAGGTAATCGACCGTTCGGGAATGCGAAAGCGTTTCAGTATGTCACTGTATTTGTTCCAGAAAATCTCTATTCTGGGGTCAGGGGGAGGTTCTCTTTTTTCCATGAGATGGGTCGCTCCATGCGATTAAACTCTTTAGAGAACAAATATAGAACATTAGGCGGCATAACACAATATTTAGAGCTGGCGGCATAACACGATAATAAGAGCCAGCAATATAATCACCTGTTATACCTAAAAGGAGAATCATGGAGATAATTGTTAACCCTTACGAAGATCCCGGTAGAGGATTAGATTGGGACGAGCAGACACCAAGAATTATAAATGAGATGAATCTGTATCTCAGTGAGAAAAACGAAGCCTTTAACTTCTCCTTGGAAGAAACAAATCATGGCACTGCCGCAGATTGGCCCACTATAACGATTACTATAACCGGAGCGATCGGAGCTTTGTTTGTTATTCCGGAAGCACATAAGAGGATAAGGGAGTCTTGCGAAGAATGGAAAAGAATTGGGGATGAGATGGCATCTCTCCTTTCATGGATAGCTTCTAAGTATCCAGTAGCGGCTTACCCAAAAGAGCTACTGTTCTTTGATTTACTCGAATGGTTTGAGGTGGAGTTGGGTGTTGATGCAAATGACTTGGAGTTAATTAGCTTAGATGATGAATTTCCTATACCGGACAAGCGATATGGAACTAGCATTGAAAAAGCATTTTTTTTTACTCTAAAACATAAAAATACAGTACATCAAATTGCAGTAAAAAATAATAGAGAAATAATTTGGAAGCATACCTATGAAATTTAGGTATAACAATCGCGTTGAGTCGGACACACCTCCGCGGCGCTAATTTTGTGCTTAAAATAGCACAAAAATTAACACCGCTACGGCGTGCCGGTCACGCAGGGCGTTAGATGAAAAAGATAGGAAATTTGAAATGAGTATATTAGAAGAAGCAAAGGAATCCTTGGAAAGGATGCAAAACTTTGACTGTGAGTCACTTAGCCGAGATAAAGACCTGGGTCAGCACTTCAATTTCATCGATGCCGTGTCCCCATCAAAAAAGCTTGTGAGGCTTTATGGGCAAATCTCTTCTACTGTACTTGAAGACTTTCCAGACAATATTACCACTCAAATAAAGCAGCAAGTAGATGCAGATTATAATAGGTTTCAGCAAATACTGGACTTCGACCCTAAGCAAGAATCTGCAACACAGACGAGAGATAACATAATAAATCAAATATCAACTGCCTATGACACTGCTTTTCAGAAGCTGTATCCGTATATATCATACGGAGTAAGTAAATCAGTTGATTTCCAGCGTCTTGAAACTGAAGCTAGGTCAACTATCCAGTCAATAAATGATCATGCGAAGAAGCTCACAGAGCAACTGGAAGAAAATCAAACTCAAGCTGACCAAGTTCTTACTGATATTCGTAAAGTAGCAGCTGAGCAAGGCGTATCTCAGCAGGCAATATATTTCAAAGAGGAATCAGAAAAACATGAAGAGCAAGCTGATATATGGAGAGTAAGAACCATATGGCTATCTGTTGGTCTTGGTTGCTTTGCTTTTCTTAGCATATTCTTACATAAGGCACCTTGGCTTAAGCCTGAAGACGCATTTCAAAATTTTCAGCTTATTACGAGCAAAATTCTAATATTTGCAGTTATTGCTTATATGCTATTTCTATCAGCTAAAAACTTTCTTTCTCATAAGCATAACTCAATCATCAACAAACACAGACAGAATGCTTTAATGACTTATAGTGCGTTAGCGGATGCGGCATCTTCAGAAGAATCAAAAGATATTGTGCTTAATCACGCGGCATCTTGTATATTTTCGCCACAAGAAACCGGATACATTAAAAATGAATCCGCTGGTAGTAATAAATCTATAGTTGAGTTATTGCCAAAAACAACGATGAAGCTTAGTGAATAAAGCATCTAACCATGGGCTCCAGTGGACACTCGCTATCGCTCGCCCCACTGAGCCAGGTCGTTGAGGCTGTAGAAAAACCCCTATTTTCACCTAAGGAATGATAGAATAGAGACAAAGGAAAGGGAGTTATTTAATGCCTAAATTCATTCCTTACGACTACAACCAAAACAGCATGGTTGCTATCAACTACCTCGATCAAT
>QBVC01000018.1 GCA_003058495.1 gamma proteobacterium symbiont of Ctena orbiculata | reverse complement strand
TGGCTTCGGTTGTGGCAGGTAAGACAGCCGTTGGAGACGACATTGCCGGTATCGATCTCTCCCTCTCCGCTCACCACCTCGAAGTGGCAGCTCTCGCAGGCCACGCCGGACTCCTGTATGGTTTGATGGGTGATCGGTTTCTTGGTGCTGGCGGGATCCCCTGCCTGCAGCTGGCTCTGCAGCGATCGCGTGGGTATCGTGTGGCAGATATCACAACGGGAGACCCCTTGATTGAAATCGATGGTCGGCTTGCTGACAAAGGTGATTTTTTTGATCTCGCCACCCGCGACTTCCGCTTTGTCGAGGATGGGTTTTTCCAGTTTGAGATGACAAAGAAAGCAGATATCTTCAGGAACCTCGAAATGTTTGTTTTCGGTTGTCTTGAAGTGGCAGGTGTCGCAGGTAATTCTATGCCCATCCAGGGCCTGGTCGCTAAAATGGATGCCGTGCACGAAGCGGACCCTCTCTGTAAACTGAATCTCCAGCGGCGCCAGTTGTTCGCGGTCGTGGCATCCTGACTGCAGACAGGCGCCGTCCGGGATGACCGGCCGTATCGGCAGTGGCGCGTCGGGATCGTAGAGATAGGCGGCGAGGTGACGCAATCCCTCGAACTTGGCCTTCAACGAATGGTTTTCACCGGGCAGGAAATGGCAGTCGATGCACTCTGCCTGCATGCCATCGGGATTATTGCTGTTGTGGTGATAGTTTGACTTCCAGGCTTCGTACTGCTCTGTCATGGTATGGCAGCTGCCGCCGCAAAAGGATGACTGCGATGTGTAATACTCAACACCGCTCCAGGCAGTCAGTAGAATTAGAATCGTGCCAGCGAATATCAGTACCAGCAATCGCCTGGTAATTCTAAGTTCAATTCCGGCATCACCGCTCATAAGCCATCTAGCCTCCGGTCAGGCGGACTCTGTTCGCTTGGTCTTTATTGAATGAGGCAAACGATCAGTACATCAGCAAGAGCTGTACCAATTAATCATCTAATTGAATTAGAAAGGAATAAATCAAAATATCGTGGTGAGAGGCAGGATATTGTTACCGCGAGGTAACGGTGCGGGAAATTTCCCGGCCCTTACCGGTTTATCCTTTAGTTACCTGTCATTAGCAATCCTGTGTGGGGAGCGCATGTTACCGGGAGGTAACAAATTGTACGATTGGCGATCACTGATTCCATTTCCCGATGCCCTGACAGCGATTGCATCTCGATGTGGAAAGAGCGACCGCCACTAACGCAACATCCAGATTGCCGGCAGATTCTGCTATTCTTGCAGAATAACAATGATGAAAGCCCAGGGTGAAGTAACCAGAAACGACCCTCGTTCTCTTTAGGGAATAGATGATATTTGTCGCAACGCAGGTGCCGTGACATAACTTAGCAGTATCCCTGAGAAGTTATATGTATGAGGAACCCAAGTGCGATTGTGCATTTTGTTTTTGCTTTTCTGGATTACACCAATTCAGGCAGCCAGTGCGGACACGCCTATCCGCTTTGGGCTGACGGCTGTCGTAATCACTGAAAACCTCAGATTCCTGGATCAATGGAGTCAATACCTGGAGCATAAAATTGGCCGCAAGGTCGAGTTTGTGCAGCGAAGATCCTACCGGGAGGTAATGGATCTGTTGGCGTCAGGAGCCATCGATTTCGCCTGGATTTGCGGTTACCCCTACATCCAGGCAAAGGACTTGGATCTGCTTCAACTCCTGACAGTACCCATTTACAGGGGGTCGCCACACTACCATTCGTATATCATCGTTCATGAAAGCAGCCCCTATAAAAGGTTCAGCGACCTGAAAGGGAGAAGCTTTGCCTTCTCCGATCCCGATTCAAACTCAGGATTCCTCTATCCTCTTGCCCTGATCGCAAAAAGAGGAGAGACGCCGGAAAACTATTTTCGCCAGACTTTTTTTACCTTCAACCATGCCGAGACGGTGCAGGCCGTGGCCGAGCAGGTTGCGGATGGTGGCGCCGTTGACTCCTATATTTGGGAATACATCGCCGTCTTCAGGCCACAGATGACTGAAAAGACTCGGATTATAAAGAAATCTCCAAGCTTTGGTTTTCCTCCTATCGTTAATCGCGTGGGTGTGGATGCCGGTACGGTATCCCAGATGAGGCGGACGCTTGAGGAAATGGTGGATGATGTAAGCGGCAAGCAACTGCTCGACAGCCTCAAGCTCGATGGTTTCGGCAGTTATGCTGATTCACTGTTCAACGAAATCCGCGCTTTGGAACATGCTGTGCAAAAAACGAATCCCAGGCACAGCGTGGTGAAAACCGATTGATTGAAGATTGCATATGGCGTTATTCAACACAACATCCTGGTCATTGGCATTCAAGTTATCCCTCACGATAACGGCGGTCGTCACCAGTGTCGGCTTTCTCATCGGGATACTGATGGTTGTCCAGGATTGGAAGCGTTTCCAAAACGACCTGGCGGAGAAGGCCCTGCTGTTGTCTGAATCCATATCGATAACCGCACCAAAGGCAATGCTGCGCAAGGACTACTGGTCGCTCTACCTCAGTCTGAAGAACATGGCCTCCAAGGGCCCGGGCGCCAGAAGCGAACACGAAATTACAGATGCAATGATATTGGACGCCGAGGGTATGGTTCAGGCCCACCTCCACCCTGCGGAACACCCGATCGGCCTTCTCTTCTCGCCGCGGGATGAAGATGACAAAGCGTTATTTAGAGAGGCGATGACCGTAAGGACCCCGACTGTTTTGAGCAGTGGCGATTTTTCCAAGGATGGATTCCAGGAAGGCGTCGTGCCCCTGTTCTCGGATCAAAAATATCTTGGTGTGGTCAGGGTTCGCCTATCTGTCGCCAGTCTTTTTGAAAAGACAATGTCCACCGCTGTGATCGTTCTTCTCTCTATTTTGCTCTTCGTCATCATCGGAAGCCTGCTCGGCACTATCGTATCGCGGCGGGTGGTGGGGTCCTTGACTGCCATTACCCGCGGTCTGGAAGCGGTTGGCCGCGGAGAGATGACCGATTTCTCACCAATCCCTGTGAAAGAGGGGGGTGAAATAGGTCGGCTCAGTGTGACCTTCAACCAGATCATGTCCGAGCTTGCGGAAAAAAAGATGCTCGAGGAGGAGATCGCAATGAGCGAGAAGCTGGTCGCCCTCGGAAGAATCACCGCAGGCGTGGCGCACGAGGTGAACAATCCGCTCGCGGGACTGCTGAACTGTATCGATACACTCCGCAAACACCCAAACGACAAGGTCCTGATCGATCGCTACCTTCCGGTGATCGACCAGGGACTGCATCGCATCAAGGATATTGTCCACAATCTCCTTGTCGGGCTCAAGATCGAGGAGAGTGTCGAGATGATCACTACCGGGCAGGTTGAAAAACTTCATGATCTGGTGCTGGCGGAGATCGGTGAAAGGGAAATCGACATCATCTGGAACAATACAACCGACAGAGACCTCTTCATTCCGGGAAAGACCGAACAGATAATCTGCAATCTGCTGAAGAATGCGGTTGAAATCGTTCCTGAAAACGGCATTGTCCGCTTCAATATGCATCAACGGGGAACCAGCCTGGTGATCGAGGTCAGCGACAATGGTCCCGGTGTTGCCACAAATATAAGAAACCAGATGTTCGATCCCTTCTTTACCACCAAGCCGAACGGCACGGGATTGGGGCTATGGGTTGTCTACCGGCTGGTGCAGAGTATGCAGGGTGTCATTGAAGTGAAGAGTGAGGCCGGGAAAGGCACCACATTTCTCATCGAGCTACCGGTAATACACAGGCGGGCGGCATAATGCAGAATAGCATCGAACAGACGGCGAACAGGGGCAATTTCACTGACTTGTGTGTATTGCTCGTGGAGGATGACGAGATCATGAGAATGTCCCTGGCGGACAGGCTGCGCATAGAGTCGATCCCCGTGCGCGACGTCGGCGATACCGCCAGCGCAAGGAAAGAGCTGAAAAAGGGTGACATCGATCTGGTCGTTACCGACGTGCTGCTGCCTGACGGCACGGGCATCGAACTGTTTGCCGACATATCTCACAACTTTCCAGGCATACCGGTTATCCTCATGACGGCCTATGGGGATATATCGGACGCAGTGGCGGTGGTCAAGGACGGCGCCTTGGACTATCTGACAAAGCCATTCGACATCAATGACTTCATGAAGTGTGTAATGCATCAATTGTCATCTATATCCGATATCCATTTAACGGCCAATGGTGACGGCGAGGAGACCAGCTATTTCAAACCGGGCAGCGGCTGTCTTGGCAAAAGCGACACGATGCGCAGGATAGAAAGACTGGTCGCGCGCCTTCGGGAGAGCGACAGCTCCGTGTTGCTGACAGGCGAGTCCGGCGTGGGGAAGGAGGTCGTTGCCAATCTGATCCACCAAAACAGCCAAAGGTCCCAGGGGCCCATGGTGAGTGTAAACTGCGCGGCCCTGCCATCCACTCTGATCGAAAGCGAGCTCTTCGGCCATGAAAAGGGGGCGTTCACCGGGGCGACACAACTGCGCAAAGGGCGCTTCGAGCAGGCCCAGGGGGGAACCATATTTCTCGATGAGATCGCTGAAGTATCGCCCGACATACAGGTCAAGCTTCTGCGCGTGCTGCAGGAGCGTGAGTTCGAGCGCGTGGGGGGCTCTGCGCCAATCCCGCTTGACGTCAGGGTGATCGCCGCGACCCAGGCCAATCTCGACAAGTCCATTGAAACCAATGAATTCAGATCGGATCTCTATTGGCGTCTCAATGTCATACATATAGATATCCCGCCGTTGCGGCAACGCAGGGAGGATATCGTCTATCTTGCCAGGCAGTTCGTTAACCAACTCGTGAAAGGCAAACACGGCAGCATCAAAGGTTTGTCGAAGGAGGCCGAGCACCATCTGCAATCCATGGCATACCCCGGCAATGTCCGCGAACTGAAGAACATCATCGAAAGAGCCGTCACGCTGTGCGACGGGCCCTGGATACGCAAGAGTGATCTGTCGCTCAGCGAGGGGAATGAATCTGTCAACGACACAACCACACTCAAAGAATCGATCGAAGCGGCGGAACGGGAATCCATCATCAGGGCATTGGCGGAAAACAGCGGCAGAATCGCCCAGACCGCCCATTCACTCGGTATATCGCGTAAGAATCTATGGCAGAAAATGAAGCGCTACGGCATAGACAAGTAACTGCCGTGGCAAACAGGGTGATGGATGATTCTGCCGGTCACACCGGTTGAACCGGCCGTGCCGCCCGATCGGCCAGTCTGACCAGGGACCCGAGTCCACCGCTGTTCCACTAGCGAATTTCCATGCTGGATCTGCAAAACCTGTTTCATCGAGCAATTGTTGTTACTATGGGGGATGGCTGCTCCATGTCCCTGTTCGGATGATTCGCATTTATGAATAAAAATAATTTTCCCTTTCTCGCCCTGAGCCTGGGCCTGTTGATGATGCTGGTGGTGATGAAGGGTATTCAAACGCGGGCTGACGGATCCACCACTATTCCCCTGTTGACCCTTCTCGTTGTCAGCGAGTTCGCCTTTTTCGTCACCGCCATTGGTGGTTACATAGGGATCAAGCAGATCCGGGCAAACGGCATGAAGCCGCTCTACACGGCTATCACCCTGTTCTGCGTTCTGCTCTCTATCGGTTTTCTGCTGCTGGGAATAGCCCTTTGGCCGGACTAAACCGGCGCTAAGGCTGATCTGCGCCGAACATCTCCTCCATCAGCCTGTTCCTTACCGCCATCAATATCCTGCCGAAGGTGTTGTGACCCCGCCCGTCGCGGCCGCAGCCCCAGAAATAGTCGAATTGACTGTTCTCGACAATCTTCCGGTCCTTGGTGGCGAGCAGCGCATTGGCTGCGTCCGCGTGGCTGCGGCATTTAATATAGATGCCACGGGTCATGATGGTCTCCTTGACCTGTTCCCAGTCATTGCGTATCTGTTTTTTGTTATTCGCGGCGAGCTTTTGCGCCTTGGCGGGGTGGTCGGCATCGCGTATGGCGTTGCGCAGTTCTCCGGGTTTGAACTTCATTCCCTGGTAGTAGTGCTCCACCGAGGGCCAGCTGTCGCCGTCGAGTTCGAACTCATGCCTGGAATAACTGGAGAGGAGATCCAGGGGATCTGTGCGTGATACGTAATGGGGCGTGGAATCCGACTTCGAAAAAAACATCTCTGAATACCCGTGATCTTATCGATTGGGTCTAATTCTCTCGTATCAGAACCTGCTATCCAAGTAGCGGCACCTGCCCCGGTCGATTGGGGGCCTGAGTGGTAAGGATGCACCGCATCCGCTATGGTCGGCGGGTTGCGACTTTAGCTGCCGGTCTCGATTCTCAGCCGAGTTCGAGTTCAAACCTGCCGTCGCGCAGGTCGGTGACTCCGGTTTCAAGGCGGGAACACTCCCGCGCCATGGTCTGGCGGAGCCATCTCCGGTCCTGCTTCGAGGGGTAGTGCAGTCTGAACTTTCTGATCTGCATCGGTGTCATCACGAACCTGGCCAGGCTGCCGCTGCCGGGCTTGTAGCTTAGGAAATAAGCCAGGGTCAGATCGTCGCGAAATGCGTCGTATCTGCCTATGCCCTCGTAGTCGTTGAGAAAGTCGCCGCAGCCGTAGATGATGGGAACGCCATGGTAGAGCTCGATGCCCTTCGGGTGATGGGATGAGTGGCCGTGTACCGTATCCGCACCGGCCTCATCGACCAGCCAGCGGGCGAAGCGGCGCTGCTCTGGCGGAATCTCGTATCCCCAGTTGCCGCCCCAGTGAATGGAGACGACCACCAGGTCGCCCGCCTGCTTCCTGGCGGCGATAGCGCCGGCCAAACGGTCGGCCTCGGCGCTGTCGAGCGACCTCAGGAGCGCCACGCCGGGACGGTTTCTATCCGCCCGCCATACCAGGGGGACCCCGCTGGAGTGGTGGGCAAGGGCATACAGCAGCACCCGTCCCTTCCCCGGAAGGTCGAAGATCAGGGGGGCTTCGGCCTGCGAGCTGTCCGCCCCGGCACCAACGTACCCGATGTCGTGGCTGTCAAGGCTCGACAGGGTTTCGGACAATCCTTCATAACCCCAGTCCATCACATGGTTGTTGGCGAGCACGCAGGCGTCTATCTTGGCGGCGCTGAGGCAGGGCGTGTTTCGGGGGTGCATGCGGTAGTTGATCCCCTTGCGCGGCCAATAGCGCTCACTGGTGGTGATCGCGGTTTCGAGATTGACGATCCGCAGGTCGGGAGCGAAGTGGTCGCATTCGGTCAAGGCATCGCCCCATACATAGTCGAAGGGCACCTGCCTGGGTATGCGCCCGCTCTTGGCCTCGGCGATCCCCACATACTCCTTGGCGCTCTTGAGGTAGGACTCGTGGATCCGCGGCCTGCTGGGATAGGGCAGGATCTGATCGATGCCGCGTCCGGTCATGACATCGCCGCAGAGAAACAGGGTGATCGTCTCGTCTCCGGCCTGGTCCTGGCCATGGACCATCCCACCCATGCCGAAACCGACCGTACCCAGCCCCAGCAGATGGAGAAATGTTCGTCTACGCATCGGCTGCGCCTGCCGGTGTTGCATCCTGCTCGTTGCAGTGGCGTGCGATCACCTCCCGGGCGGCGACTTGAAGCCGAACGGCCTCCGCCCAGTCGTCTCCCTTCGGTTCCAGGGGCGGCGCGACGATGATCCGCACCGCGCCCTGGTGGGGAAAACTGGAATCGGACTGCAGGATGGCGCGGGTGCCCCGGATGGTGACCGGCAGGATAGAGACGCCGCTGTGTGCCGCGGTTACGAAGGCCCCCATCTGGAAGGGGAGCAGGCCCGGCTCGGCGCGGAAGGTGCCTTCCGGGTAGATGGCGAGGGAGCGGCCGGCCTCCAGGTAGCGGACGAACTCATCGGTGGCCGTGGCGCTGCGACGGGTGTCGAAACGCTCCACGAAGAGGGTATCGAGGCGCTGCAGAAACAGCCGGGAGTGGAACTTCTGCGCCAGTTCGCGCTTCGCCACATAGACGAAATCGCGGGGTATGCCATCGATCAGCGCCAGGGTATCGAGATAGCTGGCGTGGTTGGCCACCAGGATGACCGGGCGATCGGCTGGGGGCAGGTGCTCCACGCCCTCCACATGGAGCGGCGTGGCGGTGAGTCGGCGCAGCAGGCGGATCGCCTTGCGGATCAGCCCCCAGCGCCAGGAGAGGCGGGGCAGCAGCGCGACGGCCAGCCACACCAGGGGAACCAGGGCGTAGAAGACGGTCCAGGCATAGGCGGCGAAGAGGTAGCGGGAAGCTCCCCGGCGGACAAGGCGCAGGCGCTCCGCCAATCCCGACAGCAGCAGGCTCAGGATCTGCAACGGCAGCGGGCGATGACCCCGCCCCAGGCGTCCCTGTTCATAGAGACTGCGCATGGCATTCCGGCGCAGCTTGCCGCTGGAGGTCTTCAGCACCGTATGCGGGGGCGACAGCAGCAGATCGTCCGGCGGCATCCCGAGCAGGTCGATGGTTTTGTCGCGGATCGCCTGCCGCAGGCCTTCCCGGCGCTGTGGATCCCTCTCCCGGCTCTCCGCCACGACCACCAGCCGCTCGCTGCCGGTCGCGGCGTCGGTGCTGGGAAAGGCCGCCACGCAGCCCTTGCGGATGCCGGCGATCTCACCCACCAGCAGCTCGAGTTCGTAGGGATAGATATTGCGTCCGCCGCGGATGATCATCTCCTTGATGCGCCCGGTGATATAGATGTCGCCATCGGAGAGATAGGCGCGGTCGCCGGTGTCGAGCCAGCCCTCTCTGAACAGGCGCGCGCTGGCTTCCGGATTGCCGAAGTAGCCGCTGGTGGCGGAGGGTCCCTGAAACTCGAGCCGTCCCTCTTTGCGATCCGGCAGCGGCCTGCCGGCCGCATCCACCACCTGGACCCGGTATCCGGGCAGCGGCCTGCCGCAGGCGACGATGGAGATGGGATCGGGATCCCCCTCCGCGGCCGGGACCGCCTCGCCGCTGAGCATGAAACGATCCCGGTTTATGCGGTCGATAACGGGTCCCCGCAGCGGCGGCGGGAAGGCCAGCCCAACGGCAACCTCCGCCAGGCCGTAGACCGGGGCCAGGGCGCCTGCATCGAAGCCGTATGGCGCGAAGCGCCGGGCAAATCCCTCCAGGGTGGAGGCGCTGACCGGTTCGGCGCCGTTGAAGGCGAAACGCCAGGAGCTGAGGTCGAGACCGGCAAGCTCCTCCTCCGCTACCTTGTTGAGACAGAGCTCGTATCCGAAGTTGGGCGATGCGGAGAGGGTTCCGCGGTGGCGATGGATGGTCCATAGCCAGCGGGAAGGGCGCGCCAGGAAACGCAACGGCGACATGATCACCAGCGGCATGCCAAAATAGAGGCTGCCGAGCCAGGCGCCGATCAGGCCCATGTCGTGATAGAGGGGCAGCCAGCTGACAAAGACATCCTCGGGCGTGACCTCTACCGTCTCGCCCATGGTGCGGATATTGGCGAGTAGATCGGCATGGCTGAGCACCACCCCCTTGGGATCCCCGGTACTGCCCGAGGAGTATTGCAGAAAGGCGATATCCTCGCCCTTCCTGGCTGCCGCGGGCGGGGGAGCCGCCGCCTTGTCGAGTTCGGACCAGTCGACAATATGGTGCAGCGAGGGCACCTGGGTTTTGAACAGGCGGGCCACCCGATGCGCCTCCTGAAAGCTGATCAGGATGCGGACCCCGGCGTTTCGCAGAATGTGGCCATGACGGCGGAGATGCTCCTCCAGTTGCGAGGGACGGGTTGGCGGATAGATGGGCACCGGGACCGCGCCCGCCAACAGCACACCGAAAAAACTGAAGAAATAGCTCTCGCCGGTGGGCAGCATCAACGCCACCCGGTCGCCCGGTCGCACCGAGCGTTCCCAGAGTGCGGATGCCACTCTGATTGCGCCCTGCCAGAGATCCCGGTAGCTCATCTCATCGGGATCTTCACGGTTGCCGTAATGCAGGATGTGGACCCGCTCCGGCTGGTGCTCCAGATGCCAGGCCAGTACCTCCATCAGGGTCGAGGCCGCGGAGGGGAGGGTCGATACCGCTGCCTGTTGCTCCCTGTGCGCCCTGGGCGTCTCTGCCTCCGCCATACCGGCTGCCCGGGTCATCAGGCTGAGCAACCCGTGAGGAGTTTCGGCAAGCAGCGCCTCGTCAGGCAGGATGATGGAGAATGTCCCGTTGATGCGGGAGACCAACTCGGCGCGTGCCAGGCTGTTGAGTCCCAGGTCGTGCTCCAGGCGAGACTCCAGGTTCAGTTTATGCCTGCTATTGTTGGTCTCGGCTGTCTCATCGAGCAATCCCTGAATCACCGTCAGCAGGGCATCCGCGGTGATCCCGGTTTCACGGTCCTGCCCCTTGTCCTGTGATCGGATGGTCATGGTGATGGGCCTGCTAACCAGGTATCAGACAATCTGTAATAGCGGTGCATCGTTATCTGGTGCATGGCATGTGTCGATGCGAATGCGCGTTATGCTGACCTAAATGGCAGGTCAAGTTCGATGGGTGTCGATCAGGCCCTCCGGCCCGGCTTCTAGTCTTAGTCTAGAATATAAAAGCGATTTCTCACACCTGTGCGGTGATGCGATCGAGCTGCTTCCCAATCGGTACGTCCATGTCGAAATCAGAATCTGTTTGCCTGGCGGTGGCCGATCTCACGGGATTGTCCAGCCAATGGTTTGCCGGCATGCAAAAAGGAATTTTTTAACTATGCGAAGCTCACTCACTATAAAGCGGATTTCATCCCTGACGCTGCTGAAGATAATGCTTATCACGGTACTCTTCCCGTGGATTCTGCTTGATACGGTTATTATTCTTGGCCATTTGATCAACGGCGACTATGTCGTTAATTACACAAGGGGAGAGGGCGCCGACAAGACCACCGAGCAGCTGTCGTTGTGGATCTACATACTGATATCATACCCGGCATTTGTTGTGCTGGGTGTTCTCTCTACCCTGTTTTTGTGGTTGCCCAGTGCTTTTTCGCTATGGCTTTGGTCTCGTTTCCGCGGCATGCGGATCGATTACTATGAGCTCGATGAAAAGTAGACCAAGCACAAGCTCATGGCCGATACAAATGCTTTGCCTGGAAGTTTGTTCATTCAGGTTCCCCGTCGCGGCAGAGGGTCAAGGAGCTGGCAAGTTCGTTTGGACTATCCCCCGGTTGATGGAAGCCAACCGGGGATAATCTGTTAATCTGCCTGTATTCATCCGGCGTCAGGATAGTCAGGGATTGGCGCTGTCCGCTGGAACGGCTTGCATTTTCATCTCGATACCTGGGTAGAACTGCCTGAAACGTGTGTAGAGACCGTTTGGCCGCGACAGGATATGACCGGGCGCTATGCCATCGTCTTCATATTTGGGATCGTCACTGATCGTATCGCGTACGACATCATCGATCAGGGTATAGATAAAGGTCAGGATGGCCGGGTTGAATATGTCGTTGTGGTCCGCCATCATCGTTTTGTCGGTTTTAATGAACTGCAAGGGATAACCTGCCGGTAGAGGTCCTATCGCCGGGTGGCCCTTGAGCGTTGTCAGTCCTTTCGGTACGCAGGCGTCCGGTACCGCTTCGCAGGAGCGCAGAGTGGGATTCGCCTTGCCGCCGGAATAGTCCATGCTCAACCGGTGAGTCAGATAGGGCGCGAAATTGCCGCTGGTTGTGGCATCGAGATGCTCCTCCCGCAGCAGCAGCGGCTCATTGGTGACACGGTCGTAGTAGTAGGATCTTTCCAGGTCCATCTGGCGCCAGGTAAAAAGCAGGCCGATGGTCTGACCGATAGGAAACGCGTAGTGTGTCGCCCTGTCCGCGTCACTGCTGATCGAGTAGAAGAGTGGATTTCTCTGGCCGGTGGTACTGTGTTGCAGCGCCGCCTCGACCATGTTCAAGGTCTGATTCGCCTCGATCGCCGGATTGAGCACGATGACGGCATCGCCGATGGCGCCTCCCGCCTCCGGCGCCTGCCTGTCGTTGATCAGGATTTCCGAGACAATCTCCGTCGTCGCGCTAACCGCAATCGCGCCGCCGAAACTGTGACCCACGATCGCGAGTACGTTCTTGCTCTGTTTGCGGTCTATCTTCTCCAGTTCGAGGAGCAGCCTGGTCACACCACCCTTGCCGACCTCCTGCGCCACCGCCTTGCGGTCCCAGAAGGTCAGTTCCTTGAGCAGGGGCAGCTTGATGCTGAGGCCGCGCCAACCGATATAGACACCGACCAGGCGCCTGCCTATGAGCTGTGCCGAGTCCGACAGCACGTCCAGGGTTTTTTTGAAGTCCTTGAGATTGGTGTCGTTTTCGTCGGCATTGTGCTTCCAGCCGTGAATGAAAACAATCGTCACCACACCCTGGAGATCCTGGCGCTCCCCTATCTTTGCAAGCACCTCGGCTATCCAGTCATCGTTGAAGGCATTACCCCGTTCGGTGTATTCGGCGAACGCCAGGTCGTATTTCGGATACTCCTGGTAATAACTCAGCCGGCAATCGCTGCTGTCGGGTTCGCTGCAGTTACCCGCCGCCCATGCCTTGGAGTGGTAGGGTTTGGTGGCGGCGCATCCCGTGACCAGCAACAGGAGAATAATCAAGCCGATCAGCCTTGATCCGTTTCTACTTGCATGTTCCATCATGACACCTCCTTGTTTGCTTTCTGGTTTTCTTGTTTAACAGTCTAGGTCGTTCTTCCCACACTCAAAAACCTACTATACGACGGGCTGGATTTGTAGGTAATTTTTAACATTCAATCAACTCAATCGGGTTGCTGAATCGGCATAAACACAGGCCATCGACGACCCCATGGCTGGGCATGTCTTTAGCGGAATGGACGGGTCTGTTGATGCTCGCAATTCTTAAGCCGACCGTTCGTTGAGATTCATCTTTCCCTGTTGCATAGTCTGAACACAGTGCCGGATCTGTTCGAGGGTTTAGAACACATAAACAGCGCTGATAGCAGAACGGGGTGATATCGCTGATTGGATGCTGCCGCTAACCGCTCAGACTGTCGGAGATGATAGCCTGTGGCTAAGCATTCGCTTACTGTGATGTGGCTCATGAATATCCATCGATTCAAAGAGGTGAACGCGTTCGCATAATCATCGATGGCGCATTGTGTCCGCTGGTCGAATACTGCTATTTAGTTAGCATCACACGGATCGGCTCGCTGGCATGTGCATCACTGACCTCCTCAAACTCTTTCATCTTCTGTCGTTGTCCGTTTTCCTCGCAGCCTGCGGATCGGGAGGCGGCGGCGACAGTTCATCGGATCAGAGCGGTGCCGACACCGAAGCGCCCATGGCTGTGTCGGATGTGACGAGCACAACCAGCCTCCAGTCCGTGACCCTGAGCTGGCGCGCCGCCACCGACAATGTGGGCATAGATCACTATCAGATCACTCGAGACGGCGTCGAAATCGGCACCACGGATTCGACCTCCTTTACAGATGACGGGGTGAACGAAAACAGCGACTACACCTATCGCGTGATCGCAGTCGATTCCGCCGGCAACAGCACCGCCTCCGGCGCCATCCAGGTCAGCGTGCCGGCAAACTCGAACAGTGGACCGGATATCGAGGCGCCCAGCCCGGTTTCCAACCTTGCTGCATCAGTTACCGGTCAGGCTGTGACCCTGACCTGGAGTCCCGCTACCGACAATGTCGGCATCGACTACTACCAGGTCACCCGCGACGGCGTCGACATCGCCACCACCTCATCCACATCCTATGTGGATCGGGCAGTGAGCCAGGGGACCGACTACAGCTATCATGTGGTCGCGTTCGATGCTGCCGGCAACAGCACCTTCTCCAATGCGCTGCCCGTATCCGTGCCTGCCAATACCAACCCGGGGGTGGTAAAGGCCTTTCCCACGGCCGAGGGATTCGGCGCGAATGCCAGCGGTGGCCGCAACGGCCAGGTGGTCAAGGTCACCAATCTCAACCTCGGCGGTGCCGGCAGCCTGCAGGCGGCCCTGGATATCGATGCGCCGCGCATCGTCGTGTTCGAGGTCAGCGGGGTCATCGAGGGGGATATCCGGATCCCCTATGGGGATGTCACCATCGCCGGTCAGACGGCGCCCGGGGCCGGCATCACGATTCATGGAAGGCTGACATGCGATTACAGCAATCCACCGGACAATATCATCCTGCGCCATCTTCGGGTGCGGGCCGATCATTCCACCAACCCCGGGGTGGATGGCAACTTCTACGATGGGATTCAGTGCTCCAGAAGCGCCAACCTGATCTTCGATCATCTCTCCGTCTCCGGCGGGGTCGATGAGACCTTCGATATATTCGAGGCGGAGAACGTGACGCTGCAGTGGTCGACCATCTCCCGGGCCGATACGGACGGTCATCCGGGAGGCACCCACAACTACGGCTTGATCAGCGGTCCCAACGGGGCCAACGTCAGCATCCACCACAACCTGTTCGCCCACAATGGCAACCGCAACCCCGCCGTCGCCAATGGGCCGTGCGAAATCATCAACAATGTGGTCTACAACGTGCGCCACGGATTCGTCCACCACAATCCGGCAACCGGCGATTTCAACATCATCGGCAACTACTACAGGCAGGGCCCGGAGAACAGCCTGATTCCATTCTACTTCGATGATCAATACAGTGGCAGCGGGACCCCGATGTTGAGCTATTATCTCGAGGACAACTATGTCGACGATCCGGGCGATCTCGTGGGCAGCGTGGATAATCCCTGGCTCACCCCCTCTGCCCACAGCAGCTTTGAGAATATCGACCGGGGCTGGAATTCGAGTGTCGCGAGGGCCGGGGAGAGGCACCCGTTCAGCCAGCCGGTTGAGACGGTTCATGACGCACTGGCCAATTATGATTCGGTGCTGGCGAGGGCGGGCGCCTTTCCCAGGGACCTGATCGACAGCGAAAATGTGGACGAGGTCTATGCGCGAACCGGCGCCTGGGGTGCGCGCATACCTTCTGACCTGATGCAGGGTCTGGCGGCCGGCACGCCGCCCGCCGATAGTGACAACGACGGTATGCCGGACGACTGGGAGGAGAGCCGGGGCCTGTCGAGCTCGACCCCCGACCATAACAGCCTCATGAGCTCCGGCTATACCGCGATCGAGGAGTATATCAATGAACTGGCTGCTCAGTTGATCAATGCTGATGCTGCCGTTTCGACCCAATGATGATACTGGACGTTAATACCAGTGCGGTGACTACCGGAACAGAATAGAGGCCTGTTATTGCATGTTCGACTTCGTTGTTCTTCGTTCCCATGCTCATGTGTGGGAATGCCTATAGTCGCTAGGTTTTCAAAGCGGGGTATGGGGTCTCACTGTAGATCGTGTGTTCCATGCGAAGTTCTGGATTGCGACCACAGCAGGCATTTAGAGCAGCAACACTCTCCAACGGCAGCTCCTCAGCGATTACAGCATATTGCAATGCACAAGATGGATGTCTGCTATTGGGCCTTGAGCTACGCTCACCATAGGTACACGGAAGCTCCCCTAAAGTAACCCCTCACTGAGCTATTGGTGCATTCAGATTGCACCATCAACCCATTTTTCGGTGCACCACGATAATTACTGGGCTCATGATGGAAGCTTGCGTTCTGAAGAAAATGTTATAACATAGCGCAACAATATAACATTACATATTCTCGGAGCAAACACGCACTCGCTATGCACCAGGTCCTGCACTCCCCAGAAACCACGACTTCCGCACCCGGTACGACACCCCATATCGTAGGAGACAGCCCCGATGTGCTGCGTCAGGTACTCGATCCCAGCGTGAATCTTTGCCTGTGGCAACGCCCTGCCCAACCGGCGGTTATCCGAGAACTATCATCCCTCCAAGCATCAGACCTGCCGGACGTGCGTTGCCCGACGTCGCTGGATTCGTTCGATGACGACGTCAGCACCCTTTTGCAGCAGCAAGGTCTTGATCCATTGGCTTTCAAAAATTGGCGTGTCGACATGTGTCGGCTGGCGGGTCTTTATTTCCGCGTCAGTGAGAATCGCAATGTGACATTGCGTCTGGTGGCTACCGATGATGACGATTGTCGTCGCTTCCATGTCGACCATACACAGTTGCGATTGCTATGTACCTATCGGGGGCCTGGTACCGAATGGTTGGTCGATGACCAGGTGGACCGTTTGGCGCAAAGCACTGGTGCGCCCAATGACGAAATCATTCGTTTCGGCGAGCCGTCCGAGTTTGAGCCATTTTGGGCAGGTATCCTCAAAGGCGATGCCTACCCCGGCAACGCGGGGCGCGGCCTGGTGCATCGTTCACCGCCGATTGCAGGCTCTGGCAAGACCCGAGTGTTGTTCTGCCTGGATTGCTGAGCCATGACCGAAGCCAACATCGTTTCTGAAGTGATCACTGCGGTACCGACTTGGCAGCGTGTTCCGGAACTCGCTGATCTGGTCGAGATCTTTGATCCCGGGGTGCAGGTTTGTACCTGGCAAAGAGAGAGCGATCCCGCCATCGAGACCTATCTGTCGGGGCTTCATCAGACAGGGGAGTTGCAGGTGCTTGAAACCTTGTCCTCAGCCGCTCAGCCAAAGCTCGACTGCTTGCCAGAAGGGTCGGGACGGGCGTCATTGATTGGCGATCTGTCGTTGTTGCGCGAGGTGGTGTGTGAGCTGATGGGGTGCTCTGAAGTGGGTCTTCGTCTTGCACGAGTCGGACATGCCATGTGCCCTGGCTGGCACATCGACCGCACCAGTATCCGGCTTGTCTGCACCTACCAGGGGCCTGGAACAGAATGGTTGAATGACCAGAACGTCGAGTGTCAAGACCTTCATGATAGTCGGATACGGGCAAAAGCTGCTGTTCAAGCTGTCACAGGCGAGATTGTGTTACTCAAGGGCTCGTTATTTCAGGGCAACGAAGCGTTCGGTGCCGTGCATCGTTCACCAGAGCCCGCCCCCGACGCCGCATTGCGAACACTGGTTACGCTCGATCCACTGTGGCGCGCATGAACTGTTCGTTGACAAGACACTGCAGTATGACAGTCTTGACCATGGCGATGTGCTTCGCGACCGGGGCGCAGGCCCATCCCTACCATTGGATCGATGTATTCGCTGATGGGCAGTTCGATACAAAGGGACTGAAATGAAAGCGAAGGTGATGACCTCGGTATTCAGTTTGCTGAAACGGTAACTATTCGATGCGAGTAAGTTCCAGCATAGCGGTCTTTCTCTCATGGCTATGTGCCGTCGCGTACTCAGCGGATCTCCATGCGACAACGATGTTGCAGGGTGAGTCTATCGCCACCGAACAGTCCACGAATAGTGGGTATGCTGACACAAAGCAGGCGGTTTCAATCTGGGGTCAGGCTGTGTCCTGGGTCTGGTCAAAGCAGAGTAAATTTCACCGCGCCCTGACGAGAGAGATACGAGACCTGCATGGTAAGGATGGCGTCGGCTGGGCTTTGGTGCTGATGAGTTTCCTTTACGGTGTCTTGCATGCCGCAGGGCCTGGGCACGGCAAGGCGGTATTGACGACCTACCTGTTGACTCACCGAAGCCACATGAATCGCGGTATCGCCATGGGCACCACGGCTGCGCTCCTGCAGGGCGTGACGGCGCTGTTGCTCGTTTACGGCCTAATAGGCATGGCCGGTTGGCTGCCGCGGGAGACAGAAACGGCATCATTGTGGGCTACGCGCATCAGTTTCATATTGCTTGCAATGGTTGGGTCCTACGTTCTGATACGCGCAGTAGCCACCTTGTCTGGCACTGTGCGCCGATTGCGGCACCAAGCCGACCTTGTCCACCACGACCATGACGGTCATGTTCACGGCAAAAGCTGTGGCTGTCGGCACCTGCCCACTGCTGTCGAAATCGATACCGTCGGCAGCCGGCATGCTGTGGCTGGCGTGGTTTTGGCCATTGGGCTGCGCCCTTGCAGTGGTGCAGTGTTGGTGCTGATTCTTGCTGCCGTGATGGATTTAATGTGGCATGGCGCGCTTGCCGTAATGGCCATGTCCGTAGGGACGGCGGTCACCATTGTTGCCTTGGCCATTTTTACCTCCATGGCCCGAGAGTGGGCGAGCGCGGTAGTCGCTCACCGGTCACCGTTGTGGACGCTAGCCGCCGGTGGCGTGGGGGTACTTGGCGGAACCCTGCTATTGCTTATGGCGCTGTGGTTGCTGAACGCCTCGTTTGCACTGAAACCAACAATGGGTTTGTAAACGTGCGCACCGGCTTACCGTTCGAAATAATCAGGATGGATCGAATCCACTCGGCTAACCAGTGTACCCGGGTGCTCGATGCCCATGAAGATATCTCATTGCGCGAGATGGAGGCGCATGCGCATGACGAACACGGGCATGAGGCCAAACGCCGCGAAGTGTCGGGCCCTAATCATGCGCTCAGTGCCGAAGCTCAGCGCTATGCTCACGACGAGCACGACGCCGACTTCAACAGAGGGTTATCCCGATGAAGCCATCTTTCTCTCCCCTTCGGGCCGGTGTAGGAGCGCGCCTCGCACTTGCTAGCGTCGTCGCCGGTCTGTTGTGGCTTACGGTTGTCTGGGCTCTGATATGAGTGCGCCAATGGACGATACGATCTTGCATTTCGATAACCTGACCCTCGGATACGACCGCCACCCTGCAGTCCATCATCTTGATTACGCCATCGGTGCAGGTAGCTTGGTCGCCGTGGTGGGACCTAACGGTGCCGGAAAGTCGACTCTTCTAAAAGGGATCGTCGGCCGCCTCGCGCCCCTCGGTGGCGAGATCAGGTTAACGGGGATTACAGTCTCAGAAATCGCGTACCTGCCTCAACAGGTCAATATCGACCGGAGCTTTCCGATCTCGGTCTTCGACATGGTGGCCATGGGATTGTGGCGAAAGACAGGGGCTTTCGGTCAATTCGGCCCGGATGGTGACAGGAAGGTTGGCGAGGCTCTGGATATCGTTGGGCTGGGTGGTTTCGAGAAGCGCCCCATCGACACCCTCTCCGGCGGGCAAATGCAACGTTCCCTTTTTGCTCGGCTGCTCCTCCAGGACGCGCGGCTGATTCTACTGGACGAGCCGTTCACGGCCATCGATTCTGCGACAGTGCGTGACCTCAAGGGACTCATTCATCGCTGGCACGGGGAGCGGCGGACGGTGGTCGCCGTCTTGCACGACCTGGATCAGGTGCGGACGGATTTCCCGGAGACCCTTCTGCTGGCCCGCGAGCTGATCGCCGCCGGTCCGACGGAGAACGTCCTTTCTCCAGTGAATCTCGATCAAGCGCGCCGGCTTACCGAGGCCTTTGACGATGGGGCGGCCATATGTGGGAGATGAACAGCAGGGCTTCATCCCTTCCGGTGGAGAGTGCGTGATGTACGATGCCATCTTAGCCCCCTTCGTCGAATTCGGCTTCATGCGACGAGCGCTGGTCGGATGCCTTGCCCTTTCACTGGGGGCAACACCTATCGGGGTGTTCCTGACCTTGCGGCGGATGAGTCTGACCGGAGATGCCATCGCCCATGCAATACTTCCCGGAGCGGCGCTCGGATACCTCGTAGCAGGGCTGTCCCTCGGCGCCATGACGCTCGGCGGGGTGATCGCAGGTGTGGTTGTAGCCATACTCTCCGGCTTGGTGGCCCGAACCACCGTGGCCCGGGAGGATTCCAGCCTGGCCGCCTTTTACCTGATTTCCCTCGCTATTGGCGTCGTGATCGTGTCGATGCGCGGCAGCAATGTCGACCTGTTACACATCCTGTTCGGTACAGTGCTCGCCTTGAACGATGCGGCCATCTTTCTGGTAGCTGGAATCGCCACGGTCACCCTGTTCGGGCTTGCCGTTATCTACCGTCCTTTGGTGATGGAATGTTTTGACCCGGGTTTTCTCCGCTCGGTCAGTCCCTTGAGTCCGGTGGCCCATTACAGCTTTTTAGTCCTGGCGGTCCTCAATCTGGTGGGCGGATTTCATGCCCTGGGGACCCTGATGGCGGTGGGGATCATGATACTTCCCGCTGCCGCCGCCCGGTTTTGGACGCACGACATCACGCCCTTGCTGGTCATCGGAGTGCTTGTGGCCTTCCTGAGTGGGTTTGTCGGCCTGTTATTGTCCTATCACACCAGCTTGCCTTCCGGCCCGGCCATCATCCTGACGGCGGGGGCGTTCTATCTGTTCTCGCTGGGCTTCGGCAGCAACGGCGTAGTCATAACGCATCTGCGATCACGCCGTCATCTCGAAGCTTGATATCCCAACCAACAAAAAGAGGAGTTTCGTTATGATCCCAAGACGATCCATCTTGATTTCCGTCTTCGCTGCCGGTTTGTTCGGGCTGTTCGGGTCGATACATGCCCGGGCCGATGGCCCCGTCGACGTTGTCGCCACATTCAGTATTCTGGGTGATATGGTCCGACAGGTGGGTGGTGACCGGGTTCATGTCACCACATTGGTCGGCCCCGACGCTGACGGGCACGTCTATCAACCGACCCCGGCGGACGCCCGGTCTGTCGCCGAGACTTCGCTGTTGATCGTCAATGGATTGGGCTTTGAAGGTTGGATAGACCGCCTGACGGAGGCATCCGGGTACAAGGGGCCTGTGGTGACGGCAACCACGGGCGTCGAGCCCGCCGGGGCTGGGGATAACGACCACGGCGAGATCGATCCCCATGCCTGGCAGAGCCTGGCCAATGCCCGGATCTATGTCCGCAATATCGCCGACGGATTGGCTGTGATCGACCCTGCTGGGGCCGAAATTTATCACAGCAACGCGACGCGCTACACGAAGGAGATCGACGCAGTCGAGGCACGGGTTCGCGAGACGTTCGGTTCGCTACCAGTCGAACGGCGCAAGGTGGTCACATCCCACGACGCCTTCGGCTACTTCTCGGCAACCTACGGCATCGAGTTCTATGCGCCAGTCGGTGTGAACACAGAAGCAGAGGCGTCCGCGGGTGATATCGCTAGGCTGATTCGCCAGATCAACAAGGAGAAGATTCCGGCCGTCTTCGTCGAGAATATCTCCGATCGCCGCCTACTCGACCAGATCGTCCGGGAAACCGGGGCGCGGATCGGCGGCACCCTGTATTCCGACGCCCTGTCGAAGGCCGACGGGCCGGCCGGCACCTACCTTGATATGATGCGACACAACATCCGAGTATTGGTCGATGCCTTGGGCATCTGATCGGGTTTGGAGATGGAATATGGGTGGTGTCTATGTCTTGCCGCGGGAGTGACGCAAGTCCCTGATCGCCACCATGCACAACTGGCCGCCACGCGAGGTGCGTGGTAAGGAGAAGCCCGTGAATTACAATGCGCTTTCCCATGTACTGGAACGAGCCGAGGCGCTGTGCCATGCACGCGGCGTGCAGCTGACCGAACAACGCAAAACCGTCCTTCAACTGCTGTGCGTATCGGACAAGCCGCTCAGTGCTTACGAGCTATTGGAGCACATGCGTGGCGTAGTCAAGAATCCTGCACCATCGACGGTCTACCGGGCATTGGATTTCCTGCTCGAGCAAGGTCTGGCGCACAAGCTTGAGAGCCTGCACGCCTATGTGGGCTGTGCACATCCGGATCATCCACACGACAGCCAGTTTCTGATTTGTGATGACTGCGGCGAGGTGGCCGAGGTCGAAGACCCTAGTGTGGCCAAGAGCCTGAAAGCGGCTGGCAAGGCGATTGGATTCCGTACCAAGCGGCCGGTCGTTGAACTGCTGGGAACCTGTGCGCAGTGCGTCGCGAAGCGAGATGAGTAGACCTGCACCACACCTACTTCAAATCCTGTTGAACCAAATGATAAGGAGATACCCCGTTATGCGTCTCAAACACACTGCCTTGACTGCCTCTCTACTGACTTCTCTGACGTTCGTTGCGCCCGGGGAAGCCGCTGAAGAGAAACACAATCATGCGCCCAGGACAGACAAGCTGACAGTCCGATTTGCGACTCTCGTGTCCAGCCACGAGAACGGCCTGTTATACCCCTAATCGGTACTTGACGGCGTTGACCTCGAGCGTTCGCTCGCAAAGGAGCCTATTAGACTCGATCCGCCAACGACCGCTTTGTGGTGGTAGCTGCCTCTCATCATTGTTACCCCAGAACTTCTGCTCGTGGCCGAAACCGGTAATTACAACATTTGAAAGTAATGCATGTGGCCTAATTCAAAATGGCAAAATCATACGAAGATGCTATTAAGCCTACGACGACGTTTTCAATATCACAATCAACTCGGTAGGCCCATGCACACCATACGCCAGGGTCTGCTGAATATCGGCCGATTTCGAGGGACCCGATATCAACAGCGCATTGGTCGGCATCTGTTGCGCCCACTGCTCCGCCTCGACCGCTTCGGCGAAGGTGTTGTAGAGTTTCTCCGCATCCACGACGACGAAATGGACAGGGGGCACCAGGGACCAGGTCCGCGGTTCGAACGCATCGGGCCAGAGAATCAGGCTGCCTGTCTCCGCGATGGCGGCCCTGGCCGAGGTGACCGCGGCGTCGATGTGAAAGAAGATCTGTTCCTTCCACTCATCCACCGGCCGCTCCTCGCAAACGAGCTTCGGAAGCAGGGTATCGCCCCAGGCTCGCTCGATGGCCTGCGCCAACGGACCCTGTTTCGCATACAGCAGATTGCTGATCTGCTTCTCCTCGGCGACGCTTTTCAGGGTCTCCGTCCAATGCGCCGCGGCGGTGACATGGACCTCGGCGCGCACCGTTTCCAACATCGATTTGAACTGGGCGATGCGCGCCTCCATCGGCCATGAGGGCGTCTCTATGGCGACGGGCTGGCTTGGGGTATCGAAGCCCGGTTGCTTGTTGCGTAATCGCCGCAGGATTGCGTCTCGCGCCTTAGCGGTCATTGAAGCCCTCCTCGCGCGCCCGCTGATGCAGGGTCCTGGCCGCGATGCGGGGAGGCTTTCTCACCCGGGTCCAGGGGCCGAGTCCGAGGGGCAGGATCTTGCACAGGCGGGTGGCCAGGGCCATCGCCAGGCGATAGCGTCGCGGACTGCGATGGAGCCAGCTCCAGGCCTGCCATATTGCGGCTTCCTTCACTGTGCGGCCGCTTCCCTGGCCATGGGATGCGCCGTCACGGTCGCTGCGGATGCGCTCGTAGCGCAGCCGATTGAGCAGTCTGGGTATGGGAATCCGCACCGGGCAGACCTCGGCGCATGCGCCGCAGAGGGTGGAGGCGACGGGCAGCTCGCCCAGGCTATCCAGGCCCGCCTTCTGCGGTTCGAGGATGGAGCCGATGGGGCCGGGTATGGTGGTGCCGTAGGCGTGGCCGCCGATGCGGGTGTAGATCGGGCAGTGGTTCATGCAGGCGCCGCAGCGGATGCAGCGCAGGGTATTCACCAGCTCACTGTCTTCATAGATGCGCGAGCGGCCGTTGTCGAGGAGCAGCAGATGGACCTCTTTCGGCCCATCCTTCTCCCCCGTCTTGCGCGGCGAGCTGATCATGTTGAAATAGGTGGTGATAGGCTGCCCGGTGGCGCTGCGGGTGAGCAGCTTCAGCAGGGGAGGGACATGCGCCAGCTTCTCCACGACCTTTTCGATCCCGGTTACCGCGATATGCACCGGGGGCACGGTGGTGCACATGCGGCCATTGCCCTCGTTCTCCACCAGGCAGAGGGTGCCGCTTTCGGCGACCGCGAAGTTGACCCCCGAGAGTCCCACCCTCGCGGCATAGAACTTTTTGCGCAGGATGCCGCGGGCGTTGCCGGTCAGGGTGTCCACGTCGTCGCTGTAGGGGATGTCGGGAAACTTCTCCTTGAACAGCCTGGCGATATCCTGGCGGGTCTTGTGGATGGCCGGGGCAACGATGTGTGAAGGGGGCTCGCCGGCGAGCTGCAGGATGTACTCGCCCAGGTCCGACTCCAGGCATTCGATGCCGTGGGACTCGAGAAAGCGGTTCAGATCCATCTCCTCGGAGACCATCGACTTGCCCTTGATCAAAAGCTCCGCCTGGTGCTGCCGCATGATATCCAGGACGATCCCGTTGGCCTCGTCGACACTCTCCGCCCAGTGCACCCGGATGCCGTTTTCAGTGCAGCGCTGTTCCAACTGTTGCAGCAGCTGCGGCAGTTTTGACAGGGCGTTGGCGCGTATCTGTGCCCCGCGCAGGCGCAGGGCATCCAATGCATCGGCATCCGGAAAGCAGGCCTTGCGACTTGCCATCAGACCATCCATGGCGGATCGCAGGCTCGCCTTCAGCTGTGCATTGCCCAGGGCCTGTTCGACCCGGTGATTGAAATCAGCCCTCTGTTGCATGGGTGCGTTCCCAGATGAAGCTGGCGATGTGACGGCTGTCAATGGAGGCTTGCCGGTAGTCGAGATGACCGCCGATATTCATCAGGCAGCCGCAGTCGCCGCTGACCAGGAGGTCCGCGCCCGTATCCGCGATCGCGTTCGCCTTGTCGCTGACCATCTCGGCCGATATGGCGGGCTGCTTGACCGCAAAGGTGCCGCCGAAGCCGCAGCACTCCTCTTTACGCGCCTGGGTCATGAGTTCCACCTTGGAAAGCTGTTTCAGCAGCGCCTCATGTTCTTCGGCGACACCCATTTCGCGCCGCGCCGAACAGGAGGTGTGGAGGGCGACCCTGACCGGCTCACCCAGGTCCTGCAGCGCTATCTTCAGCACATGCACCAGGAATTCGGTGAGTTCATAGACCCGGGAGGAGAAGGCCTCGACCCTCCCCTGGTCGGCGCTCCCCGCGAACATTTCAGGGTAGTGATGGCGCATCATGCCCGCGCAGGAGCCGGAGGGTACGACGATGGGGTGGTCTTCCGTGAAACAGGCCAGCTGCTGCAGCGCCACCTCGCGGGCCTCGTCCCGGTAGCCGCTGTTCCAGGCCGGTTGGCCGCAGCAGGTCTGATCCTGGGGAAAGATCACTTCGACCCCCTCCCGGCGGATCAACTGCATGCCCGCCAGCCCGGCCTCAGGAAAGAGCAGATCCACCAGGCAGGTGGCGAAGAAATAGACCCTCTTGGGCTTGGCCGGGTATCGTTTTTGCTCGGGCATCTCATCTCCCCGGATTGGTTTCTCTCCATCGTCGTGAGATAGGGAGCGAAGCCGTCAGTCTGTATGTTCAAAGTCCTTTATAGTTAAACCCTGTATATAAATAAAGCCACATTTTATCTGTCTACCTGAGTTGCCGGCGGGTTATACGGTGCGGCAAGCCGCACCCTACGCCTCGACCGCCTGTAAGATGCGGCTTGACGCACCGAATCTGGCGCTGTTCTGGAATTTCCGCTTTGCCCAGCAATATCCTGCTAATTTTGTTAACATGGCGTAAACCATAATAAGTAAGACGCCTGATACAAGCCTCGATAAAAAAGGGAATACGCCAGGCCAAACGACAACCGATAACCTGCCAGTAATACAGTATGTATATCTGCTTAATAAGTGTGCACGGCCTGATTCGCGGCCACGAACTGGAACTCGGCCGCGATGCGGACACCGGCGGGCAAACCAAGTATGTGGTCGACCTGGCCAGGGCGCTGGCGGAGCTGGACTCGGTCTCTCAGGTCGATCTGGTGACGCGGCGGGTGGTGGATGCCGATGTCAGCGATGACTATGCCGAGGTGATCGAACCCCTCTCCGCCAAGGCGAGGATCGTGCGCGTCGATGCGGGTCCCGACGGCTACCTGATGAAGGAGACCCTGTGGGACCACCTCGACAGTTTCATGGACAACCTGCTCAACTGGTTGAATGAGCAGCCGCGCATGCCGGATATCGTCCACAGCCACTATGCCGATGCCGGTTATGTCGGGGTCAGGCTCTCCCATCTCCTGGGTGTCCCCCTGGTCCATACCGGTCACTCCCTGGGGCGCGACAAGCGCCATCAGCTATTGGCGAAAGGCCTGTCCGGACAGGAGATCGATCAGCGCTACAACATGGATCGGCGCATCGAGGCGGAAGAGGAGCTGTTGGCGAACGCGGATCTGGTCATCACCAGCACCCATAACGAGATCGAGGAGCAGTACAGCCTCTACAACTACTACCAGCCGGACAATATGGCGGTAATCCCGCCGGGAACGGATCTGACCCAGTTTCACCCGCCCGGTACGTCCGCCAACGAGATTCCCTTTGCCAAGAGCCTGGGGCGTTTTCTGCAGCAGCCGGACAAGCCGATCATACTCGCCCTGTCGCGCCCGGACGAACGTAAGAATATCCTCACCCTGCTCGAGGTATACGGCGAATCGAGCCAGCTGCAGAAGGCGGCCAACCTGGTGATCATCGCCGGCAATCGGGATGACATCCGGGATATGGAGAGCGGTCCCCAGGCGGTGATGACCGACCTGTTGATGCTGATCGACCTCTACGACCTCTATGGCAGTGTGGCGATCCCGAAGCGCCACCTGGCCAAGGAGGTGCCCGATATCTATCGCCTGGCATCGCTCGCGAAAGGGGTGTTCGTCAATCCGGCCCTCACCGAACCCTTCGGACTCACCCTGCTCGAGGCCGCCGCCAGCGGCCTGCCCCTGATCGCCACCGAAAACGGCGGCCCGGTGGATATCATCGGCAACTGCCAGAACGGCCTGCTGGTCGATCCGTTGGACAAGAAGGCGATCCGGCGCAGCCTGCTGAAGATTCTCCACGACAACACCCTGTGGCAGAAATTCTCCCTCAACGGCCTGAACGGGGTACGCAAGCACTATTCGTGGAAGGCCCACGCCAGGAACTACTTCTCCCGCATCGAACCGCTGCCGGCGGGACACGATCGCCTGCCCACCAAGCCCCCCAGGCATGTCAAGCATCGCTACCGGGATCGCGCCATCTTTACCGATCTCGATCAGAACCTGCTCGGCAATCCGTCCGGGCTGAAACAGTTTGTCGAGGTGATGCGTCAGAACAGGAAATGCGCCACCTTCGGCATCGCCACGGGCAGGCGGCTGGATGATGCGCTGATGATGATGAAGAAGTTCTCCATCCCCATCCCCGATGTCCTGATCAGCAGCCTGGGCACCAAGATTCACTACACCCGCGGGCTCTCCATCGACGACTTCTGGATCGAGCATATCGACCACCTTTGGCAGCCCAAGAGCGTGCGCCGGGTGCTGGCGGACCTGCCCGGGATCAAAGCCCAGCCCAAGCTGGAGCAGAGCTATTTCAAGATCGCCTACCACTACGATCCCAACAAGGCGCCCTCGGTGGATGAGATCAATGCCCTGCTGCACAAGGAGGAGCTGACCTGCAACGTGATCCACGCCTTCGGCCAGTTTCTCGATATCCTGCCGTCGCGCGCCTCCAAGGGGCAGGCATTGCGCTACGTGGCGCAGCGCCTCGATATCCCCCTGGAACACATCCTGGTGGCGGGGGGCTCCGGTGCCGATGAGGATATGATGCGCGGCAACACCCTGGCGGTGGTGGTGGCCAACCGCCACCACGAGGAGCTCTCCCACATGATCGATCACGAACGCATCTATTTCGCCAGCCGCTCCCACGCCCTGGGAATCCTGGAGGCCATCGATCACTACGATTTCTTCGAACGCTGTAACATACCGGAAGAGCAATGAGCCAACGTTTGTTAGTCTGTACCGATCTGGATCGAACCCTTATCCCCAATGGGCCCCAGTCCGAGTCCCCGGGGGCCATGGAGCGCTTCAAGCAGCTCTGCGCCAGCGATTCTGTTCTCCTCGCCTATGTCAGCGGCAGGGACCGGGGCCTGGTGAAAAAGGCGATCGCCGATTACGCGCTGCCGCAACCCGACTATGTCATCGGCGACGTGGGTACCAGCCTCTATCAGGTCGGCGCGGAGGACGCATGGCGCCACCGGGCCGATTGGGAAGCGGAGATCAGCCAGGACTGGAAGGGAAAGTCCCATGGGGATCTGAAACGGCTCTTTTCCGACATCCAGGGCCTGCGTCCGCAGGAGGAGGAGAAGCAGAACCGCTTCAAGCTGAGTTACTACGCCTCCCCCGATCTGGCGGTTCAGCCGATGCTGGAGGAGATGCAGAGTCGACTCCATGCCCAGGCGGTGGCCGCCAGCCTGATATGGAGCATCGATGAGACCACCGATACGGGATTGCTCGATGTCCTCCCCGAGCGGGCAACCAAGTACCATGCCATCGACTTTCTCAGGCAGTCACTGGGCTATGGTCTCGAAGAAACCCTCTTTTCCGGCGACAGCGGCAACGATATGGAGGTGCTGATCAGTCCGATCCCCGCGGTGCTGGTGGCGAACGCCCAACCCGAGGTCAGGCAGCAGGCCCAGCGGCTTGTGGATGAGAATGGCAACGGCAGGCGCCTCTACATGGCCAAGGGCGGGTTCATGACGATGAACGGCAACTACAGCGCCGGCATCCTGGAAGGCGCGGCCCACTACCAGCCTCAGTTGATCTCCCGGCTGTTATCGCGCTGAGACAGGGTGACCATGGAGAGAAGCGGCATTGCGATCTTCGGTGAAGTGCTGTACGACTGTTTTCCCGGCGGCGAGCGGGTGTTGGGCGGCGCCCCCTTCAATGTGGCCTGGCATCTGCAGGCATTCGGCCGCGCGCCGCGCTTTATCAGCCGCGTCGGCCGGGACGGGGAGGGCGATGCCATTCTGCAGTCGATGCGGCAGTGGGGGATGGACACCGGGAGCCTGCAGCGGGATGGGCGGCACCCCACGGGCAGGGTGATGATCACCCTCGAGGGCGGCGAGCCCAGCTATGAGATCGTCGCCGATGTGGCCTATGACTTCATCGCCGGCAACGAGCTGGAGGCGCTTCAGGCGACCACCCTCTACCACGGCAGCCTGGGATTGCGCAATCCCGTCGCCAGGGATGCCCTGAAGCGGTTGAAGGAGAATCATCCCGGGCGCATCTTCATGGACGTCAATCTTCGGGATCCCTGGTGGCGGCGGGAGTCCGTGCTGGATTGGGTGGCGGATGCGGACTGGGTCAAACTGAATGATGATGAGCTGCTCAGGCTCGACGGCGAGAACGATGACCTGCCGGCAGCGGCAACCGCCTTCAGGCGGCGCTACGATCTCCAGGGCCTGGTGGTGACGCTTGGCGAGCGGGGGGTGTTGGCGGTGGCCGCCGACGAGCAGGTCCACCGCATCGAGCCGGCGATCAATCTCGCTGTTGTGGATACGGTGGGTGCCGGGGATGCCCTCTCGTCGGTGATCATACTCGGCTTGGAGCTGGGCTGGCCGTTGCAGCTTACCCTCGAACGCGCCCAGGGATTTGCCTCGGCCATCGTCGGCCGGCGCGGGGCTGTCGTGGATGAAGCGGTTTTTTATCGAGGCTTCGTCGATGCCTGGGAGCTAGGACTGTAGGGTGCGGCTTGCCGCACCGTGACCTGTTGAATTGGCGCGGCAAGCCGTCCCTGCATCTATATTGCTTGTCTGCGAAGTGGCATGTTGAACCGGTGCGGCAAGCCGCACCCTACATCTGATTCGCTTATCTGCGTAGCGGGATCTTTCATCTCTTATATAATGCCTGAATGGGGTTCCGATCCATTTGGGCAGGCTATCCTGAAGCAGACTCATTGGGTTACTATCTATCCTACCGGCAAGCCCCTTTGGCAATTTGTTTTTTTGGGAGGTTCCGATTAACTCGTCATTCCGGCGAGTGCCGGAATCTATATCCTTGATTTTTCTGGATCCCGGCATTCGCCGGGATGACGAAAAGAGAATTAATTAGAAGCTCCTTAGGTTCTCAGTTTATGTATGAACAGGTCTCCCATTCGCTTCTGAACCAGATACTCGATGAGATCAAGCCTGAACTCCGGGAGCGTGACCTGCGCCACTTCTACACCCGCCTCGGGGCAAACTTCTATGTCATCCATCAGCTGTTTCACTACCTCTACGGCAAGCGCGAGGACTTCAAGGAGCAGATGATCCACCTGGTGGAGGTGATGGCGACGCGCTATATCCAGCGCCATATCTCCCTCAAGCAGCTCGACAGCGAGCGGGAGCGGGACCACAACTGGTTCCTCAGCCAGGAGTGGGTCGGCATGGCCCTCTATGCCGACAGCTTCGCCGAAGACCTCCAGGGGGTCGAGAGCAAGCTGCCCTATCTGCAGGAGCTGGGCATCAACATGGTGCACGTGATGCCGGTCATGGTCTGCCCCGAGGGGGCGAGCGACGGCGGCTATGCGGTGAGTGATTTCCGTAACGTGGATCCCCGTGTCGGCAACCTTGAAGACATCAATACCATGGCCACTTCGGCGCGCAAGCGGGGCATGCTGCTGATCCTGGACATGGTGCTCAACCACACCTCCGACGAACACGAGTGGGCGCAGCGGGCGCGGGCCGGCGAGAAGCGCTATCAGGACTACTTCTACATCTTCGACAACCGGGACATCCCCGATATGTTCGAAGAGACCATGCCGGAGATCTTTCCCGAAACCTCGCCGGGAAACTTCACCTGGGACGAGACCATGGAGAAGTGGGTGATGACCGTCTTCAACCACTACCAGTGGGATCTCAACTACAGCAACCCCTCGGTCTTCATCGAGATGCTGGACAACAACCTCTTCTGGGCCAACCAGGGGGCCGATATCCTGCGCCTCGACGCAGTGGCGTTCTTATGGAAAAAGATCGGTACAACCTGTCAGAACGAACGCGAGGCCCACCTGATTCTTCAATTGATGAAGGATTGCTGCCAGGTCACCGCGCCGGGGGTCCTCTTCATCGCCGAGGCGATCGTCGCCCCGGTGGAGATCACAAAGTACTTCGGCGAGGATGCGGTGATCGCCAAGGAGTGTGAGATCGCCTACAACGCCACCTACATGGCGCTGCTGTGGGACGCCGTCGCCACCAAGAACACCCAGCTGTTGTGGCAGGGTATTCAGAGCCTGCCGACCAAGCTGGATCGTGCGACCTGGCTCAATTATCTGCGCTGCCATGACGACATCGGGCTCGGCTTCGACGATGCCGATATCGTTCGCGCCGGTTACCAGCCTGCCGCCCATCGCCAATTCCTGGTCGATTTCTTCACCGGTCGATACAGCGATTCCCCCGCCCGCGGCGAGCCTTTCGGGGTCAACCAGAAGACCGGGGATGCGCGCATCTCCGGTTCTCTCGCCTCGCTGGTGGGGCTGGAGACCGCGATTGAAGAGAATGACGATGCCGCCATCGAGCGTGCGGTGAAGATCATTCATCTCATGCACAGCATGGTCTGCTCCTTCGGCGGCATTCCCCTGCTCTACTACGGCGATGAGATCGGCACCCTGAATGACCGCAGCTTCATGGCGGACGAAAACAAGGCCGGGGACAACCGCTGGATGCACAGGCCCACGATCGATTGGCAGAGAGCGGAGCGTCGTCATCAGCACGGTACCCCGGAACAGCGGATCTTCGACGGGCTGAAGAAGATGATCGCGGTGCGCAAGGGGATTCCGGCCTTCGCCGATTTCAACAACCGTGAGCTGATCGATGTCGACAACCCACACCTCTTCGTCTTCTGGCGCACCGATCCCTTCATGCCCCTGGGTTCGGTATTGGTGGTCTGCAACTTCGATGATTCACCCCAGTACATGGAGCTCTCCGCGCTCGGCAATCGCGGCATGTTCGAATACGGCAATCTCAGGGATATCTACTCCGGTGAGTCGCCCAGGCTGTTCAAGGAGCAACTGGTGGTGCCTCCCTATCACTTCTATTGGCTGACCGATGAACGCCCCGATATGGGATTCCAAAATCCGCTGCGAAACAACCTGGCGTGAACTATTTGTGAGAATTATGTGAACATTCCGCCATCAGACTCTGGTTAATTGTGGTAATGGACAATCCAATGCGCAGAAAAGTACTAATCGTTGAAGACGAACCCGATATCGCACATCTGGTGCAGACCCACTTGACCGACATCGGCTGTGACGCCGACATCGCCGGCAATGGCGCCGCGGCGATGAAGCTGTTCAAGCAGGGGAGCTACGACCTGGTGGTGCTCGATCTGATGTTGCCGGACACCGACGGCCTGACTCTCTGCCGCAGCATGCGCGCCACCCCCGACTACGTGGCGATACTCATGCTGACCGCCAAGACCACGGAGCTCGACCGGGTGGTGGGACTCGAGATGGGGGCCGACGACTACCTCGCCAAGCCGTTCAGCATCCCGGAGCTGCTGGCGCGGATCAAGGCCCTGTTTCGTCGCATGGAGGCGCTGCAGAGCAAGGGGGCGGAGAGCGATACCCAGGAGCTTATCCGGCGCGGCGGCCTCTCCATCGACGTCGACAAGCGGAGTGTGAGGATCGACGACAGGCCGGTGGAATTGACGGCAAAGGAGTTCGACCTGCTGCTCTTCTTCGCCCGCCATCCCGGGCGCGTCTTCAGCCGTATCCAACTGCTGGACAAGGTCTGGGGATACAACCACGACGGCTATGAACACACCGTCAACTCCCATATCAACAGACTGCGTTCGAAGATCGAAGTGGATCCCGCCGATCCCCGCTACGTGCTCACGGTGTGGGGAGTGGGCTACAAATTCAGCGAGGAGCAGGCGTGAGTGTGGCAAGATATACCCGATCACTAAACCTATTGCACAAAAGACCCGGTTAAATGTTTCGAACCCTCTACGCCCGGCTATCCCTCGCCCTGATCGGTCTCTTCCTGGTGACCGGGCTGCTCTACACCCTTATCACCACCGCGACCACCGAGCGCTACCTGCAGGAGATCACCCAGCACTTCAATCGCGATCTCGCCGCGAGGATCGTTGCCGACAGGGGCCTGGTGATCGCTGGCGAGATGGATGACAAGGCGCTGAAGAAGACCTTCAGCGTCTACATGGACATCAATCCCAGCATCGAGATCTACCTGCTCGACAAGGAGGGCAAGATCCTCGCCTTCTCCGCCGATCCCGGGAAGGTGAAACGCAAGCGGGTCGATCTGCAGCCGATCCAGGCCTTCATGGACGGCGAGGGTTTCCCCCTGCTGGGGGACGACCCGCGCTCCCACGAACGCCGCAAGGCCTTTTCGGTGACCCCGGTGCCTGCCGGTGATATGCCGGCGGGCTATCTCTACGTGGTGCTGCGGGGAGAGGAGTACGACAACGCCGAGCAGGCGGTTGAGGAGAGCTACGTCCTGCGCTACAGCGCCAGCGCGGTGGCGGTGAGCCTGGGATTCGGTCTCCTCACCGGTCTGCTGCTGTTTCACTGGCTGACCCGGCGCGTGCAGCGCCTCTCCCAGGTGATGTCTACATTTCAGCAGAGCGACTTCACCCATCATGAACCTTTTGCCAAGGCCAAAAGAGAGCCAGGTGGCGATGAGGTGGATCGCCTCGGCGCCGCCTTCGACGAAATGGCGGCCCGCATCATCGACCAGTGGGGCCAGCTCAAGGAGCAGGACAGGCTGCGCCGGGAGCTGGTGGCCCAGGTCTCCCACGATCTGCGCACGCCCCTTGCCGCGCTCCACGGCTACCTGGAGACGGTCAACATGAAGGGGGAGGAGCTCAACGAAGAGCGCAGGGACGAGTACCTCGCCATCGCCCTCAATCAGAGCGAGCGCCTCAAAGGCATGGTGGAGGAGCTCTTCGAACTGGCCCAGCTCGAGGCCCGCGACACCCAGCCGGTCTGCGAGCCGATGCCGCTGGCGGAGCTGGTGCAGGATGTGTTCCATAAATTCCAGCTGCGTGCCCATGAATCAGGAATCAGCCTGGGTTGGCGGGTGAGCGGCCACCAGCCCTACGTGAATGCCGATTTCGCCCTCACCGAGCGGGTGCTCGACAACCTCATCGTCAACGCCCTCGACCACGTGGAGAAGGACGGCACGGTTTCGCTGATGATCTCCGAGCGGGAGCGGGAGGCGGTGGTCAGCATCACCGACAGCGGCGGCGGCATCAGCGAGGATGACCTGCCCCATATCTTCGAGCCCTTCTACAAGAAACGCCAGGCAGGCAAGGATGGCAATCACGCGGGGTTGGGATTGGCCATCGCGCGGCGCATGGTGGAGCTTCAGGGGGGGACTATAACCGCGACCAATAGTGAGAGTGGCGGGGCCTGTTTCAGTTTTACCCTGCCTCTCGTTCAGAGTGATTGATATCGAACAGTGTAAAAGTCAGGTACTGAATAAGGATCTCAAAATAAATGGACAACGAGACAAGAGGTCTCGCGGACAGAGCTGACAGATGTTAGGAACCGTATGAACCAGCTCAGCGCAATTAACGAAGTGTTACTCACAGAGGTGAGATTCCTCGCTTTTAAACCGGTAAAGCCAGACTTGAACCGGTTGGGAAATCACTATCTTGCACTTGGTCTTCTTACGGCCTGGCTCGCGGGAATCGGGAGGTATTGGGATAACCCGCGTGCAGAGTTGTGGCAATACCTTGGACTAGGCTCTTTGCTATATGTTTTCGTCCTTTCCTTTATATTGTGGTTGCTGATCAAACCGCTTCACCCAGAAAACTGGAGTTACAAGGCGGTGCTCATTTTTGTAGGGATGACATCGCCTCCTGCCATACTCTATGCCATACCTGTGGAGAGATTCACTACTCTTGAAACCGCTCAGGCTCTCAACGTTTGGTTTTTGGCGGTTGTCGCTGTTTGGCGAGTCATTCTGCTGTTTCAGTACTTGATGCGATCAGCAAAGTTGAATGGATTCACTGTGTTTGTGGCCGCAGTCTTACCACTGGTTATTATCGTAAGCGTACTGGCGATGCTCAATCTTGAGCATGTGATATTCCGCATTATGGCCGGATTGGCTGAGGACGAAAAATCGGCGAACGATACAGCCTATGGGATACTGGTTCTGATTACCTATTTTTCTCTTCTCGCATCGCCGGTATTGCTAATTGCCTACACAGCAATCGCTTTGAATAAGCGAAAATCAGCAGCATCCAGTAAAAAGGCATGAGGATTGTCGCTTCATGAAACTCGGACTGATAGCCATGAGCGGGCTCCGTGCATACGATCAGGCGTTGATGGAGCTAGGGCTGACACTGCCGGGATTTGTGGAAAGAAAAAAGGTCATCGCATCACTCCCGAGTCTTGGACTGCTGACGCTTGCAGGTATAACTGACCCTCAAGTCCGTACTAAATATATTGAGCTGAATGACTTTAACGAAGCGTCTGACGTCCCAGAGGAGTTCGATGTAGTTGCGATATCAAGCTTCACAGCTCAAATAAATGCCGCCTATATCCTTGCAGATAAATATAAAAAACTTGGAACGAAAGTTGTTCTGGGTGGGCTTCATGTGACGTCATTGCCGGAAGAGGCACTGCTGCATGCAGATACAGTAGTACTTGGAGAGGGGGAGGTTTACTGGGAAGAGATGATTTACGACCTTTTACATGGAAGGTTAAAAAAGGTTTATGATGCAAGAAACAAGGAGTTTGATCTGGAAAGGTTGATTTTGCCTGGTTTTGAGCTGCTGGACCCTCAAAGATACAACCGTTTAACTGTTCAAACCCAAAGGGGTTGCCCGTACAGGTGTGAGTTTTGTGCCTCATCCATAGCGCTTACAAAAAAATACAAGGTAAAGCCAATACAAAATGTTATAAAGGAAATAGAGACGATTAAGTCGATTTGGAATAATCCGTTTATTGAACTAGCGGACGACAATACTTTTGCAAACAAATCGCATGGAAGAGAACTGGCGAAGGGTTTGTCAAAACTCGATATAAAGTGGTTTACGGAGACTGATGTTTCTGTCGCTGATGATGAAGAACTGCTTTCTATATTGAGTGACAGTGGTTGCAGACAATTGCTTATCGGGTTTGAAAGTCCTGTCGCTACTGGTCTTGATAATGTCGAGTTAAGAACAAACTGGAAAAAGCGACAAGTAGATCGCTATAAAGAGGCGATTTATCGCATTCAACGTAGGGGCATATCGGTTAATGGCTGCTTTGTTCTTGGATTGGATGGTCATGACAAGTCTATTTTCAGTAAAACACATGAGTTTGTAATTGACAGCAACCTGGCAGAGGTGCAGATAACCCTTCAGACTCCTTTTCCTGGTACACCCCTGTATCAGCGCCTAAAAACCGATAATCGCTTGCTTGCAAAGGAATTTTGGGATAAGTGCACATTGTTTGATGTTAATTATGTGCCGAGAGAAATGTCGCTTGGTGAGTTGGATGCAGGTTTCAAGAGCCTTATGCAGGAACTATATTCTGATTTACAAGTGAAACAAAGAAAGGCGCATTTTATCAAGCAGGCAAAAGAATTTATGCGAATGTCTGCAAATCCACAATGAGACTGAGCTGTCCACCACCAAGTGTTGACGTGACGCATTTGTGATAACTCCGTGATTCCTTCCGGATCCCCCACCCCTATAATTTGAACCATGAGCGATCGGGTTCATAGCTGTAACAGCAGATTTCCCCGTTTTTCCCCCGTTTTTCGTGGTGAATCTCAGCTTAGAATTCCTGTCAGATGTCCTATGCGGTCCCGCTACACCGGGATCGCAAGTGTGAGGAGAAGAGTGATGAAGCGTAGAAGTTTGATTAAGCTGTTGGGTGCGGCGGCGATCCTGCCGGTGGTCGGCCAGTCGGTGTTAGCCAGACAGGATGAGGGAACCATGCAAAACGACAAACTAGATTTGACCGATGCCGAGTGGCGGGAGCGGTTGACGCCTGAGCAGTATCACATCCTGCGCGAGGAGGGCACCGAGCGGCCGGGGACCAGCCTGCTGCTGAAAGAGAAGCGCCAGGGGATCTACGCCTGCGCGGGTTGCGGCAACCATCTCTTCGACTCCTCGACCAAGTACGAGAGCGGTACCGGATGGCCGAGCTTTTTCGACTACCTGCCGGGGGCCCTGGGGACCAAGAAGGACTACAAGCTGATCTGGCCGCGCACCGAGTACCATTGCGCCCGCTGCGGCGGTCACCATGGACATGTCTTCAACGACGGGCCGGAGCCCACTGGGCTTCGCTACTGCAACAACGGTATCGCACTGAAGTTCATTCCGGCGGAAGCATGAAGCGCTGGCGCGGCCTGTTGCTGACTGCCGGGCTGATGGCGACGGCCGCGGCTTCGCTGCCAATCCAGGCCCTGACCCTGCAGAGCCCGGCACAGCGGGTCAACCTGCTTGAGCTCTACACCTCCCACGGCTGCAGCAGCTGTCCACCCGCCGATGCCTGGCTGCGGGGGCTGGAGAGCCATCCGGGCTTGTGGCGGGAACTCATCCCGCTGGCGTTCCATGTGGACTACTGGGACGGCCTGGGCTGGCCCGACCGCTTTGCATCGCCGGCCTTCAGCCAGCGCCAGCGCGACTACCGTCGCGGAGGTGCGATCCGTTCTGTCTACACACCCGGGTTTGTCCTCAACGGGCGGGAGTGGCGCCAGTGGTTCTATCGCCCCGAGCTCGACCTGAAGGCCAATGAACGGGTGGGAACGCTTACCCTGGAGCTCGAAGCGGGAAGCGGCGCCAAACTCCGCTTCGAACCCGAGCCCCGTCTCGCGCAGAACGATTTTGTGGCCCATCTGGCGATCCTCGGATTCGGCCTCTCCAGCAAGATCGGCGGCGGTGAAAACCGCGGGCGCACCCTGGATGAGAGCTTTGTTGTCTTGAGCCATGACAAAAGCGCTGCCGGGCGGGGGGAATGGCGGTTTGCCTGGCCTCAATTCTCCGCCGCTGAATCGGAGCGTCTGGCTGTGGTCGCCTGGCTCACCCGGCCGGGCTCGAAGCAACAGGTACAAGCCGTGGGTGGCTGGCTCCCCTAGGGCTTGTGGGCACCGCAAAATTACCAATCCGTTCCGATAAACGCCATCTGATCCATATAACAGACCCGACTGGCACTTACTTACTGAGATTTGACCCTAAGTAGGAACACCTACGGGTGTTTTCAACGCATTTTGGTGGGGCAGGGCCCCACCCTACACGAAAATATGGGCCGTGGGGTGGGGCCCTGCCCCACCAAAATAGCTTGGTTACCACAGAGAAATCTCGTACTACGCATCACATTCTCTTAAGTAAGTGCCATTCATAACAGGCACTGGCTCCCCTAGGGCCCAGGGGCTGCTCATTTCCTTTGTGCACTGATTAGCGCTTTTTTTATCTGGCAACAGGCACTAATTGCGCATAATTACGGCCTGTGCTATTCTTCGCGTCGAATTTGCGGCGGTCCATCGGGCAGAGAAAGGCCCCGGTGAATCGCAACGAACTATAATAAAACCCCGATAGCGGGGTTTTTTTGTTTTCGAGCGAACGACCAGAGAGATACCGGTTGGACAGCATAGCTTCCGGGACGTCGAACCTCGAAGACATCGTGATGGGCCATGTGCCCATTTTTTATTGCGGTGAAGAAATGCGATCGGCTCCGGAAAAACTGAAATCCCTGGTCCGTGCTGAAGTCGAGCTGCTGGGCTACGAGCTGATCGGTTTGGAAATGAGTGGGCAGGGTAAGGGAGGCGTGCTGCTGAGGATCTATATCGATCACGCGGACGGCATCAATCTCGATGACTGTGTGCAGGTCAGCCATCAAATCAGCGGCGTGCTGGATGTGGAGGACCCGATCAAGGAGCCCTACCAGCTCGAGGTCTCTTCACCCGGTTTGGATAGGCCCCTGTTCGAGCGCGACCACTTCGAGCGCTTCCAGGGCAGCAAGGTGCGGGTAAAGACCTACACCAAGATCGAAGGTCGTCACCGTTTTACCGGTGTACTTCGGGGTGTGGCTGAGGACCAGGTGTTGATCGAGGAGGATGGGACACTCCATCGGATCCCGATCGAGCTGATCGATTCAGCCCGTTTGATACCGGAATTTTAGAATTGGGAAACAATTGATGAGTAAAGAGATATTGCTGGTCGTAGATGCGGTTTCCAATGAGAAGGATGTCGAAAAATCGATCATCTTCGGGGCCATTGAGGCTGCTCTGGCATCCGCCACGCGCAAGCGTAACGGCGATGACATTCTGGTGCGTGTGGCAATCGACAGGACCACCGGCGACTACGATACCTACCGCCGCTGGGAGGTGGTCGAGTCCTATTCCGAGGATGAGCCGGACGCGCCGCTGCGGCAGGTCATTCTGGATGTCGCCAGAGAGGAGCATCCCGACATCGAGGTCGGTGAGTTCGTGGAAGAGCCGATCGAGTCCATCGAGTTCGGGCGTATCGCCGCGCAAGCCGCCAAGCAGGTGATCGTACAGAAGGTGCGCGAGGCCGAAAGGGCGAAGGTGGTCGAGGCCTACAAGGGGCGCGAGGGCGAACTGGTCACCGGCGTGGTCAAGCGTATCGATCGCGGCAACGTCTTCCTCGACCTGGGCGGCAACGCGGAGGCCTTTATCGGCCGCGAACACATGATCCCCAAGGAGTCGATCAGGGTCGGTGACCGGATTCGGGGCTATCTCTACGAAATCCGCTCCGAACCCCGGGGCCCGCAGCTCTTTATCAGCCGCACCATGCCGGAGCTGCTGATCGAGCTGTTCAAGCTCGAGGTGCCCGAGGTGGGCGAGGGGTTGATCGATATCAGGAGTGCCGCCCGCGATCCCGGCTTGCGCGCGAAGATCGCGGTCAAGGCCCTCGATCAGCGCATCGATCCCGTCGGCGCCTGTGTCGGCATGCGCGGCTCGAGGGTGCAGGCGGTCTCCAATGAGCTGAACGGCGAACGCGTGGATATCATCCTCTGGAATGACAACCCGGCGCAGTATGTGATCAACGCCATGTCGCCCGCCGACGTGGTCTCCATCGTCGTGGACGAGGACACCCACACCATGGACGTGGCGGTGAGCGAGGAGAATCTCTCCCAGGCCATCGGTCGCGGCGGACAGAATGTACGCCTGGCCAGTCAATTGACCGGTTGGGAATTGAATGTAATGGATGAGGCCCAGGCGGCGGAGAAGAGCGAGTCGGAAGCCAAGGGCTTCATGGATGCATTCATGGAACAGTTGGATGTGGACGAGGATGTGGCGGCCATACTGGTGCAGGAGGGGTTCACCAGTGTCGATGAGGTCGCCTATGTCCCGATCGAGGAGATGCTCAGTATCGAAGAGTTCGACGAGGAGCTGATCAACGAACTGCGCAACCGGGCGAAGGACTTTTTGCTGACCAAGGCAATCGCAAACGAAGAGGCGTTTCGCGAGCCTGCCGAGGATCTGCTGACCATGGAGGGCATGGACAGGCAGCTCGCCATGATCCTGGCCGGTCGCGGTGTGGTGACCATGGAGGATCTGGCGGAGCAGTCCATTGACGATCTGATGGAAATCGAGGGTATGGATGAAGAGCGTGCGGGTCGGTTGATCATGACCGCGCGCGCTCCCTGGTTTGAAGAGGCGAAATAAGTTGTTGTGTCTCCTTATTGCCGCATCTCGGTACGGCGAATATGCATAGCATGGGAATAGATGGATAAGGCAAATTTAAGAGGCCTGATGTATGAGTGAAGTAACGGTAGCACAACTTGCAAACGTCGTTGGCATCCCTGCCGATCGCTTGATGGAACAGTTGGAGGATGCCGGTATCCAGGCCAAGAGTCCTGATGACAGGATCTCCGACGAGGAGAAAGCCAAGCTGCTGCACTATCTGCGTGAGAGCCACGGCAAGAAGAAGAGCGCCGGTGTCACCGCCCCGAGCAAGGTCACGCTGCGGCGCAAGACCGTCAGCGAACTTCGTCAGCCCACTGCATCGCGCAGCACCCTGAGCCGCGCATCGTCGGCACCGGCGAAGACGGTCAGTGTCGAGGTCCGCAAAAAGCGAACCTATGTCAAGCGCGCCACGGTAGAGACCGACGAACGCAAGACAAAAGAGGCGGAAGATGCGCGCAAGGCCCTCGATGAACAGGCCAAGGAGAGGGCTGCCATCGAGGCTGAAATCGAGGCGCGCAAGGCGGCGGAAGCGGCGAAACGGGCCGAGGAAGAGGCGGCGAAGAAGGCTGAAGAGGAGGCCGCGCAGAAAGCGGCTGAAGAGGAGGCTGCGCGTAAGGCGGCCGAAGCGGAGCTGTTGAAGCCCGAAGAGCCGGCGGCGGTCGAGGAAAAACAGCCCAAGGCGGATGCCGGACGTGGAAAGAAGGCCCGCAAGGAGAGCAAACGCGAGGAGAAGGAGTTCGAGGAAGAGCAGCGCATGGAGCGCAAGGAGCAGCTGCACGTCGCGGAAGGCGCGAAGGGCCGGCGCAAGAAGAAAGCCCCCAAGCAACCGCGAAAATCCGCTGTGGCTTCTGGCGAGACCCAGCACGGTTTTCAACGCCCCACCAGTCCGGTGGTTCACGAGGTCAAGATACCCGAGAGCATCACCGTTGCCGAGCTGGCGCAGCGGATGTCGATCAAGGCCGCCGAAGTGATCAAGGTTTTGATGAAGATGGGCATGATGGTGACGATCAACCAGCCGCTGGACCGGGATACCGCGATCCTCGTGGTCGAGGAGATGGGCCATGTGCCGGTGCAACAGCGGGATGAGGATGTCGAGGCCGATCTGCTGAGCATGGAGGAGAGCCTGGAGGCCGGCGACGCGGTTACCCGCCCGCCCGTGGTGACCATCATGGGCCATGTCGACCACGGCAAGACCTCACTGCTCGACTATATTCGCACCAGCCGCGTCGCCGCGGGCGAGGCGGGTGGCATCACCCAGCATATCGGCGCCTATCACGTGGACACCGACAAGGGTACCGTCTCCTTTCTCGATACCCCGGGACACGCCGCCTTTACCGCGATGCGCGCCCGCGGCGCCAAGGTGACCGATATCGTGATTCTGGTGGTCTCCGCCGATGATGGCGTGATGCCGCAGACCAAGGAGGCGATTCAACATGCCAAGGCGGCCGAGGTGCCGCTGATCGTCGCGATCAACAAGATCGACAAGGAGGAGGCCAACCCCGACCGTGTCATCCAGGAGCTCTCCCAGGAGGAGGTGATCCCGGAAGAGTGGGGCGGCGACACCATGTTCGTGAAGGTCTCCGCGAAGACAGGCCAGGGTATCGACGAACTGCTCGATGCCATCCTGCTGCAGGCGGAGGTTCTGGAACTGAAGGCGGTGCAGGAGGGCAACGCCACCGGCTCGATTGTCGAGTCCTCCCTCGACAAGGGGCGCGGCCCGGTTGCAACCGTGCTGGTGCAGGCAGGCACCTTGCAGCGGGGGGATGTGATCGTCTCGGGCAAGGAGTATGGTCGGGTGCGCGCGATGTTCGATGAGACCGGCCGGGCCATCAAGAGCGCCGGACCCTCTATACCGGTCGTTGTGCTCGGTCTCTCCGGAACCCCCGAGGCGGGTGATGATGTGCGCGTGGTCAGCGATGAACGGCGCGCCCGCGAGATCGCCGAGCTGCGCCACGACAAGCAACGTGACACCCGTCTGGCGGCGCAGAAGGCGGCGAAACTGGACGAGATGTTCACCCAGATGGAGGAGGGTGAGACCCAGACGTTGAATGTGATCGTCAAGGCCGACGTGCAGGGGAGTGTCGAGGCGCTGAAAGAGGCGCTGGCAAAGACCGCCACCGACGAGGTGAAGGTGGCCGTGGTTGCTTCCGGTGTCGGCGGTATCAACGAATCGGACGCCAATCTCGCGGTCACCTCGAATGCCATCATCATCGGCTTTAACGTGCGCGCCGACGCGGGTGCGCGCAGGGTGGTCGAAGAGCAGGGCATCGACATGCGCTACTACAGCATCATCTACGAGATCATCGATGATGTGAAAAAGGCCATCTCGGGCATGCTCTCGCCGGAGATCCGCGAAGAGATCATCGGCTTGGCCGAGGTGCGCGACGTGTTCCGCAACTCCAAGCTCGGCGCCATCGCCGGCTGCATGGTCGTCGAGGGTACGGTGAAGCGCAACAATCCGATCCGTGTCCTGCGCGACAACGTGGTGATCTACGAGGGCGCCCTGGAATCCCTGAGACGCTTCAAGGACGACGTCAGCGAAGTGAAGAGCGGCATGGAGTGCGGCATCGGCGTCAAGAACTACAACGATGTCCAGGTAGGTGATCAAATCGAGGTCTTCGAACGCACGGAAGTGTTACGCAGTGTGTAGTGTGGAAAGGCCCTGCCATGTCTCGTGACTATCAACGAACGGATCGCATTGGTGCCGAGCTTCGGCGTGAATTGGCTGATCTGATCAGAGACGAGGTCAAGGATCCGGCTATGGGTATGGTGACCATCCAGGAGGCCCGGGTCGTCAGGGACCTGTCCCAGGCAAAGGTATTCTTCACCGCGATGGCTGCCTCGCTGTCGCAAAAAGAGAGTGTTGCGCTGTTGAACCAGATGGCAGGGCACCTGCGCTGGCTGTTGGGCCGGCGCATGAAGCTGCGTTCGATACCGAAGCTGAACTTTGTCTACGACACATCGGTGGAGCAGGGAGAACATCTCTCCAGCCTGATCGATCACGCGGTGAAGGAAAACCACACCGATCCGGATTGATCCTATCTTACGGTTAAGCAAATAGAGTATTGGGGCCTTTCAATATGGGACGTCGTCGCAACAGAGGACGCAATATCAGTGGTGTATTGCTGCTCGACAAGCCGCAAGGCATGACATCGAACAAGGCCTTGCAGGAGGTCAAATTCCTCTATAAGGCCGCAAAGGCCGGACACACCGGCAGCCTCGATCCGCTCGCCACCGGTCTGTTGCCGATCTGTTTCGGCGAGGCGACCAAGCTTTCGGCGTTCCTCCTGGATGCCGACAAACACTACTGGGTCAGGGTCAGGCTCGGGGAGACCAGGAGCACCGCCGATGCCGAGGGCGAGGTGGTGGAGCAGGCCGATCCCAGCGGGGTGACGGAAGAGATGCTGAGGCGGACACTGGACGGCTTCCTGGGCGAACAGCAGCAGTTGCCGCCCATGTACTCCGCCATCAAGCACCAGGGCGAGCGTCTCTACAAGCTGGCCCGTAAAGGGGTGGAGGTCGAACGCGAACCACGGACCATCCATCTTTACTCGCTGCGGCTGATCGACTTTTCACTGCCCGATTTCACCATGGATGTGCACTGTTCCAAGGGCACCTATGTGCGTACCCTCGCCGAGGACATCGGCAAGCAATTGGGTTGTGGCGCCTATGTCAGCGGTCTGCGCCGCTCCGGGGTAGGGCCCTACGACGACCAGTCGATGCTGACCCTTGATCAGGTGCGGGAGGCATTTTCCGCAAAGCAATTCAAGGAGATGGACGATTGGCTGCTGCCGCTGGAGAGCGCCCTGGCCGAGTGGCCCCAGGTCGCCCTCTCTGCGGATGCCGCATTCTATATGAAACAGGGCCAGCCTATTCTGGTGCCGAATGCGCCCACCAGCGGCCTGGTCCGGCTCTATGCCAATGAGACCGAATTTCTCGGCGTCGGCCAGATTCTCGATGACGGGCGCGTGGCGCCTAAGAGACTGATGCAGATAACGAATTGAATTGCAGAAAGAATTTCTTCACATTAAGTGGAAATTGGGTTGCCGTATCGGCACAGAACGCGCATACTACGCGGTCTTTCCGGATGTAGCCCGGAATAGGAACAGAATTCAACCGGTCCGGCCTGCCTGAACTCATTGTCGGGTGGGCCTTGAATTGGGCCAGTATCAACGACGTAACCAAGAGGAGAAACGTCATGTCAATGAGTGCAGCAGAAAAGAAATCGGTCATCGAAGCGTATCAGCGCGCGCCTGGTGATACCGGCTCCCCGGAGGTACAGGTCGCCCTGATGACCAGCCGTATCACTCAGCTCACCGAACATTTCAAAGAACACAAGCAGGATCACCACTCCCGTCAGGGTCTGGTGCGACTCGTCAACTCCCGCCGCAAGCTATTGGACTATCTCAAGAGCAAGGACCAGGATCGCTATAAAGAGCTGATCAGCCGTCTCGGCCTGCGTCGCTAATCTGTCCTGAAACAAACATAACTCAAGGATTCAATCGTGGCATTAATCAAGAAAGAATTTCAGTGGGGAGACAATAAGGTCTCCATCGAAACCGGTGAGATCGCAAGGCAGGCTGACGGCGCAGTCATGGTCAATATGGACGATACCGTGGTTCAGGTGACCGTGGTGGAGGCGAAGAGCGAGGTAGCCCGGGACTTTTTTCCATTGACCGTGGATTACCAGGAGAAGACCTATGCGGCCGGCATGATCCCCGGCGGCTTTTTTCGTCGTGAAGGTCGTCCCAGCGAGAAGGAGATCCTCACCGCCAGACTTATCGACCGCCCGATACGTCCGCTCTTCCCGAAGGGCTTTACCAGCGAGGTTCAGGTCATCATCACCGTGATGTCGCTGAATCCCGCGGTGGATCCGGAAATACCCTCGCTGATCGGCACCTCCGCGGCGCTTGCGATCTCGGGGCTGCCCTTTCAGGGTCCTGTCGGCGCCGCTCGCGTCGGCTATAAGGATGGCGAGTTCATTCTGAATGCCGCCACCACCGGTCTCAATCCCGATTCGGACCTGGACCTGATCGTTGCCGGCACCGAAGAGGCTGTTTTGATGGTCGAATCGGAAGCCAATCAGCTCTCCGAAGAGGTCATGCTGGGTGCCGTGCTGTTCGGTCATGAACAGTTTCAGATCGTGATCCGGGCGATCAAGGAGCTGGCGGCCGAGGTCAACAGGCCGGCGGCCGATTTCGCAGCGCCACAAGAGGATGCGGAGCTGACCGCCGCGGTGGAGGCGGAGGCCGCACAGGGTATCGGCGATGCCTACCGAATCGCCGACAAGCTCGACCGTTATGGCGCCATCGACGAGGTCGTGGCAGCGACGCTAGAGAAGCTCTGCCCGCAAGATGAGGAGGAGTCCCGCTGGAGTGCAGACGAGGTCAAGGGGGCCATCGAGAAGCTGAAGAAACGGGTTGTCAGGGGCCGTATCCTGGACGGGGAGCCCCGCATCGACGGTCGCGACACCCGCACCGTGCGTCCGATCTCGGTGCGTACGGGCATATTGCCGAGGACCCACGGCTCCGCGCTCTTCACCCGTGGCGAGACCCAGGCCCTGGTGATTACCACGCTGGGCACCGAGCGCGATTCGCAGATCATCGACGCCCTGGAGGGATCCCGGCGCGAGCACTTCATGCTGCACTACAACTTTCCCCCGTTCTGCGTCGGCGAGACAGGCCGCGTCGGCAGTCCCAAGCGGCGTGAAATCGGTCACGGCCGTCTGGCCAAGCGCGGTGTGCTCGCCTGCATGCCGACAATCGGCGACTTCCCCTATGCGATTCGTGTGGTCTCCGAGATCACCGAGTCCAACGGCTCCTCCTCGATGGCGTCGGTCTGTGGCACCAGTCTGGCACTGATGGATGCCGGCGTGCCGATCAAGGCGCCGGTTGCCGGCGTGGCCATGGGCCTGATCAAAGAGGGCGACAAGTTCGCCGTACTGACCGACATCATGGGCGACGAGGACCACCTGGGCGACATGGATTTCAAAGTGGCCGGTACCGGCCAGGGTATCAACGCCCTGCAGATGGATATCAAGATCAACGGCATCACCAAGCAGATCATGGAGATCGCGCTGGATCAGGCCAAAGAGGGTCGTTTGCATATCCTCGGCGAGATGAACAAGGTCATCAATGCCCACCGCGACGAGATGTCGGAGCATGCCCCCAGGATTATCGAGTTCAAGATCAATCCGGACAAGATCCGCGATGTCATCGGTAAGGGCGGTGTGACCATCCGCTCGATTACCGAGGAGACGGGCGCCACTGTCGATATCACCGATGACGGCGTGGTCAAGATCTTCTCCGTGGACAAGTCAGCCGGGGAGGATGCACGCAAGCGGGTCGAGCTGATCACCGCGGATGTGGAGGTTGGCACCACCTACGAGGGCAAGGTGGCGAAACTGATGGATTTCGGCGCCTTCGTTACGATTCTGCCCGGCAAGGATGGTCTGGTGCACATCTCCCAGATCTCCAATGAGCGCGTGGAGAAGGTCAGCGACAAGCTCTCCGAGGGCGATGTGGTGAAAGTAAAGGTGCTGGAGGTGGACAAGCAGGGCCGCATCCGTCTCAGCATGAAGGCCGTGGAAGAGGCCTGACTGAAGCCCGGTAAGGAAAAAGGGGCCGCTCAGGCCCCTTTTTTTGTTCCATTGAACGGGATCCAAGGTCGAGTGGATGCTACCTGAGCCCTATTTAAACCAGACATCCCAGATGAGAAACAGCAGGATTGCACCCAGGCTGGTGGAGAGTAGGACGCTGCCGAGGCCGACCAGCATTTCGGAGCCGGAGATGAACCAGGGTTGATCCGCCCAGCGATTGTGGACCCGCACCCTGTAGTGCTTGTCAACGAGATATCTCCAGCCGACAAGGTAGTCGATATAGGAGGGATTCTTAAAAGGTCTCAAGGAGTGTGTATCGCTGCGCATCGCAAGTATCCCCAAATCAGGTGCAGTTACCCTCAGTCTGTCAACAGCTATAGAATGCCACTCCAATGTTGCGACTCCGTGACTCAAATATGAACGTTTTGTGACACAGCCCGCTGTCAGCCACCTGGCCCGGTATCGGCGGTTGCGATGACCCTTTCCCGGTCCGCCGGCTACCCCGGGTGGTCCTGGCCGGGAGGGGCGGCGGCTGACAGGAGAATGAATCCGATTGCGTTAAAGCCTCGTATAGAAGATTGAAAGCAGCATTCTTTCACCAACTAAATCTTGAATATACGAGGAATATCAAAATGAAAATGATACTTGCAACAGCAGCCATGATTCTGTCCGCCAACCTTTACGCAACCTCCTATGACGACCTCTACGGGGTTGTCGGTAACGATCACGACTTCTATATCGGCTCATCCGATTCGAACAGCCTGCCCACGGCCGTACAGCCCGGTATCGGTGATCAGTACGGAAGCTCTTTCCTCTACTCTGAGGGATTCGCGAAGACCAACAGCAGGTTGCAGCCTGGCCACGGCGATGGATACGGCAGCAGCCTGATCGATGTCGGTGCCTCGGTCAATTGGTAATGGAGGTCCCGCTTGAGCGGGGCGACTGCCCCGCTCAACTCACGCCTCTGGTTTCACTGGCCGCGATATCCATTTGCCCGCCCGCCGAGCTAGAGACCCATCAAAGGCGCACGAAAAATAGCAAGCTATTGAAATAGATCACAAAAGCAGGAACAAAAAACTATGCGCCCCGGCGAATTCCTGCCGCGATTTGGGGTGGCGGAAGGCCTGTCAGCGGTGAATTGTTGAATTTCTTGACCTTGGTTGAATCTAAATCCCGACACTGGACGTATAGGGGAGATAGATGCGACTTGCTCGCCTGTTCCGTCAACATCCGATCAACGTTGAGGTGAATTGTGCCGCCAACACACTCAACCCTGCCGGCAATGATCCTGCTGCTGGTACTCACGTCATGCGCGACCCTCGACCGTCAGCTTGATCCTAATGCCGTCCTCCCCGAGGGGGAGATGGAGGCAGTGCGCAGTGAAGCCAAGAAACTGATCGACCGCCTGCTTGAGGAGGAGATCGTCCCGGGATTGAGCATCGCCCTGGTGGACGCGCGGGGACCCGTCTGGCTCGAGGGCTTTGGCATGGCTGACAGTCGCACTGGAGAGCGAGTCGATAGCCGTACCCTATTCAGGATCGGATCCCTGACCAAACCCGTCACCGCGATTGCAGTGATGCAGCTTGTCGCGGAGGCCAAGATCGACCTGGACGCACCGCTGAGTGAACAGCTGCAGGGCTTTTCAATCCGCCATCACGAGCATCAGGAGCGGGCGCCGGTGACGCCCCGCCAACTCCTGAGCCACCGCAGCGGTCTACCCAGCGACCTGCGCAAAGGGATGTACACGGATACCCCCTTCACCCAGGTGACTGAACTGCTCCATGATGAATATGCCGCCTATCGCCCCGGTAAGCGCTATAGCTACTCGAATATCGGCTATGACCTGCTTGGGCATTTGATTGAGCAGCGATCCGGGGTTGCCTACACCGAGTTCGTCGAGCGCTCACTCCTCGCCCCTTTGGGGATGGTGGGCAGCGGCTATACCCTATCGGAGCAGATGGCGGCAAGGCTGTCAGCCGGCCATATGGATGGCCTGGTGCGGCCCCATCCGCCGCTCAGGGACACTCCCGCGCTGGGTCTCTATGCAAGCGGCGAGGAGCTGGGACTGCTGATGAGCGCGATGCTCGGCCGGCGCGTACCCGGTCTGCCGAATGAACTCTTGAAACAGATGTGGCAGCCACAGATCTCGGATGGCCAGGTTTCGCTGGGTGTATTGCCCGGATTCGGATGGTTCATTGAAGAGCATCCGGTGCTCGGGAAGCATGTCCGTCACGGCGGTACGACAATGCTCTTCGGATCGGAGATGGCGCTGCTGCCGCAACAGGGATTGGGCATTGCCGTGTTGGCCAATGGCGCAGGCAGCAACCGGGTCGCAAGAGAGATGGCGACCACCATTCTCACCATTGCGGCATCGATTCGGGGGACTGTCCCGAAACGGCGCCTGCAGCGGATTGCGAATCAGCGGCCGTCCGGCTTCAACACCCCATCGGGGGGCTATGCCACCGACCTCGGATTGCTGATGGTCGACGCGGAGCAGCCCAGGCTCTGTGCCTGCATAATCGAGCGCATTCTCGATCTGGTGCGGTTCGATGACGGCAGCCTGGGACTCACGCCGGAGAGCATCGAGGAGTTGCCGGAGGGTTACCGGGTGCTGGGTGAACTGCGGCTGCGTGAACGCGAGATCAACGGCATGGATGTCCTGGTGGCTGACCGTAACGGCAATGAGATCATGCTGGGCAATAGAATCGAATCGGACCGCTGGCAAGCGAGCTGGAAAGAGCGCTTGGGCAGCTACAGGACGATCAATCCGGATGGTGAGTTTTCGATTCAAGACCTCAAATTGAGTGATCAGGATGGCGTGCTCTGTCTGCACTACCGCGCACCCCATCTGAGTGACAATCAGATCAGGGTCCCGCTGCAACCCATATCCGACACTGAAGCGGTGGTGCAGGGTTTTGGTCGCGGCGGTGGGGAGACGGTCCAGATCGTGGAGGTAAACGGTAAACAATGCCTGAAATTTTCCGGCTACATGGGGGAGCCCCGGGATCAGTAGCAGCGCAAGCCTGGTATGGATTCTACAACGCCCTGACGGTGCGATTCCGCTGCAGCGGGCAGCGCGCCGGTTGGCTTGCCGCCAACGGTTGAGGGGGCGACGAACTGGCTCAGCCTCTTGCCGCCATCACCCCATGCCAGTACTCTTGTGGCAGGTTTACATCCCTTGGGGGGATTCATGGCGAAGGGAGATAGAGATCCACAAGATGCCACACAGCAGCGCAATCAGGAGCTGGAACAGTTGCTGGCCGCATGTGCCCTCAACGATCGCACGGCATTTACCCGTCTCTACAGCATCACTTCAGCGAAACTATATGGCGTGGTGCTGCGTATATTATACAGAGAGGAGTGGGCGCAGGACTGTCTGCAGGATGCCTATATCAAGGTTTGGAACAACGCCGGTAACTATCGCCCGCAAGTGGCGGCACCCATGACCTGGATGTCGGCAATTGCGAGAAACCAGGCCTTGGACCTGCTGCGCAAGCACAAGCGCGAGGTGATGGAGAGTGATGACAAGGGCCGCCAGGAGCAGGTCGACGGCGATCCGCTGCCGCTGGAAGGTCTCAGCAGCAGTGACGAAGGCATGCGTTTGCAGAGATGCCTTGAGCAGTTGAAGGAGCAGCAGCGGCAGGTCATTGCCCTGGCCTACTTCAAGGGATTGACCCACGATGAACTGGCGGCCTATACCGATACGCCGCTGGGTACGGTCAAGACATGGATACGTCGAGGTCTGGATCAATTAAGGAGGTGTCTTGAATCATGATGCCTGATAACGAACATGAAGAGCGCGATATACTGGCCGGCGAGTACGTCCTCGGTACCCTGGAGGGTGAGGCGCGGATCGAATTTGAGCGGCGCCTGCAGACGGACATGGAGCTGCGGGATGAGGTCGATGCCTGGCATCGGCGCCTGGCCCCCATGCTGGATGCGGTAGAACCGGTGACACCTCCCAAGGCCGTTTGGGATCAGATCTCCCGTCGCATCGAGCCTGCCGACAGGGGTACGGCGGATAGCAGCGGTTTTTGGAACAGCCTCAGCTTCTGGCGCAATCTCGGTATGGCCGCCGCCACCCTGGTACTGGTATTGGGTATGACGCTGCTGACCACAAGACAGCAGGTCATGGAGATGGAGAGCATCATGGTGGTGCTGAACGATCAATCCAGGCCTGGTTGGCTGGTGGGTGCGCCGGCACACCAACGTTTTCTCAAGGTCAAAGCCGTGGAACCGACTCCCTTGCCGCAAGGAAAAGTCTGTCAATTGTGGATGGAGGATGAGCAGGGACGCCTTCATCCCCTGGGGCTCTTGCCCCACGATGGCAGTGAACGGATGGACCTGCCTGCGGCCCTCGGCGATCGGAATAGATTCAAGGTTTCGATCGAACAGCTGAATCAGCTGCCGAAGGTTGAGCCAAGCGAGGAGATCGTATTCGAGGGCAGTCTGACCGAGATCTAATGCTGCCGGCAGCATCGCCGCGGGCGAAATCAGTTCTCTTGATATCCTCTTCGTGGTTTAATTCCCATAAAATAAGCTTGGTATATCCCGGTTTTAATGACATAGGCTAGAGTGTATGAACTTCCTGCCATCGGGTGCTTCGATTTGACAGGAGAGGAGGGATACAGCCATGTGGAAGCGTCACGAGATACTAAGTAACGCATTGTTATGAAACAACAAAAACGATATCAATGCATATGTGGAGCAGCAAAGGCCTGATACCTGATCTGGATTCCTATCGAGGGCGCTATACCCTTTTCTCCATACTGGTCGGCGTGGCTTTGATCAGTTTCGCCTACCTCGGCTGGAGCCTGGTCAACAAGATCAGCCAGAGACAGATTGACAACATTACCGCCCGTACCCTTGCGGCCGGTGTCCTGGTTGATGCCCAAACCCAACTCAATCTGTTGGAAAACAATCTGCAGCGCATCCTCAACGAGCCGATGAAGGAGGAGTTGGCCACCACCGAGGAGACCTTGCACAACCTTGAGCAGGTACTCATCGATCTGATCGAATCGCTGAAAAACCTGCCGTCGGATGAGGGCAGGCTGGCGGAGGGCATGCTCGAGGACAAGCTGCAACTCGAGCGGGAGGTGCAGAGACTGATCGAGGTTCGACGCGATGTCGAAGGCTGGTTTCCAGCCATGAACCTGATGCTTGAGGAGATGTACCCCCACAACAGGGGCATGCTCAGTGAACTGCAGTTGCTGCGCCAGGAGGTTGAGGTGGGATTTCCTCAGCAACAGCAGCTCGATGCAATCAACCAGATCTCCACGCTGCAGCGGCTCTGGCTGGGAATCACCGGTGAACTGCGCCTGATGGTGGCCAACCGGTTTGGCCTTTTCGCCGCCAATCAGGAGACGGAGTTCTCCCGGCGTGACGGCAATATCGGCGATTTCGCCGAGCGCTTCGTCCTGCATTTGAGTGTTCTCGAGGGCTATTTCGATGTCAATGATGAGGGCTTCATTCTCTCCGACAGCCTGACGGCCATGGAGGTCCACTACAAATCCTGGATGCAGAGCTACCAGCAGGTTTTGCAGTTCATGGAAAAGCCCACCTGGCGCATGGATCTGCATATCATGCGCGAGTCGATCACCCCGCTGCTGGACCGCATACGTCAGCGCTTCTCGCGTATCGATCTGACCCTCGATACCCAATCGGCGGATGGCATCACGCAGCTTACCGATACGGCAAAACAGCTGTCGCTATCGATCCTTGGCATGGCACTGCTGGGATTGCTGCTGCTCTTTCTTGCCTTTCAGTTCATCAAGCGCAATCTGCTGCAGCCGATCGGCCATACCGCGGCTGCATTGAAACAGGAAGCCAGGGGCGGCCTGGAACCGATCCTGCCGGACAGCAGCAATCTGCGGGAGATCCAGGATCTGGTCGACGCCTTCAGTGACATGCGGCAGCAGGTCCACAGTCGCCAGCGCCATCTGGACCATGTCGCCCACCACGACGCCCTGACCCAGCTGCCCAACAGGATTCTGTTTCACGACAGGCTCGAGCATGCATTGGCGATCGCGCTCAGGGGAGACGGCCTGATCGGTCTCATGTTTCTCGACCTGGACCGTTTCAAGCAGGTGAATGACAGTCTTGGCCATCTGGTCGGGGATGAGTTGCTGAAGCTCATCGCCGAACGCCTCACCTCCCTGGTGCGCAGCGCCGATACCGTGGCAAGGTTGAGCGGCGATGAGTTTGCGATTCTGGTCGAGGGCATATCGAGTCGCAAAGACATGGTGCCCCTCGCGGAAAAGATCTTGCGAGCCATCGAGCAGCCGGTCGAAGTGGCGGGTCAGGAACTGCGTGTCTCCGCATCCATCGGCATAGCGATGGCGCCCTTGGATGATGTGTCGGCCGACTTCCTCATCCGCGATGCCGATACCGCCATGTATGAGGCAAAGCGACAAGGGCGTGCCGCCTATCGCTTCTTCAACAACGAAATGACGGCTCGGGCCGCGGAAGGATTGCAGCGGGAAAACGAGGTCCGGCTGGCGGTGGAGGCGGGGCAGTTCAGCTACCATTTCCAACCGATTCTCGAGTCGAACAACGGCGAGTTGTTCTGTTATGAAGCCCTGCTGCGTTGGCACCACCCCCAGCGCGGTATCCTGACTCCCGATCAGTTTCTGCCGGTTCTCAACGACACCGGGCTTATCACAACCCTCTTCGATCCTCTCCTCGAGCAGGCGATTCGATTTCAACAGGAGCACAGCTGCGGTGCGGAAGATGTGGCCATCTCATTCAATCTCTCCGCCAGGCTGCTCAACGATCCGGTCTTTTGCCGCAATCTGCTGGAGAGTCTGGTGGCGAACAAGATATCCCCATACAGCCTGATCCTCGAGATAACAGAGGATATCCTGACCCAGGAGCTGGCCGAAGCAGACCTCTTTCTGCACCAGGCGAAATCACTGGGGATAAGGGTCGCGCTGGATGATTTCGGCACCGGCCAGGCCTCCCTTGGCCATCTGCGTCAGTTCCCCTTCGACCTGCTCAAGATTGACAAGGAGTTTGTCCACAATGTGGCCTTGGACAGCAACGATGCCAGCCTGGTGCGCGCCATGATACAGCTGGCGCATGCCTTCAATATCCAGGTCATCGCCGAAGGCGTGGAGAATGAGGGCCAGCTGGCTTTTCTCCAGCAGCAGGGCTGCGACTATATCCAGGGTTATCTGGTCGGGTCCCCCAGGCACAAACCGCACACCGCGGAGGTGTTGCAGGCGGCGCTACTGTTTGAAACCTGACCGTTTTCCAGAGCGAGGGACGGTTGCGGCCGATCCTGTCCAGTGATCAGAATAAAATGGCACCTGCAAGGCCTTGACAGGGAAGGTAAAGTACCGTAGATTTCGCGCTCTCCTTTTGCATGGGTTTCGCAACCGGATCCCCTGCAGAGACCTGTCCCCATCGTCTAGAGGCCTAGGACACTGGCCTTTCACGCCGGTAACAGGGGTTCGACTCCCCTTGGGGACGCCATATACTTGGCGGACCGGTGAACCAGTGCCCGGTTCCGCGCCTATCCAAGCCCTCCTCATGGCGCTTATCCCCCAGCATCAAATCCAAGTGGCGATGGTTCGCTGGAGCTGACCAAGCCTTAGCGCACCCACTATGCCGATAGAGATGGGATCGCCCGCCCCCACCTCATGCCAATGACAGGACACAGGGATGGAACTGTTTAGAGGTAATGGAATCGGCCGGTCTATTTGGACTTACCCAGCATGCCGTCGATGATGCCCTCGCACTCCAACCAATCCTCCACGTCATGGCCCGGTTCGAAGTTGCGCTGTTCGGCGCGGTAGTAGGCCATGGTCGCAATCATCTCATAGCGCTCTCTGGGGCTGATCGACGCCTTTGCGCTACCCTTTTTCACGGCCTTTTTGGCGCTCACTTTCTTTGCGGCTACCTTTTTCTTTGCCACCTTCTTCTTACTCGCCTTGGCCTTGGCTTTTTTCTTTGTTGCGGTGCTCTTTTCCTCTTTGCTGGCCACGTCAATTCTCCCCTTGATAAAAGTAATAAATGTAGTTTAGTAAGTGTGCGTGACAGTCTCGCTACAGCTGCTTTATATGCGATTCTCGGTCGGCTTGTCTAGTCATTCTTAGGGAGATTCTGAATAACTCGTCATTCCGGCGAAAGCCGGAAACTATCTGCTTGAAATTTCTAGATCCCGGCATGCGCCGGGATGACGAACAACAAATTAAACAGACCTTCCTTAGGTGATCACGCTGGGTTTTGTGCGTCCTGTCCGCTGTTCGATTTCGGCCAGCTTCAGGGCGATATCCACCAGGCCGGCCATCGCTGTCTCGGTGGCCTGCAGCTGTTTGTCAGGATCCGGCTCGTAGGCCTCCAGATAGACCCGCAGGGTTGCGCCCTCGGTGCCGGTGCCGGAGAGGCGGTAGACAATTCTCGAGCCGCCGCCGAAACCCACGCGAATGCCCTGGTGCTCCGAAAGGCTGCCGTCCACGGGATCCGTATAGGCGAAGTCGTCGGCATATTCAACGAGATAGCCGCCAAGGGTCTGGCCGGGCAGCTGCGCAAGCTTGTTCCGCAACTCGTTCATCAGCGCTTCGGCGTCCGCCTTGTCGATGGCCTCGTAGTCGTAGCGCGTATAGAAGTTCCTGCCGAACGCCTTCCAGTGGTCGGTAACGATCTTCTCCACCGACTGCTGTTTTACCGCGAGCATGTTGAGCCAGAAGAGCACTGCCCAGAGGCCATCCTTTTCACGGATATGATCGGAACCGGTACCGAAACTCTCCTCGCCGCAGAGGGTGATTTTGCGGTCATCCAGCAGATTGCCGAAGAATTTCCAACCGGTGGGCGTTTCGAAGCAGGGCAGTCCCAGCTTGTCCGCCACCCGGTCCGCCGCCTGGCTGGTGGGCATCGAGCGTGCCACGCCGTTGATGCCGGCGCTGTAACCCTTGACGAGGTGGGCGTTGGCCGTCATCACCGCCAGGCTGTCGCTCGGGGTGACGAAAAAGTTGCGTCCCAGGATCATGTTCCTGTCGCCGTCCCCATCGGAGGCGGCGGCGAAGTTGACCGCGTTGGCCCCCTGGGTGAACTCGACGAGCTGATGGGCGTGTACCAGGTTGGGATCGGGGTGGCCGCCGCCGAAGTCGGTACTGGGGGCGCCATTGATAACAGTTCCGGGTTCCGCGCCCAGCCTCACCTCCAGAATTTCCGTGGCATAGGGGCCGGTAACCGCATGCATGGCGTCGAAGCGCATGGTGAAGACACCGGAGTCGAAGAGCATGCGGATGCGATTGAAATCAAACAGCTCCATCATCAGGTCGGCATAGTCCTTGACCGAATCGATTATCTCGACACGGGTCTCACCCAGCCTGGTCTCGCCCAGGGTGTCGAGGTCGATGGGCGGCGTCTCTGAAATAGTGTATTCAGCGATCTCCCTGGTGCGCCGATAGATCGCTTCGGTGACCGCCTCCGGTGCAGGACCGCCATTGGGGGTGTTGAATTTGATGCCGAAATCCTCCTCGGGACCGCCGGGATTGTGGCTGGCGGAGAGGATGATGCCGCCATCGGTCTTATATTTACGGATAACGCAGGAAGCGGCGGGGGTGGAGAGCAGGCCGCCGCGGCCGACCAGGACCCGGTTCACCCCATTGGCGGCAGCCATGCGCAGGATAATCTGGATCGCTTCGCGGTTGTAGTAACGACCGTCACCACCGAGTACCAGGGTGCCGCCCTTGAGAGCCGACTGTGTATCGAATATGGCCTGTACAAAGTTCTCTAAATAGTGAGGTGTTTGAAATACTTTGACTTTTTTTCTCAGACCGGAAGTGCCTGGTCGTTGGTCATCGTAGGGTTGGGTATTGATTGTGACTTTTTTCATTTTCAACTCGTTACAACATTTGCCATATTCTCTATATGTTGCGTTATTCAAAGGCATATGGGAACCCTACCCGGCAATAGGCAGCCATGTCGAGGAGGTCCCGGATATTTTTCTGTTTTGCGCCTGAAACCAAATATAATCAAAAGCTTGTAATATCGTAGCGGGTCATTGTTGGAGACGGGATAAGATCCACCGCCGGCTGCCGCCACGGGGCTGGCAGCCGATTGGTCCCCCGGTGATCTCAATTTCTCGACTTATGGTTTTATCCTGCGTATCTTATTTCGAACTCGCTCATCCCGGGTGCGGCCGCTGATTTTATTGCGGAATGGTTATTTCCTAATTTCGACTGATGAAGGACGATAAAATGATCATCAAAAAGCTGAATCATTTGAACATGGATCAAAGCAATGGAGGCAAGGCCTCAGCACTGTTTTATCTTGTGTGCGGCATGGGTCTGTCCTCCGTTACAAGCACCATTTTCGCAGCGGACTGGGTGATCTCCCCGAGCGTTGGGCTACAGCATATCTACACCGATAACGCCCTCCTCACCAACGAGGATCCGGCGACTGACAATATAACCGTGGTCAGGCCCACCCTGTCGCTGCTTAAAGAGGGGGGCAGGGCGACCCTGGATTTCAACTATGCCCCCGAATACCGCCACTACTGGGATGAGACCCATGACAACGAGGCCGTGCATTTCCTGCGTGGCGACGGCAATATTGAGCTTGCTGAAAATCACCTGTTTCTCGATGGCTGGGTGAGGGCGGATAGGACCAACATCACCAGTTCGGGAAGATCCAGCACCCGGGGCTTGACCGGCGCCGTCGACGATACCGATTACTACACGGTGGGGCTCAGCCCCTATTTTACCGCGAAACTGGGTGACTTCAGCGTCGTTGAAGCCAGGCTCATCGGCGACAAGGTCAAGTATTCGGAAGATATCGATAACGACAGCACAGGCAAGCGGGCGGAGCTCGCGTTTGGCAACGGCAGCATGTTCACCAGCCAGATATGGGAAGTGCTGTTCCAGCAGAGTAATGTGGATTACGAGAATCAGGATGATGACAACGAAATAAGAATATTTCGCGCCGAACTCATACAGCAGTTGACCGCGCAGTGGGCGCTCGCCTTCTCCGCCGGTTACGAGGAGTATGAACTGGTGCTGTCGGATGACAGGGACGACTCGACCTGGAGCCTGGGGGCAATCTACACACCCACTTCCCGGACCCGCATCGCGGTGGGAGGGGGCGAGCGCTCCTTTGGCGATGATTACTATTTCGATTTCAGCCATCGAACGGGTAAAACCGTATGGACCGCCACCTATGAACAGGATTTTATCAGCGCGCGGGATGAGCTGGGCGCGCAACCCCTGTTCGAACGCCTGGATGCATTCGGCAATCTGGTGCGGGATCCGATCCTGGAATCGACCACGGTACTGGTTCGCAGCGGCTACAGTCCCACCCTCAACGAGGACTACTATGAGACCGAGCGATTCTCAGCACAGTTTGTCTATCAGACGCTCAGGTCGAGCCTGACCCTGCGGGCCAGTCATCTCGAGCGCAACTACGACCGCTCCGAAAGCGACACCAAAGACACCTCGCTGGCCCTGATCATGAGCCGCAGACTGACCCGCATGACCACCGGCTACATTCATCTCACCGGCAACGATCACGAGGAGAACAACCTGGTCTATGATCAGTGGTCGGCCATGCTGGGCGCGGCTTATCAGTTTGGCGCCGACAGCAGGATCGATTTCAACATCAACCGTCTCGAACGGGATGCAGAGAGAGAGGCTGACAGTTATACGGAGAATTCCGCCAGTATCACCTTCAGAACCCAACTCTAAAACGCCGGGTAGTTGAAATTTCGCGTTGAATCCCCATATCAGGGGACGAAAAAACTATCCTGAGTTTGCATATTCAATCCCTATCGTTCGGAGGCCCAAGCTAAACATGAGTGTTGAAGCCCATAAGGAAACCCTTGAATTTCAAGCAGAAGTAAGCCAGGTACTCAACCTGGTAATCCGCTCTCTCTACAGCAACAAGGAGATTTTCCTCCGCGAACTGATATCCAACGCCTCGGATGCCGCGGAAAAACTGCGATTCGAATCCCTGACGGATGAGGCCCTGTTCGAGGATGACCCGGAACTGAAGGTGAGGGTGACCATCGACAAGGAGGCGGGAACCGTCACCATCTCCGACAACGGCATCGGGATGAGCCGCCAGGAGGTATCGGAGACCATCGGCAGCATCGCCAGTTCAGGCACGCGCAAGTTCTTCGAGTCCCTCTCCGGGGACCAGACCAAGGACAGCGAATTGATCGGCCAGTTCGGGGTGGGCTTCTACTCCGCCTTCATTGTTGCCGACAAGGTGACCATCGTGACCCGCCGCGCCGGCCTGGGTACTGAACACGGCGTTCGCTGGGAGTCGCAGGGGGAGGGTTCCTACACCATCGAAAACCTCGACAAGCCCGGCCGCGGCACGGATGTCACGCTCCACCTGAGAGAGGATGAAAAGGAGTTTCTAGAGAGTTATCGGCTGCGCAGCGTTATCTCCAAGTTCTCCGACCACATCACCATCCCGGTGGAGATGGAGAAGGAGTACTACGGCGAAGACGAGGAGAAGCCGGAGACGCCGGAGTTTGAGCGGGTCAACAAGGGAACGGCGCTGTGGATGCGAAATCGCAGCGAGATCTCCGAGGAGGAGTACCAGGAGTTCTATAAACACGTCTCCCACGATTTCGAGAATCCGCTGCTTCACGTCCATAACAAGGTCGAGGGCAACAACGAATACACGGCCCTGCTCTATATACCCCAGCGGGCGCCGTTCGATCTCTGGGACAGGGATCAGAAGCATGGCGTGAAACTCTTCGTGCGCCGGGTGTTCATCATGGACGAGGCGGACAAGCTGATGCCCCGCTATCTGCGTTTCGTCAGGGGGGTGGTCGATTCCGACGATCTGCCGCTGAATGTGTCGCGGGAGATACTGCAGCACAACCGCAAGATCGACACCATTCGCCAGGCCAACGTGAAGCGCGTGCTGGGTGCATTGGAGAAGCTGGCGGAGGACGACAAGGAGAAGTACCAGACCTTCTGGGATCAGTTCGGCAAGGTGATGAAAGAGGGGCCGGCGGAAGACTATCCCAATCGGGAACGCATCGCCGGCCTGTTGCGCTTCGCCAGCACCGGCACGGAATCGGATGAGCAAACTGTCTCCCTGGCGGATTACGTATCGCGGATGCAGGAGGGCCAAGAGAAGATCTACTACATCACCGCCGACTCACCCGCCGCCGCGCGCTTTAGCCCCCATCTCGAGGTGCTGAAGAAGAAGGGGGTCGAGGTGTTGTTGCTCTCCGACCGGGTCGATGAGTGGCTGGTGACGAGTCTCACCGAGTTTGACGGCAAGACGCTGCAGTCGGTGGCCAAGGGCGCCCTCGACCTGGGCGAGCTGGAGGACAAGGAGGAGAAGGAGAGCACGGAGCAACAGACCGAGGAGCACAAGGCGCTGCTGCAACGGATGCAGGATGTGCTGGGGGAGGCGGTTAAAGAGATCCGGGTCAGCCAGCGCCTGACCGACTCGCCCGCCTGCCTGGTGGTGGAGGAGCACGACATGAGCGCCAATCTGGCCCGGGTGCTAAAATCGGTGGGACAGGACGCACCGCAAACCAAGCCGATCATGGAGATCAACGCCACCCATCCCCTGGTCGAGCGCCTGGAGGGCGAGGAGGATGGCGATCGTTTTGGTGACCTGACCAAGGTGCTTTTCGATCAGGCCCAGCTTGCGGAAGGCGGCCAGCTCGACGACCCTGCCGCCTTCGTGCGGCGTCTCAATAGCCTGATGCTAAAGCTCGCGGGGGCCTGATAGCCTCGGTAAACCGGGTATTCAGCCAATCCGGCCATGGGGGAGGGAGCAACAGGGAGTGCCTCTCTCTCCTCCATAAACGCCCTATATCCACCCATTGATAGCCTCGACTGGTTCAAGCCCCTTGAGCGTGGCAAACTTCCTCGACCCTGATAACAAATCCAAAGGAGAATCAACATGCGCGTCATACTGCTAGGCGGACCGGGAGCCGGTAAGGGCACCCAGGCCAATTACATCAAAGAGAGGTATCAGATCCCTCAGATCTCCACCGGCGATATGCTGCGTGCGCACGTCAAGGCGGGAACGGAGCTGGGCGTGGCCGCGAAAAAGATCATGGATGAGGGCGGCCTGGTTTCTGACGACATCATCATGGGCATGGTCAAGGAGAGGATCGCCGAGGATGACTGCAAGAATGGCTATCTGTTCGATGGTTTCCCCCGCACCATTCCCCAGGCGGAGTCCCTCAAGGAGGCGGGAGTGCCCGTCGACGCGGTGGTCGAGATCGATGTGCCCGATGGGGAGATCATCAAGCGCATGTCCGGACGCCGGGTCCATCTGGCTTCCGGCCGAACCTACCACGTCATCTATAACCCTCCAAAGACTGAGGGTAAAGATGATGTCACCGGCGAGGATCTCATCCAGCGCGACGACGATCAGGAAGAGACCGTAAAGGCGCGCCTGAAGGTCTATCACGACCAGACCGAGCCGCTGATCAGCTTCTATACCGATGAGGCGGAATCAGGTGCATGCAAATACTTGAAAATCAATGGCGTAGGCGGTGTTGACGAGATTCGGGACCAGATCTTTCAAGGCCTTGGTTAAGACGCCCGGGGGGTGATTTTCAGATTCGCTTGAGGAGAGACCGCATTCAGCCGCGGTCTTTGCCAAGTCTGCAGCCCCGTGAGTAGAGGCGTTTTATCGACTCATCCCCAGTGCAGATACGAAGTAACCATTCAGGATCGATGGCCAATACGATTCCGGGAAGAATTAAATTGGCTATTCTGATACCATCATTGCAATATTTTGCGTTTCGCCAAGGGGCTCCGTTGTGGCTGTAGTTGAACTGACCAAAGAAAATTTCGAATCGACGATCACAGACAACGATTTTGTCATCGTCGACTTTTGGGCTCCCTGGTGTGGGCCATGCCGATCCTTCGCGCCGACCTACGAAAAGGTTTCCGAGGATCACGAAAATATCGTATTCGGCAAGGTCAATACCGAGGAAGAGCAGGAATTGGCGATGCACTTTCAGGTGCGTTCGATTCCCACATTGATGATCTTTCGCGACAATATCATAATCTTTTCCCAACCGGGTGCGCTGCCGGAATCCGCCTTTCGCGAGCTACTGAGCAAAGCGGGCGAACTGGATATGGACGAGGTTCGCGCCCAGGTCGAAGCGGAGCAGCAGAAGGGACAAAACGCCTGATCCTCGGAACCGGCCTTCGGCGGCTGTAGGTTTGAGAGATCCGTCATCGGCGGGCAGGCGGGGCGGGGGATCGCGGACGGGCGATACGCCCCCTGAAACGCGCTGTACCGAGCTTCCTGGTGACAATACCATCCGCTATCTGGTGGGGCTCGCTGAGCTGCGCTCGGCGAGAGAGACGCCTGGCACAAGATCGACCCTGGATGAGGGTGTTGTCCAGGGTTTTTTATTGGCTCGAACTTCCGTCACCCCACTATAATAGTGCATGTCCGAGAAGAGAGAGATAAGACTATCCATGTACAGTGCCGGTTACCCCTGGAGCCTGAACAAGCTGTTGGCCACGCGACCAAGCATGGGCATGGTGCTGGATCTCAGCGAGGAAAACTATGCATTGCTGATGCGCCTTGCCCCGGCGCTTGGTGATTTAGCGGGCAAATACCAATCCAACCTTGAGCATGGCATGGATCTCCATCTTGAAGTCCAGGAGCAGACGCCCTACACCTCCCTCGTCCATCTGACCTACTACTTCAGCCATGCCGTGGGCGACTATCCCGATCCTGACGCCACCCTCAGGGTCTACCATGACTCGAAGCAGATCGATGTCCTGGATCTTCGCCAGTCGAGCCTGCCGTTGCATCGATGGGGGGGCAATCCGACCCTCGACCAGCGTTGGCGGATCAACCTTTTTCTCTCCAAATGGCTGCGCTACTGCCTGGCGCAGGGGCACGGGTTTGCCGGAAAAGATCGTGTATTTTCCGATGGTTTGCTACAGCCGGAATATACCTGAGTAAAGTGCTGGGAAATCAAAATCTTATGACTTTGGGTACTCGCCGTGGCATCCAGTTTGGGGTACATTACAAAGATATGTTGAGAAACCTGGATGGCTCTGGGTGATTCAAGGGATTGCAAGTCCGGCATCCATATGTAAACAAGAGGGACCTGATGAGATATAAAGATGATCAAAGTTTTGCTGGTTGATGATCACGAGCTGATCAGAACCGGTGTAAAAGGCATCTTGGACAAAGCCCACGATATCGATGTCTCCGGAGAAGCGTCGAGTGGCGAAGAAGCGATTGAACTGGTGCAAAAGCTCTCTCCGGACGTCGTGCTTATGGATGTCAATATGCCGGGTATGGGCGGTATCGAGGCGACTCGCAGACTGTTGCGCATCAAACCCGACCTCAAGGTTATCGCCCTGACCGTTCTCGACGACGATCCCTTTCCTTCCCGCCTGCATGAGGTGGGGGCGATGGGTTTCCTCACCAAGGGCTGCCCCGCGGATGAGATGATTCGCGCCATCCGGGCGGTGGATGGCGGTCATCACTACATCGCCTCGGACGTGGCCCGCAAACATACCCTCACAGAGTGGCAGGGAAGTTCCGATAATCCCTTCAAGGTGCTTTCATCGCGGGAAATACAGGTGCTGCTACAGATTCTGGAGGGACACAAGAACCTGGAAATCTCGGATATCCTCTCTCTCAGTCCGAAGACCGTCAGCACCTACAGGCAACGCATCTACGACAAACTCGATATCAAAAACGATGTTGAACTGACTCGCCTCGCCTATCGGCACGGAATCCTGAAAGACAGCGAAAACAGTACATGACCTTCGATGCAAAGTGCCGACTTTGCCCGCGCCTGGTGGAATTTCTTGGTCAAGTGAAGGCCGATTATCCCACCTATCACGCCGCGCCGGTGGCGCCGTTCGGCGATGCGGATGCCCGCCTGCTGGTGGTCGGACTGGCGCCCGGCCTGCATGGGGCCAATGCCACCGGCCGCCCCTTTACCGGCGATCATGCCGGGATCCTGCTCTATCAGACCCTCTACGATTTCGGTTTTTCAAACCAGCCGCAAGCCAGCTCGCGAAACGACGGCCTCGAACTCCATGACTGCAGGATCACCAATGCGGTGAAGTGCCTGCCCCCGCAGAACAAACCGGTGGGCAGCGAAATCAACCAGTGCAACGGTTATCTGCGCAGCGAACTGGATCGGATGCCGGCCAACAGTCTGATCCTGAGCCTGGGCTCGATCGCCCACCAGGCTGTCATCAAGGCCCTGGGACTGAAACAGAAGGCCTTTGCCTTCGCCCACGCCAGGGAACACCGGTTGAGCGACGATCACCTGATGATCGACTCCTATCACTGCAGTCGCTACAACACCCAGACCCGCAGGCTTACCCCGGCGATGTTCAAGCAGGTCTTCCGGCGGGCCAGGTCATTGCTCGACAATCGCTAGCCCGCCCACTTGCCTGGCATGCCGGGTAACGGCCGTCATACCCGCCAGTCTGCAGTCGATTACTGGGCAAGATTCCGTTTGGATAGCAACGGATCTCCCGCCGATCTGCTGTCGCCTCAAGCTTAAAGCTTGGTAATATCGCCATTTCCACTTGAGCCATGACGATTTCTGGACCATGCAGCAGCGGGAAGCATTCGATTACGCCGGCTTTCTCAACACCCTGACCACCAGGCCGGGGGTCTATCGTATGGTCAATGCCGAGGGCGACGTACTCTATGTAGGCAAGGCGAAGAACCTGAAAAAGCGGGTCGCCAGCTATTTCACCCGCAGCCTCAATCAGCGTATCCAGGTGATGGTGGGGCAGATCGCGCAGATCGAGGTCATTGTCACCCATACCGAAGCCGAGGCGCTGCTGCTCGAAAACCACCTCATCAAGTCCCTCAAACCCAAGTACAACGTACTGCTGCGGGACGATAAGAGTTATCCCTACATCTATCTCTCCACCGATCATCCCTATCCCGCGCTCTCCTTCAGGCGGGGTGCGCGGCGGGGCAAGGGGCGCTATTTCGGTCCCTATCCCAGCGCCGCCTCGACGAGGGAGACCCTGCAGGTGCTGCAGAAGCTGTTTCCGGTGCGCCAATGCGAGGAGAGCTTCTTCCGCAACCGTTCGAGGGCCTGTCTGCAGTATCAGATCAAACGCTGCACCGCACCCTGCGTCGGCCTGGTCTCGGCGCAGGCGTATGGAGAGGATGTCGATCACGCGGTGCTGTTTTTGCAAGGCAAGACCAACCAGGTCATAGATGAACTGGTGGCGCGCATGGAGCAGGCCTCCGGTGATCTCGATTTCGAACAGGCGGCCATCTACCGGGATCAGATCAAACATCTGAGAAGGATCCAGGAGAAGCAGTACGTCAGCGGGGAGGGGGGCGACCTGGATATCGTCGCCCTGGCGAAGCGGGGAGGGAGCGTCTGCATCCAGGTTTTTTACATTCGCTCGGGGCGCAATCTCGGCAACAAATCGTTCTATCCGTCCGCGCCGCGGGATGCCGCCGAAGCGACGATCCTGCAGGCCTTCGTCTCGCAGTACTATCTGGAAAAACCGGTACCCGGCGAGATTATCCTCAGTCGGCAGCTGGAGGAGCAGGCCCTGCTGCAGGCGGTGTTGAGCGAGCAGGCCGACAAGCGGGTCCGCATCAGCAGCCGGGTGCGCGGGGAACGCGCCCGCTGGCTGAAGATGGCCCAGGGAAACGCCGAGATGGCGCTGCAGGCCAGGCTCAATGCCCAGGCCGGCATGGAGGAGCGGCTGCTGGCCCTGCAGCAGGCGCTTAAGCTGCAGGCGCTTCCGGAACGCATGGAGTGCTTCGACATCAGCCATACCCGGGGGGAGTCGACGGTCGCCTCCTGCGTCGTGTTCAATGAGCAGGGGCCGCTCAAATCGGACTACAGACGGTTCAATATCGAGGAGATCACCCCGGGGGATGACTATGCCGCCATGGCCCAGGCCCTGGATCGCCGCTATCGCAGGATCAAGAAAGGTGAGGTGGCGCTCCCCGATATCCTCTTCATCGACGGCGGCAAGGGGCAGATCGGCGCCGTCCATGAGCGCCTGCAGGACCTGGGGGTCTCGGGTTTGACCCTGGTCGGGGTGGCGAAAGGCGCGGATCGGCGGGCCGGTATGGAACAGCTCTTCTTGTTGGGGCGCAAGGCACCCATTATACTGCCAGCTGATTCAGCGGCATTGCATTTGATCCAGCAGATTCGGGACGAAGCCCATCGCTTTGCGATCACAGCGCACCGACAGCGGCGTTCAAAGACCCGAAACCGCTCTATTCTGGAGCAGATACCCGGTATAGGCCCCAAGCGCAGGCAGCGGTTGATGAAGCAGTTTGGCGGCCTGCAAGAGCTCTCGAGGGCAGGGATAGAGGATATATCCAGTGTCGAGGGTATCAGTACAGCCTTGGCGGAGCAGATCTATCATGCATTTCATGAGAAGGGTTAGCGATTAAAATGTGGACGATTCCTAACATTCTCACTCTCTTGCGGATTGTCCTGATCCCGGTGTTCGTGGTGCTCTTCTACCTGCCCGTCGAATGGGCCCGGTTCAGCTGCGCGGTGGTGTTCTCGGTAGCCGCGGTCACCGACTGGTTCGACGGCTACCTGGCCCGGCGCTGGGGCCAGGTGTCCCCCTTCGGCGCCTTTCTCGACCCGGTGGCGGACAAGCTGATGGTGGCGGTCTCCCTGTTGCTGCTGGTACAGTCGGAGCCGACCCCGGCATTCGCCATTCCCGCCGCGGTGATCATCGGTCGGGAGATCACCATTTCCGCCCTGCGTGAGTGGATGGCCGAACTCGGCGCCAGGACGATGGTGGCGGTCTCCCTGATCGGCAAGTTCAAGACCGCGGTGCAGATGGTAGCCATCCTGCTGCTGATCTATGAAAAGCCGCTGTGGGGCATTCCCATCTACACCGTCGGTTTCGTGCTGCTCTACATTGCGGCCATCCTCACCCTCTGGTCGATGGTGATCTATCTCCGTGCCGCCTGGCCCAGCCTGCTGGGCGAGCGCCGCATGAGCGGATCATTGGAGCAGAAGTAGACAGGGTAGCCGCACCCGCCATGGCCGGACCCTTGAACTGCTAAGCTTAGCAATAGGGGAAATTGAAGTTTTTAGAGGAGGTTTAGGATGAAAAGTCTGTTTCTTTCAATCAGTCTCATCTTCATGGTTGTGGCCGCTTCACAACTCTTTGCGCAACCTCCCGGCTATTATCATCCAGGCATGTCATACGACCGGGCCGGTCAAGGCCCGTCGTCCTTCCGTGTGCAGCGAGGCGTCAGGTTCCAGCAGGATCAGGATGAATCCGGCTACCATCTGCGCATCCGCCTCCAGGGCTACTCACCGGAATCGATTCAGGTGAGCGTGGACGGGCGCTCGCTGCTGGTGGAGAACCGGGAGGCCCACCGGGTGGAAAATCGCAGTGAGCGCAGTTACAGCTTCTCCACCTCGTCCTCCTCGATGCGCCGCCGCTTCAGGCTGCCCTGGGATGCCGATGTGACCGCGATGCAGAGGACGGAAAATGAGGGCGAGATCGTCATCACGCTACCCTACAGGACTCAATAGTAAACGCGCCTGCAGGTGGCTCCCTGACCCGGCTGCGGGCTTGACAGACGACAAACTGTAGCTACAATACGCCCTTCCCTGAACAAAGCGGGAATAGCTCAGTTGGTAGAGCACAACCTTGCCAAGGTTGGGGTCGCGAGTTCGAGTCTCGTTTCCCGCTCCAAGTTGAAAAAGGCCTCGGCACCCCGGGGCCTTTTTTATTTGCGCAAGCCCTGATCGATCGGGGACATGTTAACAATTCGATTCATCCGGGATAGATGATAGAATGATTAATTTAGGCTGAGTGGCAGAGTGGTTATGCAGCGGCCTGCAAAGCCGTGGACCTCGGTTCGATTCCGGGCTCAGCCTCCATCTTCTTGCCCTGTCGCCATCAATCCTGCTTGCCGCCGCCCGGGTGGCGAAATTGGTAGACGCAAGAGACTTAAAATCTCTCGACCCTTGGGTCGTGCCGGTTCGATTCCGGCCCCGGGCACCATCTCGTCATCCGGTAGCGTCCGATAAAGTCCAATAATCCTCTCGAACGCCAGTCTTTATAAGGTTTTGTAAGTCAATATGATTCGGGTTGCCTCGTCTCTTGGATTCGTGACTTGAGGACCGGCTATAGCCGTGTCCGGTCAATTAGCCGGCGGCGGTGATGATGTTTCCACTGATGAGGGTATCGCCGGGGAGTGGGATTCTGAGACTCGTGCGATCGATCTATTATGCGTGAAAAGAGCCAAAACCCCTCTTTACTTTTTGGTATTGCGGAAGTTAAAACCCAATAATCCTATAACACCCGTACCAAAGAGCCAGACCGCTGCTGGAATGGGGACTGGTGATGCATTTTCAAAAGAAACATATGCAATTGGATTGCTTGGAAATAATATTGTGTAATCATCACTGGGAAGTAGGCCTGTTGGTCCCCACAACTCATCGTTAGTTAAACCATTAAAACGATCAATATACACAAGAGTATTTGATGCGGTTGTATCATATGGAACCGCAATTCTATCATGTAGTCCATCGTATGTATCAGATGTACCTAGTGCATCTATTACAGCTTGTGCAGCAAGACTCGCATTTGAACTTTGCCAAAATGTAGGACTATGATTAATTATGCTGCCATCACTATCTCCAAATACTCCGTTCCCATTATTATCCCATATAGTATTAAATGAACCGGAAGTATGGATTGTTGCGTTATACAGGCTTCCACCTATATTTAGATTTTGAAAGTATGTAATCGTTGCTGCTTGAGATAGAGGTGCATATGCAGAAAGTATCAGAAATTGTGCTGATATGAATCCAATTAATTTCTTCATGAAATCTCTCCCACCCTATAATTTCACCATTGCGGTAAGTCCAATATCCCCTTCTAGTATGCAAAGTACTAAATTAAAATCACGTAGGGTATGGGTAAAACTACTAAATTTTTATCTCGGATTAATCAAACCTTAAGAAATATATATCTTCCTTTCAGAAACAGAGAGATATACTGAAAGCAAGGGAAGAGGAGTATTTAAAAAAGGGGCCGAAGCCCCTATCTTATGCTTTGTTCTTTCGGTAGTTAAGGCCGATCAAACCTAGTAGGCCAGATCCGAATAGCCATACGGCTGCTGGTACGGGGACTGGAGAAACACCAGTCAATGAGAGATCATTTGATATAACAGTAGTGAATAGGCCTGCATTATTGAAAGCATATTCTGTAACCATAGCAGAAGAACCAACACCCAAGTTAAAGAATTCAAGATTTATAGTATTGTTATCTGAACCACCAAAGAATGTGTGGTAACCATCATTTAGTCTTTCGCTGCCAGAATTATATTCTGCAATATCACCGGGATTGTTATAGAAACCACCGTTTACCTCATCAATAACACTTCCAGATAACAAGTCAGCAAAGAATGTATCGTAAGCTCCATTGTCAGCAAGTAAATTATAAGATCCTGCATTTCGTGTTTCTCTACCTTCACGAGCCCTGTCTATTAAGAATGTATATGAGACAGAATCTCCTAGAGCAATACCTGCGGTATTAGCTGCGCCAGCATCGTCATCAATGGATGTGATAGTACCTGTGAACGTGTATGTGAATGGTGCTGCAAATGCAGTTGTGGAAATACCCACGAATGCAACAAGAAAGAATCCTAATAACTTCTTCATAACCTGCTCCTAACCCTTTTGTTTTTTCTTACACCGCAGGGTGCAAATCCAATCCCTGTTGATAAGGCAAAAATCATGCCTCCCTTTTTAAATCAGTGAGTTATATGTTTCCAATATATGACATGTAAGTAATTTCGACGATTTACGAATTGCGTTCCGGACAAGATCAAAGATTTGCTTATGGATTTTTTTTGCACCCGGGGATGATAGACAGGGATGTAAGCCCCCTATAATAAAAAAATAAACAAGCAGATTTCACTTGCCCTGTTGGTTTGGCGCTTCGATAACGCTCATTCTTTATAAAATATGATTTCAATCGAGCGTGAGTCTGGATAACCAACGGTGAATGAACATCTATCATGATGGCAAAACAGACATCGATCACCGGCCGTCGGTTCTTTTCCCACTGTAGTCACGTGGCTTCCGGTACTGGTTTTCGCTGCAGTGGCTGATAGGGTTTCGGGCACCGAACGCGGTGGCGTATTCAGCAGCCGATTTGTGATTGATGGACAGTAGACTCGGCTGTCCACCAGGCGCTAGATTGGATTGAGTGTCAGGAGAAAACGAAGATGATGGGCAAGATGAGGATCAGCTAACTCATGCTCCTTTCTCATGTCTTACTCTTTCGGCGGTTGAATCCAAATAGACCTAGAAGACCGGAAACAAAGAGCCAGGCCGCGGCCGGGATGGGAACAGGAACAATGTTGGACAGGCGGAGGTTGGAGATAACCAGGGTTTGATTACCAATGGCATTCGATGCGACTTCCATTCCGGAGACGTAGAGGCCAACGCTCCACAGATCGATATCCAGGCTGCTGGTTATCTGGATGAAGTTGTCGGCGGAACCGCCGCGCAGCTGGGTGTAGCCGCTATTGGTGTTTCTGAAGCCACGGTTATATTCCGCGGTATCGGTGGGTGCGTTGAAATACCCGCCGTTTACCTCGTCGATTACACTGCCGGACAACAAGTCATCGAAGAAATAGTCCGTTGTGCCTGTGTCGGTGAAGAGCTGCGTGGAACCGTTGTTTTGCGTGAGCGTGCCAGGCAGATCCCTGTCGACGGAGAATCGATAGGTGATCGTATCTCCGTTCGTGACGCCCGCTATCGATGCAGCGCCCGCCCCGTCGTTGATGCTGGTTACCTGGCCGGTGAAGGTATAACCCATGAGTGCCGCATTGGCGGCGGCGGAAAACCCCATCAGGCCGACTAGGAACAATACTGATAATTTCTTCATCACAGCCACTGATCTTTCATATGCCTTTAAATCCCACCCGGACAGGGAATCGATATTCTGGGATTCCAAGCATAAACTATGCCTTGCTTTTGGGATCAATGAGTTAAAAAACACCATCATAGGATTTGTAAGTTATTCCGACGCCATATGAATTTCGTTCTCTATATGCCAGAAAGTCCAGACAATTTTCCTATCCCGGAAAAGAAGAATGCACTTCCCTGTGCAACTAGAGTTTGTATCGACACACATAGACTCATTTCCAAGCCTTGATTGCTGGTAGGCAGTATGAATACCGTTGGCATATTCTCCTGCATGGCCTTTCAATAAAGGCTTAAATTTCAATCAGATCAGTTGTGAAAATCGTGGAATGAGTGATCCCTAACGGGGAAAACACAATCAAACCGCGAGATTTCCTCTGTGAAATCTGTCCAAACAGACCGGCTAGGGTCGTTGAAGCACAACGGATTCGCCACTCTATTTGATAAGCTACGAAACCTGAAGAATCTATTCTATGGGTAGTAATACCCAATCTAGTTCGCTGAAATACTATCCTCGGCACCCTACGGGGCTGCCCGTGCAGGCCCATATTGATCCCCCCAATGAATTTGGCAACCAGTGGGGAGAGCAGCCCGTGCTAGGCGACAGATCCGGTTCGATCCTTCGCCGATTGGATATTGCAGTGTCAGTATAATTTACAGTTATTGGCATTCGGTTGGGGACAAAAAATGTAACTAGTTGAAAATACAAAAATAATATTACTTGGTTTGGTTATTGCTATTCACTTCGTACAGCGTTAATCGTCGGGGAGAATAGTATTATGAGTAAGAAGGAAGACCGTAGACAGTTTTTGAAAGAACTTGGGGTACTGACCGCAACGGCAGTTCTACCGGCAGCGCTCATCACAGAGAGTGCGTCTGCCAATACGGAGTCACCTGGCCGGGTGACCAAGAAGAAGGTTGCCAAGAAGAAGGTTGCGAAGAAGAAGGTCGCCAAAAAGAAAGTGGCCAAGAAGAAGGTTACGAAGAAGAAGGTACCCAATAATGTCGTCTATTGTGACCAGGAAGATTGCGGGCCAAACGGATACTATCCGCCAGGCGGCGAGAATGGCGACCGCGTCTCCGTACCCGAGCCCACAACCCTGGGTCTGATGACAATTGGGCTTGGCGCAATGGCTTTCGCGAGAAAGAAGCGGGGCAAGAAGGAGGATAGCGAGAAGTAGTGACTCTCGTTAGCTACAATCGTCTCTCTGCAAGAACCCCGCCTCGGCGGGGTTTTTCGTTGGCCCCCTATGTGATAGGCAAGTCAAAGCCCAATCGCCATTTGTGTTCAGGTTATACAGATAGGTCAACGGCTATGCTTCCCGCGCTCATATCGGTTTGATATTCTCCGGGCTGACGTTTTTCGGATTGTTGACACTGCGGCTGACGGGATAGAGGGTGATCTCCCCGGTATCATGCGGCAGCAACAGGGGCTTCAGGACCGCCGGCTCTTTGGTGTCCCTATCGAGCCAGGCGTCATAGTTTTCCGCAGCGAGTATCACCGGCATCCTGTCGTGGATGGCGGCGATTTCACCCCTGGCCTCGGTGACGATGATGGTACAGGAGTCGATCCTCTCGCCCTCGCTGCCTTGCCAATGTTCATACAGGCCGGCAAAGGCGAAGGGTTGGCCGCTTTTGGATGTGATGCAGTAGGGTTGCTTCCCCTGGCCGGTCGCTTTCCACTCGAAGAATCCGCTCGCCGGAATCAGGCATCTGCGATATCTGAAGGCCGCACGGAACGAAGGCTTGGTCTCGATGGTCTCGGCGCGGGCGTTGATGGTGCGGTAACCGAATTTCTTGTCTTTGGCCCAGGAGGGGATCAGTCCCCAGCGCAACCAGACAAATTCCCGGTTATTTTCCCCCGATTTGATCGCCGCTATCTGCTGCGATGGCGCTATATTGTAGTGAGGGCTGAGTTGCGGTACGAAGGGCAGGCCGAAATATTCGAGCATATCTTCGGCTGTTACATCGAGGTAGAACCTGCCGCACATGGATCCTTTGTTCTCGTTGGATTTTCAAGGACAGCACCGGCAGCCAATGGCTCGGCAAGCCCGGTCTTGATGGAATAAATTAGTATCAGGGCAGTGTGCTGTCAAATAGCACCATCACACGGATTCACTGAAACAGAATTGGCGTCATTCAGAACCCCAGTATGAAAGTCAGAGACAGCTCCATCCAGGTTGAATTCCACCACAGCATCGATGAGCTGGACCGGAACGAATGGGACCGGTTGGTGACCGATGACAATCCCTTTCTCAAGTACGCCTTCCATGCCGCGCTGGAGCACCACGGTTGCGTGGGCAGAAAGTTCGGATGGCTGCCGTGCCACCTGGCGGTTCGCGCGGAGGGCCGTCTCCTTGGGCTATCCCCGCTCTATATCAAGAACAACTCCTATGGCGAATTTGTCTTTGATCATGCATGGGCCGATGCCTATCAGCGAAGCGGCCTCGACTACTACCCAAAACTGATCAGCGCGGTACCCTACACCCCCGCCTATGGCGAGCGCCTGCTGGTCGATCCCGAGGCGGATGGCCTGCAGCTGAGGAGGCTGCTGGTCACCGCCAGCAGGCAGATGGCCGTCGAATCGGGTTTCTCTTCCATGCACTGGCTCTTCACCACGGAGGAAGAGGGTGAGGTGCTAAGGTCGATGGGGATGATGGAGCGACTTGGGTTGCAGTTCCATTGGCACAACCGGGGGTATGAAAGCTTCGATCAGTTTCTCTCCCAATTGACCGCAAAACGCAGGAAGAACATCAGGCAGGAGCGGCGAAAGGTTGCCCAGGCCGGTATCCGGTTTCGCCTGCTGCAGGGGGATCAGGTCACTGAGGAGGAGTGGCGGCTGTTCGCCGACTTCTATGCCAAAACCTTCGAGGAGCGCTATAGCCTGCCGACATTGAACGCCGGTTTTTTCCGTGAAGTCGGTCGTCACATGGGGGAGCAGGTGATCCTGATACTCGCGTATGACGGCGCGCTCTGTGTCGCCGGCGCGCTGCTCTACCGCAGTCGATCGGTACTCTATGGCCGTCACTGGGGTGCCCTGCGCCACTATGACAGTCTCCATTTCGAGGCCTGTTACTACCAGGGAATCGAGTATGCCATCAGGCAGGGGCTGCAGCGCTTCGAGCCAGGGGCCCAGGGGGAGCACAAGATCTGGCGGGGATTTCTACCCGCTCAGACCCGCTCCTACCACTGGATTGGCGATAGCCGGTTCAGTCTGAGCATCCGGGATTTCCTCGATCGAGAGAGAGCGGCGATCGAAAATTATGAGAAAAACCTGCTTTCAAGCTCCCCATTCCGGCAAAATTCTTGAGTTGTTTTCATGTAACCACTTGATATAAAAAGGATAATAAATTCCCTTAAAATTTTTGAAATTTTTTCACGATAAATGTTGACTAATTTACTTAGTTACTCTAGTCTAATTACCAAGTGAATTACTAGGTAATACGTTAAATACCACTGGAGAAAACCAATGAGATTGTCAACGAAAGGTCGTTATGCGGTAACCGCTATGCTGGATCTGGCTCTGAACGGCAAAAACGGTCCGGTTACACTGGCTGAGATATCTGAAAACCAGGGTATCTCCCTCTCCTATCTGGAACAGCTTTTCGCCGCCCTGAGAAACAAGGATCTGGTACGGGGTGTCAGAGGACCTGGCGGTGGCTACTATCTTGGCAAGAGCGCCGATGAGATATCGATTGCCAATATCATCTGCGCAGTCGATGAGTGGGTGGAGTTCACCCGCTGCGGCGGCAGGCAGAACTGCAGCGGTGGCGCCCGCTGTCTGACCCACACCCTGTGGGATGATCTCAGCAGCGAGATATTCAATTTCCTCGCAAACATCTCCCTGGGCGACCTGGTGAGACGAAACCTGGGCAAGAAAGAGGAAGAGGAGAGTCCTCTGAGTGTTGTAGGCGACTCCAATTCTCAGGCAGCCTGAGTCAAGATTGGATAGATTCGTCTAGGGGTGGAGGCCGTTCAGGCCTGCCACCCCGCTCTTTGTCTGTCTAGATCCCGCTCTATAACTTACCGGTTGAATCGGCTATAATTCACCGTTTTTCAGCCGGTTAGTCCCGTGCAGACACTAACGACCATTGCAGACTTCATCCGTTGGGGGGCGAGCCGATTCGCCGAGGCCAGGCTCTTTTTCGGGCACGGCACCGACAACGCCCTGGATGAGGCAGCGGCACTGGTGCTGGGTGCCCTCCATCTTCCGCCTGACCTCCCCGCAAGCTGGTTCGGCAGCCACCTGACCGCCGCGGAGCGTGAACGGGTAAGCGATCTGATCGCGCGCCGTATCGAGGAGCGCATTCCGCTACCCTACCTGCTGGGGGAGGCCTGGTTCGCCGGGATGCGATTCCATGTCAATGAACGGGTGTTGATCCCTCGTTCGCCCATCGCCGAATTGATCGAGCGGGGCTACTCCCCCTGGCTGGAACCGGCAGCCCCGCAGATCCTCGATCTCTGCTGTGGCAGCGGCTGTATCGGTATCGCCTCGGCCGCCTACCTTCCAGACAGCCAGGTCGATCTGGTCGATATTTCCACCGATGTGCTGGTGGTGGCGCAGCAGAACATCGCCGAGTACGGTCTCCAGGCGCGGGTGGCGGTCCATCGATCGGACCTGTTCGAGGATCTCCCCCCGAAGCAGTACGACCTGATCGTCTCCAACCCCCCCTATGTGGGCGAGGCGGAAATGGAGGAGTTGCCCGCGGAGTACCGGCATGAGCCTGTTTTGGCGCTGCAGGCGAATGAAAACGGGCTGGAGATTGTCCAAAGGATACTGCAGCAGGCCGGGCGTTATCTGACCCCCCAGGGGATATTGATCGTCGAGGTGGGCAACAGTGCCGGGCTGGTGGTGGATCGCTATCCCCAGCTGCCCTTTGTCTGGCTCGATTTCGAACGCGGTGGCGAGGGGGTATTTCTGCTGACCGCGGCGGATCTGGCAGAATAGGGGTTAGTGTAGAATGGCACTGAGGTTATCTATTTGGGCCTCAGTATCCGTGATCGGGCAGCGCTGATCCTATGAGATAACCGCAAATGAACGCCAATCACCGCAAAGTGTCGCGAATATTTGTGTAATACATCTCTATTGTGCGTAGATTAGCGGTGAATGGCGTACATTTGCGGTTTTTTTCATATTCAAATAAGTATTATTCAGGTCGGTGTACGATTATTGAACCATGGCCGATGGAAAGATTCGGCCCTGGAGAGAGGCGAGAGAAGCGATGAGTTTACAGCGGGCGCGCAGCGCGGAAGAGTATGTGGAGTGGGTCAAGCAGGCCGTCTTCGAAGTGGATGACCTGCGGGACTGCTACGACTTCCAGATGGATGAACTGGGTCGGTATCCCTCATTCCTCGAGCCCCTCGAGGAGGGCATCAAGTCCCTCTACCGCTCGATGGAGGAGGGGGAGTACCACTTCGGCCGTGAAGATCTCACCTTCATGCCATTGGTGGATCGCCACGGCGACGATATTCCCTTTGCCATCCTGTTGCGGCAGATAAACGAGACCCACCGCAAGGGTATAGACGTGGTGGTGGAGTAGTCGACAGGCAGCGGCTGCGCCAGCTATAACTACAATAGATAGAGAAACTGAACTTTATGGATCATTCAACACTATTCGACCTCGATCTGATCGCGAAATATGATCAGAGCGGCCCGCGCTACACCTCCTACCCCACGGCGGTCCAGTTTCATGACGGCTTCAACGAGGATGAATACAAGCGCGTCGCCGGCGAGACCAACCAGAGCGGCAACCCGCTGTCGCTCTACTTCCACATCCCCTTTTGCGACACGGTCTGTTTCTATTGCGCCTGCAACAAGGTGGCGACCAAGGATCGCAGCCTGGCGGCGGGCTATCTGGCGCGTATCCATGAAGAGATGCGCCTGCAGTCGGAGCTGTTTGACTCCTCGCGCCTGGTGACCCAGCTCCATTGGGGCGGGGGAACGCCGACCTTCATCAGCCATGACGAGATGCGCGAACTGGTGGCGCAGACGCGCAACTACTTCACCCTGCTCGACGACGACAGCGGCGAGTACTCCATCGAGATAGATCCAAGGGAGGCGAAGGGCGACACGATCAAGCTGCTGCGGGAGCTGGGATTCAACCGCATGAGCCTGGGGGTGCAGGATTTCGATCCCAGGGTGCAGCAGGCGGTGAATCGGATTCAGAGCAAGGAGGAGACCCTGAGCGTGCTGCAGAAAGCGCGGGACGAGGGGTTTCGCTCCACCAGCATCGATCTCATCTATGGACTCCCATTTCAGAGCGTGGAGAGCTTCTCCAGCACCCTGGACCAGATCCTCGAGGTCGATCCCGACCGGCTCTCGGTGTTCAACTATGCCCACCTGCCGGAGCGCTTCAAGCCGCAGCGCCGGATCAATGCCGAGGAACTGCCGCTGCCCCAGGCGAAGCTCGACATCCTGCAGATGACCATAGACAAGCTGTCGGCCGCCGGATACGTCTATGTGGGTATGGACCATTTCGCCAAGCCCGACGATGAACTGGTGCTGGCGCAGCAGGACGGCACCCTCTATCGCAATTTCCAGGGCTACTCCACCCATGCCGATTGCGACCTGATCGGGCTGGGCGCCACCTCCATCGGCATGGTGGGTCCGAGCTATGCGCAAAACATGCGCGGTCTCGACGAGTATTACCAGCGCATCGACAGCGGCAGGCTGGCGGTATTCCGCGGTGTCGAGCTCAACCATGACGATCTGCTGCGCCGGGATGTGATCACCCGCCTTATCTGCCATTTTTACCTTCCCTTTGCCGATGTGGAGCAGCGCTGGGATCTGGTGTTCAACGACTACTTCGCCAACGAGCTGGAATCGCTTAAGGAGATGGCCGCGGACGGCCTGCTGACCATCGACGACAAGGCGATCAGGGTCCTGCCCAAGGGACGGCTGCTGATCAGAAACATCTGCATGCAGTTCGACGCCTACCTCGGCAGCAAGCAGTCCCAGGGAAGTTTTTCCAAGGTTATCTGAGCGAAAGTTGAGGCTACCTCAGCTATCGCGGAATCAGTATTCTTTGATGAATATGCTGTGCAGTTCTACGACGAGGAGCATTCCTCAGAGGAGGACCGGTTTATCATGCTGGGTATGAGTAACCTAAGTCGCATGCTGATTGTTTGCCATTGTGAGCGGGCCGAGGGACAGCTGATTCGAATCATTTCCGCACGTAAAGCCACAAAGAAGGAAAGCAGATTCTATCCCTATGGTGCATTATGAAATCCGAGTACGATTTTTCCAAAATGAAGTCCAGAAAGAATCCCTATGCGTCGAAGCTTAAGAAATCGGTAACGATTCGGCTTGGTGAGGATGTAATCGAGTATTTTAAGACAATGGCGGAGGAAACGGGGATCCCCTATCAAAGTCTCATCAATCTGTATCTCCGTGATTGCGTGGCGCAGCATCGTGAAATTGATCTTAGCTGGCAATCAAAAAGGCCTTAAACATGCAATAGAATACAGAGAACCGTTAATAAAACAGTCACCCCCGTTTTGAATATAAAAAAGTATAACCAGTCAGGTGATTTCGATAATAAAACAAAACGGTTCCGAAAGAATGACTAACAAAGGTGATTGACCACAAAAAATATCCGGTGTCATACGAAGAGGTTCTCAAGGCCCAAAAGGTTGTCTACGACTATCTTATTCCAACACAACTTACCCGATACGAGGGCCTCTCTTCCTTATTGAATGCCGAGATTTTCGTAAAACACGAAAACCATAATCCAACGGGTACGTTCAAGGTGCGGGGCGGAATCAATCTCATGCACCATTTAAGGCGTTCGGGCATCGACGGCGTCATCACCTTTTCCACGGGAAATCACGGTCTGTCCATAGCCCAGTCGGCAGCATGGCTGGGTGTTAAGGCAACAATCGTCGTCCCGGAAAACAACAACCCTGTCAAAAACAGAAGCATCAAATCAACAGCTGCAACCTTAATCGAAGCAGGTAAGACCTTTGAGGAGGCATCAAGTGTGGTTGCGGAAATTGCCGCTAAACAATCGTTATACTATGCTCATCCAGCAAATGAGCCACACTTGATCAATGGTGTCGGGTCAGAGTTTGTCGAAATCATTGAACAACTGCCGGAATTGGATGCGATAATCCTACCGATTGGCGCAGGCAGTGAGGCGGCTGCGGCTGTCACTGTCTTCAAAGCAATCAACCCCGACATTCAGATATTCGCGGTTCAGGCAGAATCCTCCTGCGCCGCATACAAATCATGGAAAGCAGGCAAGATTGTTTCGTCGGCCAACACCAGCTTCGCCGGAGGCTTTGCTACAGGTATTGCATATGGGCTTCCATTTGGTATTTATAAAGATAATCTAGAGGACTTCGTGCTTCTGTCCGAAGAGGAAATATATGAAGGGATAGCATTGGCAGGTTATTACACACATAACCTCCTTGAGGGTGCGGGTGCTGCAACCATTATGGCTGCGATAACACTAAAATCCTTGTTAAAAGGAAAAAGGGTGGCGCTTCAATTCAGTGGATGTAATGCATCACCGGAAGAAATACAGAAAGCCTTTGGTTCCCGATCATTCTCGGATGGCTGGGTTGGCTGATGAGGTATAGTCGACATCTTCACTGAAGCCTGTAATCCCACGCAGGAGTGTGGGTATGAGAACCAAATACAATTTCAAGAGTATCTATCAGCAGAGCGAAGTGAATATTAATTTTATGGATGAAATCAGCTATCAATTGGGAATTCCCCATGAATTAAGGGATGATGCCGTAACATTGTATGATGAGGCGTTCGGGCAGAAGCTGTCAGTTGCTATAGCTGATGATGAAAAGAGAAGGACGGTGTTATCAAGCTGTTTCGTAATGGAATATGCAATATCGGCATTGAATAAAGATGGCCTGGTTGGTCTGGCGGGATTGAAAACCGGAAAAGGGTCATTGACCGGGGGTGCGGGTTATAAAGAACTGATAAATCAGCTTGGCTTTATACAGGGGAATCTGGCTGCCTTATTACTCTCTGTTTATGAGAGAGAACCTAAGCGAGGCGAACTGGTATTGGATGGTATCTCTGTTCGAGCTGACTATAGAGGGAGAGGCATCGGAGGTATGCTTCTTGATAAAGTTAAAGAATACGCCAGCGAAAACGGTTTTTGCAGCATCAGATTGGATGTGATTGATGTCAATCCAAGGGCAAAGACACTCTATGAACGGAAAGGATTCAGGGTGGTAAAGAGAGAGAGGTTTCCCTATTTGAAAAAAGTCCTGGGCTTTGGCGGTAGTGAAACCATGATATTCAATATTGAAGAAAATCCCTGACCTTATCCAACAGGAACTTTATCCGCTACTTATGTTATGTGTGGCAGTTTGCACTTAATACGACAGAGGGTGTCAGTTCAGGCAACGCTGAGTTGGGGTATTTTAGCTGCACGTCATTCCGGCGCAGGCCGGAATCCAGGGATCGAGCCACCAGCCCTCAATTTGGCCTGGCCATGGTATGCGCTTTTCAACCTTGAGTCTGTTAGTCACTTCGCTCATATCCCTGAATACCTGGATTCCGGCCTGCGCCGGAATGACGAGCAGTCTATTTGGCTTATTTTAGAAAGATCGGCTTGTTTGTTGTCAACAGTCAGCGCTGGGTAAACCAGCGACAACCGCCATGTCTGGTCATGACTACCACATCTTATGTAATGTGGCTTAGCCGCAATAGGTTAGGCTGGATCAGCTGTGGTGGGTATCGACTACTGATTCGGAATCAATGCCTTCTTCGCTTTACGGTTGCCCTGGGCCGCGGCCTGTTGAATCCAGTGCATCGCCTGCTGTTCGCTCTTCTCGACCCCCAGGCCGTAGTAGAAGAGGTAGCCCAGCGCATACTGCGCCTTGTCATTGCCGGCGGCGGCGAGGGGGAAGATCAGCTGGAAAACCTTTTTGTAGGCCTTTTTGTTATAGGCCAGGTGGGCCTCCTTGAGAATGGCCTTGGTCTCATCCATTTGCGCACTGTCCGGTGTGGTGCTGCATCCGTTCAAGGCAATAATGCCGGGCAGCAGGCCGAGAACCAGAAAGGCGCTTTTCAATCGGGATAGATATCGCATGCTATCAGCCTACCAGTTGGTTAAGGTCGAAAATCGGCAGCAGTATGGCGAGTACGATTACCAGTACAATACCACCCATCACCAGTATCAGTATCGGTTCGAACAATCCCTGGATCGTGGTCACCAGGGTCTCGATCTCCCGCTCCTGAATGTCCGCCGAGCGTTCCAGCATGCCCTCCAGGTTGCCGCTCGATTCACCGCTCGCAAGCAGACTGAGGGTCATGGGCGGGAAGTAACCTGTCTTCTCCAGGGCGCGGTAGAGGCTGGTGCCTTCGCGCACCCGCAGGGTCGCCTCCTCCACGGCGTTGCGCATCGGCAGGTTGGTCAACACCTGGGAGGCGATGCGCATCGAATCGAGGATCGGTACGCTGCTGGCGGCCATTATACTCAAAGTCCTGGAGAAGCGGGCGGCATTGGAGGTGCGAACCAGGCGTCCCACCAGCGGGATGCGCAGCAGGGTGCGGTGCCACCAGCGTTTGGGGCCGGGTTTGCGCAGCAGATAGCTCAGCAACAGTCCGCTCAGGAGCAGCAGCAGGAAGATCGGCACGCCGTAGGCGCGAAAGACGTCGCTGGTGGTCATCAGGGCCTGGGTGATCCAGGGCAGGTCGGCCTGCATGGTTTCAAACACCCGGGTGACCTGGGGCACGATATAGGTCAGCAGACCACCGACGATAAGCAGCGAGACCACGGTCAGCAGCGCCGGGTAGAAGAGGGCGAAGATGGTCTTCTGGCGCATCTGCTGGCGCTGTTCCGTATAGTCGGCGAGACGCTCCAGCACCACCTCGAGGTGGCCCGACTGCTCACCGGAAGAGACCGTCTTGATATAGAGTTCGGGAAAGGTCTTGGGAAATTCGCTCAACCCGTCCGCCAGGCTGCGTCCCTCCAGCACCTTTGCCCGCACCGCCAGCAGGGTGCGCTCCACGTGGCGTTTGTCGGTCTGCGAGGCCGTGGTCTTGAGGACATGCTCCAGGGGCAGGCCGGAGCGCAGCAGGGTCGCCATCTGGCGGGTGATCAAGGCCAACTCCATGGCATTGATATGGCGCTGGAAGAGGGTGCTCTTGCGCTCCTGGGTGGCGCCGCTGGCGACATCGATGGTGAGTGGGGTGAGGCCCGACTCCCGCAGCTGCTGTCGCACCTGCCTGGGACTGTCGCCCTCCAACACGCCGCGCCGCTCTTTCCCGCTGGGATCGAGTGCTACATACTCAAAGGCGTCCAAGGCTGGTCAACCCTCCTGGGTGACACGAATGATCTCGTCAATCGTGGTGTCGCCATCGAGTACCCGCTTCATGCCGTCCTGGCGGATGCTGTCGCTCAGCGTTCTCGCGTGTTCCAGCATCTCGATTTCACCGCTGCCCTTGTGGATCAGATTGCGCAGGGTCTCATCGATGGTGATCAGTTCATAGATACCCGTTCTTCCGAGGTAACCATGATTGTGGCACTTCTCACAGCCGGCAGGGGTGTAGAGCGTCACCTCGTCGCCGGATGTGAGCTCCAGCATCTCCCGCTCCTCTTCGCTGGCGCTGTAGGGGGTCTTGCAGTGGGGGCAGAGGGTGCGTACCAGGCGCTGGGCGAGGACGCCGATCAGGCTCGAGGAGAGGAGGAAGGGTTCCACCCCCATGTCGCGAAGGCGGGTAATACTGCCGATGGCGGTGTTGGTATGCAGGCTCGACATCACCAGATGACCGGTGAGACTCGCCTGTACCGCGATCTGGGCGGTTTCGAGATCGCGGATCTCGCCCACCATCACCACATCAGGGTCCTGCCGTAGTATGGCCCGCAGGCCCCGGGCGAAGGTGAGGTCGACCTTGTTGTTGACCTGGGTCTGACCGATGCCGTCGAGGTAGTACTCGATGGGGTCCTCCACGGTAACGATGTTGCGGCTCTGGGTGTTGAGCCGACTCAGGGCCGCATAGAGGGTGGTGGTCTTACCGGAACCGGTGGGTCCGGTCACCAGGAAGATGCCGTGGGGGCGTTTGATGATGCCCGGATCGACCTGCAGCAGCAGCTCCCTGGACATGCCGAGCTGCTCCAGGTCGAGCCTTCCCGCCTGTTTGTCGAGGAGGCGCAGCACCACCCGTTCGCCATAGCTGGAGGGTAGGGTGGAGACGCGTACATCCACCGGACGGTTACCCACCTTGAGGGAGATGCGGCCATCCTGAGGGATGCGCTTCTCGGCAATATCCAGGTGGGCCATGACCTTGATGCGCGAGACCAGAAAGGGGGCGACGGTACGCGGCGGGGTGAGGACTTCCCGCAGTACGCCGTCGACGCGGAATCGCACCACCAGGCGGTTTTCATAGGGTTCGATATGGATGTCGGAGGCCTGCTCCTTGATCGCCTCGGTAAACAGGGCGTTGATCAGCCTGATGATCGGGGCGTCGTCGTCGCTCTCCAGCAGGTCTTCCGGCTGGTTCAATGCCCGCGCCGCATTGTCGAGGTCGATATCGTCGCCCATGGTCTCCATGATCTGGGTCGACTGCTTGGAACCCGATTCGTAGACCTGGGAGAGCTCCTTCTCCAGGGTCTCCTCATCCACCTGGGTATAGATCAGGGGTTGGCAGACCAGGCGCCGCACCTCGTTGAGCACGCCCAGGGACACCCCGGGCTTGTGCAGCAGGCAGAGCTGGTTCTGCTCCTCGTCCAGGATCATCACCACGCCGTGGCGGCGGGCGAAGGCGTAGGGGAGTTGATCATGGGAGGTCGTGGTCTCCTCGATGAGGGAGGATTCCGCGTTGAGATCGTCGACCATCTGGGAAGAGGGTGATGAGTTCTCCGACATGCGCCTATCCCCTGGGATCAGTTTTCGGGTTCCAGCTCTTCATCATCGAATGGGGGGGCGAGGGTGCCGAAGCGCGGCGGCAGTACCGGCAACTCCTCATCGGACATCAGATTGACACCCTCCTGTTTCATCCTCATCTGTTGAGCGCGAAAATAGTTGTACTTTTCACTGGCGATCTGCGTATTGACAGCGTCATCCCGGATCACCACGGGCCGCAGAAAGACCATCAGGTTGCGTTTTATCTTGGTGGTCCTGTTGGCGCGGAACAGCGCGCCAAGCAGGGGGATGTCGCCCAGCAACGGGACCTTCTCTTCGGTCTGTTGCAGGTCCTCCTCGAGCAACCCGCCGAGAACGATGGTATTGCCGTCATCCACCATGACCACGGTCTTGATGGTGCGCTTGTTGGTGACGATATCGCTGGTTCCGGAGCTGGCGGAGGCGTTGATGCTGGAGATCTCCTGTTCGATCTCCAGTTGAATCGAGTTGCCCTCGTTGATCTGCGGCTTGACCTTGAGGGTCAGTCCCACGTCCTCGCGCTGCACGGTCTGGAAGGGATTCACCGAGTTGCTGACGCCGCCGGTCGAGCTGTAGGAACCGGTGATGAAGGGCACATTCTGACCGATCACTATCTCCGCCTCCTGGTTGTCCAGGGTGGTGATGGTGGGGGTGGAGAGGATATTGGAGGTGGAGTCGCTCTCCAGGGCCTGGATCACCGCGGCGAAATTGATCCGGTCACTGTTGAACCGTCCAAAGGCGAGGGAGGTGCCCGGGCCGAGGGGAACGCCGGTCTCGGCAACCACCGAACTCGCGATATCGGATATCGAGGGCGAACCCAGGTTGATGACGCCTATCGGGCCCTTGTCATCCGGACTGCCGTCGACGATCCACTGCACGCCGAGCTGTTTCGCCTTGTCGTAGGAGACCTCCGCGATGATCGCCTCCACCAGGACCTGGGCGCGGCGGATGTCCAGCTTGCGGATGATCGCCTGCAGGGCCCTGAACTGATCCGGCGGGGCGGTGATGATCAGGGCGTTGGAGGCCTCGTCGGCCTGAATGTTGATCGGCAGCTTGGGCTTGCCCTTGGCCTTGGCTCCACCCGCCTGCTTGGTCTCGTCCAGATTCTCGCTGACCCCGGTCAATACCTGCACCAGGTCGGTGGCATTGGCATACTTGAGATAGATGACCTGGGCGTTGCCTTCATTGTCGAAGGGGGTATCGAGATGCTCGATGATCACCCGGGAACGCAATCTTGCGGTGGGATCGCCGCTGATCAGGATGCTGTTGGTGCGCTCGTCGGCGACCAGCTTGGTGGCGTTCTTCTTGCCCCCTTTGGCGGCTGCCGGCGTCTGCAGGCTGTTGAGGATGCGCACCACCTCGGCGGCGGATGCGTGCTGCAGGGTGATGACCTCGATGGAGCTGTCGCTCACCCGGTCGATCTGCTCGATGATCTTCATCAGGCGGTCGACATTCTGTCGGCGGTCCGAGATGATCAGGACGTTGGTGTCGGGGTAGGCGGCGAGATGGCCCTCCTGGGGGATCAGCGGCCGCAGGATCGGCACCAGCTGCGCAGAAGTGACATTCTTCACCTGAATGATGCGGGTGACGATCTGATCGCCGGGCAGTTGTCCGAGGGCGCTGACGGTGGGGATTCCACCCTGTTTGGCCTTCACATCCGGGACCACCTTGATCACGTCGCCGCTGGGGATGGTGGAGAAGCCGTGTACCTCGAGGATGGAGAGGAAGACCTGGTAGAACTCATCACGCTCCATCGGGTGGGCGGAGATCACGGTCACCTTTCCCTTCACTCTCGGGTCGATGACAAAGTTCTTGCCGGTGTGTTCGGATACCGTCTTGATCAGGGCCTCGATATCGGCATTGTTCAGATTCAGGGTGATCTGTTCTGCATGGCCAAGCGGGACCCACGAGAGGTTAAGCAGGAGGACGGTGTACAGCATGATGACCAGACGCCTGATCGGACCGCTGTGCGGGTGCTGTCTATCCATGAAAAGGGTTGCCAAAATACTCATTGTTTGACCGGTTCCCTTGAAGCCTTGCACCCGTTACCTGGCGTCCGTCGGCGGACGATTTTGGGGAGGCTCGTTTGTTGTCGGTGAAAATCTTTATTCATCATGGGTTTATGTTGAATATATAATGCATTATATATTAGCAGATGATAGGGCCGAGGCATACAGCCCCGAATTGCTCCCGATAGTTGCTCCCGATCACAGAAAACACCTAGAGCCGACCGCTGAACTTGATTCGGTAACTGCCGTCAGGCTGGCTCTTCGCGACCGCCTTCAGGGCGCTGCTCAAACCTGGATCTGATCCCGCGCCAGGTTTGATGGCGCCGTTGAGGTCATAGTTTCCCTCGGTTGTGAGATTCAGTTCACCATCCACCGAGGTCGTCCCGTCCAGGTCATTGATCCTTACCTTGATAGTACCCTTATCGTCCGTTGTCACCTCGGCCTTGAGGTTGCCCTCTTTGACGCTGAAGGGGCGCACCAGGGCCGGGTTGAGCCATCTGATCTCGCCTTCTGCCGAGGCGATGCGTTCAGCCTCGATGGCGAGGTGGCTCATATCGAGATCCACATCGCCCGCGACAGCTATCTGGCCAAGATTCGCCAGATCGGCGATCAGCGATGCCGGGAGTTGTCCCGTGATATCCTGCAGCCTGATTTCACCGCCGAAACTGCGTGCCAGATGTCCGTACAGCCGATGATCCAGGTAGTGAAGCCTTAGCCTGAAACCGACTCTGCCGAGCAACAGCGAGCTGGGGGTGAAGCGCCATTTCAGTTTATCGATGGGTGTCCCCTGGTAGTTGATGGCCTCCATTTTGCCTCGCCACAGACTCCCCTTCATGGTTGCATAGTTGAACGGAAGCCTGCCCTTGTCGGCCAGGGCCCAGCCCAGAACGTGTTGGGCCGGCATCTCCGAGAGCAGAAATATCAGGTAGCCCCCGATGCCGATCAGCAGATAGCTCCACCAGCGCATCAGCTGCCCCCTTCCCGCTGCAGCACCAGTCTGGCATTGACCAGCCCCTGCTTCTCTTGTCGGTCGATGGTCAGGGAGTCGATCTCGATGGCATGGGTCAGGGTCAGCTGTCCCAGCCACTTCATGATGGTGTCGAATGGCGCCTCTTCGATCCACAGCTGAACGGCATTGTCTCCCTGGGGCTTGATGCGCTGGATCTGCTGTCGCAGCTGAATTCGCTTCGCCGTTCTGTCGACCAGGGTGAGCAGCGCCTCGTTGCTGCCGGCGCCCTTGCCTCGCTGTTGACTGCGCAGGCTTCGAACAAGGTCGAGATTGTCCTGCATCCAATTCAGGGTGATCTGCTGGCTCTCGACCAGCAGCGCCTTCTTCTCCAGTGCCTGGGTGAACGGACGCCACATCAGCAGATAGACGAGCAGCAGCAGCACAGCCACGGCGCCGATAATCATCGCCATGTGCTCCTGGGGGGTCTTTGACTGCCACCACTCCTTCATGGATTCACTCCGCTGATCCGAATATGCGAAGAGACCTGATCGCCGGTGGCGTCGGCGGAACGGATATCAACCGCCAGCCGCTTTGCTTCGATGGTCTGTTTCAATGTCTCCAACGCCTGCAACTCCTTGACGACCAAACGCAGATCGAGCTTGCCGTCGCGGAAGCTGATACTTTCCAAAGTGGTATTCGGGCTGCCCTTGATCACCGCTGCGGTAGGGACGAAGAGGCTGGCGAACTGCATGAAGCTACCCGCATCGCCGCCACGAAGGGCCTTCAGTTTCTGCTCCATCTGTACCTTGGGGTCGACAATCCGCTTTACCTCGGGGAAGGCCTGCTGGAAGGTCTCCCTTATCTGTTTGCCGAGGGCGATGCTCTGCGCCTCATAGTGGCGATACTCCAGCACACTGAGCAGCAGGGACAGGGCGATGAACACCGCGGCGAGCACGGCGGCGGGAAGCCAGCGCTTCCATTGCAGGGTCAGCTTGTCGACCCGCTGGTAATCGCCCTGGAGAATGTTGATCTGCTGTTTCTCCACCAGGTTGTCGGCGAGTATGCCGGTCAGTTCGGCGAGCGAGCCGAGACGTCGTGCGCTGACATCGTACTCGCCTTCGAACTGCTGCAGATCCAGTGGCTCTGTGGTATCGGGGGATTGATAGAGCACAATCCTGCGTGGCGGATGCTCACTGTTCTGTTGCAGCGCAAGCTTGAGTGTCGCCTCTCCGTTGATGGCGTCGACGCTGAATCCCCGCTCCCCGTCGCTGCGGACATTGAGGACCCGATTATCCTCGTAGAGGCTCCAGGCGTCACTCTCACGGGGCAGACAGAGCAGATCGGCATAGATGCCGATGGGTTCTATCCCGGCCGATTCGAGGGTCTGCAGCAGGTCATCGAGCTTCTGCCTGGCGATGACGATGACCGGTGTCACATTTTCGCTGTCGATATTGCCGGCAGCAAAGTGGAGTCTGTCCACATCCTCGGTCAACTCATTTTCGAGGGAGTAGGGAATCGCCTGGATCAGGCGCTGGCGGTTACGGGTCGGGATATGTACCTCGGTGATGAGCAGATCGGTGGCGGGAATGATCAACAGGCTGCGCCTGCCCTTCGCCAACTTCGCCGCATCCGCCAGGGTGCCCTCGGTCGGTTGCGGGCTGGCGCCGCCCTTGAGCAGCCAACTGACCCGGCTGCAGTCGCTGTCGTGGCACTGAATGATCAGGCGATCGGCCATCAGAAGACCCCCAGGGTACGCGAGATGACGATCACGTCCTTCTCGCCCTTGTAGAGCAGGCTGACCAATCTTTGGCTACTGCTTTCCATACTGACAACCGTCTCCATCTGAAAATATCGACTCTCAACAGAGATTAATGAGGTTATTTCATCAGATTTTACTTTATTTTCATCCAAAAGTTCTTTAAGTCTTTCAATAAATGCGTTCGGCTCTTTGAACGGGTTCTCTTCCCGCTCGCCGAGGAGCTGTTCCACGTTTGCCTCGTTGAGCTCCTCGGCCAGTGCCTGGACGACCTGGGCGTCCGCGGTGTTGATATTGATCGGGGTCCGCTCCGGGAGGGTTGTGATGTAGGGGGCCAGCTTCTCGTAGACGTCGCGATCCACCCCCTTGATGAGCCGCATTTCGGTCGCGCTTGCCATCGGTCCGTTGGCGGTGCGATAGGGCCGATCCAGGTTGAGATACTCCATATCTTCGGCGCCGTCCGGGTAGAGCGATTTGATATCCTCATCCAGCCAATCCGCCGTGGCCTGGGCGATCGACTCGGGTAGCTCCAGGCTCGCCAGGAGGCGCTGGAAATAGGCCAGGTTGTCGGCGACCGACCGTTTATCCTCTTCGCTGGCCTCCGCCTGCAGATAGAGGTTGTTGAGATTGAACCTGGCCTGCAGATCGGTGGTCACCGCTTCAATCTGACCGCCCTCAACCGGGGTCGGCGGCAGTTCCTGTGCCCAGTCTTCGTCCAGACTGTCGTATTTATCACCGCTGCTGTCGTCGTTCAGGTCTCTGATCAGCATGCCCCGCGACCAGGCCTCGCTGCCGAGGGTGAAGAGATAGCCCTGGTCGGCGGCAAAGATGTTTCCGCTGCGGCGGATGGTCAGCTGCAGTTCGTGGGTCATGGCGACAGCGGCGATCGAGGCCATCGAGACGATGATGATGGCGGTGATCAGGGCGACGCCTCTCTGCTGCGCGGGAGCCTGGGCAGATCCGAATCCCATCAGCGGTTACCCTGCCACTACCGGGATGGTGCGGGCGGCACGGAACAGCCGCCGTATCGCACCCCAGTCCTTGAGTTCCATCTTCAGTTCGATGGAGACGGGCAAGGCACCCGGGTCCGGCTCTTCGCTCCCGGTGGTCCGGGGTGGCCACTCCCGCTTCTGTTGCAGCTTTTCATCATAGAAGACCAGCTCCAGGGAGGTGATCTCGGTGATCAGCTTCTGCCGATGCGGCTCGCTCTCCCGGGACCTGTCGAGGCTTGGCCAGGTGAGCCGGTAGAGGGTGTTCTCCTCGTAGCTGTAGCCGACACGTTGCAGATTGCTGCGTGACAACTGCATAGGATTGGAAAATCCCCCGCGGGTGAGTTCCAGGAGGATGCCCGACAAGCCGCCGCTCTTCAGTGCGGGTTGTTGATCGCCGTACTCATCGCGCACCGGCCTGCCCACCAGCTGTTCGATGTCTCTCTGCATGAGATTGAGCCCGAGTTGAAGCTTGGAGATGCGCTGGCTGTAGAGGCTGGTCTGATGCTCCGTGTCGAGGATCACCTTGAGGCCCGCATAGACGAACGTCGCGAGGATGGCGAAGATCGTGATCGCGATCAGCAACTCCAGCAGGGTGAATCCGCGACTGACACGGCGGTGATCGGGCATGCCGGGGCAGGACCCGATCCCAGGCGATCCGCGCTCACCCTTGGCTGCGGGATCGGGCTTGATCGGCTGTGTTGAGTGAACCCGCGTATCCATGCTTTACATCGGTTGAGAGATAAAACTCACAAGTCGTGTCACCGACTCATCGTCGCCTCTTTCGCGAAACACCGCTATCTCCACCTGGCGGACACGGTCATCCGGCGTCTTTGTCACCACTCGCTGCCAATGCCATTTGTGCAGACCCATCTCTTCATCACCCTGTTGCTTTCCGGTCGGCAGCCATTTGTTGCCGACCTGAATCTCGGCGATCTGGTTCAACGCCACCCAATGCGCCAGGGTCTTGTCCCTCAAATAGCCGACATTGACAGATTGGTTGGCGGCCACGGTGATGATCGAGGCAAAGGCAATCGCCAGGATGGCCAGCGCGATCAGTATCTCCAACAGGGTAAATCCCCGGTTTCTCGCGGCATCGGCCGGCGGGGTGAGGGGAGGGGTGAGATCAATAGGGCGCGACATGATCGAAACCGTGCTCCCCGACCTCGTTTCCGCTCAGCCTGTAGTAGCTGTCGATACGGTCGTAGCTCAACTTCAATTCGAAGGGCGTCATTTCCCCGCTGTTGAGCAATATGATTTCCGGGATATTCTCCTCTTCGTCCTCTCCGCTCTGCTGGGTGGAGGCAATGCTGAACGCCATGCCCTGCGGCAGCTGACGCGGACGGAACAGATTGTCGTCCATCGGTTGCCATGTGCCGTCATCCAGGTAGAGGAAGCTGTAGCCGTCTTCGCTGATATCTATGCCTATCAGCAGCGATCGCAACAGGGCCTCCTCGCTCGCCAGCCCGAGCAGGCTGGAGAGTCGCCGGGCTTCAGTCTGCAGCAGATCCTCCGGCGAACTGCGTCCGAATGAAATGGTGACAAAGTTGATCAGGATGCCGATGATGATGACAACCACCATCACCTCGATGAGGGTGAAACCTCGCTGGATGGCCGGCCATGGCACAGACGGATGGTCACTCACTCCAGATTCCAGTTTCCAAGATCGTCATCAACCGATTGCGTATCGAGTCCGGCGGAGTAGATGTCGATCACGCCGTGGGTGCCCGGGCTGAGATAGAGATAGGCGTTGCCCCAGGGGTCGACAGGGAGGCGATCCAGGTACCCGCCCTCTTTCCAGTTCCGCGGCTCGGGGGAGTCCGCGGGCTTGCTGACCAGGGCCTCGAGCCCCTGGTCGGTCGTCGGGTAGGTCATATTGTCAAGCCGATAGAGGTTGAGGGCGGCCTCCAGTGCGCGGATATCGCTCTTTGCCTTGGTGATTCGGGCCTGTTCGGGCCGGTCCATGATCTTCGGCACCACGATGGCCGCCAGGATACTGAGAATAACCACGACAACCATCACTTCTATCAGAGTGAACCCTTTGATTTTGATGAGATTATCTGCTCTTGTTCCGGTCCTCGACTGGCGCGGAATGCGGGTAATGACGCTGTCTGCTGCATATTTCATCATGGATTCAAACCTGCTAAAAATGGTATCTGGTTGGTGGTGGGCTATTATCGAGGGAATCCGCCATGGAATCTAGGTTCATTGATAATTCCGATTTGAAGGGGTGATTCAGTTCACCATCCCATATAATATTCAGCTATCCATTATCCGTCGCTATCATTACTCTATCTGATAACTTTTTGAATAGTAATACATTCATGCAGTGGTTCAGGACGGCTGTTAGGCTATGGCCTTAGACGCTTTCAAAATAATACGTACCTCAGGGCAGCTAAAAAGTTCACTCTGCCTGAGGCTGTCGGAGTCTTCATAGAGGGTCTGCTGTTTGAGTATCGGAATAATCGGTTACGCCATCTCGGCCTCTCTCTTCCTGCTCTTCAGTGTAATGCTTCTGACTAGTTGGCGCGGGCGGATAGAGGGGATCTATCTGCTGGTCGCCTCATTCACCACCGCCTGCTGGGCGATGGCCGCTGTCGCCTATCAGCTCGATGACTCCGCCCTTACCGTTACCGTCTATCAACTGTTTGAAATCGCAAGAAACATCGCATGGTTCGGTTTTCTGTTTCGGTTGTTGTACAACCTGGATAAGGCGAGTGGTCAGCAACAGCGGAATCTTGTCTACATCCCCTTCGCCATCCTCATAGGTTCAGCCCTGTTGATAGCGTTCGAGCCGCTGCTGCAGGCCAATCAGACGTTGCGATCCTGGGGCGCTGATATCAATCTGCCACTGGTGGGATATCTCGGATTTGCCATTACCGGCCTGACCCTGATCGAGCAGCTCTACCGCAGTACAAGGCCGGAGGTACGCTGGGCGGTCAAGTATCTCTATCTCGGGATGGGAATCCTGTTCGTATATGACTTTTTCCTCTATGCCGAGGCATTGATGTTCAACAGGGTGGATACCACGCTCTGGCAGGCAAGAGGCCTTACCAGCTCACTGGCCGTGCCCTTCGTAGCCATTGCAGCGACCAGAAATCCAAGCTGGTCAGTGCGTGTCTTCGTCTCCAAGCAGGTGGTGTTTCACGCCACTACCATCATCGCAGCCGGTGTCTATCTGGTGACAATGGCGGCGGTTGGCTATTACATTCGCTACTACGGCGGCAGCTGGGGGAAGGCGACCCAGATCGCCTTTGTCTTCGCAGGGATCATCTTTCTCATTACTGTATTGTTTTCGGGAAGTCTGCGATCTAAGATAAAAGTCTTTGTCAACAAACACTTCTTCAGCTACAAGTACGACTGGCGGGATGAGTGGCTGCGTGTGGTGCAGACCCTCTCCGACGGTCGAGGAGGCAAAGAGGTCCGCACCCGGGTGGTGCAGGCGATCGCCGATTCGGTCGATGCGGGAGGGGGCTATTTATGGATGATGGGTCATGTCGGCAGTTACCAATGTGTCAGTCATTGGCAGGCATCTCCAATAAATATCTCATTCGATGCAGATAACGCATTGGTGACCTATTTTTTCAAGAGTGACTGGATTATCGATATCGACGAATACAGAAGGTTTCCGGAACGTTACGATGCGCTGAAACTCGACCCGGAGCTGATCGCAGTGGAGGGCTCCTGGCTGGTCGTTCCGATTAAACACCACGAACAGCTTCTTGGTTTCGTGTTGCTGACCCGGCCAAAGCTGTCCAAGTCGATCAATTGGGAGGACAGGGATCTGGTCAAGGCATCGGCGAAGCAGGCAGGGAGTTACCTGGCGCTGCTGCAGACCTCGGAGGCATTGAGTCAGGCCAACCAGTTTGAAACCTTCAACAGGCTCTCGGCTTTTGTCGTGCATGACCTGAAAAATCTGATAGCCCAGTTGGAATTGGTGGTAAAGAATGCCGAACGGCACAAGAACAATCCTGCATTCATGGACGACGCAGTCAACACCATTGGCAATGCGGTGAATAAAATGGGACGATTACTCAACCAGCTGCGACAAGGACGATTCGAATCCACCAAGGCAAAACAATTCTATGTGGAGGAGTCGGTTGCCCAGGCGGTCAATCAACTCTATGCCTATTCACCCAAGCCGCAACTTACTATCAACGCCAATTATCTGAAGACCATCGCCGACAAGGATCGCTTCACCGCCATCATGGTGCATATGATAAAAAACGCCCAGGAAGCGACGACACAGGATGGAAAAGTCGAAGTCATCGTGGACCGACAGGACAACAATGCGGTGATAACGATCGAAGACGACGGGGTCGGAATGGACGAGCTGTTCATAAAGGAGAAGTTGTTTCTTCCGTTTCAAACGACGAAAGGAAATGCAGGCATGGGGATTGGCGTCTACGAGACAAGGGAGTATGTGAATTCCCTGAAGGGAGGCATGAAGGTGGAGAGCGTTAAGGATGTCGGGACGAAATTCGAGATCACCATCCCGCTTGAGGTGGCGCGGCAAGCCGCAGATAATCAGAGATCGGACACAGCAGAGGCAGAGTTGTGAGTAAAGCTAGTAATCAGTTGAAATCACTGATAATTGTCGAGGATGACCCGGGGCTTCAAAGTCAGCTCAAGTGGAGCTTTGATGGTTACGACGTGCATATCATGGGTGACAGAAAGAGCGCCATCAACTGTCTCAGAAAGACATCCGCGCCGGTGGTGACCCTCGATCTAGGCCTGCCGCCCGATCCGACCAATGTCAGCGAGGGATTTGCCGCGCTCCAGGAGATTCTAAGCCTGATACCGCAAACGAAGGTTATCGTGGTGACGGGTAACGACGACCGCGAGAATGCCCTGAAATCGATAGATCTGGGTGCCTACGACTACTATCAAAAGCCAATTGATCCAGATGTATTGCGCATCATTATCGACCGTGCGTTCCATGTCCACGCGCTGGAAGAGGAGAACCGCAGGCTATATAACATTCAACGCAACTCGCCGCTGGACGGTGTAATCGCGAACAGTCCGCAAATGCTGGAGATTTGCCGGATTATCGAGAAGGTAAGCCCGACGGACATAACCGCCCTGCTGCTTGGCGAGAGCGGAACGGGGAAGGAGGTGCTGGCCCGCGCGATCCACGGTTTGAGTGACAGAAAGAACGGGAAATTCGTCGCCATAAACTGCGCGTCGATTCCGGAAAATCTCCTGGAAAGCGAACTCTACGGCTATGAGAAAGGCGCATTTACCGGCGCCGCAAAAAGGACAGTCGGGAAGATCGAGACGGCCACCGGGGGAACCCTGTTTCTCGATGAAATCGGCGACATGCCGCTCGGACTGCAAGCAAAAATGCTGCGTTTTCTCCAGGAGCGTGTGATCGAAAGAATAGGCGGCAGGGATGAGATACCGGTCGACGTGAGGGTTGTCTGCGCCACCAATCAGGATTTGGAAGAGAAGATTGCGCAGGGCGAATTTCGCGAAGATCTCTACTATCGAATCAGCGAAATCACGATCAACATCCCGCCCCTCAGAGAACGGGCCGGAGACGCGGTCCTGTTGGCCTGGTCATTCCTGAAAAAGTATGCCAAACAGAATGCATCCAAGGTCAATGGATTCACCAAGGAGGCATTAAAGGCCATCGAAGGCTATGCCTGGCCAGGCAATGTCAGGGAGCTCGAAAACAGGATAAAACGCTCTGTGGTCATGGCCGATGACCAGCTGATTACACCCGGCGAGCTTCAATTGACCGAGGGCAGCGAGGATATCATGCCGGTCAATCTGAGGGTGGTCAGGGAGCAGGCGGAGGCGACTGCGATCATCAGGGCGATGAGCTTCGTAGGCGGCAATGTATCCAAGGCCGCGGATCTGTTGGGCGTCAGCAGGCCGACCTTGTATGATCTGGTCAACAAATACGGTCTGAAGTAAGGCTGTTCCGATAGTTTGCAATATCCCCTACAGGGTTGAATGTGGTGGTACCTCTGTTATGACAAAGGCGGTCAGAAATCCGAACTCAAATAACGTTTGGGCTTTGCTATGTGTTCTCGCGCTGCAGCTGATAGTGGCGGCTTGCAGCGTTGATCCTAATGATCAGCAAGCCCTCGCCGCGGCCCAGGCGAGTTACGACAACAGCAACTATTCGAAAGCGATTATCGAACTCAAGCAGATACTGCAGATCAACTCGAAGAATATCGAAGCCAGAAAGCTGCTGGCCAGATGTTATCTAAAGAAGGGGGATGGCGCTTCCGCTGAAAAGGAGATTTCAAAGGTGTCAGGCGTTCAGCAGCCCGCTGCCGACGTGCAATCCATCCTGATGACCTCCTGGGAGTTGCAGGGTAAACACCAGGCGATTGTAGAGACCTACGAAGAGGGGGGGTTCAATGAGGTGGATCCTGCAAGGGTGTTGGGCGTGGTCTCCTACTCCTATCTGCTCGAGAAGAAGATCGAGAACGGGGTAGAGCTTGCCGGGAAGTTGCTGCAACAGGAGAGCAACAGCGTCACCGCGTTGCGGACATTGGCCAAAGCGGCAAGTATCAAGAACGATGACGCGGAGGCGGTGGAGTATCTGCAGCAGGCATTGGGGATCGATAATGGCGACTATAAGACCTGGCGTGATCTGGGCACCATGCACGCAAAGATGGAGGATCACGGCAAGGCCGTTGAACTGCTGACGAACGCGCTTTCGAAGATAGGCCCCGGGGATCCGGAGAAAGATGCCTACCTCATCAAAGTCAACCTCATCCATCTCTTGTTCCATCTGGAGAGGCTGGATGAGAGCGAGGTATACATCAACGATCTAGAGTCCAGCTATGAAGGCAATCCCTACGTCGCCTATCTGTCGGGTCTCTACAACTATCTGAATCAGAATTACGAGACAGCGGTCAACAAGTTGTCGCAAACCCATGCGGTACTGCCGAACCATCTGCCGACAATCCTCCTGCTTGGCGCCTTGCATTTTGCTGAAAACAACCTTGAGCAGGCAAATATCCTGTTGACCAGGTATGTCAATCAGGTGCCTACCCATCTCGTGGCAAGAAAGCTTCTTGGCGAGGTCAAGCTGAGATTGGACAAGCCCAGGGAGGCCCTGGCGCTGTTGGAGTCGGGCGACGTCAACAGCAGTGATGAGCAGATCATGACCATGATCGGCTTGGCGGCCAGCCAATCGGGTGAATATTCCAGGGGAATAGACTTTCTCAAGAAGGCTGCCGAAACCAATCCCAGCGATACCCGAATCCGCGAGGAGCTGGCAAAACTCTATATCAATCACGGAGCGGTCGATGATGCGATAACCGAATTGGAGGACAAATGGGTCGGCCAGTCCAGCAAGAGAGACACCCTGCTGATCCTCTCCTATATAAAAAAGCAGGATTTCGTTTCGGCGCGCAAGCTTTCTGACCAGCTGTTGCAAAGAGATGGCGGGCGTACCGAGGATCTCCATCTGCGCGCCCTGATAGAACTCAACTCGGGAAACCGCAACAGCGCTAGACGCTACCTGAGCGACGCCGTCAATAAGGATCCGGAATTCATTCCCGGTCAATTGGCGCTGGCGAGAATGGATCTCGAGGACGGCAGGTTGATTGCAGGCAGCGACAGGCTCAATCTGGTCCTGGCGAGGGAGCCGCAGAACGTCAATGCAATGATGCTGCTGGCGCAGATAAGCGAACGATCCGGCAAGCAGAAGGAGGCGCTGGCATGGCTGGAGAAGGCGGTCGAATCCGGGCACAATCCCTGGCTCCCGAGGGTCATACTCGCCAGGTACTATCTGCGAAGAAAGGAGCCTGAAAGGGCGGCCGTCTACCTCGACGACGTTGAGCTGCGTAAGAGCAGCAACCCTGCCATCAGGTCGATGCTGGCCATGCTCGATCAGCAGGGGGGCCACTACGATGAGGCGGAATCGACGATCAGAAAGCTGGTGGAGGATAATCCGCGGAATGAGACGGCCTATCTGCAGCTGGCAGATCTCCAGGCCGAGCGGGGTGATTTGAATGCTGCTCGGGAAACCCTGCAAAGGCTGGACAGGGAGGTCCCCACATCCATCAAGGGTAAATTGTTGCGTTACAAGCTGGAGATGGGAGCGGCGAATCATCAACAGGCGGTGGGGATCATCGATCAGCTGCTCGCTGACGACAGGACCAAGTTTGTGGGAATCACGCTGCAGGCAAACTACCATGAAACCCTGGGCGATCGTGAGAAGGCGATTAAGGGCCTGGAAGCCCATGCCACCACGCAAGCGCCTTTTGTCATCGTGCAGCAGTTGTCCGATCTGTATATTAAGAACCAGGATCCTAACAGTGCGATTAAACTGTTGACGAAATGGAAAAAAGCCCACAATGAGGACCCGCAGGCGCAGTTGGCGCTGGCGATCGTCTATCAGTCCGCGGGAAAGGTGAGGGCAGCGCTCAAGCTCTACAGCGATCTGCTCGAAGCCAATCCGCGTAATATAGTGGCACTTAACAATTCAGCACTGCTGAATTTCTCTCAGGCACCGCAAAAGGCGCTGGAGCAGGCGAAACAGGCCTACGACCTCACCGGCAACAGCTCCGCTGCGGTGGTGGACACCTTTGCCTGGCTGACCCATAGATCGGGTGACACGGCGACCGCGCTGAAGCTCTTGAACCCGGTGTTGGAGAGTGCCACGGATCCGTCCATTCTTTACCATTATGCTGTTATGCTTGCAGAATCGGGTAGGGAGAAGGATGCGGAGAAGGTGTTGGTGTCTATTATTGATGGACACCCGGAGTTTCCCGAATCTGATGAGGCGAAGAAGCTTTTGAGTGAGATCTCTCAAATTAAGGGTTAGAATAGCTCGGATTAACATCATTGAATATCAGGAAAGCAATATGTTATCAACAGGTTATAAGAAGTTAACAGGTTTTCTCTTGGTTCTCTCGGCCACCTTGGCGGGGGGGTGTGCAAGCCCGCCGGAGATGCCCGCAACCAGTCAGGCCGCTACCGCGGTGGCGGGGCCGGACTCACCACTCTATGTCATCGGGCCCGGCGATACCCTCAATGTTTTCGTTTGGGGTGATAGCGAACTGTCGACCCAGGTGGTGGTTCGTCCCGACGGCATGATCACGACGCCATTGGTGGAGGATCTGCCGGCGAGTGGCAAGACACCCACCGATCTGGCCAGAACCCTGGAAGCAAAGCTCTCCAAATTCGTCAAGTCGCCAAAGGTGACAGTGAGTGTTACAGAGTTCGTCGGACGCTATACTGAACAGGTGCGAGTGGTGGGTCAGGCCTCTCAGCCACAGTCGATCAACTACCGGGATGGAATGACGCTGCTGGATGTCATTATCGCCGTGGGCGGGTTGACGGAATTTGCTGCCGGCAACAAAGCAACGGTAGTGAGGAAGATCAATGGGAAAACAACCCAGTACCGGGTCCGCCTGGACGATTTGATCAGAGACGGGGATATTTCTGCTAATGTTAAAATGATGCCCGGCGATGTATTGATCATTCCGGAAACATGGTTTTAACACCTACCAGCCACAGGAAAGCGGTTTAGATGAGCAGCATTGAGAAAGCCATTGAACGGTTAGCCAAAACCAAGTCGGGCAAGAACAGGGCAAACGAAAGGATCAGTCCGGCCGAGGCGGAAGCTCAGGAAGCGAAGGCCGTACCGGCGAGCACGGTGCCGGAACAGGCAGCCAGCCTCGCCGATACGGTTACTCAGGCGGCCGAACCGACAGTTCCGCTTGGCAAAGCGAAGGAACAGCCTCCGGCCAAGCGAAGCAAGGCAAAAAAGATTCAGCTGAACTACGAATCCCTGTCAAAGGTCGGTTACATCGTACCCCACTCTGGCAACAAGCAGCTTTCCGAAGAGTATCGCATCATAAAGCGACCGCTGATCATGAACGCCCTGGGAAAAGGGGCAGCGCCGATAGAGCATGGTAATCTGATATCGGTATCCAGTTCACTGCCGTCGGAAGGCAAGACATTTACCGCGCTGAATCTGGCATTGAGCATCTCAACGGAACTCGATTCCACGGTGCTCCTGATAGATGGTGATGTGCTGCGCTACTCCTTGAGCAAGCTGATCGGTATCGAGAACGAAATGGGTCTTATCGACCTGCTTGAAGACAAGAGCTGTACCGTGGGCGATGTGATACTGGAAACGCAGATCCCGAGGCTGAAGATCATTGCGGCGGGGAAACGATCGGAGAAGTCGACTGAACTGCTTGCCAGCAAGGAGATGGAGGAGCTGCTGGATGAGTTGGCCGTCAGGTATCAGGACAGGATTATCATTTTCGACTCGCCGCCGGTTCTTTCGACCAGCGAGTCGATCGTGTTGAACCAGCATATGGGGCAGATACTGGTTGTTGTCGAGGCGGGGAAGACGCCTGTCGAGGCGATCAAGGATACGCTCTCCCGCCTGGACCAGGAGAAGGCGATCGGTCTGGTATTGAACAAGAGCAGGGAAGCCAGGGGCGATAACTACTACGGTACCTATTATTAGGGGGCAATTGCAGCAGGGGATCTGCCGGTTGCCCTTGCCCGGCTTGAGGGATCCATTGCCACGGATGACCTCGGCCGCTCAACCGCATTAGCGAAATCATGGCTCGAAAATGCCTGTAATTCTGCCCGGGTCGGCCCTGGATGGCCCCTGGAATTGCAGCATAAAATGTGAAAATATTCCCAAAAATCAAAGTATCTTTGCTACACTCTGTCTCTGTATCAGGCGGCCAAACCCTTTGCTCAAGCAGCGCAATTGACCGATAGACAAAGAATTATCTCTTTGTAATTGATGAAAAAAGTCAGCCTCTACCCGGTCAGGCCCATGCCTGCCGCGGGTTCGGGACAGCCGGGATTCGATAGCCATAACCGATCTTGAGGATCAAGGCGTTAGTCTGGATAATGGGGCGCGCTTGACCAAGTACAACTACGACCAAATTTCGGCTGAGTAGAAAAACGATGAAAATAGGCCTGTTGAAGGAATCCGCGGTGGGGGAAAAGCGTGTCGCGCTCTCGCCGGACATTGTCAAAAAACTGATCGCCAAGGGTTTCTCGATCAAGGTCACCAAGGGGGCCGGCGAAAACGCCGATTTCACCGATGACCAGTATCGGGAGGCTGGTGCGGAAATCGTCTCAGCTGCCGATGCCTTCGATGCCGATATCCTGGTGCGCGTGCGCAAGCCCTCTGCGAGCGAGGCTGCGGATCTTCCCCTGGGCGCAATCCTGATTGCCCATGTTGAATCCTGTGAGCTTGATGAGACCCTGCAATCCATGCTGGACAAGGAGGTTGTCTATCTCGCCATGGAGAGGGTTCCCAGGATCTCAAGGGCGCAGGCAATGGACGCCCTCTCATCGCAAAGCAACATCGCGGGCTATCGTGCGGTAATCGAAGCGGCCCTCCACTATGGGCGTTTTCTGCCCCTGATGATGACATCGGCAGGCTCCGCCAAGCCGGCCCGGGTGGTTGTACTGGGCGCCGGCGTCGCCGGCCTGCAGGCAATCGCCACCGCGAGACGAATAGGCGCCGAAGTGCTTGCCTATGATGTCCGCCCTGAAACCAAGGAACAGATCGAATCCCTCGGGGCAAAGGCGATAGAACTCGATATCGGAGAGAGCGGCTCAGGAGAGGGGGGCTATGCAAAAGAGCTGTCGGAAGAGGCCAAGGCGAAACAGCAGCAGGCCCTGGCGGATGAGTTGAGCAAGGCCCATATCATCATCACCACCGCACTGATTCCATGCCGCCCGGCGCCGGTCCTGGTCACCGAAGAGGTGATAAAGAAGATGCGCGACGGATCGGTGGTGATCGACCTGGCGGCGGCCACTGGCGGAAACTGCCCCCTGTCCGAGGCCGACAAGGTGGTTGTAAAGCATGGTGTGACGATTGTCGGTCACACCAACTACCCGTCAATGGTGGCTTCGGACGCCAGCGCCTTCTATGGCGGAAATATCATGAATCTGCTCAACATCATGGTTGAAAAGGGTGATGAAGGCCTGATGCTGAAAGATCTCGAAGAAGATGAGATAACCAAGGCAATGCGTCTGAGACCTGAGTCCTAAGGCCTGCGCAATGACACCGTAACGACCAACTCAAGAGTGATCCCATGCCTGATACACTGGTTGCACTATATGTTTTCGTCCTCTCCTGTTTCATCGGTTACTACGTGATATGGGGTGTTACCCCGTCGCTGCATACACCGCTGGTCGCGCTGACCAACGCCATATCAGGAATCATCATCGTCGGTGCCCTGTTGGTGACCGGACTGGAAAATGTCGGTACCGCGGCGGAGATATTCGGCTTTGTTGCAGTGCTGTTGGCCTCGATCAACGTCTTCGGCGGGTTCCTGGTGACCAATCGGATGTTGGCCATGTTCAAGAAAAAAGATAAGTGAGAGCCTGAGCGATGGAGATTTCAGCAAACACCCAAGCGATTGCCTACCTGATTTCCGCAATCCTGTTTATCCTGGCCCTTAAAGGCCTTACTCACCCTGCATCGGCCCGCCGTGGCAACTTTCTCGGCATGGCAGGCATGGCCATCGCAATCGTTGCCACCCTGTTGGGCAATGAAGTGGAGTCCTACGGTTTTATTGCGGTTGGCGTCCTTGTCGGCGCGGTGATCGGTACGGTTGTCGCCGCAAGGGTGCAGATGACCGCAATGCCGCAGCTGGTCGCGGCATTGCACAGCTTCGTCGGTATGGCGGCGGTGTTGGTCGCTATCGGCACTTTTCTCAATCACGACGCTGCCGGCAGCCTCGATCCGGTGATGATGGGGGAGCTCTCCGCCGGCATTATCATCGGCGCGATCACCTTCTCCGGTTCGGTGGTGGCCTTCGCCAAGCTCCAGGGACTGGTCAGCGGCGCGCCGGTCAAATTTAAGGGACAGCATGCGCTGAATGCGGCCATCGCCCTGGCAACCGTCGCCCTGGGTGTCCATTTCGCGTTGACCGAGAGTATGACTTCGCTGGTGTTGATCACCCTGCTTGCATTCATTCTGGGCTTTACCCTGATCATCCCCATCGGCGGTGCGGACATGCCGGTAATCATCTCCATGCTCAACAGCTATTCCGGATGGGCCGCGGCGGCGACCGGTTTTACCCTGGGGAATCTGCTGCTGATCATCGTCGGCGCCCTGGTCGGATTTTCCGGCGCCATACTCTCCTACATCATGTGCCGGGCGATGAATCGTTCCATCATCAATGTGGTGTTCGGGGGGTTTGGCAGCGAGTCGGACGGCGCCCCCAGCGCAGCGGGCGTGGCCGCGGAAAAGGGGGTCAAGTCAGCCTCGGTGGAGGATGCCATCTACTGGATGGAGGATGCCAACAAGGTCCTTATCGTACCCGGTTACGGTATGGCGGTGGCCCAGGCACAGCACGCCCTGAAGGAGCTGATGGAACTCCTTGAAGAGAGGGATGTGGCGGTCAAATTCGCAATCCACCCGGTGGCTGGGCGGATGCCGGGGCATATGAATGTGCTGTTGGCGGAGGCGGACATACCTTACGATCACGTCATGGAGATGGATGAGATCAATCCGGAGTTTCCAACCGCCGATGTCACCCTGGTGGTGGGCGCCAACGATGTGGTCAACCCGGCCGCAAGGACCGACTCCTCAAGTCCGATCTATGGCATGCCCATCCTGGATGCGGCCAAGGCGAGACAGGTCTACTTCCTCAAACGCTCGATGAATCCCGGCTACTCCGGCGTCGACAACCTCCTCTTCTACCAGGACAACACCTCGCTGATATTCGGTGACGCCAAGGATACGATTGAGGGCATGGTGGTTGCGCTGAAGGGCGGTGGGCACTGATCCGGGGCTGCTGTTCAGGATGCTGAATTCATTTCCGATCGGCCGTTGCATGGTGCGGCAAGCCGCACCGGAACCTGACTCTCTTTGGGTTAAGGTATTCGACCTCCCTCAAGCTCTTCAGCCATGAAATGGTGGGGCCCTGCCCCACCAGAATCAGCTCAAAACACATGATTACTCATACCATCGGTTCCACGCTCCAGCGTGGAAATGCAGAAAATCATATCATGGTAGGATAGCGTTAATGGTCGCGGCTACCGCTTCCGACGATTAAATCATCGACTTATTCCAACATTGACCCCCCATAGTGTTACCGTGAGCGCGACTCTCAACGATTTTCCCGATCCGCAGGAGATCAAGCGTTGTATGCTGCGGGATCGGCGCCATTTCTATCAGCGTCTTCGCGGTTTGCGGAAGCGGGAGGCGAAGGGGGAAGACTGTTCCCAGGGATTGTTGAAGCTTTGGCACGCGATCAGGGCCTCGCAACAGTGTTTGAGTCAGCGCCGGGAACAGCTGCCGCAGATCAGCTATCCGCGAGCCCTCCCTATCAGCCAGCGGGTGGCTGAGATTCAAGCCTTGATTCGATCGCACCGGGTTGTGGTGCTGTGCGGAGAGACCGGTTCGGGCAAGTCGACACAACTGCCCAAGATATGCCTCGACGCCGGCCTCGGCGTCTCTGGCTATATCGGCCACACCCAGCCTCGCAGGGTTGCGGCGAGGACGCTGGCAAGCCGGGTGGCGAGTGAGCTGGGTTCGGTGACGGGGCAGGCGGTCGGCTATAAGGTGCGCTTCAGCGACCGTGTCGGCGTCCATAGTTACATCAAACTGATGACGGACGGGATACTGCTTGCCGAGATACAGCAGGATCCCTATCTCAACCAGTACGATGCGCTGATCATCGATGAGTCCCATGAACGCAGTCTGAATATCGATTTCATCCTGGGCTATCTGAAACGGCTGATTCACAAGCGCCCCGATCTCAAGTTGATCATCACCTCGGCAACCATCGATCCGCAGCGGTTTTCGGCCTATTTTGACAATGCGCCGATCATCGAGGTATCCGGACGCACCTATCCGGTGGAGCTGCGTTATCGGCCGCCGGCTGAGCCGGGTGAGAGCGAGAGAGACGATCCCGTGCAGCAGGCTATCGTCGACGCAGTGGATGAGCTGTCGCTGATCGACCGCGGCGATATCCTGATCTTCTTGAGCGGCGAGCGGGAGATTCGCGAAACGGCGGAGACACTGCGCAAGCACAGACTGCCCGCCACCGAAGTGCTGCCGCTCTATGCGCGCCTGAGCATCGAGGAGCAGAACCGGGTGTTCAAGGCCCATACCAGCCGGCGTATCGTTCTCGCCACCAATGTGGCTGAAACCTCCCTCACCGTGCCGGGCATCCGCTACGTCATCGATACGGGCTATGCGCGTATCAGCCGCTACAGCCATCGCAGCAAGGTTCAACGCCTGCCCGTGGAACGGACATCCCAGGCCTCCGCCGATCAGCGCAAGGGCCGCTGCGGCCGGGTCTCGTCAGGGGTCTGCATCCGCCTCTACGGGGAAGAGGATTTCGAGGCCCGTCGTCCCTTTACCGAGCCGGAGATACAACGCACCAATCTTGCATCCGTCATCCTGCAGATGAAACTGCTCGGCCTGGGAGAGATCAGCGAGTTCCCCTTTATCGATCCCCCCGATCATCGCCTCATCAAGGATGGCTATCGGGTGCTCGAAGAGATAGGCGCGGTTGCCGGAGACCGTCGGGTAACCCGGCTCGGACAGCAGATCGCCCGGCTTCCGGTCGACCCGCGCATCGGCCGGATGCTCCTCGCCGCGGCCCATAATCACTGCCTTAGGGAGGTGATGGTGATTGCCGCCGCCCTCAGCGTGCAGGATCCCAGGGAGCGCCCGCTCGAGAAGCAGCAGCTGGCCGACGAGAGCCACGCCAAACACCGTCATGATGAGTCCGATTTTCTGGCCTATCTATCGCTCTGGGATGAGGTCGAGGAGCAGCGAAAACATCAATCGAAAAACAAGTTCCACCGCTGGTGCAAGCAGAACTTTCTCTCCTGGAACCGGGTTCAGGAGTGGCACGACATCCATGGCCAGCTGCGCGGGCAGCTGCACGAGATGGGATTCCGCGAGAACAACGCCGAGGCCGGCTATGAAGAGATCCATCGCGCCCTGTTGAGCGGTTTGTTGAGTCATATCGGATTCAGAAGCAAGAGCCGTGACTACCTGGGGGCGAGGAACAGCCGGTTTTTCATCTATCCCGGATCGGGGCTCTACAAGAAGCAACCGAAGTGGGTGATGGCGGCAGAGCTGGTGGAGACCAGCCGGCTCTACGCGCGGACCCTGGCTGCGATCCAGCCGGAGTGGGTCGAGAGCGCGGCGGGGCATCTGGTGAAGCGCAACTACTCAGAGCCCCACTGGGAGAGAAAACGCGGCCAGGTTGCCGCTTACGAGAAGGTTACCCTCTACGGCGTCACCCTGATCCCCCGGCGCAAGATCAACTTCTCGCCCATCGACGGGGTGGTCGCCAGGGAGATCTTCATCCGTTCCGCCCTGGTGGAGGGTGACTTCCAGACCCGCGCCCCCTTTTGGCGTCATAACCAGGAGTTGATCGAAGCGATTCACGACATGGAGGCCAAATCGAGACGGCATGACATCCTGGTCGATGAAGAGCGCATCTACGCCTTCTACGACCAACGGATTCCCGAGGGTGTCTCAACCACCCCGGGGTTTGAAAAGTGGCTGCGGGCGCAGGCCGGGAAGCAGGCGAAGCTGATGTACATGGATGAGAGCGATCTGATGCGGGCGGAGTCGCAGCGAATATCCAGTGAACAGTTTCCCGACCATCTCGACATCAACGGCATGCGGTTGCCCCTGGAGTACAACTTTGAACCGGGCAGCGCCAAGGATGGCGTCACCCTGGTTGTACCACAGGATGTCCTGAACCAGATAACCGATTCGCGCCTGCAGTGGCTGGTGCCGGGACTGTTGAGGGAACGGGTGATCTCACTGCTACGGGGATTGCCGAAACCACTGCGGCGTTCCTTCGTCCCGGTTCCCGATTTTGCCGATGCCTGTCTGGCGGATCTTGACGCCGGTGACAGGCCCCTGATCCAGGTCCTGGGTGAACGCTTGAAACAACTCAGCGGTGTCCACGTCCCCGAGGACGCCTGGACGGAGGGAGAGATAGAGGAGCATCTGCGCATGCGCGTGCGGGTGGTCGATGAGGATGGGGCTACCCTGGAGCAGAGTCGTGACCTCGCCGCCCTGAAGCGGCGTCATGCCAATCAGCCCCGGGCGCAGCATCGCCATCTCAACTCCCCCGGGTTTGAGCGCGGCGGCCTCAAGGCATGGGATTTTGACTCGCTGCCGAAGCGCCTGGGCATCGAACAAGGCGGGATCGAACTGCAGGGATATCCGGCCCTGGTCGATGAGGGAGAGAGTGTGGCGATCCGTCTCCTCGATGCAGAGGGCAATGCCCGGCGGGTCCACAAGGGAGGTGTGCGGCGGCTGCTGATGTTGAAGATCCCCAAAGAGGTGCGTTACTTACGCAAGAATCTGATCCAGCTCGAACGCATGCGCCTGCTCTATGCCAAGGTTCCCGGGAGTGATCGGTCATCACCAGCCCGGCAAGACCTTGAAGAGGAGCTGGTCGCTCTGATCATCGATCGGACATTCCTCGACCGACTTCCCGAGATACGTGATTCGCACAGTTTCGAGGAACGGCTCCAGAGCAGGCGGGGCGGCTTGATGGAGCAGGCGAACGCAAGCTGCAAACAGTTGCTGGAGATCCTGGAGTCGAGCCATACAACGAGAAAGGCGATCAACTCGATCACGCAGGTCAATTGGATGGGTTCGGTGATGGATATGCAGCGGCAACTGGATCGTCTGGTCTATCGTGGATTCATGCAGCAGGTGCCGGACGAGCGGTTGAATGACTATCCCAGGTATCTGCAAGGGATCCTGAAACGGGTGGAGAAGCTCTCTCATGCCGCGCGGCGCGACCAGCAACGCATGGCGGAGATGGCGGGACTGCAGCAGAAATGGGAGCAGTGGGAGGAGCAGTGCAGGGTGAACGGCCGTGTCGATGAGCGCATCGACGAGATCCGCTGGGACCTGGAGGAGTTGCGGATCTCCCTGTTCGCCCAGGAGCTGGGGACCGCCTACCCGGTCTCAGTGAAACGCCTGCTGAAACGCATCAGGGAGATGGGACTGTAATCCGAAATCCTTCCGGGATGGGCGCCTTTTGTCATCAAGCTGTCACGGGGCGCTGTTAGAGTCTCCGGCGTAGGATTGATTTCAGGGAACGCCTAATACCGGTTAACTGAACAGAGGCGGACCCAGGATGGAATCATTCCGCATTTTCCAGTCTATAGCCTCGCTGATAGAGGCCCTCAAAGGTGGGTAAATACCCACCTTTTTTTTCTCCTCGCCCCGGATCGTCCCTAAAACAACCCAACCCCCGGTCCCGCCCGGATTGGCTGCCCTTGCCCAACGCCATGCCCCGTCCCATTGGGCGTGATAAGCTTGACAGCGGCTGCTGCGAAGGGCTGAATTGGAGCGGTCTCTTGGTGTTAATCAGGTGCTATGTTATTGTTCCCGAATGAGAATTACAAAGGTGGAGTAGAGCATGACTGGATGTTACTGTGGATCAGGCGTCGCCTACGAGAAGTGCTGCGGGCCGATTCATGAGGGCAGTGTAAAGGCCGGGAGTGCGGAAATGCTGATGCGCGCACGCTATAGCGCCTTTGTCACCAGGAAGGCGGAATTTCTGCATCAATCCCTGCATCCGGAGCACCGCCACGACCACGATGTCGAGGCAACGAGGCGCTGGGCGGAAGGGGCTCACTGGCTGGGCCTGGAAATCGTCGCGGTGGAGGGTGGGGGAGAGGCCGACGAAGAGGGCAGCGTGGAGTTCATTGCCACCTACAAAGAGCAGGGGATGATCAGGCCTCACCATGAAAAGGGCCGCTTTCGCAAACAGGATGGTGACTGGTACTTTGTCGACGGCGAGCTTGTTGCACCGAAGACCGAGAAGCGCTCCCAGCCGAAAATCGGCAGAAACGATCCCTGCCCCTGCGGTAGCGGAAAGAAATACAAGAAGTGCTGCGGCGCCTGAATGGAGGAATCTAATGATTTCAAGTTTTGCTGAATTTTGCCGATCATCTGTTTAATGGGATTCACAAGGACATAACGGCGTGAAATTCAGATCGATCGAAAGAAGAAAATTTCTGACTCGGCTGCTCCTGCTGGGGATCTGTCTGTGCCTGCCGCTCTCCGTAAGCGCGGAGATCTACAAGTACAAGGGTGCCGACGGCGGCATCCATTTCACTGACAAGCCGATGAAGGGCAACTATCGCCTGCTCTGGCGCAGTGGGAAGAAAAAGCGTAATAGCCACAGCAACTACAGTTTGGCGCAGCTGCGCAAGAACAAGGCGAAGCTGACTCCGCTCATCGAGGATGTTGCCGAGCAGCTCCATCTACACCCCGGACTGTTGCATGCCGTGGTTATGGTGGAGTCGGCCTACGATCCCAGGGCCATATCCAGGAAGGGGGCCCGGGGCCTGATGCAGCTGATGCCCCAGACCGCCGATCGCTACGGCGTCAACGACTCTTATGATCCACAACAGAACCTACAGGGGGGCGGTCAATACCTGAAGGATCTGCTGCAGATGTTCGAGTTCGATATCAAGCTCGCCCTCGCGGCCTACAATGCGGGTGAGAATGCGGTACTGAAGTACGGTAAACAGATTCCGCCCTACCCAGAGACGCAAAACTACGTAAAAAAGGTGTTGCACGAGTTTGAACGCAACCGCCTGGCGATGCTCAACTAGCCTACAACGATCCACTCCGGTTATTCACTATACTCAGTGTCAGGTGCCGACAACCTGACAACATACCCCTAAACCCAAGGCGCAATCCATGGAGAGTCTTGTCTTCAAGCTGCTGAACTGGACCTGGTGTCTGCCGCAGACACTGTGCGGATTCTGCTGGTCGATCGCGGTGAGGGGATTGCTCGATAGGCAGGCCGAGGAGATGGGACTTCGGCGGGATGTGCATGTCATACGCTACAACAGGCTGCGGGGGGGTGTCAGTCTGGGACCCTATCTCTTTTACCAGGCAGTCTCCGGCAGCCACCATCTAGTGCGTCACGAATATGGACACTATCGACAGTCGCTGCTGCTCGGGCCGCTCTATCTTCCTCTGATCGGCCTGCCCTCCATCTGCTGGGCGGCGATGAAAAAGGCGGGACTCTTTCCGGCCTATCCCTATCTTTTGTTTCCAACCGAGCGCTGGGCGGAGCGGCTGGCTAAACAGCCACCCCGGCATCAGCCGGAATTGGAGAATTGAAAATCCCTGCTAGGGTTATAGGTTAAAGATTAAAGATCTAAAGCATTGTCTGCTGGATGAAGCAGAGACACAGGTAATTCGAGACCGAGGTGGATAATGAAAAGGTTGCTGCTGTTGTTGTTGATGTTCTCAGTCGTTCTGACATTAAGTGGGTGTCCGGGGGATGATGACGACAATGACGATACGGATACCACGACAGACAGCGGCGACACGGGAAACGGCAGCGGTGACGGCTCTTCCGGCGATGGGAGTGGCGGCGACACCCTATCCGGCAATCTGGTACTGCAGACAGCGGACAATCCCAATGTCACCCCCTGTCCCTTGCAGGATATCCTGACTGATGCAACCGCCATCGGTGCCTTGCGCACCGCTTTGGAGTCGGGCACCTTGCTCTATCTCGATCTACCCTTCAATGGCAGCGACAGCGATATCTATCGCAAGAAGTGCGGCCTGGAGGGCTTTTGGAATCCGGCTGACAACATCAATGAGATAAGCCTCTCATCCATCGGTCTCGACCCGGCGACGGCGCCCAATATCACCAACCTGGTGCTGTTCGGCAATGCCGGTATCTGTGCGGACGGCTTCAACAACAGCAGTTTCGGCTCTGGCGAGGGCTTTCCCGTCGCCGGCACTTATCGAAAGGAGATCAAGGCGGCCCATCAGGGCACCACCTATCATCTGCGATTCAGGGCCGTGGTCAGCGGCAGTTCCGCCGGAAACACCTTCGCCTCCGAGGGTATTACCCCCGCTACCGATCTGAGCACGCTGGTCTATAGCGTCGATGGCGTGGTGACCCCACACGATGATGTGTTTTCAGCCATAGTGACGGCGATGAGCGCGAGTACAAGTTCGGCGCCCGGCGCAACCGTCGAGGTCAGGATGAGTGCCGGTGGAGCGGTTATCTTCACGGCCGCAATCGAGGTGATTTGCGTCTCAGCAAGCTGACGACTGCCGGCAGCAGGGTCAGGTCCAATAACAGGGCCAGCGCCATGCCGATTGCCAGCAGCAGCGCTATCTCCTGATTGGCAATGAGCGATGAGAGGCTCAGCGAGGCGACGCTGAGACAGAGCATCAGTGTGGTGGCTGTCAGCGCGGCGCCGCTTCTGAGGGCATTGTGACGCAGGATATGTCTGAGCGAGGCCCGCCGCCTGCGGTGCCACAGCAGATGAATGGTGTCATCCACCGCAAGTCCGAAGAGTATCGCGGGCACGCCCAGCAGGGCGAGGGACCAGTCGATCCCAACCGCGCCCATGAAACCGACCACCAGCCACAGGGGCAACAGGGTGACCAGGAGGGCCGGCACCACCAGGCCGACCCTGCGAAATACCAGCCAGAGGATAAGCAGCACACCGCAGAGCGACCAGAGGATGCCGCTCAGGGCGCCAGAGATGCCGAGGGATTCCACCGCCGGGTAGAGATAGCCGGGGCCATCGAACACCAGTTGATGGTGCCCCAGCATGGTTTGATCGAACTTCTCCAGCCAGCTGATGATCTCCCGCTGTCTCTCGGGATCGTGGGGCCTGAAAAAGACCTCTATCCGGGCCACGCCGCTACTGTCAATCAACGTTCTAACCGGGTGCTCGATCCCGCCTTCATCGCCACAGCCGCGCAGGCAAACCGCTTTGATGATCGCTGCGGGTAACACCAGGCGGGACTCGGGTAGCTTGCCTACATAGTCGGTCGTTGCATGCAGGGCATGCAGCAGTTGCTCCCTGTTGCTTCCGCTCTGCTCCCGGGCCGTCAAATAGAGGCTCAAGGGGCGCAGGTCGATGTCAAGAAGCTGTTGCAGCCTGGTTGTGTCCATGCCCACCGGGTGGTCATGGGTAAAGATGTTTGGGAACGGGGTTCGGGTCGAGACCTGGATCGCGAGGGGGGTGACGGCAACGGCGAGCAGCAGCCATAGCGTGAGCGTTACCACGGGACGATTGAGGGATGCTCGAACAAGCCCGTGGCTCAGCGCCGCAAGCGGATTGATTGCATAGGGCGGTCTCCCCTGTATGCATCCGCGCCGCAGTAACAATCCGCCGAGAAGAAAGGTAAAAACGATGGCAAGCAGGGTGCCGGCCGCCGCGGTCAGGCCGAAACTGCGCAGCAGAGGTGAATCGCTTTGCATCGCCAACGCGCCGAAGCCGATGAAGGTGGTGGCCGTGGTGACCGAACAGGGCGCAGCCAGCTCGCGAACGGCCCGGCGGAAGGGCATGGGCATAGCGCGCCTTTCCAGGGCCTCGATTCGCTCCACAAGGTGGGCGGCGTCCATTGAAGAGACCGCCCAGACCAGGGGTACCACGGCGAGCAGCAGGGCATTGAAACCCCCTTCCAGGCCGGTATTGAAAAGCAGCAGGGTCGCCGTCGTGGTCACTCCGGCGGTGACAAAGATAAACGCGGAGGATGTCAGCGATCTGAAAGCGAGCAGTGGGACGAGAAAGACAATCACGCCAAGCAGGGGTGCGATTCGACCAAGATCAGAGGTGGCGGCCTGCCAGGACGCGGTGCGCACCATTTCGGGGGCGAACAGCAGGCTCCGTTCGGTGACTGCAGGGGTCAGGATAGCTGAAATCTTGCGTTCTATCTCTTGGTGGAGCGGCCTGCGCGGGTCTCGCTTCTGCTTCGGCTGGCTACGCCAGAATAGAATCGTATCGTTGGGATTCGCGTCGCTGCCGGCGCAATCCGAGAGGGCGAGTTGGGGGGGTAGCGAGGATTCGCTTGTGGCCGGAGACCCGATACAGAGTATCCGCAACCCAGGAATCGAGTCCTGGATCTGCCGCAGCAAGCGTTGTCTCGATTTCCGTTGCAGCGAGCGAGGGAGGTTGAGCAGGGTGAATTGAGTCGAGCTACTGAGCGAATCACGTATCTGCCTCGATTTTACCAGGATGTCCGGCGGCAGAAGTTGCTCGACAGTGGGGATTGGAGAGGGCTTGAACTCGGCCGCCATGACAGCCCAAATAGTGATCATCAGGGCTGTTGCAAAGGCAAGGCGGTAGTTCATTTGAATGCCGCTCCCGAAAGCTGTCTCAGGGTGAGGCTTTCAAGGGGTCGCGGCTGACCCCGGCAAGGCACTCGGGGTTATTGCGAGTGCCAGTCAAGGATGAGTTCATCGATAATCAACACGTCATCGCTGTTGATATCGATGATATGGAATCCGCTCCAGTAGGCCTCCGGTTGCGAGGCCTCGGTGCACCATACCGCTTCCGCAGCGAAAGAGAGCTTCTCTCTGTCGTTCTTTGGCACGGGAAGCATCAGGTCGAGCTGATAGACCGAACCGGTGACCACAGGTTCATCGCTTAGTAACATCAGGCCTTCAGCACTGATGTTAACCACACGACCAATTTGACTGCCTGTAATTTGATCGGCAATGATCAATACTTCATTGGCTACTTTGCGCGGGGACTGACGTTGTTCTTGCATGAAACCTTTTCCTGCGTCCTTAGCGGACCTCTTTACCCTCATTTTCCTCATCATCGATGAGTTCGCTAGCTATATCGTCTGTAGTTTTCAAGGAGCGCTGAAGCATACGCCTGATGGCATGCAATGTTCTCTCGACGAACGGATCACTGCTATCCTCGAGGATCGTCGACTCACCCTTCAGTATTTCCTGCGCCAATGTTCTTAACGGCTTGATCGCTGTCTGCACGCCGGCGCGGTCGACAAACATGCACGAGGCGGTCAACGGGCTGAGCCACGACAGTTTGACCTTTTGCAGCTCGCCGCTCTGCGCATCGCGGATTTCGAACCAGGTGCCGAACTTGATCTTGCGCAGTTTTTCCATCATCGCCTCTTCGTCTTCAGGAATCTCCTCTTCATCGGCCGGTTCCTTGGAAGCTTCAACGGGCGCAGGTTTCGCGAGAGCCTCTTCCGCCGCGACCTTCTCCGAAATCGGCACCACGGTTTCCGAGGCTTGCGCCGACTTGATGGCCTGCTCGGTTGCGATGGAGGTTGTTTCGGCGCTGCTGAGCAGGCCGAACAGAACCTGACTCTTCTCTTGATGGAAACCACCCAGGGAAGCGAGGCCATCCTCGATCGCTTTTCTCAGCTCGGGCAGCGATTTCTCAAGCTCTTCGCGTTCACTCTGATCCTTGGGCTCAAAGGCCCAGGCGATCTCGTCGGCAATGCGCAGCGCCTCCTTCCAATCGTCGCTCATTTCACCGTCGGGATGACGCAGCAGGACGAAGACAAGCTTGTCCACCCAGGTCTTTTCCAGGAAATCCTTGACCGGCTGAGGCAGATTTTCACTGAACGAGCGGGCCCTCATCTCCTGGGATGCGCGCTGTCTGGCGATATTCAGCTTTTCCCTGCCCTTGATGGAGTCCTGGGCGCGTTTTTCCAGGATGTCGGACTTGCGCCTGAACTCATCCATGCGCTTCTTGAAGGTCTCCAGCAGGGTGCCGAACAGGCCGACGTTATCGGAGAACTCCTTCAGCACCCGGTCGATGACATTCTGCATATCGGGGTAGATACCCCGTTTCAGGTTGCGCTCGTCGATCCAGTGACTGCCCGCCTCAACCAGTGAATCGAGCAGTTGCCGCGCTTCATGGTTGCTGTCGGTCAGCAGTCTGCGATCGATGATGGCGACTTTGAGGTAGGGCGTGTGCAGATGGCTGATCAGGGCCTTGGCCACGGCCGGGAGAACGGGGTCATTGAGCATGTACTCGAAGAGCATGCCAACCAGGTCGATGGTATCCTCGTCCGCCGCCTCCAGGCGATCCGCGCCAACCTCGGTGTAGAGTTTATGGCGCTCTTCGGCGAGGGTATGTTTGACCCGGATGAGGAATTGCTCATCGATCTCGATATTCGAGATCGCGGCGCTGGGTGAATTGACATCCGGAATGAGATCGGAGCGCTGGGTCGGCTGGATATTGCTGAGTGCCGCGACCAGGTTCTCCTGGGTGGCTGGCGGTACGCTTCCGAGCTGTCGTCCGGCGGCCTTTGCCGCGGCTTCCTTGGCGGCGCGCTTCTCGGGAGAGGTGCGTCGCCTGCTGGCCATCATGTCCAGAATCGAACCGAACAGCTCTTCACCCAACTCTTCCTGCGTCTGTTCCTGTTGCAGTTCCGATTGCTCCTCGTCACCGCTCTCGGCGCCACCTCTGTCGGGCGATTTCTGGATTGCCGGGCGCAAATGGGGCAGGACCCCGGCCTCCTTGAGACTGTTGTTGAAGTCATCGTAGATCGATCCCAGCTGCTTGAGTACATATTTATCAAACAGGGCAAGGATAATGACCTTGATCCGGGCTTCCAGGCCCAAGGCGTCCACGGCCTCGCTGAAGGCGTGGGCCAGATGGTGGGGACCTGATGGTATCTGCTTGTGTTTTACGCTGCGCCCGCCGCTCACCACGCTCAGACGCTGGCCCAATGCATAGAGCTGGGCGCGATGATGACCGACCGTGCGGCTGATCATGTTTTCAAGGGCTGTTGTCACGTCCATCGATTCGTGGTCGACGAGCTCCAGTTCGGTGTCGTCATCACGGCCGGAAAAGGTATCGATATCGGGCTGGTCCTGCCAGAACTTATCGAAGCCTTCGCTGAGCAGTTCACGAAACTCATGCTCCACCAGGCCATGCCTGTTGCGGATCATCGCCATTGCCTCGAAAAAGCGATTTTGAATTTCGTTGGTTTCAGCCTTTTGGGCAAAGCTGGTGAGCGCCTTGTCCGAGTTGTTGAAAAGTTCAGTTAAGAGGGCGTTTATGTAAACAATCACCGTATCCTTACAGCGATTCAGCACCGGCTGAAACTGGCTCTGGTATTTGTTTCTTCTGTCCTGTATTGACACGTTTTACGAGTCCTTCAGTGAATCAGTGGCGTTTTCCGGAATGATGTGACAGCGCTAAAATGTTGTTTTTCTGGATATGTTGTAATCACATTAGGTAAAGAGTAGCACGAACAATGACTAAGATGAATAATCTAATGTCATACGTATGACTATAAGTAGCGGTTGTTTTTGACAATTCTTTACAACCCCGGGATTGGTGGCTGCGGCGGGCAATCCGGCAATCGCCGGATCAGTCGTCGCCGATGACTTTGTCGGTGGATTCCGTCGGTGAAAGCAGAAGCTCGCCCTGACCCACGCTATTGGCGAATACCATTCGATAGCTGGTGCCGTCATCCTGGCTCTGTTCCGCACGCAGCTTTTTCACCTTCTCCTTGGCCGGTCTGTACTTATTCTCTTCGTCGAGATACTCCAGGCTGTTGTCAGCGGATACTTTGAAAATGAAGAAAGGCATGGCTACCACTCCTTATTCGCTTGGCGGCAATCAAGATTTTGGGACAAATGCCGCTACAGGTGGGTGTATACCATAGCTTACACCGGATACAAGCCTGCATGGCGGCTGATTTTTAAGCATTAAAGGGTATCCCAATAATCTTTACGAATCAGTAAATTATAACCTTACCAATAGGGATGTTGTATGTCGTCCGCTGAGGTTGAACTCATGACTCCTCAACAACTTGTGATCGAGATTGAAAACCTGGTTTCACTGCCTGACGTCTGTGTCAAGGTGAATCGTCTGATCGACGCCCCGAACTACTCCGCGGCAACCTTGGGGGAGATTATTTCCCAGGATACCGATCTGTCGGCCCGTCTGCTGCGCCTTGTAAACAGTGCTTTTTTCAACTTCGAGGCACCGGTGGAGACGATTTCCAGGGCGGTGACCGTGGTGGGTACCAATGAACTGCGAAATCTCGTGATGGCGACCACTGCGGCACGGATTTTTACCGGAATTCCCGGTGATCTGGTGGATATGGCCGAGTATTGGCGCTATTCGATCACCACCGGGGTGATCGCGGGCGAACTGGCCAAGCGCTGTAATGTACTGCATAGCGAGCGGCTGTTCGTGATGGGGGTGCTGCACGACATTGGCCGGCTCGCGATCTACCTGAAGATGCCGCAGGCGGCAAGAGACATTCTGCTGATCACCGGCGGCGACGACGCCCTGCTGGCGGATGCCGAGAATGATGTCCTCGGTTTCACCCACATGGATGTCGGTGAGGCGCTGTTGAGGAAGTGGAAGTTGCCGGAGAGCATTGTTACCGTCGTTGCCTACCACCATCGTCCGATGGCAACGAAGGTGTTCCAACTGGAGACCTCCCTGCTTTATCTCGCTTCATCACTGGCCAATGCCGAGATCGGCGGTGCGGAGTGGGAAGAGGCCATTGTGCTTGTCGATCCGGTGATCTGGAGACAGACAGGCCTCGATCCCGAACAACTGGCGTCCCTCTTGGAAGAGATCCCACGCAAGGTCATGGAGGTCATGGATGTGGTATTGGGGCCGAAAGTCAGGCCTGTTCAAAGCCAGCCCCATTGAGAATCCCCCTGTAGCCTGATGCCGGCTGCCCTGGCCGAGGGGCACTAACCCGGTTTTCCGCCCGGGCTCAATGATTGAGCCGCAATCGGGTTAGAATAGGGCCACATGTTGAGGCTCTATCAATCAAACAGACTCGAAATGCTGGCGGCGCGTCTGGCCGCGTCGATCGCTGAACCCTTGGCTGAGCCCTTGCGCCAGGAGCAGGTGGTGGTTCAGCATCCGGGCATGGCCCGCTGGCTCTCCCTGCAGCTCGCCGACCGCCTGGGGATTTGCGCCAACCTGGCCTTTCCCTTGCCCGCGACCTTCATTTGGGGGCTCTTCCCTATCCTGCTGACCGAGGTGCCGGCGTGCGATCGTTATCAGCCGAAACGGCTGGCATGGCGCATCTACCTCCAGTTGCAGGGCCTTGATGCAGACCGCTTGCAGCCACCGCTCAGCGACTATCTGCTTGGCGCCGATGAGGTGAAGCGCTTTCAACTTGCACAACAGCTGGCGAGGGTCTTCGATCGCTATCTGCTCTACCGCCCTGATTGGATCCTAAAGTGGCAGCGAGGGGAGGCAGCGACCGCGGGCGACGAGTGGCAGGCCGATCTTTGGCGTCAGCTTGCCGCTGAGGATGGGGTCCATTGGGTAGGCCTGCAGCTCGAGTTGAGCCGGGTATCCGAGGAGAGGTTGCAGGCCGTTCTTCCCCCAAGGCTCTTTATCTTCGGTGTACCCACCCTCTCCCCAGGCTACCTCGAGCTAATCCGCAAGATCTCCATGCTGACCGAGGTCCATCTGTTCCTGCTCAATCCCTGTGAGGCGCACTGGGCGGACATCGTCTCCCCCGCCGAGCAGGCGCAACTCTCGCTGGATGCCGGCGAGGCCGAGCTCTACCTGGATGTCGGCCATCCGCTGCTTGCCACGATGGGGCGTCAGGGGCGTGATTTCTTTGCCGCCATCAACGAGCTGGACCCGGGCAGCGAAGCGCTGTTCCATCGGACTGGGGGCAGCCTGCTGCTGCACCGGTTGCAGGATCAGCTATTGACCCTGGAATCCCCGCAATCGGCAGCCAAGGCAGACAGCTCCATCACCCTTCACCGCTGTCACAGCCCCATGCGCGAGGTGGAGGTGCTCTACGATCAGCTGCTGGCGATGCTGGATGAGATTCCGCATCTGACTGCCTCGGAGATCCTGGTGATGAGCCCCGATATCGACCGCTATGCGCCATTGATCAAGGCCCACTTCTCATCACCGGGGAGCCGGCCGAAGATACCCTTCAGGGTCAGTGGCACGGATCTTCTGCAGAGTACACCGCTGGCGACCGCGCTGCTTGAAATAGTGCAGCTTCAGGAAACCCGCTATCCGGTCGGCGCGCTGCTCAATCTGCTGCAATACCCGGCCGTGCATCGGCGCTTCGGATTGGACGGGGCGGGGCTGGAACGGTTGACCCAGTGGCTGAAGCTGGCGGCAGTCCACTGGGGGCGCGATGGAGAGAGCAAGCAGGCCCTCGGCCTGCCTGGTGAGCAGGGCAATACCTGGCAGGCTGGGCTGCGCCAGCTCATGCTGGGATATGCCATGCCGGCGGATGCCGAGAAGTTGTGGCATCAGACCTACCCGTTGGATGCCGTGGAGGGTTCGGATACCCAATGGCTCGGTGGCTTGCTCGCCTTCTGTGATGCCATATTCGCCCTCGAGGAGCGGCTATCCGTCGATCGCTCACCCGAGGCCTGGCTGGCATTCCTGATCGGGCTTACCGAGCAGTTCTTCTATTCCGATGAGGAGAGTGAACAGCAACTGGAGTCGATCCGGGAGACGATCCATACCCTGGTTCAGGAGATCCGGGAGGCGGGTGTCCAGCACCAGATTTCGTTCAAATTGATCAGCCACAGGATGCGCGAGCTGCTGACCGTTTCCCAGGAGCGGGGCTTTCTCGGCGGCGGTGTCAATTTTTGCGCCCTGGCGCCGATGCGCAGCCTGCCATTTCGCGTCATTGCGCTGATCGGCATGGATGGCGATGCCTTCCCGCGCCAGCAGCCGGAATTGGGATTCGATCTGCTGTCTCGCGACTTCCGCCCCGGGGATCGTTCAAGAAGGACAGACGACCGCTACCTCTTCCTCGAAACCTTGATCTCCGCCCGGGATCGCCTGCTGATCAGCTACGTCGGAATGGGCCAGCGAGACAATGCGCCGATACCACCTGCGGTGGTGGTGGATGAGCTGAGCGACACCCTGCGGCTGATGGTTGGCGAGTCGGGATTGAAACGGATCAGCTTCGACCATCCGCTGCAGCCCTTCTCGCAGGGCTATTTTCTCTCTGACAGCCCGCTCTTCAGCTATTCGGCGGAGATGAGAGAGGCGGCGTCAAGGGTCGGCAGCGCCACCCGCACCGATCTCCCCCTGGTGAAGGAGCCGCTGCCCGGGGTCGAGGGGGAGCGCGAAATCGAGCTGCAGCGGTTCCTCCACTTCTTCACCAATCCGCTGCGGGGGTTTGCCGAGATTCGCCTCGATCTCGACCTCGAACTGGGAGAGGAGCTGCCCGAGGAGCGTGAGCAGTTCCTCCTCGATCGCTTCGAGCAGACAGACCTGGAGCACGATCTGGTGGAGGGGCTTTTGTCGGGTGAGGCAGCGGAGCGCTTTTTGCAGCGCTTGCGGGCGCGCGGACGTCTCCCCCACGGCAGGGTCGGTGAGCAGATATTCAATCAGATGGAGCGTCGAGCCGGCGCCCTGGTCGAGCGTATCCAGGCGTTCGACCAGGGCGCCGCGCTGCAGCCGCTGGAGGTCGATCTCGAATTTGGCGATCTGCGTCTCGTCGGCCACCTCTACGGGGTCAATCCGGGCGGGCTGCTGGTCTACACCACCGATCGCCTCTACCCCCATCTGCTGCTCAGGCACTGGATTCGACACCTGCTTTTGAATCGCCTCGAGCCGCCCGGAGTGGCCCTTCGCACCCGGCTGCTCGAGGGTGAGCGGCAGGGAGAGTTCAGGCCCGTCGATCTCGCCGGGGCGCACCTCGAGAACCTGATTCACCTCTATCGCCGGGGCCTGGATGCCCCGCTGGCGTTCTTCCCTTCGACGGCCTGGATCTACCGGGAACGCCTGGACAAGGGTGACGAGGAGAGGGCGATCGCCGCCGCGCAACAGCGCTGGTCGGGCAATCGCTACCAGGGGGGCGACCTGGACAGGCCCTACCATCGCCTCTTCTGGCCGGACAGGCCGCTCCTCGACGAGGGCTTTTTCACAACCAGCAACGAAATCCTGGATCCGCTCATGGACCACCTGGAGTGGCGACAATGAGCATGCAGATCGATGCGGTTGCCCTCAAGGGCTTCAATCTGGTGGAGGCGAGCGCCGGAACCGGAAAGACCCACACCCTGACCAGCCTCTATCTGCGGTTGCTGCTGGAGCAGGGGTATGGCCCGGAACAGATCCTGGTGGTGACCTATACCAAGGCGGCGACGGCGGAGCTGAAGACCCGGATACGCCAGCGTCTGCTCGAAGCCAGGTCCCATTATAACGGCGCCGTGAGCGGTGATCCGCTGCTGCAGGCGATCCACGACAAGCTGGCGGATAGAGAGCGGGCGCGCCATCGCATCGACCTGGCCATCGCCGCTTTCGACCGGGCGGCGATCTTCACCATCCACGGTTTTTGCCAGCGGGTATTGAGCGAACAGGCTTTCGAGACCGGGCAGGGATTCAATACCAGCCTGGTCCCCGATCAGTCCGATCGTCTGCAGCAGATCGCGGACGACTTCTGGCGGCGGGAAATCAACCAGCTGCCCGATCGCCTGCTGCAGGCCTTTCGACTCTGGATCGAAAGTCCCGAGGCGCTGCTGCAGCAGATGCGCCCCGCACTGGGCAAGCCCTACCTGAAGGTCAGGGGCCGTGACTGGCCGCAGGATATTGCGCAGCTTGAGCGGCAGGCGATTGAACGCCAGTCCGAGGTCAGGGCGTTGTGGGAAGAGCAGCGCGCTGCGATTCTCACGCTGCTCAGCAACAATCAGGTGATGAATGGGAGGATCTATCGCAAGGATAGGGTTGAGGGCTGGGGTCTGAAGATTGACCAGTGGCTGCAGGCCGCCCCTTACGAGAGACCCTTTGAGATGGCAGTGCGGTTTACAACGGAGAGCATCGAGGCGGCGGTCAAGGCCGGTCAGGATGCTCCTCAACACCCCTTCTTCCCCCTTTTTTCACGCTATATGAAGTGTGTTGAAGAATGCGCTGATGCCTTCGACAGGGCTACCGCCGCCCTGCAAAAGTCGTTTTATGACTACCTTCTGCAAGAGCTGCCGAGACGCCAGGCCGAGGCAGGGGAGTGGTCCTACGACGATCTCTTGCTGCAGCTCCACTCCGCCTTGCAGGGAGACAGCGGCCATCTCGCGGCGCTGCTGCGCAGACGCTATCCCGCGGCGCTGGTGGATGAGTTTCAGGATACCGATCCGATCCAATATGCGATCCTGAGCCGGATATACCGCAACAGCCTGCAGCCGGTATTTCTTGTCGGCGATCCGAAACAGGCGATCTACAGTTTTCGCGGCGCCGACCTCTTCGCCTACCTGCGCGCCAGGGAGGAGACAGGCGCCAAACACCACAGCCTCGATATCAACTGGCGTTCGACGCCCGGGCTGGTGCGCGCCGTCAACACCCTGTTCGGGCGCGCCCGTCGACCCTTCTACGAGCCGCGCATCGGCTTCGACCCGGTGGCGGCCGCGGATCGGGAGATGGATCCCCTGGTTCTCGATAATGCGCCCGAAGCACCGATGCAGCTCTGGCGGCTCGCATTCGACGAGCAGGCGGGGGTGGAGGCGATTCGCCAGGCCGTTGCCGATGCCACCGCCGCCGAGATCGCCCGTCTCTTGACCCTGGGTTCGCAAAAGCGGGCACGGATTGGCGAGAGAGAGCTCCGCGGCAGCGATATCGCGGTCCTGGTGCGTACCCATGAGCAGGCATCCAGAATTGCCCAGGCCCTGAGGGCCCGTGGCATAGCCGCGGTGCACAGCAGCCAGCAGAGCGTCTACCGGAGCCGCGAGGCGGAGCATTTGCAGCGCCTGCTGATCGCCCTGCTCGAGCCCCAACGGGGTCCGTTGGTACGCGCCGCGCTGGCGACGCCGTTGCTGGGCTGGGATGGTGCCGCAATCGATGAACTCAACCGTGAGGATGGATCCCAGAACAGACTTTTCAAACGATTCTTCGACTATCACCACAGCTGGCGGGATGACGGATTCATCGCCATGATCAGGGCGCTGGTGATGGATATGGGAATAGAGAAGCGGCTGCTCGGGTTTGGCGACGGTGAGCGTCGCCTGACCAACTTCCACCACCTCTTGGAGCTGCTGCATCAACAGGATGCCACGGCTCATCCCGGGATGGAGGGATTGTTGAAATGGTTTCTCCGTCAATGCCAGTCCAGGTCACAGGATGATGAGCGCCTGCTGCGCCTGGAGAGTGACGGTGAACTGGTAAAGATCGAGACCCTCCACCACAGCAAGGGATTGGAATATGAGATCGTCTTCTGTCCCTACCTATGGGATGAGAGCGAACCCAGGGCCGATCACAGCCCATTCCTGTTTCACGATCCACTGGATGACTATGCGGCGGTGCTCGAGCTCGGTTCGGCCCGCTTTCACGACAACCGGGATTACCTTCACGAGGAGGCGTTCGCGGAGAATCTGCGCCTGCTCTACGTTGCCCTGACCCGCCCCCGTTATCGCTGCTATCTGGCCTGGGGATGGATGAAACAGAGCAGGCATTCGGCCCTCGGCTGGTTGCTGCACAACCCCGGTGAAGCCGAATCCACACTGGACCTGGCGGCCTGGCGGCAACGCGCCAAGGCGCTGGATCCCGGGCAGGACGCTGATGCGCTGCAGGCACTGGCGCAGGCCGCCGCGGGTGCAATCCACATCACGCCGCTGCCCCTCGACGGGGAGGTGGTGCAGCTCGCCATGCCCCCGCCCCCTGAACTGCAGCCGGCGAGACGCTTTAGCGCGACCATCACCGCGGTCGGAAATGTCGCCAGTTTCTCCTCGCTGGTGGCGGGACAGCATGAAGACAGGCCCGATCATGACGCGTCCCCGGCACGCCCCGAGCAGCTGCAGGAGCAGGTGGAGGGTTTCGACGTGCATGGCTTTCCCCGGGGCGCCGGACCAGGCAGCTGTCTGCATGCGATTCTCGAGGCCCTCGATTTCAACCAGGGCGGCGGCAGGGGGTTGGAGGCCCTGGTGGAGCAGAAGCTGCTCCTGCACGCCATCGATACCCGCTGGACGGCCCTGGTTGCCCAGTGGATGGGGGAGGTCCTGGAGACGCCGCTCGATGGCGCAGGCTTGACCCTGAGCCGGATCCCGGGGGAACGGCGGCTGAACGAGATGGCGTTCTATTTCCCGGCCCGCTCATTACAGGCCAAGACGATTATGGCGCTCGCGGAGGCGCACCGCTTCGCCGGGGTTGACGGGCTGATCGATGGCCTGGCTGGCCTCCGTGCGGGTGTGGTGGACGGCTATGTGAAGGGCTATATCGATCTGGTCTTCGAGGCGGATGGCTGTTTCTACCTCGCCGACTACAAGTCGAACTGGCTGGGCAACAGCTACGCCGACTACCATCCGCAGGCGCTGCGCACGGCGATGGTGGAGCACCGCTACACCCTGCAATACCTGCTCTATACCCTGGCGCTGCATCGCTATCTCAAGCTGCGCCTGCCCGGCTACGCCTATGAACGCCACTTCGGCGGGGTCTACTATCTGTTTCTGCGCGGCATGCGGCCCCGGAGCGGCGATCGTCTTGGCGTGGTTGCGGAACGACCCTCGGAGGCGTTTATCGAGGCCCTGGACCGAATGATAGAGGCGCACAGCGATGGGTCGTCCTGACAGTCTGCTGCGTTCGCTTCATCGGCAGGGCCTGCTCGACGCTCTCGATCTGCATCTTGCCGAGTATCTGCTGGCCGAGGCCAAGGAGGCGGCTTCGCCATCCCTCGCCCTGGCGATTGCGCTCACCAGCCGGGCCACCAGCGAAGGCCACGTCTGCCTCGATCTCCGCACGGTCGCCGGTCGTGTGTTCATCGATGAAGGGGAGAACCGGGTCCTGGCCCCCGAGCTGGAGGCGTGGCGCGACGGGTTGCTGGCCAGCGGGATCATCGGCAGGCCAGGTGACTGGCAGCCCCTGGTTCTGGACCGACGGGATCGGCTCTACCTGCATCGCTACTGGGCCTATGAGCAGCGCTTGGGGAGCGCACTCCTGCAACGGGCGGAAGCGCTCGATCGGCAAATCGACCCGGAGACCGTGAAAAGAGCCCTGACAACCCTGTTTCCGGCAGATGACGGCGGTGCTGTCGACTGGCAGAAGCTGGCCGTTGCCACGGCTATCCTGAGACCCCTCACCATCATCACCGGGGGGCCGGGGACCGGCAAGACCACAACCGTGCTTCGCCTCTTGGCGTTGCTGCGCCAGCAGCCCGGGGGAGAGGCGCTGCGGATCGCCTTGGCTGCGCCCACGGGGATGGCGGCCGCGCGCCTGCAGCAGGCGATTCAGCAGGCCAAGGCATCCCTGTCCCTCTCCGCCGAGCAGCTGGCGTCGATACCGGAACAGGCATCGACCCTGCATCGTCTGCTCGGGATGAACCGCTCGGGTACGGGTTTTCGCCACCATCGCGACAATCCCCTGTTGCTTGATGTGGTGATCGTGGACGAGGCATCGATGGTCGACCTGGCCCTGATGGCCAAGCTCCTGGATGCCTTGCCCCATACCGCGCGCCTGGTGCTGTTGGGCGATCGGGATCAACTCGCCTCGGTGGAGGCGGGAGCGGTGATGGGGGATCTGTGTGCCGGCTGCCAGGGACCTGATGCGGAATTCGCCCGTCAGCTGAGCCTGATCACACGACAAACGGTGGCGCCAGGGGAGGGCTCCGGCAGTGGATTGAGGAACAGTGTCGTCGAGCTGAGGCATAGCTACCGTTTCGATCCCCGGAGTCCGCTCGGGCAGTTGGCGAGGGCCGTCAACCGGGGGGATACCGGTCAGGCGCGAGAGCTGCTCGACAATGGAGGCGGGGAACTGGACAGGCTGGATTCCGCCGGCGACCTGGCCAGGCGGGTGGCTGATCGTTTTTCCCGCCTGTTCGAGGCGGTCAGGGCCGGGGCGCCTGCGGCCTCGCTGTTTACCCTGCTGTACGAGTTTCGCCTGCTCTGCGTGCTTCGCGAGGGGCCCAGGGGTGTCCATGCAATGAACGCCGCCATAACCCGGGAGCTGATTCGGCAGGGGCAGATAAGGGATCAGGGCGAGTGGTATCCGGGTCGACCGGTGATGCTGTCGCGCAATGACTATCAACTCAATCTCTATAATGGAGAGACCGGCATCGTGCTGCCCCATCCGCAACTCAAAGACGAATTGGCGGTAGCCTTCCAGGGGGGTGGGGATGAGATTCGTTGGGTTCCGCCATCGCGGCTGCCCTACTGTGAAACGGTCTATGCGGTAACGGTGCACAAGAGCCAGGGTTCCGAATTCCAGGAGGTAATCCTGCAACTTCCCGACCAGCGGAGCCCGATCCTCTGCCGCGAGTTGGTCTATACCGCGATCACCCGATCGAGAAGGCGCTTCACCCTGATCGGCGAAGAGGCTCTCTTCGATTGGGCCCTGACCCAGCCGATGCGACGCAGCAGCGGTCTCGCCGATCTCCTCACCGGCAATCCAGGATAGTAGGCCGGGCGAATGGCGCCGGAGATGGAGCAGATATTTTGCTGAGCACATAAAAAATTAATAGGGTTGGATAACTCCTCGTTGTGGTAGTGTATTGCCTGTTTGAAATACACTTTACCTTAAATATCTCTATATTCACCAATAAAAACAGTTAGTTATACACTTTTTTTAAATTCCGCCCCAGGTTCGTGAAAGGGTGGATGCGATAACTGACTCAAGTGCAGGCTTAGGGCAGGCTTGGTAGTTTATGACTGGGCCGGTCAATTGATTAAGCGATCAACGAAGGAGACGAAACGTCATGATCAACCCAGTCGGTTCCTCGGAACTACAACCTTTGTTTGTCTACGATCCCGATACCCACCACAAGCTCTCACACGAGGCTGAATCCCTGCCCTCGGTGGTGATCAGCTCTCAGGCCGCCGGTAACGCGGTGATGATGGGGGCAGGCTACTTCAGTCCGCTGACAGGCTTCATGACCGTCGCCGATGCCATGGGCGCCGCGCAAAAGATGACCCTGACCGACGGCAGCTTCTTCCCGGTGCCCGTGCTCTGCCTGCTCAAGAGTACGGACAAGATCGGCGATGCCAAGCGGATCGCACTGCGGGATCCCAACGTCGAGGGCAATCCGGTGCTGGCGATCATGGATATCGAGACCATCGAAGAGGTCAGCGACGAGCAGATGGCGATCATGACCGACAAGGTCTATCGCACCGATGACAGTGAACATCCGGGTGTGGCCGCGTTCAACAGCCAGGGACGGATCGCCCTTTCCGGACCGATCCAGGTGTTGAACTTCTCCTACTTCCAGACCGACTTTCCCGACACCTTCCGCACCGCGGTGGAGATCCGCAACGAGATCAAGGAGCGCGGCTGGAGCAAGATCGTCGCCTTCCAGACCCGCAATCCGATGCACCTGGCCCATGAGGAGCTCTGCCACATGGCGATGGACCGGCTCGGTTGCGACGGCCTGGTCATTCACATGCTGCTGGGCAAGCTGAAACCCGGCGATATCCCCGCACCGGTGCGCGACGCGGCGATCCGCAAGATGGTGGAGCTCTACTTTCCGCCCAACAGCGCCATGGTCACCGGCTACGGTTTCGATATGCTCTACGCCGGTCCCCGGGAGGCGGTGCTCCATGCCTACTTCCGCCAGAACATGGGCGCCACCCACTTCATCATCGGCCGCGATCACGCCGGGGTGGGTGACTACTACGGCGCCTTCGATGCCCAGACCATCTTCGATGACGAGGTCCCGGCCGGCGCCCTGGAGATCCAGATCTTCAAGGCCGACCACACCGCCTGGTCGAAGAAGCTGAACAAGGTGGTGATGATGTGCGAGGCGCCTGATCACGAGAAGGAGGACTTCGTCCTCCTCTCCGGCACCAAGGTGCGGGAGATGCTGGGCCAGGGCATCGCCCCACCCAAGGAGTTCTCCCGCCCCGAGGTGGCGCAGATCCTGATCGACTATTATCAGTCAATCAAGTAAGTAACCGACAGGCAGACGAAAAAAAGCCCGCCAATGGCGGGCTTTTTTTATGCGCTTTTTTCGAGCTTATGAAATCGCACCGTCGCTTATCGAAATGGTATCAAGCGGGGTGCAGGTAATTGGGCGACATTCCATGCCGTCAGGATGCATCAACGCTGATTTGCCAATTTACGGATTAGACGCCTGTGACGCTGTTTGATGTTTCTCGGAGGCGATAAATATCGGAACAATCTCAATAAGAAAGTCCGCCCCTGGGTAGAGATCTGTTCCTTTCCGAGTGAGTCCGAATTCATGCCGCGCTCCCCAGCTTGCAATGCCCCGTACCGCAGCTTTCCATCAATGACTGCTGCAATACCTTGTTGGCGCACTCTTTACAGCGGCCGCAACAGGTGCCTAGCCTGAGTTCATCTCCCAGCGCCTCCAGTGACGAGACACCCTTTCCCGCTGCGGACCTGATATCGCTATCGGTGATCGCATGACAGACACAAACATACATAGCTTTAGCCTTTGCAGTGAACTGTTCTGATATTGAGTATAAATAATATTGCAAATCATTATCATTTGCAATAATCTACGGCACAGATAGACTGCTCATCCCGTCCATCAGTAACAAAACAGATCATCTCTTTGCGTGACGAGCGTCGCTAGCCGACAAAAAGGGGTATGAAATGAAAGCCGATCCGGTGATCAATCGAACACTTAATACCGCATTGAGCGGGCAGCTCATTGCCATCAACCAGTTTTTTCTGCACGCGCGCATGCTGAAGAACTGGGGGCTGGATGTACTGAACGGAGCGGAATACAAGCACTCCATCGAGGCGATGAAGCTGGCCGACGGCCTTGTCGAGCGGATACTGCTCCTGGAGGGTCTACCCAATATGCAGGCCCTGGGAAAGCTCTATATCGGTGAGGATGTGGCAGAGATCCTGGCCAACGATCTACTGCTGCAGAGCGAGCTTCGCACCGAACTGATCAAGGCGATAGCTGCCTGTGAAAACCTGCAGGATTATGTATCAAGGGAGATTCTGGAAAAGGTGCTGGAGGAGACTGAGGAGCATATCGACTGGCTCGAGACCCAGCAATGGCTTATCGGGAAGAGTGGTCTGCAAAACTATCTTCAATCTCAAATCAGGGGCTAATCGGATTGTATTTAACAGATCCCACTGGGGGATGAATCAAGATGAAAGGTAATCAGAAAGTCATCGGCCAACTGCAGAAGTTACTACGTGGAGAATTGGCGGCAAGAGATCAGTACTTCACCCATTCCCGTATGTACGAAGACTGGGGGCTAAGCAGGCTCTATGAGCGCATCAACCATGAGATGGAGGATGAGACCCAGCATGCCGATGCATTGATCAAGCGCCTGCTTTTCCTGGAGACCACACCCGATCTTTCCGAACAGGACGCGCTTCGTATCGGCAGCGATGTGCCCACAATGTTGAAAAACGATCTGGATGTGGAGTATGGGGTTATCGCCGCCCTCAAGGAGGCGATTGCCATTTGTGAGGCGGAGCAGGATTTTCAGACCCGTGAGATCCTGGAGAGTATGCTGGCGGATACCGAAGAGGATCATGCCTATTGGCTGGAAAAACAGCTGGGGCTGATCGAAAAAATCGGCTTGCAAAACTATCTTCAATCCCAGGTGTGATCCATCTAGGGATCCCTGCCATCTCGACGGGGATCATTCGGATTACATGCCTACTGTTTTATCACCTCCTGTAATCCATTGAGCAGACTTGATATCCCCGAGCTTTGCAGCGGAACAAAAGTGGTATTGGTGCGTTTACAGCAGCGTTTTACCCGCAGGCAGGCGTCATGACTGACGCAGTCGACAGGGCAAAACACCATATCGGCGCCGGCCAGCTTGCTGTCCAGATTGGCGCGGTTATCCTCGACCCCGCCGTCATGATGAATGAAGTCCCCCTGACACCCCTCGACCAGGGAGCGTAGATGGGGTGCCAGCGAGCGACGTCCGCCGATATAGACCACCTTGCGTCCGGCGAGATCAGGCAGGCTTGTCGTCTGCATGCGGTCATGACTTAAACGCTCCATCAGCTGAGCCAGATTCTTCTCGCTGGCCGACAACTGCTCGCGACTCTCCTGCAAAAGCTCTTTCATTGCCCTGACCCTGTCGCTCTGTTGATCAAGCTCCTGCCGGGTCGTCGCCAGATTCTTGGTCAGCCACTCGTTGCTGCGCTGTTGACGATCCAACGCATCCTGCAACGCGGACGATTCGGGATTGGCCTGCTCCACACGCCTTTCTGCTGCCAATTCCTGGCGCAACTTGGTGACCAGGCGTTCCAACTCATCGATACGTCGATCCCTTTCCGCCAGCTGTTGTTCGCTGATGGTGCGATGCTTCTTGTGTGTCTCCTCCAGGGAATCCCTTTCGGCCTCCAGCAGGGGAATACGGGCCAGGGCCTTGCGATGCGAGCGGCCGGAAAGATGGGAAAGCATGTGAACCTCCCCATACACCCGGTTCGAGAGCGTCTTGGTCGTGGCGGGATGGGTCACTAGCGCCCAGAACATACCCGGAATCTCATCATCCGCCAGGGCTTGCTCCCAATGTGCAGCCAATGCCCCCTCGCAGTTCACCTTGGAGAGCTTTTTGATATGACGATTGAACCGCTTGTCAAGCATCTTCTGCAGATTCTTGGTTACACGGGTCTTGTCGCCCGCTGCATGTGCCAGGGTAACGTGATAGTCAAAATCGCTGGCATTTGACTCCATCTTCACACCGGATTGGCGGACCACACGCTTCAGATCATCGATGTTGAGACAGGTACCTATCACCGGGCAGTGGTGGCGATCCTCAAGCTCCCAGAGTTTACGGCGTCTTCGGTTTGAACGGAAAATCTGGCGCGTTTTTTCATTTTCTGGGCACATAATCCTGCTAAACCTCCTGTACGATCTGATTTCCACCGGCCAGCATGCGCCAATGCCTCAATGAACGTTGGTATCCACAGCGGGATAGGGCGGAACCATCGAGCTCAGGATGGAGGCAGAGTGCCTCAATATGGCGAACAATCGAGCAGGCCATTCTTTTTGATCGAGTTAACTGGTAGCGCCATACAAGAAATCCGATGCGCGAGGTGAGAAACTCAGGGTCCATTTGTAGATAGATCTCGAATACAGACTCAATTTTCATTGCGGCCATGCTGATCTCCATGTTGTAACACTGAATCCAGTCTGGCTGGCTGCCGCTTGATTTGTGGGCTTGTAGCTTGCTTGTCCGGAGATTGAAAATATTCAACGACTTGGTACTACACGATTTAGCTTGCCTGGTGATCTGCAGGAGATGCCTGCTGTCTCGAAACAGGATCAATGTACAGCAAGTTAAATACAAATAATAATCATTATCAATAAATTTTCAACAGTGAATTTTATTTCATTGCACGGTCTGCATCGAATTTGGCAATAGGTACCGGTCAATGGAACTGAATCGAGCGACGGCTTCCACAATGGAGCAGAAAGTGGCATGGGATGCCCGGTCGAGATCGATCTGCGAATGAAATTGTCTCATCTGCCTATTGACTTGCAAATAATAATCATTATCATTCGCATTACATTTGTGATGAACTAGGTGATATCAGATGAGCTTGTCCAGAGATGACTACCTCACTAAACCCCAAAAGGCGGAATCTCCCAACGTACCAGTCCGGTTGAATAGCGCCGAACTGTTTCAGGGACAAAGTCGGTTGGTGATCATGCACAAAGGCAGTGAGTATCAGCTGCAGATCACAAGGCATGGCAAGCTGATCCTCACCAAATAAATGATTCCATGAATAGTCATTAACGGGTAAGCCAGCGTAACGCAAGCCAGTCCAGCATTTTTCATTTCAGAGGTTAAACGATGATGAAAACACTCCTGTCACTGGTTGCCGGAATTCTCCTGGTTTCCCCAATATGGGCCGCCCCCAATGAACAGGCCGTATTGGCCCACTACGCAGACCTGGCCCATGCCATGTACCAGGACTCCCTGATCACCGCCAAGGCGCTGCAGAAAAGGGTCAATGGGCTGGTATCCAAGCCAACCGAGGCAAACCTTGCTGCCGCCAGGGAGGCATGGAAGAAGGCGCGAATCCCGTATCAGCAGACCGAAGCCTATCGTTTCGGCAATGCCATCGTTGACGACTGGGAGGGCAAGGTCAACGCATGGCCGTTGGATGAAGGCCTGATCGACTATGTCGCTGCCGGCTACGGTGACGAATCCGACGAGAATCCCTTCTACACCGCCAATATCATTGCAAATAAACGGCTCAAGGTGGGGGGCAGGGAGATCGATGCCGGCAGGATCACCAAGGCGCTGCTGGCTGAATCCCTGCACGAACTGGATGAGATCGAGGCCAACGTGGCCACCGGCTACCATGCCATCGAGTTTCTGCTTTGGGGTCAGGACCTGAACGGCAGCGGTCCCGGTGCGGGAATCCGTCCAGCCAGCGATTTCGGTGACGCTGACTGCACATCGGGCAACTGCGATCGTCGCGCCGCCTATCTGTCGGCCGCCACCGATCTGCTGGTCGACGAGTTGAGCTGGATGACCGCCCAGTGGGCAGAGGGTGGCGAGGCGCGCCGCAACCTCTACCGCGGTGATGCCCTGAAGGGGGTCGCCACCATCCTGACCGGCATGGGCAGCCTCTCCTATGGCGAACTGGCGGGTGAACGCATGAAGCTGGGTGTGATGCTGCATGATCCGGAGGAGGAGCATGACTGTTTCAGCGACAACACCCATTGGTCCCACTATTACGATGCCCTCGGCGTGAAGAATGTCTATACCGGGAGCTATACCCGCATCGATGGCAGCAGGATCAGCGGCCCTAGCCTCTCTGACCTGGTGGCCGCCAAAGATGCGTCCGTCGACAAAGCGCTGCGCGGTCAGTTGGATAACACCCTGATGAAGATGCAGGTCCTGGTCGACAGTGCGGAGAAGGAGGGGATCGCTTACGACCAGCTGATCGGTGAGGGCAACAGGGCCGGCAATGCCAAGGTGTTGGCCGCGGTCGATGCCCTGGTGGCGCAGACCAGGGGAATAGAGAAAGCGGTTGCCGTTCTCGAGCTGGAGCCGATCGCCTTTGAGGGATCCGACAGCCTGGATGCGCCGAAAAAGGTGTTCGAGTAGTCACGACTGTTGCCCTTGTCGGCGCTCTCTCAGCCAGGTAAGAATATGAATCCCAGCCAAAGCCTGCTTGTCGCACTGGCGCTGACGATGTATGCAGCCGCCTCCGCTGGCGGGGTGGATATCACCGGCGCAGGCACCGATTTTTCCAGACCGGAGGTCAATGAGATCTACCCGGGCGGCGCCGCCACCCATTCCAAGGCGGCGGATAAGCGGGCCTTCTCCCATCCCTCAGCCAACATGGGTGTCGAGCGCAGGCTCGACTTCACCCTGGGCAGGGCGATGTTCAAACGCATATGGGTCTCCGCGCCCACCGCCACCCAGGCGGCCGACGGCCTTGGCCCCCTGTTCAATGCGCGCGCCTGCCTGCTCTGTCACAAAGGCAACGGCCGCGGACGCCCCCTGGAAGATGATGGCGACAGCGCCAACTCCCTGGTGCTGCGCTTGAGCGTTCCTCCCGGCGACGAACGGCAGCAAGCGCAATTGAAAAGCCGGCGGATCAGCACCATGCCGGAACCCACCTACGGCAGTCAGCTGCAGAATTTTGCCGTCAGGGGCCATACCGCGGAGGGCCGGGTGAAGATCGACTATCAGGCGATCGAAGTCGTACTTGCGGATAACGAAAAGGTGCAGCTGCGCAAGCCGAGCTACACCATTACCGATCTGGGTTACGGCGCCTTGCATCCCGACACCCTGATCTCTCCGCGTCTCGCGCCGCAGATGATCGGCCTTGGCCTGCTGGGTGCCATCAAGGCCTCCGATCTCGAGGCCATTGCCGATCCCGATGATCGGGATGGCGATGGCATCTCCGGCAGGCTGAACCGGGTCTGGAGTCCCCGCCATGACAGGGTGATGCCGGGTCGCTTCGGTTGGAAGGCCGGCACCGCAACGGTGGACGAGCAGTCGCAGAGCGCCTTTTTCGGGGATATCGGCATCTCCGTCCCCTTGCACCCTGATGCCTCCGGTGACTGCACCGAGCGCCAGCCCGCCTGCCGGCAGGCGCCCGACGGCAACTCGCCGCAGTACGAGAATCTCGAGACCCCTTCCCTGACCACCCGCTGGACGGCCCTCTACAGTCGCAATCTGGCCGTCCCCCGACGGCGCGAAGCGGGTGCGCCCGACGTGCTTCGGGGCAAGCGGCTGTTCTATGAAACTGGCTGCATCGGTTGTCACATACCGAAATTCGTCACCGCCGAAGAGGCCATCGATCCGGAACATGCCGGTCAATTGATATGGCCCTATACCGACCTTCTGCTGCATGACATGGGGGAAGGTCTGGCGGACGACCGCCAGGAAGGTGAGGCAAACGGACGCGAGTGGCGTACCGCGCCGCTCTGGGGGATAGGCCTCAGCGCAGCCGTGAACGGCAACAGTTTCTTCCTCCATGACGGACGCGCCCGGACAGTGTTGGAGGCGATCCTCTGGCACGGCGGCGAGGCGCAGGCCTCCCGCGACAAGGTGGTGGCGATGAACCGTCGACAGCGTGCCGACCTGATTCGATTCATTGAATCGCTATAGGGATCGAGTATGTACCGAAACAGCTTTCTGGCCCCCGTACTCCTCACAGGCGCTCTGCTTGGAATGCTCCTGAGCGCAAAAAGCGAGGGCGCCGGTTCGGGCTGGCTGGCGGTCAACCAGGCAATCGTGGATCAACACCTGCTGCCCCGTTATCGGCGTTTGGCCAAGAGCGGCAGGGCGCTTTCAGATCAAGCCAACCGGTTCTGCGATGGGCCTGATGCCCAAACCTTGGAACAGTTTCGTGGGGCATTCAATGCCGCCATGGATGACTGGATGGGTATTCAGCATATGCGTTTCGGCCCGGTAGCGATGTACCTGCGCTACAACCGTTACCAGATATGGCCGGACAAACACGGCACCGCCGCCAAACAGTTGCGCCGCCTGCTGGCGCGAGAGGATCGCACTCTCTTCGCCCCGGAGCGCTTTCCCCATACCAGCGTGGCGATTCAGGGTTTCACCAGCCTGGAGCGTCTGCTCTATCCCGCCAGGTTGGAGTTGAAGGCGTTTGGCTCCGGTGATCAAACCGGCTACCGCTGTGAGCTGGCCGAGGCCATTGCCGGCAATATCGCGCATATGTCATCCGGCGTGGTCGAGGATTGGCAGCCGGGAGAGGTGGCGTTCCGTGATCTGGTGCTGGGTGCGGAGCGGGGGAATGACTATTTCGAAAGCAGCGAAGAGGTAAGCAGCCGTCTGCTCAACGACCTTCACACCCAGCTGCAGGCGATCGTCGACAACAAACTGTTGCGCCCCCTGCAGGGCTTTAATCTGCGCCGCGCCGAGTCCTGGCGCAGCCGACGCTCCCTGCGCAACATCCTGCTCAATCTCAAGGCCGCCAAAGAGCTCTATCAGGTCGGCTTTTCAGGGACGGTGGCGGATAGAGGCCTGGATGAGGAAATAGAAGCTGGATTCAACAAGGCGATTGCGGGTGTGGAAGAGATAGAGGTACCGCTCTATGAAATCAAAAAAGAGTCGGAAGCGTACAAGAGGCTGCAGCAGTTGCTTGCTGACAGCCGTCTTCTCAAACGTCTGATCGCAACGCGGCTGCCCAAGGCGGTAGGTCTCTCCCTCGGCTTCAATAGCCTGGATGGGGATTGAACAGCAGTTATTAAAACGCTTGCCATATTGAGATATCTTCATGAAACGGCGCCGATTTCTTAAACTCACCACAGGGCTTTCGCTGCTCCCGGTATTGCCGGCGGTTGCAACCGAGGCCGGAGCACGCTATCTGAGCGCCCACGCCGATGGCGATGGCAACCACTACATCAGTGGCTTTGATGCAACCGGCCTGCAGCAGTTCAGGATTGGACTGCCGGGCCGTGGCCATGCCATTGCCGTATCCCCCGACGGGAGGCAGGCCGCGGCAGTGGCGCGCCGTCCCGGTCAATATCTTCTCATCATCGAGCTGAGCAGCGGCCGCTTGCTATATCGCCGGGAGAGCCGAACGGATCGACACTTTTACGGACATGGCATCTTCTCTCCGGATGGGCGCTGGTTCTATACAGCGGAGAACGATTTCGCCAACGCCAAAGGTGCGATTGGGGTGCGGGACGTGCGGCAGGGCTACCGGCAGGTGGATGAGTATCCAGCCTACGGTGTCGGCCCCCATGAGCTGGGCCTGTTGTCGGATGGTACAACCCTTGTGGTGGCCAACGGCGGCATCCGGACCCACCCGGATAGCGGACGCGCCAAGCTCAACCTGGCGGATATGCGCCCTTCACTGACCTACATCAACGCGCGCAGCGGGGCGTTGCTCGAGCAGCGGTTTCTTGCCGATGGTCTTCACAAGAACAGCATCCGCCACCTGGCGGTCACGCCGGATGACCGGGTTTGCATCGCAATGCAGTACCAGGGCAGGCGCACCAGGCAGCCGCCATTGGTAGGCATCCACGGAAGAGGGGAGGCGATTCGCCTCCTGGCTGCACCGGCCGACGTGCAAAAGCGGATGCGCAACTATTGCGGCGGCGTCTGCATTGACAGCTCAGGAACGGTATTTGCCGTCTCCTCCCCCCGGGGAGGGCTGGCGACTTTCTGGCATGCCGATGGCGGTGACTATCTGGGGCAAGTGGACATCGTCGACGGCTGTGGTGTCGCCGCGGGCGGTGAACCCGGTCAATTTATCCTCAGCAGCGGACAGGGCGGCGTCTACGTATACCGGATAGGTGGCAAGGAGTTTCAACCACTGCCGTTGATCCAGGCAAGTGGTTGCCGTTGGGATAACCACCTGGTGCGAATCTGACGGATTCATTTTTTAGGGATGCTCTGATTAATTTGTTATTCGTCATCCCGGCGCATGCCGGGATCCGGAAATATCTAACAGATAGCTTCCGGTTTTCACCGGAATGACGAGTTAAGCAGTGTTTATTTGGTTATGAGACCTCTTTCTGGGAGAACAGAGTGCATTTACGAATACTGGCGACAACCATAGTAACATTTACATGTATCCTCCTGTCCCCACAGTCGACGGCCGGATTCGAAACGGTTGAGGCCCTGGGGCAGGCGCTCTTTTTCGACAAGAACCTGTCCTGGAACCGCACCCAGGCCTGCGCCACCTGCCACTCCCCGGAGAGCGGTTTTGCCGACGGCCGCGACAACGGCGTGGGGGGCGCCGTATCCCTGGGCGACGATGGCAGATCCCTGGGGGATCGCAATGCGCCGACCGCCGCCTATGCCGCCTTCAGTCCAGCTTTCCGGCTGAATGATAAGGGTAACTATGTGGGCGGCCAGTTTCATGATGGACGTGAGCTGGACCTGGCGGGGCAGGCGGGTGGACCACCCGTCAATCCCATCGAGATGGGCATGCCCGACAAGGCCGCCGTGGTGCAAAGGTTGATGGAGAGTGACGCCTACATCACAGCCTTCAAACAGTTTTACGGCGAGGAGATCTTCGAGGATGCCGAACGGGCCTATGCCGCCATGGCGGGGAGTATTGCCGCGTTCGAGAAGACCGAGCTGTTCGCCCCCTTCGACTCCAAATATGACCGCTATCTGCGTGGCGAGTACGAACTGACCACCCAGGAGGACCTGGGCATGACCCTGTTCTTCTCCCAGCAGTTCAGCAACTGCAATCTCTGCCACCAGCTGAAGCGCCTACCCGGCAGCGAGGGCGAGACCTTCTCCAACTACGAATACCACAACATCGGCGTGCCGGAGAACCGGGCCGTTCGAAGGCTCAATGGTGTCGCCGAGGATCATGTGGATCGCGGCCTGCTGGACAATCCCCGGGTGGATGACGCCGGCCAGGCCGGCAAGTTCAAGGTGCCGACCCTGCGCAACGTGGCGGTGACCGGGCCCTATATGCACAACGGCGTGTTCGAGGAGCTGCGCACCGTGGTGATGTTCTACAACAAATACAACAGCCGCAGCGCGAAAAACCGGATCAATCCTGAAAGCGGTGAAAAATGGGCAGTGGCTGAAGTCAATGACAATATCTCATTAAAGGAACTGGAGACGGGGCCGGCGTTGAACAAAAAGCGTATCGATGCGCTGGTGGCCTTCATGAGGATCCTGACTGACAGGCGATACGAGTATTTGCTTGAATAGGGATTCGAGTTGTCAGCGAATGAATGCTGATTGAAATGATTGTGAAGATACTCCGATATTCCCTGTGGCCGGCTTAGTTCCACGAATAGTGCGGATCGCTTTCTCCAAGAAGGTATCGAGTCACATCGGTAGCGTCAACCACAAGTGAAATGCTGTTGACAGCAATCAGGCACCAAAGTCACTCAGTCAAATAGGGTCGACCATCATTGAAAGGCATTTCCGTAATCAGCCAATAAATCATGGGAACCCAGAATATATGGCCAATACCCAATAGTCGGGTGAAACCCGATCTGGAATAGAGAATAACCATGATTATCAGGCCTGAAACGACCGCGGCCAATGCTGCCTGGCCATATAGGGTATCAACAAAAAACAAGGAAGTTAGATTTACCGCAATAAGTGCGGCTGCCCAAATCCGCGGCAGGAGTTTGAAACGAAGCAGAACAATGCCAAGCATCTCTAGCGCCGATTGAACTATTTTCATCTCTTTTGCTTAACCAGTCCGTTTGTGCATAACAGTGAACCTTTCCGGATCCCCTTCTCTCCTCGTCTGCCTTTTTATCCACTTAATTCCTGCAGGGCGGATTCATACCTTCCGATGATGGCGGCGACAGGCTCGATCCGGTGGATCCCCGCGACACTCTTGCCCGCCTGCCAGAACTCCGTTTCCCCTTTCTCATCGAGAGACGACTTACGCAGTTGAAAGGCGGAGCGGAGGGTGTAGAACATCCGCATCCAGTGCTTGGTCTTACTCCCCTGCAACATCCAGCGGGCGAACGCCCCCGCCTTGGTGCCGATCCTTTCGATGTAGGGTGTGTTGATGATCGAAACCGGGACCCCGGTGATGCGGTTGCTGAGGACGATATCCCTCTCTTCGGCATCGAGTATGGCCTGTTTATAGGGCATCGCCGCACTGCACTCCCTGGTGGCGATGAAGCGTGTGCCCAACTGGCAGCCGGCATAGCCCTGCTGGATTGCCCCGGCGAACTGCTTTTCGTTACCGATGCCGCCGGCGCAGATCAGCGGCACCCCGAGGTCGCCGAGTTGATCCAGCAGTTGTTCCTGGGTGAGGGGGCCGGCGTGTCCCCCCGCCCGGTTGTTGACGGCGATCAGGCCGTCGACCCCGCCGTCGAGCCCCTTCAGCGCCCATTTACGCTCGGTCACATCGTGGTAGACGATACCGTCGTAGGCCTTGACCCGCTCGACCACCCAGCGGGGATTGCCGAGGGAGGTGATAAAAAAGCGTACACCTTCATCCAGTGCAATGGAGACCCAGTTCTCCATCCTCTCATGATACTTCCTGGAGGATTTCTCGATCAGGGCGTTCATACCGATGGGCTTGTCGGTGAGGCTTTTTATCAGCCTGATCCCTTCGCGAAAATCGTGGCCGTGAACAAAGGTCATGGAGATCGGCTGGATGATGCCGATGCCGCCGGCTTGCGATGCCGCGGCAACCAGTTCGGGATTGGAGCAGGGGTACATAGGACCGCAGATGAGCGGTACCCGAATCCCGGCCTCCCTGCTGAATGCTGTTTGCAGGGGCGATTCAGGGCTCACGCCGGCTCCCTGGGACTCAGCAGCCAGTGCACGTTGAGGGTGGCGACGCTCTCCCCGTCACGGTTCCAGATCGTCGCCCGGGCCTCCAGGCTGGTGGGCTCGTTGATCGCTTCCGGGACCTCCGCCTCGCCGATGGCGGTGAGGGTGCCGCGGGCCTTTTTCAGATAGTCGATCTCCAGGCGGGTGACTATGCCCTTGGCCGTTTTCGGCATCGCCGCGATCAGCGCCAGACCGCTGGCCAGTTCACCGAGATTCGCCAGGGCGATGGCGTGTATCGAGTTGAGATGGTTACGCACTGCGCCCCTGTCCTGCAGGATGACCTTGGCCCGACCGGGAGAGATCTCCTCGATCTGCGGGCGGATGGTGCCGGTATAGGGCACCATGCGTCCGAACAGCAGGCTGTAGATGCGCCGACCGATGGCGTTGCTGCCGAAGCGTCGCCAAAGGCTCACCACCCGTTCTTCGGGCGTGGTGCCCGGTGTTGTCACGGTTTCACCACTCATGCCGTCTGCTCCTTGAAAATGCACACCCGACAGGGATCGATCAACAGCGCTCGAACAGGCCGGCGGCACCCATCCCGGTGCCGATACACATGGTCACCATGCCGTAGCGCTGATTGGTGCGCTGCAGACCGTGGAGCAGGGTGGCGGTGCGGATGGCGCCGGTGGCGCCCAGGGGATGTCCCAGGGCGATGGCGCCGCCGAGGGGATTGACCTTTTGCGGATCCATATCCATCTCCCGCATCACCGCCAGGCTCTGTGCGGCGAAGGCCTCGTTGAGTTCGATCCAGCTGACATCGTCGAGCTTGATCCCGGTCTGCCTCTCCAGCTTGGGGATCGCCTCCTTGGGCCCTATGCCCATGATCTCCGCGGGTACGCCGGCGACACTGTATCCCGCGAAGCGCGCCAGGGGCTCCAGATTCAATGAGCGCATCCTGCTTTCGCTCATCACCACCAGGGCGCCGGCGCCGTCGCTCATCTGTGAACTGTTGCCCGCGGTGACACTGCCCTTGGCGGCAAACACCGGACGCAGCTTGGCCAGGCCTTCGGGGGTGGAGTCGGCTCTCGGACCTTCATCGGCGGATACCGGCTTTTCTACCAGGCGTATCGCGTTTCCTTCGTCGGGAAGATGCTGTTGCACGGTGTAGGGCAGTATCTCCCTATCGAAATGGCCGGCGCCGATAGCGGCCAGCGCCCGTTGATGGCTCCTCAGGGCGAAGGCATCCTGATCCTCGCGGCTGACCTTCCAGCGCTCGGCCACCTTTTCCGCGGTAATACCCATGCCATAGGCGATCGCCAGATTGTCGTCCTCGAACACTGCCGGATTCATCGCCACCTTGTTGCCCATCATCGGCACCATGCTCATGCTCTCCACGCCGCCGGCGATGACGATGTCGGCCTCGCCGAGGCGGATTCTGTCCGCCGCCATGGCGATGCTCTGCAGGCCGGAGGAGCAGAAGCGGTTGACCGTGACGCCGGGTACGCTGTCCGGCAGTCCGGCGAGCAGGGTGGCGATGCGGGCCACGTTGAGGCCCTGTTCCGCCTCGGGCATGGCGCAGCCGATGATCACATCGTCGATCCGCTCGCCCTGCAGTCCACCGCTGTCGCTGACCACACCCTGGATGACATGGGTGAGGAGATCGTCCGGACGGGTCTGGCGGAATACGCCACGCGGGGCCTTGCCGACGGGCGTCCGTCTTGCTGCCACGATATAGGCCTGTTCACTCATTCTCTTCTCCTCGTTCAGTTGCGCAGGGGCTTGCCGGTATCGAGCATATGTTTCACCCGGGCGTGTGTCTTTGTATTTTTCAGCAGCGTGCGGAAGCCCTCCCGCTCATAGCGCAGGTACCAGCTCTCGGGGAGTTCGGTGCCCGCATCGACGGCACCGCCGCAGAGCGCCTCGGCGACGAAGTTACCGATCTTCATGTCGTAGTCGGAGATAAAACCGCCGGCATGCATATTGGTCATCGCCGCCTTGAAATTGGCGATGGCGGCACGCCCGCCGGCCCGTATCGGGGTCTCGAGGGGGGGGCGGTAGTTGGCGGCGTCGAGCGCCCGCACCTGGGCGATGGCGGCATGCAGCAGCTCATGGCGGTTCATCACCACGAGGTCGCTCTCGCGCAGAAAGCCGAAGGCCTTGGCCTGGATGGCGCTGGTGGCCACCTTGCCCATGGCGACGGTCTCGAAGATATCCTTCAAGGATTCGAAAGTGTCGCCGCCCGCCGCCTTGATCGAGGCGCGCCGGGCCAGCTCCATGCAGCCGCTGCCCGCGGGGATCAGTCCCACGCCCACCTCGACCAGGCCGATGTAGCTCTCATGGGCGGCGACCACCCGGTCGCACTGCATCATCAGTTCACAGCCGCCGCCCAGGGCCAGTCCCTGCACCGCGGCGACCACCGGGATGTTGGCTCTGCGCATGCGGATACAGCTCTGCTGGAACTTCTGCAACAGGTCGTCGAGGGCGGTATTTCCCGGCAGGATGCTCTTCAACGCAACCGGCATGAACGACTTCAGATCGGCCCCCGCGCTGAAGGGCTCGTCCGGGTGCCAGATCACCATCCCCGCCAGCTGTTGTTCCGCCAGCTCGGCGGCCTGGTTGAGGCTGTCGAGCACGCCGTTGTCGATGGTGTGCAGCTTGGTCTTGAAGCTCAGCACCCCGACATCCCCATCGCTGAGCCAGAAGCGAGCGGCATCGTTTTCGAACAATATCTCCTGGCGTTCGGACTGTTCGCCGACCAGTAGTTCGGGGGCGCGCTGACGCTTGTAGACCTCGAGCCTGGAGCGGGGGTGAAAGGCGTCGTCGCCGGGTGACCAGGATCCCTGGGGTGTGTGCGCCCCGTCGATCTCCCTGACCCATGTCGGCAGGGGTTCGCTGGTGATCGTCCTGCCGCTCTCTATGTCCTCCTGGATCAGTTCGGCGACGGCCTGCCATCCGGCCTGCTGCCAGATCTCGAAGGGACCCTGTTTCCAGCCGAATCCCCAGCGGATCGCCATGTCGACCTCCCTGGCGTTGTCGGCGATGGTATCGAGCAGATAGGCCGCATAGTGAAAGACGTCACGCTGGATGGACCAGACGAATTCCGCGTGGGGGTCCTTGATCTCGCGAAGCCTTGCCAGGCGGTTGGGATTCTTGTAGTCCTTCAGGACCTTCTCAACCTTGCCCGGTATCTTGACTCTGCTTTTACGGTAGCTGCCATCGGCAGGCTCATAGACCAGGATTTCACCCGCCTGTTTTTTATAGACGCCCGCCTTGGTCTTGGCGCCGAGGGCGCCTTTTTCAACCAGGGTGTCGAGCCAGCCGGGGATGCTGTAGACCGAGGCCCAGGGATCGTCCTTGAGGCTCTCCGCCGTGTTGTTCAACACATGGCGCATGGTATCGAGCCCCACCAGGTCGGCGGTGCGCAGGGTCGCGCTCTTCGGGCGGCCGATCGATTTTCCGGTGAGTGCATCGACGGTCTCGAAGTTGAGCCCGAGCCGCTCCGCGTGGTGGATGGTCGCCATCATGGAGAAGAGTCCGAGCCGGTTGGCGATGAAATTGACCGTATCCCTGGCCCTGACTATCCCCTTGCCGAGGGTGGAAACGCAAAAGCTCTCGATGCTGTCGGTAACTTCAGCCGAAGTCTCGGCTTGGGCGATCAACTCGACCAGCGGCATATAGCGCGGCGGATTGAAAAAATGGATGCCGAGAAAACGCCTGCGCAGTTCGGTGGGTAGTCCCGCGGCCAGCTCGGTTATGGAGAGGCCGGAGGTATTGCTGGCAAGAACCGCACCGGGATTGAGGTGGGGGGCGATCTTTTGATAGAGATCGCTCTTCCACTCCATTCTTTCCGCGATCGCCTCGATCACCAGGTCGCAGGCCGAGAGCTTTTCCAGGTCGTCGTCATAGTTACAGGGGGTGATCCTCGAGGCGTAGCGGGGGATGGCCAAGGGTTCCGGTTTCTGCTTTGCGAGCGCCTTGATCGCCTGTTTGGCGATAGCGCTTTTGTCCTTACCCTCCTTGGGCAGGTCGAACAGCAGGGCGGCTATGCCCGCATTGGCGAAGTGGGCGGCTATCTGCGCCCCCATCACGCCGGCGCCGAGCACGGCGACCCGTGCGAAGACGGGTATGCCGATAGCCGGTTTACTCACTTCCCGCACACTCATTTGAGCAGTTGAATTCATCGGTCTCTCTCCTCCGCTACCTATCCCTTACCGGGGTCTTTTCATCCAGTGATCTGTTTTCGGTCGTCTTGCTCATGATACGGCGTGCGCACCAGTTCCGACTCGTCGAAGTCATCCACATGGATGACGGCCATCAGGTGACGGTCGAAGCGCCGCAGCTGCTCGGCCTCGTGTTCGGTGACCAGGGCGGCGCTCAGGGCCGCGCCGGCGAGGTCGCCATCCTCGGGCGGGATCAATTCCCCCGCGCGCAATGCGGCCTTGACCCGTTTCAGGATCGGTTGCAGGAGCAGACTCTCGAGGAAGACCTGATTCACCTCGGCCAGGGGGTTGTTCGCCCCCGCCTCCAAGTAGAGGCCGCTGGTCAAGTCGGCCCTGGTTGAGCTATCCGCGGTGACCAGTCCGACGATCGCCTTCTCCAGGCTGTCCTTCGGTGCTGTGAAGCGTCCGCCGAGGGGAAATGCAAGCCGCTTCAATACCAGGGGCACAAAACGGTTGGGCCAATTCTCCAGCAGCTGGTCGAAGGCTGTCTGATACTGATAGAGCAGATGGTCGAGGGCCCACTGGGCCAGCGGCCACTCTTCATCCGCCTGTCGGCTCTCCTCGTGCTGCTTGATCACCATGCTGCCAAGAAACAGCATGCTCAACAGGTCGCCCAGGCGGGCCGAGAGCATCTCCCTGAATTTCAGCCTCGCGTTCAGATTGAGCAGGGCCACATCGGTGATCACGGCGAACAGGCTGCTGAGCCGGTTGAAGTGCCGGTAGTAGGGAAGCAGATGACGCTTCTCCGTCGCCGCGGCCTCGCGGGAGAGGCCGAGTCCCATCACCAGCATGCGGGCAAAATTGCTGATCGTGTGGCCGATATGCGCCGCCAGGGTGGCATCGAACCTGGCGATCACCTCCGGAGTCTCCTCGGCGTGGGCCAGCGTCATCTCCTGCATCACATAGGGATGCGACCGGGTGGCGCCCTGGCCGAAGATCATCAGGTTGCGGGTGAGGATGTTCGCACCCTCCACGGTGATGGCCACAGGCATCGATTCATACATATCGGCGATATAGTTCTTCGGTCCCTTGACGACGGCCTTGCCGGCGTGAATATCCATGGCATCGATGATGCACTGCCTGGCCATTTCCGTGGTGTGGTACTTCAATATCGCCGAGGGGACACTCGGTTTGTTGCCCTCAACGATGGACTGGATGGTCTGCAGGCGCGACGCATCGATGATATAGCTTAGACCCGCGATGCGGGCCAGTGGTTTCTGGATACCCTCGAATTGGGCAATCGAGACGCCGAATTGCTGGCGCAGACTGGCGTAGGCGCTGGTCCCGAGCAGGGAGCGCTTGCTCACTGCCACTGCTGTGGTGGGCAGGGTGACGGCGCGTCCCACGGAGAGGCAGTTCACCAGCATGCGCCAGCCCTTGCCGGCCATTTCCGGACCGCCGATGATGAAGCTTAGCGGTACAAACACGTCCTTGCCCTGCAGGGGTCCGTTGAGAAAGACATCGCCCACGGGCAGGTGGCGCCGCCCGATCTGCAATCCTTTTGCATCATGCGGAATCAGCGCGCAGGTGATGCCGTAATCCTTGGTGTCGCCGATCAGCCCGTCCGGATCCTTGAGCCTGAATGCAAGCCCGACGAGGGTGGCGATGGAGGAGAGGGTGATATAGCGCTTGGAGAAGTTGAGGCGCATCCCGATCACCTCTTCCCCCTCCCATTCACCCATGCATACCGTTCCGGTATCGGGGATCGAGGTGGCATCCGAACCGGCGGTGGGGCCGGTGAGGGCAAAGCAGGGGATCTCCTTGCCGCTGGCGAGGCGGGGCAGGTAGTACTCCTTCTGCGCATCGGTGCCGTACTTGATCAGCAGCTCGCCGGGGCCGAGGGAGTTGGGCACGCCCACCAGATAGCTGACGCCGCTGCCGGTGTTGCTCAGGCGCAGCAGGATCTCGGATTGCGCAACCGGCGAGAATTCCAGCCCCCCGTAGCGTTTCGGGATGATCATGCCGAGAAAACCGTGGTCGCGGACATAGTCGACGATGGGCTCGGGCAATCGGTTCAGCTGATGGTTGATCCGCCACTTGTCGACCATGCGGCAGAGTTCGGTGACTGGGCCGTCGATGAAGGCCTGCTCCTCCTCACTGATGCTCGGCTTGTCGGCGGAGAGCAGGCGCTGCCAATCCGGTTTGCCGCTGAAGAGCTCTCCATCCCACCAGACATTGCCGGCATCGATCGCCTCTTTTTCGGTTTCCGAAAGCGGCGGCAGCAGACGTTTCATGATGGAGAGGGTGGGTTTCGACAGGAACCGTCGGCGCAGGGTGGGGATTGCAAACGGCAGACAGACGATAAACAGGGCGGTCAACAGCCAGGTCAGGGGGCCGAATCCGGTCAACAGGGCAGAGGCCGCGGACAGAACGGCCGCGGACAGGGCCGCCGCGGCGATTCCGCTGCGGCGATAGGCGAGCGTCAGCAGCGTGACGATGGCGATTGCGGCTAAGACTGTGTTGGTCATCATTTTACTTCTCCCGCCAGAAACCGATGAAAACAGGGTTACTGGTTTGGACCCAAAAAAAGAGCGAGCGTTCGTTTTTATTATAAATTAGTTATGCTACAATTTCCTGTCAAGAACTATTTCCAGCGGACGACAAGCCTTGGCTTCCATGACCGAAGAGTGCATCCCGTTGAGGGCGTTGACATTTGCCGATTACAAAAAGGGCTTCGGCTATGGCGAAGACCGGCTCTATTCTTTGCTTTTCAAGCGGAATCAAGAACTTATAGGTATCAGAAGAGAAAAGTTCGCGGTCAGGAATCTGAAAAAGATCTTCCGTGCCACCTTCAAGCTGGTGCCGAAGATCGGATTTCAGGCGATGTCCCTGAGGGATCTTCTTGCCGAGACCGGGTTGAGCATGGGCGGGGTCTACCTGACCATCACCAACAAGGACAATATCGCGATCATCGTCAAGGATGCGGTAACCCTGGTGTGTGAGGATATCGTCGAGACGGCGAAGGCCGAGCCGGATCCTGCCGTTGCCTTGGAGGTCCTGATCAAGGGCTATCTCTACGCATCACTGCTGCTGCAACCCTGGTTCTACTTTCTCTATTTCGAAACCCGCAGCCTGCCCCTGGACCACCAGAACGATTCGAAGAATCTCGAGCGCTCCCAGGTGACTGAGATTGAACGATTGATTTCACGGCTGCAGGAGAGGCCTGAACCGGGCTATCCGGCTGAGTTCATCGCCACCATGGTGTTGACAATGGTCCAGGAGCGCTACTTGAAGCCATGGAAATACAAGCAACCGGCAGCAACCATCGACGAGTATGCCGAAAACTGCCTGGGTTTGATCCATCGCTCGCTCCAGCATTGATTGCAACAGGCGCCCGCTTACCCGGAGGCGGCCTGTGGCGGCTCCGCCTGGAGACGCCGAAGCCCGTCTTTCAGTCCCTTGTGCGACGATGCGAACTTTAGGCTCATGGTGAATGACTAAAAAGTGTCCGCAGGCATCTACGGGGGCTTGGGTATTGTCGACACAGGCGCGGGGATTGAATGAGCCAATGAGCAGGATCTTATCAGTCGTGGTCTTCAGCGTAATGCTTATTTCGGTGACGGATGCGTCGGCCTTCGATCACGCTGTTTGGGATCGTTTGCTGCGACAGCATGTGGTGCCGCAAAGAGGCGGGGTGACGACTGCGGTGAACTATCGTGGCCTGCAGGAGGACCGTGCGCTGTTGACGCAATACTTGGCTTCATTGGGAGCGGTCGACAAGGCGTCGTTCGAGACCTGGCCGGCTGCCGAACGACTGGCTTTTTTGATCAATACGTACAATGCCTGGACAGTGGAGTTGATATTGACCGCCTATCCGCAGCTTGAATCGATCAAGGATTTGGGCAGTTTTTTCAGTTCACCCTGGAAACGGGATATTGTTCAGCTGTTCGGCGAAAAAATCTCCCTCGATGACATAGAACATGGAATGATCCGCGAGCAGGGAGAATATGACGAACCGCGGATTCATTTTGCCGTCAATTGCGCCAGTATCGGCTGCCCGGCACTGCGCAACGAGGCCTACACGGGCGAGCGGCTCGAGATGCAGCTGACTGAACAGGCCGAGTCGTTTCTTGCAGACAGGACACGCAACCGCTTTGCCGATGGCCGACTTGAGGTCTCTTCCATCTTCAAGTGGTATCGAGACGATTTTGAACGGGGATGGAGAGGCTACCGTTCGCTGGCTGGTTTTATTGCGCAATACGGCCAACAAATCGGTTTGTCAGTTGAAGATGCACAACGCCTTCGCCGCGGCGAAATCGATATTTCATTCCTCGCTTACGATTGGCGCCTGAACTCCCTTGCCGGTGAGCAGATAAGATGGATTGAGCAGTGAACACGATAGGCATCAGCAGAACAAGCACTGGCATAGCTAACGAGGTGCCGCCCGAATAGGTTGTCAATGGAGGTTAGAATCCCTTGCATGGTGTTGGTATTGGATTCTCAATCGATGTATGGTAATCGAAGGCCCGGCCCCGCTGGTCCCCGGTTGATGAGCTACCCCTCATGAAGAGAAGAAAGCGATACAAAAAGAGAGCAGGTGCCGCTATATCCGCGGTCAGGCTCGATCTTGACACCGATGGATTCAGCTACCGGAAGTGGGGCGGAGTGCAGCGGTGTAAGCAGGGAGATTGGTTGGTCGATAATGGGGGGGACATCTATACGGTGGATGCGGATACCTTTGCCGACACCTATGCCGAGATCAGCCCCGGCCGCTATATCAAGACCGCCGAAGTCTGGGCGAATGTCGCTGAAAGCGATGGTGTCATCCAGACCCTCGAGGGAGAGACACACTACGCAGCCGGTGACTATATCGTATACAACGATGAAGCGGGCGCGGACGGTTATGCGGTCGGCAGGGAGGAGTTCGAGTCGATGTATGAGCCCTGTTGAGGGTATGAACTGAGACCATGCCTGTTGAGAAAGACAGACAGGACAGGCCACGCAAGCGGTTGGCATCCCGCGTCTTCAGCGTTGTCTCGATTCTGACTGCTTTGCTGCTGATTCATCTCTGGCAGACCCGTGATCTGGTCGACGGCCCTGCGCCTGCACTGTCCGGTCAGATTCTGGGAGGCGAAAGGTTCGATCTGCATCACCAGGGGGAGCGGCCGCTGCTGGTCCACTTCTGGGCCAGTTGGTGCCCTGTCTGCAAGCTTGAATCGGGGGGAATCGCATCCCTGGCGAGGGATTATCCGGTGGTTTCTGTGGCTATGCAGTCGGGAAGTGAGAGTGAGGTCACAGAGTTCCTTGGGCAAAACCAGCTGCAGATACCCGTGATCAATGATCCCGATGGTAAACTGGCGGCTGCCTGGCGGGTCAGCGGTGTACCGACCAGCTATGTCATCGGCGGTGACGGCAGGGTCAAATTCTCAAGCGTCGGTTACACCCTCCCGCTGACCCTTCGCGCACGGCTATGGCTGGCGGAATTCTGGTAGACTATCAATGGCATGGCAGACAGCCGGTGCCGGGCGACTGCGAATACGATGCGCCTTTTCTGAGGAGTGAGCTATGGCGATAAGGCTGAGGTTGTTGTCTCTCATTTTAATGAGTCTGTTCTATTCTGGGTGTGCCACGACTCCTACCCTGTCAAAATCTCAAGTCCTCGAAGAGTATGACCAGATTGCCATTTTCCAGTCCCGTTTGAACGAAGACAGGGTAAATGACCTGTTCGATCTCGCCCCCGTGGGGTTTGCCGCCGCGGAGGCAAAGCTCGCGGAGGCGATCGCTTTCGGCCAGAAGCGAAACGACGACCAGGTGGCGCTGGCGATCATCGAGTTGAACAAGATCCTGGATAAAGCGGAGGCGGATGCCACGCTCTCCAAGCGACTCATGCGTGAGGTGCTGGATGCGCGTCAGCTGGCAATCGCAGCGGCTGCCGACACCATGATGAAGGAACGCTTCTCCCTGCTCGATGAAAAACTGCGAAAGGCCTCGAACCAGGTTGAACAGGGTGATATCGAGGATGCCAAGAAGTGGCGCCCCGAGCTGCTGCAGGGTTATTCGGATATCGAGCTTGAAGCGCTGAAACAGGACGCGACCGAAAACGCCCGCTACGACATCGCTCAGGCCACCGAAAGCGAAGCGGATGACGTCGCCCCGAAGACGCTGAAACGCGCCCACGAGGAGCTGGCCCTCTCGATTGCGGTGTTGGAGACCAACCGGACACAGCGGGAAAAGGCCAAAAGCCATGCCCTGCAGGCCAGCAAGCTGGCGCAGCGCAGCGTCGAGATCACCGAGATGGTCAAGGATTTCAAACGGCGGGAATACACCATGGAGGATATAATCCTCTGGTATCAAAAACAGATCAGCCTGATCAATGAACCCACCGGCGAGGAGCTGCCCTTTGATCAGCCCAATCACCAGGTGGTCACCGTGCTGCGCAACAAATTGGTCAACTATGCCGAGATGCAGCAGGCGGAGTTGGCGACCAGGATGGATCTGCAGAGCCGGCTTGAGGCAGTGGAACGTGAAAACCGAGAAGCACAAGCGCGCTTCGACAAGATCCAGGATCTCTTCACTTCGGATGAAGCCAATGTCTACAGGCAGGGACATAATGTGCTGCTCGAACTGCGGGCATTCAATTTTCCCAGCGGTGGGGTCGAAATCCAATCGCAGAACTTCGCCCTGCTTGACAAGATAGTGACCGCCATAAAGTCATTTCCAAACCCGGACGTCGTTGTCTCCGGACATACCGATTCCGTGGGCGGAGCGGAGGTCAATCTGCAGCTTTCTCAGCGACGGGCTGAAACAGTGGCGTCATTTCTGGAGAAGGTTGGCGACATCGACCGGAGTTACCTGACCGCCATAGGCTATGGTGAATCCCGCCCGGTGGCCAATAACGAGACTGAACGGGGACGCAAGAGCAATCGGCGCATCGAAGTATTGATAATTAATGAATAACGAGAATAAGGTTTCGCAAACGACGGGCAGTTTTTCGGTAGCGATTACAGGTTCTGGAGGCAGCGGTGCGGTTACCGCGGGGCGGATCGTCTTGGAGGCTGCCGCCCATTGCGGCTACCAGGGATTGATGACGCGGTCGGCGGGACCGCAGATCCGGGGTGGTGAATCGGCCGCAATGGTGCGCTTCAGTGCCGATCCCGTGGAGTGCATGGGGGACTGCTATGACCTTCTGGTGGCGCTCGACTGGTTGAACATAGAACGCTTTGCCGATGAGATCCCGCTCTCCGAGAAGAGTCTGATCATCTGTGACCCGGCGGCTGGCGAGGTGCCCGTGCAACTACGCAGCAACCGCGCCGAAATCAGGGAGGTTCCGTTCAAGGTTTTCGCCTCCGGCCTGCCGGAGGGGCGTATCAACATGGTCGCACTGGGGGCGATGGCGATGGTTTGCGGCCTCCCCCTCGAGGCCATGGAGGCGAGTGTCAGCGGGGTTCTGCAGAGCAAGGGTGAGCAGGTGGTTGAGTCCGCGCTGCGGGCCATGAGCCTCGGTTATAACCACGATCGGCATCCTGTGAATCCGCCGCTGCCGCAGGTGAAAAAGCGCAGCGTCTGGAGCATAACCGGCAACCAGGCCTGCGGGGTCGGCGCCCTGCGCGGCGGGGTGAAATTCGTCGCTGCCTATCCGATAACGCCGGCAAGCGAGATGCTCGAGTGGTTGGCGCCGCGACTGGAGAAACTGGGCGGCTCGCTGCTGCAGGCAGAGGATGAGCTGGCCTCCATCAACATGATTATCGGGGCGTCGTTTGGTGGCGTGCCCTCGCTCACCGCCACCTCGGGCCCCGGCTTGAGTCTGATGGTCGAGGGTCTGGGACTGGCGCTGGTCAGCGAAACCCCGGTCACCGTGGTCAACGTGATGCGCGGTGGACCCTCCACCGGCATCCCCACCAAGTCAGAGCAGGCCGATCTCGATATCGCACTCTACGGTCTGCATGGCGACGCCCCCCATCTGGTGTTTGCACCGCTCTCCATACGCGATTGCGTGTTCACCACCCAATGGGCGGTGCAACTGGCGGAACATCTGCAGACGGTCTCGCTGGTGCTGTCGGACCAGTCCCTGGGTCAGTCTCAGGCGATAATCGAGGCCCCCGCGGCCAACGCCATACCCTGGAAACGCGCCATCGAGACCGAGCCCGATGCCGCCTTCATGCGCTACCGCATCACTGCCGACAAGATATCGCCTGTGACCCTGCCGGGCACCCCGGGCGGCATGTATACAGCCGACGGTCTCGAGCACAATGAGCGCGGTACACCCTCGAGCATGGCGAGCGATCATCGCGAGCAGCTCAACAAGCGCCTGCTCAAGCTTGAGCGGTTCGACTACGGCGATGATTGGGCGGAGATCGAGGGTGACGGGGATGATTGCATCATCACCTGGGGATCGACGGCGGGTGTGGTCAAGGAGGTGGCACGCCTGCTGAGGCAGCAGGGCAGGGCGATCAGGACCATATCACTGCGCCTGCTTGCCCCGTTGCAACGGCAGAAACTGGGCCAGCTCATTGAGGGAGCGGAGCGGGTACTCGTGGTGGAACAGAATCATGCAGGTCAGCTGTTCCGCTACTTGCATGCCCAGGCTGTCCTGCCTGAGCAGGCGGAGTCCCTGGCGCAGCCAGGTCCCCTGCCTCTCAGGCCGGGTCGGATTATCAGGGCACTCGCAGATTCGAGGGTGAGTTAAAGTAACAACCAGGCTAGTCTTATCGAAGCCCCTGCCATGAGGAGTATGGAAAATGCCGGTACCAGCTTTAAAGGCGAAAGACTATAAATCGGGCATCAAACCTGTCTGGTGTCCCGGCTGCGGACATTTTGCCGTGTTGGCTGCACTCACCAAGGCGATGGCCCATCTGGGGCTTGTCAAAGAGGATGTGGCGGTGGTCTCGGGGATCGGCTGCTCGTCTCGCCTGCCCGCCTATATCGACAGCTACGGCTTTCATGGTATCCACGGCCGCGCATTGGCGGCCGCATCCGGACTCAAGGCTGCGCGGCCCGAGCTCACCGTGGTGGTCGCCGGGGGTGACGGAGACGGATTCTCCATCGGCGGCAATCACTTTCTCCACGCCTGCCGGCGCAATATGGACATGACCTACATCGTGATGGACAACGAGGTCTACGGCATGACCAAGGGTCAGGCATCCCCGACTACGCGGCCCACATGGCGCAACAGTAAAATGACACCGCACGGAACCGGCATACCCCGGTTCAACCCGGCAGCCATCGCGCTGGCGGCAGGGGCGGGATTCATCGCCCGGGGATACTCCGGAGAACCGTCGGAGATGACCCGGCTGCTGGTGGAAGCGATCGAGTATCCCGGTTTCGCTTTTGTCCAGGTGCTGAGCGGCTGCGTCACATACAGGCCCGATCAACGGGGTTGGAAGGAGGTCGTGCACCCGTTCATCAACGATGTGCCGACAGAAGACAGGATCAAGGCGGCACAGATCATCCAGGCGGACGACGGCAAGGCGACAGGGGTGATCTACGCATCGCCTTATCCTGTGTGGCAACCCGAGAACGAAAAAGAGACGGAACTTGCCCTCCTTGAAGAGGAGTTTTCCCTATGAGCGAGAATCCCGAGATCGTTATCGATTCCGTGGGTGAGTTCCTGGTGCATGCCCTGGAACTGGAAGAGGCCTCCAGCGACCACTACGAAGAACTCGCCGACAGCATGGAGATTCACAACAACTTGAAGGTTGCCGAGCTGTTCAGGAAGCTGGGGGACTACAGCCGCCAGCACGCGAAGGAGGTGCATCAACGAACACAAGGGGTCGAGCTGCCGACGATTACGCCCTGGGATTTCAAATGGAAGTGCCCCTCTTCACCGGAGTCATTCTGCATGGACGGGGCAAACTACATGATGACCATTTCCCAGGCAATGGAGATCGCGCTGTTTAACGAGACCCGGGGCCGGGATTTCTATCAGCAGGTTGCCGACAGCACCCCAAACGATGAGGTCAGGACGATGGCGTTGGAGATGGCCGAGGAGGAGGGTTGGCATGTGGAGATGTTGCGGGAGTGGCAGGCCAGACTGCAGGATGAGCCGCCGCTGGAGGATCTCGATCCGCCCAATATGCCTGAATAAGGTTTTATTGCGCCGGCCTTCCCAAGCCTGCCCCCCTATGCCGGTGCCTAGCCGATTTCGAGATGGCTGTCGTTGACCGACTTGCCTCGCTCTGTCTGCTGCTGCTCTTCCTTTTCCATCTTCTGCACCAGCTGTCCGAAATAGTAGGCGAGGTAGGTGGATGTATTCATTGAGAACCAGATTGCACAGAAGACCCAGGCGTAGATCTTGACCTCGTACAGGGCAGTGTCGCTCTGCAATTCCAGCATATTGGCGACATGAACAGGATCGATGAAGGTAAAGAATATGATGCTGAGAACGCCCGCGGCGATAGCGCTGGTCCAGAGATAGCCGAGCAGGCACTTGTACTTTAACAAATTGAACATTCACTTCCTCCTGGTGGTCATTATGTTGTCCCGGCTTGGCCGGTCTTATCGTTATTTTCGTCTGGGCACAGATTAGCAGACAGACCGAATCATACTACCATCCCTGGCCTCGGGGAATCGACACCCTTTTTTTTCCTATTTAAGCTTGCCTTAAGTATTGTTCGTTAGGATCCGGGATACCTGCTTTAGGGCACGGGTGGAGAAATACTATTCTATAACCATCGAAGACGGTGGATGCAGCAGTAATAATTGGATGTTCCCGAATGACGTTTCGGCAGGGAGGGCTTTATAAACGATGTTTAGTTTTATGGAAAAAGGCTTGGTGAGGAGGCTTCTCTGCAACCACCTCGCTTCGGTCAGCCTGGCGTTGAACGATCTGGAGGCGTCGGTTTCAAAGGATATCCTGCAGGTGCTGCATCGACAGGTCACGGCGATAGCGCGAAAATACAATGAGCCGGTCCCCGTGGTTTCGGATTCTATCGTCAGCTCTGCGGCTTGGGGCATCGCCTACTGCTTACTGGGCCCGAGCAGACTGCTTGACGTCTACCCCGAGTTCAAGGATCGGATCGAGGAGGCGGAAATGGAACTGCTGTTGCGGGAAAGTGGCGAGACCGCTGAGAACAATATCTATCAAAAGATATACACTATCCTGCTCGACTCGCCGCAATGTCACCCCGAGGTGAGGGGTCTCCGCAACCAAGCCCGTCTGGCGGCGGCAACGCCGGCTCGGGGGTTGCACCGCAACCACGCCATACCACTCCGCGGATAACGGGCGCTTTCCAACCTTCGCCAACGGCTGGTATGGCTGGAAGATAACAAACCCCTGTGATGCCGCTGCTAGATTTTTCTCATGGTAACCAGGGGCGGGGTATTGAGCAGCGTGCGGCTGGCGAGGGTACCGGCAATACCGACACAGAGAGCGCCAAACAGCAGCGCGGAAAGCCACATCGACAGATCAAGCTGCCAGGGCAGATTGAATACCGCGTGGGCCAGGGAATAGCTGATGGCGCTTGCCAGCGCGGCCGATACCAGGCCCGCCAACCCCCCGAGCAGGGCGAACTCCAGCAGTGTGGAGAGCAGCAGTACACTGCGTTTGACGCCGAGGGTGCGCAACACAGCGGTCTCCTGCGCCTTCAACTCGTGACTTGCCTGAATCCCCGCGTAGAGCAGGATCAATCCCGCGGCAAGGGTGAAGAGAAAGACCGACTCCACGGCCAGGGCGCCACGGTCCATGATGGTGCGCACCTGGGTCATCAATGCAGTGACATCCAGTGCCGTGATACTGGGGAAACGTTGGACCAGGGTGTGGAGCAGACGGCGTTTTTCCTTGGGCAGATAGAAGCTGGTGATGTAGGTGGCCGGTCTTTCACCCAGCAGTCCCGGGGTGCCGATAACGAAGAAGTTGACATTGAACGAGTCCCATTCCACCGCACGCAGATTCTCAACCCGGCCTTTGACCCGACTGCCCGCTATCTCGAATTCAAGCTCCGCACCGAGGGGGATGCCCAGGGTCTCGGCCAGTCCCTGCTCCACCGAGAACCAGGCCTCATGGAGTTGTGATTCGGCCCACCAATAGCCGGAGACGATCTTGTTGTCGCTCTGGGGTTGGGCCGCATGGCTGATGTTGAAATCCCGGGTTGCCAGCCGTTGGGCCCTGGGGTTGTCATAGTTGTCGCGGCTGACCGGGTCGCCGTCGATGCTGATCAGACGGCCGCGGATCATCGGAAACAGGCCATTGGTCTTGATCCCTCCCTGGGCCAGCAACGCATCCACCGCATCCACCTCCTGCGGCTGGATGTTGATCAGAAACTGGTTGGGGCTGTCATCCGGCAGCGCACCCTGCCAGCTTGCCAGGAGGTCGACCCGGACAATCGCCAACAGCAGCAACACGGTGAAGCCCAGGCCGAAACCGGTCAACTGAATGCTGGTCGTGGCCGGATTGCGCGACAGGCTGGCCAGTCCGTAACGCCAGGAGCCGGCGGTGAGATTGCGCAACGGCGCCAGCAGATAGACCAGCAGGCGGGAGATCAGAAGCAGGATCGCCAGCCCGGCCAGGAGACCGCCTATCAGGCGCAGGGCCATCCTGTCATCGCCAATCTGCCATATCAGCAATATGCTCAGGGAGAGCAGGGCGGTGGCGAGAAACAGCAGGTAGCTGACGGGAGGCGCATCCAGGTGGCGTCTGAATACGCGCAGCGGGGGCACTGCGCCGAGGCGGATTATCGAGGGCAGGGAGAAACCGATCAGCACCAGGATTCCGGTGATCATGCCCGAGACCAGGGGCCAGGCCGTTGGCGCGGGTATCTGGCTGCTGAACCAGTGGCCGACCAGTCTGATCAGCAGGGTCTGCACGCCCAATCCGGCCAGCACGCCGATCAGGCTGGCGACCAGCCCGAGACCCAACAGCCTCAGGATGAAGATCTGGACCACTGCCCGGCGGCTGGCGCCGAGACAGCGGATCAAGGCGCTGCTGTCGGACTGCCGTTCGACGAAGCGGCGGCTGGAGAGGGCCACGGCGACCATGCAGAGCAGGATGGCGGTAGCCGCGGCCAGGCGCAGAAAGCGCCCCCCCTGGTCCAGCGCGGAGCGCAGTTCAGGACGTGCCGAGCGGATATCCTCGACCTCCACCCCGCCGATCTCGAGTGCTTCCGCCCAGCGCCGGTAGTCGTCCATCTGCGAGGGAGATCCCGCCAACAACAGATAGTGCCTGACCCGGCTTGCAGGCCCCAGCAGTCCGGTCTCATCGATATCGCCGGTGGGGACCATCAGCCTGGGCGCCAGGCGGAACAGGTTGGCCGAACGGTCGGGTTCATAGGTGATGATTCGAGCCAGCTTGAAGCTGCGCTTCCCCAGTTTGATGCTGTCACCCAGGGCGATGTTCAACAGGGGCAGGAGACGCTCTTCCATCCAGACTTCGCCTGATGCCGGTACGGCTACCGCCTCCCGGTCCTCACCCTCCACGCTGTCGCGCACCCGCATTCGACCGCGCAGGGGATAGCCCTGGGAGACAGCTTTCACCTGCACCAGCTGGGTCGTGTCGCGATGCAGGACGACGCTGGGGAAGCTGAGGGTCCTGGCGTAGGGCAGCTCAAGCCGCTCGGCCTCCTCGACAAGAATCTCAGGGAGTGGCCGATTGCTCTCGATCCGCAAATCGGCGGCCAATACCTCGCTCGCCTGGCGCGCCATGGCGCGCTCGATGCGATCGGTGAAGAAACCCACCGAAGTCACCGAGGCCACGGCGATCACCAGGGCGCTGGCGAGCAGCCGCAGCTCCCCGGCCCGCCAGTCCCGACGCAGCAATCGCAGGGCGAATTGGAATCTGTTCAAGCCCCGTTCTCCAGGACGCCGTCGCGCAGGTAGAGGCGACGGTCGCAGCGACGGGCCAGCATCTCGTCGTGGGTGACCAGGATCAGCACCGTGTCGCTCTGTTCCTGGAGGCTGAAGAGCAGGTCGGCCACCGTCTCTCCGGTGTGGGCATCCAGGTTGGCGGTGGGCTCATCGGCAAAAAGCACCTTGGGATCGGGGGCAAAGGCGCGGGCGAGGGCGACCCGCTGCTGCTCCCCGCCTGAGAGCTGGGACGGGTAGTGGTGAAGCCGCTGCGACAGCCCGGCTGCCGTGAGTGCGGCCTTTGCCGCCGTCTCGGCCCCGCGTTCACCCGCCAGTTCCAGGGGCAGCATGACATTCTCCAATGCGGTCATGCCGCTGAGCAGTTGAAAGGACTGGAAGACAAATCCCACCCTGCCGGCGCGCAGCGCCGCGCGGCCATCCTCATCCAGATCCCCAAGAGAGGTGCCGAAGAGTCTGACCTCACCGGACGAGGCCTGGTCCAGACCGGCCAGCAGTCCCAGCAGGGTCGATTTACCCGAACCCGAGGCGCCGAGAATCGCCACTGCCTCCCCGGGGGATACCTCCAGGTCGATCCGCTGCAGGATATCGATCCGGCCGGCGCTGGTCTCGACGAACTTCTCCAGCCCGCTTGCAGTCACAGGATGTTGATTGGATGATGTTTGCAACATGAAAAAGATCCTACGGCGTTTATTACTCTTCTCACTCGCAAGTCCGCTGTCGCTAAGCGCGGTGCAGCCAAACCTGTTGGTTGTCGGCGACAGTCTGAGCGCCGGTTACGGCGTCACCACCGAACAGCGCTGGGTAAGCCTCCTGGCACAGCGGTTGAAACGCCATTGTGGCCCCTTCGCCGTGGTCAATGCCAGTGTCTCCGGTGATACCACCAAGGGCGGTGTGAGCCGGCTCCCGACCCTGCTTGCGCAACAACAGCCGGACATAGTCATTATCGAACTTGGCGGTAATGACGGCCTGCGCGGCATCGGTATTGTCACCATGAGGGACAATCTGCAACAGATGGTGAGGCTGGCGAAAGAGGCCGGGGCGTCGGTACTACTGCTGGGTGTCCGTCTGCCGGCGAACTATGGCGAGGATTTCGTCAATGCCTTCCATCAAGTCTATTATGATGTCGCCAGGGCGGAATCGGTTCCCCTGGTGCCATTCTTTCTCCAGCACGTCGCCCTGGACGAGGGGCTGATGCAGGCCGATGGTATCCATCCCAACGATAAGGCCCAGCCCATCATGCTGGACAATGTCTGGTCGGCGCTGAAATCGCTCATCCTGCAGCGCGGATTGGATTGTCGAATCCTCTGATGCGGATAAGATTCGAGCTTTTTTGGCCTCCAATAATCGGTATAATCCCCAGCTCTTATGGCGGTAGGTATCGGTCCCCCCGCAACGAGAAGCTGTGAACCCCGTCAGGCCCGGAAGGGAGCAGCGGCAGCAGTGGCATCGTGTGCCGGGGTGTGGCTGGTACTTCCCGCCACCCTAACAGTCGCCTGATCGGTAGCGATCCATAAGGTTATCAGGCGGTTATGTAGGCGAGCTTGTTGTCGTTATAGGTGTCGACTATCGTCTGCATGGCCTCGTCCTGATAGGGCTGCAGACCACGCAGGGCCATATGCTTGGCCCCCTGACCAACCTCCACACCCGCCTCCATAATGCGGAAATCGAGGCGCACTATTCCCTTTTTTCCCTGCACCTCCAGACCCGATCCTGTCGGCTCCAGTTCGGGATCGTTGAAGTTGAGATGGCTGAGATTGATCTCCATGCTCTGGTAGATCACCAGGGGCCGCGCGGGATTGATCATGACCCCCTGTTCCGCCATCAAGGGTACCAGGATGTGGGGAAAGGCCCTGCCCGAGAAGGCGACATAACGGCTTGTGAAGCGGTCGATCAGGAGCGGATCGCGGGTGTTCTCACCCTCACGATCGATGGAGAGATACTGCTTTCCCGCCTCATCCATGACCTCGATCAGCGAGGCGTCACTCTGAGGCAGGATCACGGCATTGTCGGTCACCATGCTTGAGAAGTTGAAGCGCATACGTTGACTCAGTCCCAGGTGATCGAGGGCGACGGAAAAGAGCAGGTCACCGGGGACGCAAAACATCTTTGCATCCGCGTTGTGTATCGGATTGAAATCATTTGCAATTTCTTTTGCAAAGCGACTGGCCTGGTCACGGCTGAACCGGACCTGGTTACCCTTCGCGGTGAAATAATCGGCCAATACCATAGTATCCATCCCAGCTTTCCAGACGTGCGCGATGATATCAGGAGGCGCCATGCCAGGATAGCCGGAATAATCTTGGCCCTGAGATAACTATGGGATTTGTCCGTAATTTACCCATCGGCAGGCGGGGTTGCGCCGGGCAGCGGTCGGTTTGACCGGCCTGTGTGGTAGAGTATGGGTACCACATCATCCCGGAGTTGCTGCTGATGTCTTCAGAAATCGAGACAACCAAGGCGAAGTTCAGTGTCGGCGAACTCGTCCACCATCGTCTGTTCGACTATCGCGGTGTGATTGTGGACGTGGATGCACAATTCATGCTGAGTGATGAGTGGTACGATCAGGTTGCCCGGTCCCGTCCGCCCAAGGACCAACCCTGGTACCGGGTCCTGGTCCACAGCTCCAATAACGAGACCTATGTGGCAGAGCGCAATCTGACCCTCGACGAGAATATCGATCCCGTGGACCATCCGTTGGTGAAGGAGTTTTTTGATGACTTCGTTGACGGCAGGTATACCACCGGCAAGCGGATCAACTGAACCCGGGGATATCCAGCTTGTCACTGTCAAACAAAGTGGTTGCTGTACTGATCGTGCTTGTCGCCGGCTACTATGGTCTGCAACAGCGTGATCAACAGACGCTCGGGATACCCGAGAACCCGACCCGGTCCAGCTCCGACGATCTGATATCCGACGCCTTCCGGCAGCGGGCCAATGATCTTCCTGTGGCGGGCGAGGGAGAGGTCGTCAGGCTGCTCGCGGATGACCTCGACGGCAGTCGCCATCAACGCTTCATTGTCCGCCTCGGTTCCGGACATACCCTGATGATCGCCCACAATATCGATCTTGCGCCACGACTGGATGCCCTCGATACCGGCGACAGCGTCGAGTTTTCCGGTGTCTATGAATGGAATGAGCGGGGTGGGGTGGTGCACTGGACCCATCACGACCCCCAGGGCAGGCGAGCGGGGGGATGGATCAGGCACCGGGGCAGGAAATACCACTGACGGCAGGGATGGGATTGACCGGCCATGTTGACCATAAGGGAAGAGGCGCGACACCCTGGCATGGATTGTCGATGGGAGGGCGTCCCCGATGAAGACCGGGGATAGCATGCAACAGCGGGATGAAGCAATACCGGTGCCGATTCCGCATCGGTCGGTGAGGTGGCTACGCTTACTGCTGCTGCTCGCCAGTTGCCTGTTGGTGGCGGGTCTCTCCCTGCCCATGTTGACACTGACAAAGTTTCTCTTCATCGCCAACTCGTTCTCCGTGATTTCGGGGATCATGGCGTTGTTGCAGCGGGACCACTGGTTTCTCTTTATCCTTGTAGGATTGTTCAGCGTGGTGCTGCCGGTGATGAAGATCGTGTTGCTGTTTCTGTTGCTGCAGCTGCGCGATCTCAATTCAACACGCTATCTAAGGCTGTTGAAGCTGATGCACGATTACGGACGATGGGGTATGTTGGATGTCATGGTGGTTGCGGTAATGGTGGTTGCGGTAAAATTGGATGTGATCGCAGAGATCGAGATACATGCCGGGCTCTATCTGTTCGCGGCGGCGGTGTTGCTGATCATGTTCATCACCCATCGGGTCGCAGGTTTTCGACTGACACAATGACACCAGCAATCAATGCCGCAAAAAAGGCAGGCATCGAGTTTCGGACTCACAGCTACGAACACGATTCGAAGCATCCCTCTTACGGCATGGAGGCAGCGGAAAAACTCGGGATTCCCCCGCAACGCGTGTTCAAGACCCTGGTGGTCTCGCTGGACGGCCGGGAGTTGGCCGTTGCCGTGGTCCCGGTCTCGACGCAGCTCGACCTGAAGGCGTTCGCAAGGGCGGCGAAGGTAAAAAAAGCGGCCATGGCGGACGCCGGGCAAGTGGAGCGCACTACCGGCTATGTGGTGGGCGGAGTCAGCCCCCTGGGACAGAAAAAGCGCCTGTTGACCCTGATCGACCGTTCTGCCGCCGAATTGCCAACGCTGTTCGTCAGCGCAGGGCGGCGTGGTTTGGAGATTGAGCTGGTGGCGGAAGACTTGGCGCGCTTGCTGGATGCCCGTTTTACGGCGATCGCCAAGTAGTGTTCTTATGGCAAAGGGCTCAGCCCGTTTGCTACCGCATGATAATAGACAGCTGTCAATTTGCCCGCCTGCAAGGCCGGCAGGAATTTGGACCGATCCTCCAATCCACGCAATTCGACGATCTGTCGGCGGTCTATATTCATAGATAGGGACCGCTTCATGCAGGATAATTGCAATGGCCGATAAACAGACGATAGCTGACAGTCGGGTTTCCAACACCCGGGTCTCCTCCACCCACAGATTGATCCGCCCGCTCGACCTGTTGCGCGAGATGCCCGTGAGCGATGCCGTCTACGAGCATGTGCTTGAAGTGCGGGAGACCATACATCGCATCGTCAACGGCGGCGACGACCGTCCCCTTGTCATCGTCGGGCCCTGCTCGATCCACGATCCTGTTGCGGCCATGGATTATGCGCGAAGACTCAAGCCGTTGGCGGCGAGTGTCAGCGATCGCCTCTATGTGGTGATGCGGGTCTATTTTGAAAAGCCTCGCACCACAGTCGGCTGGAAGGGACTGATCAATGATCCGGCCCTGAACGGCTCCTTCGACATGGGCAAGGGACTGCGTCTGGCAAGGCAACTGCTGCTCGACATCAATGGTCTCGGCTTGCCGACGGCGACCGAGATACTCGAACCGTTCACCCCGCAGTATATCGGTGATCTGCTCGGCTGGGTGGCGATCGGCGCACGCACCACCGAGAGCCAGACTCACCGCCAGATGGCGTCCGGCCTTTCGGCGCCGGTGGGCTTTAAGAATTCCACAGACGGCAACACCAAGGTGGCCGTTGACGCCATGCTGGCAGCCGCCAGCTCGCATACCTTTCTCGGGATCAACGAACTGGGTGAGACCTCGATTGTCGAGACCACGGGCAACAGCGATACCCACCTGATTCTGCGCGGCGGCAGCCGGGGGACGAATTACGATCAGCAGGAGGTGTTCAAGGCGGCGGAGATGTTGCGTTCGAAAAATCTCAATCCCAGGTTGATGGTGGATTGTTCCCACGCCAACAGTGGTAAAAATTACTCTCGCCAGGTCATGGTTTGGGATAACCTCATTGACCAGATCAGACAGGCAAGAAGCAACAGTGAGCCGTCGTATATTCTAGGGGCGATGCTGGAGAGCCATATCAACGCCGGCCGACAGGATATCGAGGATGATTTGGCCTATGGTGTGTCGATCACCGACGCCTGCATCGACTGGGAGACCACGGAGGAGCTGTTGCAACGGGGTTATCGACAACTGGGCTGAATGCCTGTTGCCGTCAGGCCCGTAAACAATGGAAAGACGGGGGATTATCGACGTGATGAGATTGAGCGGGCCGCTATTGGTTATAATGCTGTTGGTTTTCAATGGTTGTACATCCAGTAATCAAGAGGAGGCATCGAACGTGCCGCAGACGTTGGAGCAGGACTTGCAAACCCTGGCTGGCGCAAGGGTTTTTTTTGGACATCAGTCCGTAGGTAAAAACATTCTCGAGGGCATAGCGGGGTTGTTGCGGGATCATCCGGGGATCGATCTTAGAATTGCGGACTATACGAGCGAGGTCGGCCAATCGGAGGGATGCCTTCTTCACGCCGCGGTGGGCAGAAACACCGAACCCCTCAGTAAATGTGTGGATTTCGGCAGGATCATTGACGAGGAACTTGCCGGCAGGATCGACTACGCGCTATTGAAATTCTGCTATATCGACATCAACCGTGATTCGGATGTGGCGAAGGTGTTCGGCGATTACAAGCGAACCATGGACGACCTTATCGCGCGTCATCCCGAGGTCACATTCATCCATACCACGATGCCGTTGCGGCATTCGCCCGGCGGCCCGTCTATCTGGTTGAGAGAGCTGCTCGGAAGGCCCAACAAGAGCAAGCTGGACAATATAAAACGCAATCAATTCAATCAGATGCTCCGTTCAAACTACAGCGACTCCGGGATTGTCGATATTGCGGCGAGCGAATCCACCCATGCCAACGGCAAAAGGGAATCGTTCAAAATGGATGGCGGGACATACTACTCGCTAATCGGGGACTATACCGACGATGGCGGCCACCTCAATGATCGGGGGCGCACCAGGGTGGCATCCGCTTTTGTCCAGGAGATTGCCGACATAATTCGCGCTCACCCCTGAGTTTTTCTGGCTACCGGCGTTAAATACTCGCTACCTCCGCTGCCTTATTCGGATTGGGAAAACAACACCTTGATTGTTCAAGCGAGGCTGCACTCTGCCGATATTCGTGATTGAGCGAGTCGCCCGGCCGACTGCATGGCGTGGTCCGATGGAACGCCTGCCCAGCGCCCAAGAATAAGATCTCCCGGATGGAGATATACGGAAATTACGGTTCCCCGAGGTTACAAGAAGTCATGACAGTCGATACCAACAGCGATGCCATGCAGGCTGATATCTCCTCTTTGGAAAGCAAGCGCCAGATCCTGCAGCGGATTGTCGAGATCACCAAGGCTATCGAGACTATGCAGGACAGCCTCAATGCCATGCTGGTGCTCGGGGTTGACTCCAAGGAGATGCCGGAAGATGCACTGAATCTGTACAGCTCCCTGAGCGACAGTCTGCGCAACCTGCCGGTCAGCAGGATCAAGCAATATTTCAACAACCTGGAACTGATCCTCAAGGGGCAGTTGGAAAAAATCCTGAGCTACTCCGGGCTCGACTATTCCAGCGCCGAGGGTATCGAGTTTATCTCCCTCTCCAGCGGCGACAGTGAAGAGAATCCCTGCGCGCTCCTCGACGAGTTCAAGCGAACTGCACAGACCGCGGTCTCTTTGAGGGTTTTGTTGCGCAAGCGCGGCGTGACAACGCCCGGCTCACCGATTCCGGTTGCGCCGTCGCTGCTCAAGCAGCAGCTTCAGCATCTGGACCGGCAAGAGAGACAACAGCGGGCCAAGGCCAAGGAGAAAGTCGTTGAGATGCAGGATGATGTCAAAATGATGCTTGAAAACCCGGACTACCCCGACGCCATGAAGCAGGTGCTAAAGGGCGTCGTTGACAATCTGCAGCGGGATATCGGGTTGCTGGATCGGGGGGCGTCGCTGAGCAAACTCAGTTTTGTCATGGAGTCGGATGAGATTCTCGGTGTGGAGGAGGAAATCGAGATCGAAGAGATCGAGATCGGCGCTGTGGAAGAGGCGCCCGCCGATATGGGTTTTTCCGCCGCAGCGAGCCGCTGGCTCAACAGCCCATGGGATGTCTCCTGGGATGAGATAACCAATGACAAGAAGCCGTGATCGGCTCAATCGATTGGCTCCCCCTTGGATTGCCCGCTCCCCCCTATATTCCGATTTGATCACCCGGATGTTGCGAATGGTTTGCATTGATTCTGGACATTCCTCCGCTTTATTGGTTTAATACGAAGATATTAATAGTACCGTGATTGAGGATTGAATTTATCAATAATTACTATAGTTCAACGATAAAACGACCCTCGGCTACACTCTACTGAATCACTGACCACCTGAATCGAGGACAAGCACTCTATGCCTCATGAGTTGAGACAGGCTGCACTCGACTATCATCGCTCACCAAAACCAGGCAAGCTTGAGATCAAGGCCACCAAACCGATGGCCAATCAACGGGATCTTGCCTTGGCCTATTCCCCAGGGGTGGCAGCCGCCTGCCAGGAGATCGAAAAGGATCCCAATAAGGCGGCCGACTATACCGCGCGGGGCAACCTGGTGGCGGTGGTCAGCAACGGCACGGCGGTCCTTGGCCTCGGCTCAATCGGCAGTCTCGCCTCGAAACCGGTAATGGAGGGCAAGGCGGTGCTGTTCAAGCAGTTCGCCGACATCGATGTCTTCGATATCGAGATCGACGAGCAGGATCCCCAGCAGTTCATCGACACGGTGGCCCGGCTCGAACCCAGCTTCGGCGGCATCAATCTCGAGGATATCAAGGCGCCTGACTGTTTTATCATCGAAAAAGCGCTCAAGGAGCGCATGAACATACCGGTCTTCCACGACGACCAGCACGGCACCGCGATCGTGGTCTGTGCCGCGATATTCAATGGGCTCAAGGTGGTGGGCAAGGCCATCGATGAGGTCAGGCTGGTGACCGCGGGCGCCGGCGCCGCCGCTCTGGCCTGTCTCGATCTGCTGATCGAGATGGGTATGAAGCAGGAAAATATCATCGTTACGGACATCAGCGGCGTGATCTATGAGGGTCGTCGCGAAGATATGGACCCCTACAAGGGGAACTATGCCGCGGCTACACCCCATCGTACCCTGGAGCAGGCCCTCGACGGGGCCGATATCTTTTTGGGGCTCTCCGCAGGTGGTGTGCTAAAGCCCGAGTGGCTGCCGAAAATGGCATCCGATCCCCTCATCCTGGCCTTGGCGAATCCATACCCGGAAGTGATGCCGGAAGAGGCGAAGGCGGTCAGGCCCGATGCGATTCTCGCCACCGGCCGTACCGATTATCCCAACCAGGTCAACAATGTGATCTGTTTTCCGTTTCTGTTTCGCGGCGCCCTCGACGTGGGGGCGACCGAGATCAATCGGGAAATGAAACTGGCCTGTATCCGCGCCATTGCCGAGATGGCCCAGGTGGAGCCTTCTGACGTGGTGCGCTCCGCCTACGGCGGCCAGCAGCTCCATTTCGGACCCGAATACCTGATCCCGAAGCCGTTCGATCCCCAGTTGATGGAGAGCGTTCCCTACGCGGTTGCGCTGGCGGCGATGGAATCGGGGGTTGCGAAACGCCCCATCGAGGACCTGGAGGCCTACCGCAACCGGCTGCAGCATACCGTCTTCCGCTCCAGCATACCCATGCGGCCGGTGTTCGACCAGGCGCGCAGGGATCTGCGGCGCGTGGTCTATGCCGAGGGTCAGGAGTCGCGGGTACTCGAGGCGGCCCAACAGGCCGTGGATCAGTTGATTGCGCGTCCCATACTTGTCGGCCGTCGTGGTGTGATCAGCCAGCGTGTCGAGAGCCTTGGATTGAGAATGCGGGAAGGTGTCGATTACGAACTTCTCGATCCCTTCGATATCCCCAACTTCGAAAGCTACGCGGAGACGCTGCTGCAACGGGTGCAGCGCAGAGGCTATTCGCCCAAGGAGGTGCGGGAAGCTCTGCGCAACAATCCCACTGTGCTGGCATCGGTGGTGGTGGCAATGGGCGAGGCCGATGCCATGATCTGCGGCACCGTGGGGCGCTACTGGAAGCACCTCGACTATGTGCGCGAGATCATCGGTACCGAATCGGGGGTCAACAAGCTCACCTCGATGAACGCCCTGGTACTGCAGTCGGGCACCCTTTTCATCGCGGATACCTATGTCCAGGAGGATCCCTCGGCTGAAGACCTTGCCGAAATCGTCTCTCTCTGTGCGGAAGAGGTTTTGTGGTTCGGCGTCGAACCCAAGGTGGCGCTGCTGTCCCACTCCAACTTCGGCAGCCACAATTCGCCTTCCGCAATCAAGATGCGCGAGGCCCTTGCCCTGGTGCGGGAGCGCATGCCCGAGCTGGAGGTCGAGGGCGAGATGCATGCCGACCTGGCGCTGTCGGAGCCGCTGCGCACAACCCGCTTTCCGAACTCCCGGCTCAAGGAGCGGGCAAACCTGCTGATCATGCCAAATCAGGATGCCGCGAATGTGGCCTTCAATATGTTGAAGGTACTGGGCGACGGCATCATGATAGGTCCGATTCTGATCGGCTGTGCGAAATCGGCCCATGTGGTGACCCCCAGCATCAGTGTGCGCGGCCTATTGAATATGACTGCACTCGCATCGGTGCGCGCCAGCTGCATGATGCAGAAGGAGTGAACAGTGATTCAATCGCGTCTGGAGTAAGTCGGATAGACGACAATGCAGTAGTGACCCTCAGAGCTTCAGGCAGTTCGACTCTGATCCCGTTTACATCGAACAGTATTGGAATAGAGAAATATGCAACAGACTAATCCGAGGCCGGTCTTTCTCAATCTAGTCAAGATCCGCCTGCCCATGGCCGGCGTGATGTCGATCATCCATCGCGCCACCGGCGTGGTGATGGTGCTGGCGATACCGCTTCTCATCTATCTTCTCGATCTCTCCCTCAGCGGTGCCGAAGGATTTGCGGCTGCCAAAGGGCTTTTTGCCAGCGGCCTTGTCAAACTGATTCTGTTTCTTTTCCTCTGGGGACTGATGCACCATTTCCTGGCGGGTATCCGCTATCTGTTGATCGATATCGATATCGGCGTCGAAAAGCCGCTCTTTCGCCAAACCGCCTGGGCAGTGACTCTCGCCGCCCCCCTGTTGGCGCTGGTCCTGCTGGGAGGTCTGTCATGAGTCGTCGGGCGACTGGTTTGAGGGCCTGGTTTCTGCAGCGGGCCACGGCAATCTATCTTCTTCTCTTCATCGTCTTTTTGCTGCAGCAGATGATCCTCAACCCGCCGCAGGATTTTGCCGCCTGGCAGGGTTGGGTGGCGCAACCCCTGGTCGGGCTCGGCCTGATCCTCTTTTTTGCCTCACTGCTAGTGCATGCCTGGGTCGGTTTCCGTGATGTATTGATCGACTATGTCCACCCCACTGCAATACGCGTGACCCTGTTGACCCTGGCCGGCTTCATCCTCATCGGCTGTGGGTTTTGGGTCCTTAAGATTATCATTACCGCGGCTACCGCCTGAGACAAAGGTTAACTAGTGATGGCACTGGAAAAGCAACGATTCGATACACTCATCCTGGGGGCCGGCGGTGCCGGATTGAATGCCGCCCTGCAACTGGCCAACGCCAATCTGAAGGTGGCCGTGGTCTCCAAGGTGTTTCCCACCCGTTCCCATACGGTCGCGGCACAGGGGGGGGTGAACGCCGCCCTGGCCAATGTCCTGCCCGATAACTGGCACTGGCATATGTTCGATACCGTCAAGGGGTCCGACTATCTCGGTGACCAGGACGCCATCGAATATATGTGCCGTGAAGCGATACCCACGGTTTACGAACTGGAACACAACGGGGTGCCTTTCTCCCGCTTGCCCAACGGCAAGATCTATCAACGGGCATTCGGCGGCCAGAGCCAGAACTTCGGCGGTGAGCAGGCGGCACGGACCTGCGCCGCGGCCGACCGTACCGGCCATGCCATACTCCACACCCTCTATCAGCAGAACATACGCGCCAAGACCCACTTCTACGACGAGTATTTCGCGGTTGACCTGATCCGGGACGACGAGGGGTACGTGCTGGGTGCCTTGGTGTTGAACATCGCCACCGGTGAGCCGCTGCTGATCGAATCCAAGACCACCCTGCTGGCGACCGGCGGCTGCGGCCAGGTCTTCAGGACCACCAGCAATGCGCACATCAATACCGGTGACGGCATGGCGATGGTATTGCGCGCCGGCCTGCCGCTGATGGACATGGAGTTCTTCCAGTTTCATCCCACCGGCATCGCCGGCAAGGGGATGTTGATCACCGAGGGTGTGCGCGGCGAGGGCGGCTACCTGATCAACAAGAACGGCGAGCGCTTCATGGAGAAGTATGCGCCCAACGCCAAGGATCTCGCCAGCCGCGACGTGGTGGCGAGGTCGATCATCACCGAAGTGCGCGAGGGGAGCGGCGTCGGCCCGGAAGCGGATCATGTGCTGCTGAAGGTCAACCATCTTGGCGAGGATGTGATCGCCAAGCGCCTGCCGGGAATACGCGAGAGCTCCAAGATCTTCGCCGGCGTCGATCCGGTGAAGGAGCCGATTCCGGTATTTCCCACCGCCCACTATGTCATGGGCGGTATCCCCACCGACCGTTTCGGCCGGGTCATGCCCAGCGCGGATGACGACGGCGACCACCTGCCCGGTCTGTACGCGGCCGGGGAGTGCGCCTGCGCCTCGGTGCACGGCGCCAACCGGCTGGGGGGCAACTCCCTGCTCGATATCCTGGTGTTCGGGCGCCTCGCGGGACACAACATCATCGACTACGTCAAGGAGAACAGCGCCCACCGCAGCCTTGACGAGGCGAGCGTGGAGCAGGCGATGTCGCGGCTGCAGAAGTGGGATGCCAAGGGTGACGGCATTACCGTCAGCCAGCTGCGCAACGAGTTCCGCAAGACCATGGAGGATCATGCCGGCGTCTTCCGTGTCGAGGAGATGATGGTGGAAGGGGTGGAAAAGGTCAGACAGATCCGTGAAAGGCTGAGCCAGGTCCGCCTCACCGACCACTCCTCCACCTTCAACACCAATCGCACCGAGGCCCTGGAGCTGGAGAACCTGATCGACGTCGGTCTGTCGATCGCGGTCTCGGCGCTGCACCGCAAGGAGAGCCGCGGCGCCCATTCGCGTCCCGACTATCCGAATCGGGATGACAAAGCGTGGATGAAGCATACCCTCTACTGGATGGAGAACGACAGACTCGACTACAAGGGCGTGCGCTCTCAGCCTTTGACCGTGGAGAGTTTTCCGCCGAAAGAAAGAGTTTATTAATTATGAATTTTGAATGTTGAATTTTGAATTGAATGTGCGCGCTACGCGCACGCCTGGATTTTGGATGAGGGTGTTGCCACATTTTTTTAAATAAGTTGTGAGCGAAGCGAACACTAAAATTCAAAATTAATAATTCAAAATTAATAATTCAAAATTCAAAATTCCAAAAATCGATTGAGGATTTGAGATGAAATTCAGCGTCTACCGTTACAATCCGGAGTCCGACAGCGAACCCTACATGCAGGCGTTCGAGGTCGAACAGCGTCAGGGGATGATGTTGCGCGACGCCCTGTTGGCGATCCAGGCCCAGGACGAGTCGTTTACCTTCAGGCACTCCTGCGGCGAGGGGGTTTGCGGATCCGACGGAGTGAACGTCAACGGCAGCAACAAGCTCGCATGCATTACCGCCCTGGCGGATCTCAAGGAGCCGGTGGAGGTCAGGCCCTTCCCCGGACGGCCGGTGATTCGCGACCTGGTGGTCGATATGAGTCAGTTCTACGCCCAGTTCAAGCAGGTCGATCCCTGGTTGATCCACAAGGACCCCATGCCCGAGCAGGAGATCCTGCAGTCGCCGGAGGAGCGGGACCAGCTCGACGGTCTCTATGAGTGCATCATGTGCGGCTGCTGTTCCACCTCCTGCCCCTCGTTCTGGTGGAATCCCGACAAGTTCCTCGGTCCACAGGCGCTGCTCACCGCCTGCCGCTTCCTCGCCGACAGCCGCGATCAGGCCAAGGAGGAGCGGCTCGACAAGCTGGAGGGGCCCTATAAGCTGTTTCGCTGCCATACCATCATGAACTGTGTGGAGTCCTGTCCCAAGGATCTCAATCCCACCAAGGCCATAGGCCATATCAAGGCGATCATGCTCAAGGATGCGATCTGAGTGGCTGCCGATCGGCTGATCGATGAGTGAGCGGCATGGTTATCCAGGAGAGTGACCTGTCGAATATCGAGCGTCTGCGCTGGCAGTGCCGTCGCGGCATGCTCGAATTGGATGTGCTGTTGGAGGCCTTCCTGGAGCAGCACTACGGTGATCTCCCACCGCGCTTGAAGCGCCTTTTCGTCCAGCTGCTGGAGTTTCCCGATCCCGTTATCCACGCCTGGTGCGTTGGCGGCGAACCCCCCGAGGATGAAGAGTTTCTGCAGTTGATCTCGACCATACGCCAGACTAAGGTTGCTTGATGCGGCGCAGGGTAATCCGATTATCTGCACAATTTCATGCGCTTATGCCGGCTTGGGTCGCTTCGATCCCCGGCAACGGCAGTGATTCCGCTGATGATTCAGGTTAAACTGCCCATCTTCACTCTGCGGATGACAGATCGTCTAAATGTCTTATCAGGTACTTGCACGTAAATGGCGTCCCCAACTGTTCAGTCAGCTGGTGGGTCAGCAACATGTGGTGAAAGCGCTTACCAATGCACTGGAGCGTGAACAGCTGCATCACGCCTATCTGTTTACCGGGACGAGGGGTGTGGGCAAGACCACGTTGGCGAGGATCTTCGCCAAATCGCTGAATTGCGAACAGGGTGTCAGCGCCTCCCCCTGTGGCGTATGCGATGCCTGCCGCGAGATCGACGAGGGGCGGTTTGTCGATCTCCTCGAGGTGGACGCCGCGTCGAGGACCAAGGTGGATCAGACCCGGGAGCTGTTGGAAAACGTTCCCTTCGCGCCGGTCCGCGGGCGTTACAAGGTCTACCTGATCGATGAAGTACACATGTTTTCAGCAAGCAGTTTCAATGCGTTACTGAAAACCCTCGAGGAACCGCCTCCCCATGTGAAGTTCATCCTCGCCACCACCGATCCGCAAAAGGTGCCGGTGACCGTACTCTCGCGCTGTCTGCAGTTCAATCTCAAGCGTCTCAGCAGGGGGCAGATCGAGTCGCAGCTGAGACATATTCTGCAACAGGAGAAGGTCCTGTTCGACGAGCAGTCGCTTGCGCTGCTCGCCAGGGGCGCCGACGGCAGCATGCGCGACGGCTTGAGTCTGCTCGACCAGGCCATCGCCTTCGGTGGCGGTGAGGTAAAGGGATCTGACGTCGCGGTGATGATCGGCACCATCGGTGCGGACCAGATCTACCTTTTGATCGAGGCGCTGGCCGCCGCTGAAGGGGAGCGAATGATCTCCCTGGTGGCGGAGATGGGTGCACGGGCGGCTGACTTCGGCAATGCCCTGCAGGAGCTGCTTGCCATGCTGCATCAGATCGCGCTGCTGCAGATCCTGGCCGAATATGAAGCTGACGACGCCTATGACCCGCAGCGCCTGCAGGCGCTAGCCCGGGTCCTGTCGCCGGAGGATGTGCAACTCTACTATCAGATTGCATTGATGGGGCAGAAGGAACTCGAGCTGGCACCCGATCCCCGCAGCGGCTTCGAGATGATTCTCCTGCGCATGCTGGCCTTCAGGCCGGATTCGTCGGAATCGACACCGCCCGCTTCAGAGGGCATTGCGGCCGAGTCCCGTGGAGTCCGGCAGGCCAAACCGGTTGCGGGCAAAATCGACACCGCCGCACCCGCCGCCACGCCGGGTGAGGGCCCGACAGGCCCCGGCCCCGCCGACTGGGGCGCCTTTGTCGAGGCGATGAAGCTGGGCGGTATTACCAGCCAGCTTGCCCGTAACTGCGTCTTCGACAGCTGGGACGGTGAGACGCTGCGCCTGACCCTCGACGCCTCGATGCGGCAGCTGCGGGTGGGACAGTCGGAAAAACGCCTGCTGCAGAGCATTACCGGGACCCTGGGGAGTAGGGTGAAACTGGTGATCTCGGAGGCGGTACCCGAGAAGGAGACGCCGGCAATGCGTCAGCAACGGGAGCGCCAGGAGCGGCAAAAAGAGGCCGAAGCGGTGATGATGCGCGATCCCCTGGTGCGCGAGATGGAGGAGCGTTTTTCGGCACAGTTGCTGACCGATTCCATCAGACCCATGGATGAACCGGGGAATTGAGCGCAGCCGGCCTTGGTGTCCGGTTTGATGTGTTCTGAGGAATTGAGAGTAACATGCTGATTTTTTGATGTCTTGGCAGCTAACTTCAAGTCGATTCTAGGAACTGCAGTTGTTGATACATAGAGACTTCGTACCCCTGGCTGAGGGGTTTTGACAAGCTTGATGATGAGGTTATTTACATGAAGGGTGGTATAGGCAATCTGATGAAGCAGGCCCAGAAGATGCAGGCCGAGATGCAACAGGCACAAGAGCGCCTGGCGCAGGAAGAGGTCACCGGCGAATCGGGTGGTGGCCTGGTCAAGGTCGTCATGAACGGCAAGCACGAGGTGCGCCGCGTGGAGATCGACGAGAGTCTGATGGCGGATGACAAGGAGATGCTGGAGGACCTGGTCGCCGCTGCAGTGAACGATGCCGCGCAACGGGTGAGCCAAAAGATGCAGGAGAGCATGTCCGGCCTGACTGCCGGTCTGGGACTGCCACCGGGCATGAAACTTCCCTTCTGAATATCATGTCACCGCTTACCGGGATCCGGCATGCCTAGTCCCTCGCTGCTGCAGCAGTTGATCTCCGCCTTGAGGTGTCTCCCGGGGGTTGGCGCCAAGAGCGCCCAGCGCATGGCCTATCATCTGCTGGAAAGGGACCGGGAGGGTGGCAGGGAGTTGTCGAGGATCCTGGCCGAGGCGATGGAGCGGATCGGCCATTGCAGCCGCTGCCGCACGCTGAGCGAAACCGAGCGCTGTCAATTGTGCGCCAATCCGGAGCGGGATCCGGCGCAACTCTGCATCGTGGAGACGCCGGCCGACCAGGCCATGATCGAACAGGCCATCGACTACCGGGGCTGTTATTTCGTACTCGGCGGGCACCTCTCGCCGCTGGACGGCATCGGTCCGAAGGAGATCGGGCTCGATCGTCTGGATGAGCGTTTCGCCGAGGGCGAGGTCAAAGAGATTATTCTTGCCACCAATCCGACAATCGAGGGAGATGCCACGGCTCAGTATATTCATGACATGGCGCTGGCCAGGGGGATAAAGACGACCCGGATCGCCCAGGGGGTTCCGATGGGCGGTGAACTGGAATATGTGGATGGCGCTACCCTGGCGCACGCCTTCCGAGGACGATCTGAGTTTTGAGGAGAACCTATGAGCGACTGCCTTTTCTGTAAATTCGTCACGGGTGAGATTCAACCCGACAAGGTCTACGAAGATGACGATCTGTTTGCCTTCCGGGATATCAACCCACAGGCGCCGACCCATATCCTGGTCATCCCCAAACGTCATATCGCCACCCTCAATGAACTCGAGCCCGGCGATCAGGCGTTGCTGGGCAAACTCACCCTGGCGGCGCAGAAGATCGCCAAGGATGAGGGCATAGATGGCAGCGGTTATCGACTGGTACTCAACTGCAACAGCGATGCGGGACAGAGTGTGTTTCATATCCACATGCATCTGCTCGGTGGCCGCGGCATGAGCTGGCCTCCCGGATAGCGGAAGTGGTCCAGCCGACTGACCGGGCGCCGGTTCGCCACCGCTCGGCGAATCCCCCGGGTGACCTTCAATGCCGGTAATCGATAGGCAACAACTCACTGCAGGGCCTGAGACGAAAATCCCGGCCGGGAGCTACCGCCTGGGGATTCAAGGCATGTCGTGCCAGCACTGCGTGGCGGCGGTGGAGAAGGCGGTCGCCGCACTCCCGGATGTGGATCGGGTCGAGGTGAGTCTCGACTCCAACAGCGCTCAGGTCACCGGGGGAAGTCCCGAGCTTGCGATTGCGGCGATCAAGCAAGCCGGATACGACGCCCACCCCCAGAGCAGGGTACCCGAACACTGTCCATTGCCGGCCACCGATCTACCCGCCGAGGTTATCGATCAGCCGCTGACCCTGAGCAACGGCTACATGCTGGCCGTCGACGACATGACCTGTGCCAGCTGTGTCACCGCGGTGGAGCGGGCGATCCGTTCGGTGGAGGGGGTGTCGGAGGCCGCGGTCAACCTGGTGGAGAAGCGCGCCCAAGTGGTCGGCGGCGACCCCCGAAGGGTGGTCGAGGCGGTGATCGACCAGGGTTACGACGCGCGCCTCGAGGCCCCTCGTCGCAGCGCCGACCAGTTGCTGCTGGAGATCCCTGCTGCCATCGAAGAGAGCGAGGGTCAACTGCGCCGACTGCTGCAAAACCTCGACCCGGATGCGGAGATCAGCGGCTCGGAAGAGCGGTGGCGAATCCACACCGGCCTGCATCCGGCGCATCTCATGCTCACGCTGCAACGGGCGGGCCTTTCAGCAAGGCTGGTGGAGCCCTTCAGCGATCCCTATGAAGAGGAGGCGGCTGCGGCAGCCGTCGAGGTCAGGCGCTCCTGGCAGCGGGCGCTGCTCGCAGGATTGGTGGGTCTGCCGCTGATGGTTGCGGAGATGGCCGGGTACACACCGCAGCTGGGCGAGCCCGGGGGTGAAAGCTTCTGGTTGGGGATAGCGCTCATCTGCTTCGTGGTGATGCGATTCAGCGGCGGCCACTACTATCTGGGGGCCCTCAAGCAGGCGAGACACCTCTCCGCCAACATGGACAGCCTGGTGGCGCTGGGGACCGGAACGGCCTGGGCTGCTTCGTTGCTGATCGTGATCCAGCCCGATGGCCTGTTGCTGCAGACCGAGAAGCTCTATTTTGACGCCTCGGTGTTGATCCTCGCCTTTCTCCAGCTTGGGCATGTCCTTGAGACCCGCGCCAAACGGACCACCAGCGAGGCAGTCGGTGCCCTGGTCGGTTTGGCGCCAAAGGTCGCCCGGGTGGTCTATCAAGGGGAGGAGGTCTCTGTTCCCGTCTCCCTGCTGCGGATAGGGGATGAGATACAGCTTCGGCCCGGGGAGCGCGTTCCCATCGATGGTGAGGTCGTCGCGGGCGAGTCGAGTGTCGACGAGTCGATGCTGACCGGGGAATCGGTACCGGTGGGCAAACAGCCGGGGGATGCCGTCACCGGGGGCAGCATGAACCGTAACGGCAGCCTGCGTTTTCGGGTGACCCGGCTGGGTGATGAGACGACCCTGGCCCATATCATCGAGATGGTGCGTCAGGCACAGATGAGCAAGCCTCCCATTGCACGCCTCGTTGACAGGGTATCCGCGATCTTCGTCCCGGTGGTGGTCGTGATCGCCTTGATCACATTCAGTGTCTGGCTGATGCTGGGTTCGGAACCCGCACTTCCGCATGCACTGACCGCCAGCATCGCCGTACTGGTCATCGCCTGTCCCTGTGCCTTGGGACTGGCGACGCCGATCGCCATCATGGTGGGCACCAGTCGCGCCGCCCAGTTGAATGTCCTGATCCGCAACAGCGATGGCCTGCAGCGGGCAAGCGGACTGACCCACCTGGTCGTCGACAAGACCGGCACCCTGACCCGGGGGAGACCGACCGTCACCTCGATCCAACCGGTTGCCGGTATGGATGAGAAAATGCTCATTGCCCTCGCCGCCAGTGTCGAATCCCAGGCCACGCATCCCCTGGCGGAGGCGATCATCGAATACGCGGATCAGCACGGCATCGGACGCGCTGCCGTGACCTCGTTCAACTCCCATGCCGGGCAGGGTGTTGAGGGACGCGTCGACGGCCTGCTGGTGGAGCTGGGAGGGGATCAGTTCCTCAAGGCGAACAAGCTCGCACCGGATTCGGCACTGCTGGCCCATGCCGAGAGAGAGGCCGCTCAAGGGGGCACCCCGGTATGGGTGGTGCGCGAGGGCGGGATCATCGGCCTGCTGATCCTCAAGGATCCCTTGCGCCACGACAGCCGGGCGGCGGTAGAGGCGCTCGGGAAACAGGATGTCAGGCTGGTCATCTGCAGCGGAGACAATCGCGCAACCGTGCAGGCGGTGGCCGCTGCCCTGGGGGTTGAGGAGTTCCACAGTGAACTCCTGCCGGCGGAGAAACTCGAAGTAGTGAAGGGACTGCAGGCCCAGGGATTCCGTGTAGGCATGGTGGGGGACGGCGTCAACGACGCACCCGCGCTTGCCCAGGCGGACACCGGTTTCGCGATTGGCAGCGGTACCGATGTCGCCATCGAGAACGCGGATATCACCCTGGTCGGCGACTCGCTGGTCAACCTCACGACCGCGATTGCAATCTCCAGGGCAACCTTGAGGAACATTAAACAGAACCTTTTCGGCGCCTTTATCTATAATGTGATTGGTATCCCGATGGCGGCAGGCGTCCTTTATCCGCTGACGGGATGGTTGCTGCCGCCCATGTTCGCCAGCGCAGCCATGGCACTGTCCTCGGTGACCGTGGTCACCAATGCCAACCGATTGCGGTTTTTTCAACCTGTTGAGGAGGTACCCTTGAGTATTACCCTGCTGAAAGTGTCCGGCATGACCTGCCCCCATTGCGTGAAGAACGTGACCAGTGCGCTGCAGGCCCAAGCGGGCGTGGAGAGCGCGGAAGTGACCCTGGAGGATGGTCGGGCCCTGGTTACCGGCTCTGCGGATCAGGACTCCCTGGTCAAGGCGGTGGTAGAGGCGGGCTACAGCGTGGAATCGGTCTCCAGTTGAGGACTGGGCGGGCACCTTAACCGATGCAGATCGCCAATTCACTCGCACTCCCCTCCCTGACACTCTCCCTGGAACAGCAGCGGGAGAGCGCGGCGCGCATGACCCATGTGCTGCCGCTGGCCTCGCAGATCGGGGAGGCCACCCAGACCCTGCGCAGCGTGGAGCAGGTAAAACAGGCGGAGCAGCTGCTGCAGCGCCAGCGATCGAGACCCAGCTTCACCCAGGCGAGCGACGACCCCCGCAAACAGCGTGCCCTCGCTTCCTATCAGACAGTACAGGCTGGCCAGGAGAGAGACTACGTCAGCGAAGTGCTCGGTATCGACGTCTACGCTTGAGGGTTGGATACTTTTCAAACACTAATGGTGGGGCGGGGGCCCACCCTACGCATAATCCCCTTCGGTAGGGTGGGGCCCTGCCCCACCAATCAAGACTGAGCATGAGAGCTACTGAGCCAACAGGCGGATCATCGATGACATCCCTGTCAAGGCGACTGTCGGGCGATAGCCTTCAAGATCAACAATCAACTTAAGGAAGGTGCAGACGCAGGCTGCATTGCGTCCCGAATCTTGGCATGGGCGACAATGCTGTCATCCTGCCTCAGCGAGTGTTCGATTATGTGCTCGCCACGCATCGCGCGGGGATTGATCCCGGTGCCTTTCACCGCTTCATAGCTATCGAAGAAGCGCTTCCAGGTGATTTTTCGCACCTGATACTTGGCCCGAACTTCAGGATTGTTGGTTTCGAGAAAGAGACGGTCGATCTGTTTCCATTCGCGATAGCGTTCGGGCATTCCCATCCCAAGCCGATCGAGTCGCTTCTGGGCCTCTACGTGGCTCATGCCGCTGATCAACCTGCCTTCCATAAACAGCAGACCCTGGCGTACGGTGGTGGTGGGTGGGCGGTTGTTCCACTCCTTGACCTTCGCCGGATCCTTGAACAGCTCCCGGATCAGATAGTAGGCCATGGTCTGATTCATCTTGAAGGAGTAGGGGATATTGAAGTGCTTCAGGATATCCACCTGCCTGCCGTCCGGTGGTGTAAAGAGACCGAGGATGTTCATCGCCTGGCCTTTGCTCAGCTGTTGCTCCAACCAGATACCTCGATCCGCCAGCTCCTGCAGCATGGTCTCCGTGGCGGGTTCATTCTGCCAGTCATCCTTCGATTCCCGGGGCAGATTCAAGGCGGTCTCGATCTGCTCCTGGAAATCATCCATGTTGATCCTGTCGCTTTTGTTCGGTGCGGACAGGGTCTTCTGGTAGGCAACGAACAGGCCGATCGCTACGAGGATGGTAATGGCTGCAACTATCTCCATGATACTTCTCCCATGTTGATTCTTACTTTCAACCTTGAACTGATGTAGGACTCTCAGCGGTAGTGCGGAATCAAGCTTGAGTCTGAGGAAGAATTTTCAAACGGATATGAGAACCACTACTCAGTATGGGGTATTTATATGCAACCCACGAGAATTAAAGGAATTTTTAAAGAATCTTATTACTTGCGTCCAGCTGGGTCAGGGGCCGGCAAAGCTCAGCCCCTGACGGCTCAAGGGATGAAGCGATCGGGCTCGAAGTCGAGGGTGGCAAAGAGGTCATCCTGGGTCTCTTCGCGGCGAATCAGCTCCACGCTGCCGTCGCAGCGCAGCAGCAGCTCTTTGGGTCTTGTCTTGCCGTTGTAGTTGAAACCCATCGCATGGCCGTGGGCCCCGGTGTCGTGAATGACGACGATATCCCCATCCTCGATCGCAGGCAACGGGCGCTGAATGGCGAACTTGTCATTGTTCTCGCACAGCGAACCGACCACGTCCACCGTCTCCTCTTCTCCCTGTCTGCCGTGAACCGTGAGATGGTGATAGGAGCCATACATACCGGGCCTCATCAATGACGACATGCAGGCATCGACACCCACGTAGGTGCGATAGATCTGCTTGCGGTTTATGGCGCGGGTGACCAGGACTCCATAGGGTCCGGTGATATAGCGACCGCTCTCGAGAAAGAGCTTGGGGGCGTAACCCTGATGCGCCTTGAAGCTGTGGAGAAGTTCGGCGATTTCATGCCCCATGCTGACGATGTCGAGGGGTTTCTCCTGGGGACGATAGGGAATACCGAGACCGCCGCCGATATTGATGAATTCAAACTCGGTGTCGAGTGCTTCCGAGAGCCAGCGTATCCGGTCCAGGAGCATACGGGCGGTTTCAACCATATAGGCATGGTTGAGTTCGTTCGAGGCGAGCATGGTATGCAGGCCGAATCGGCGGGCGCCCCGCTGCCTGGCCATCTGATAGGCATCGAGCAGCTGATCGTGGGCAACGCCATACTTCGATTCCACCGGATTGCCGATAATACTGTTGCCGCTGCGCCTCTCCCCCGGATTGTAGCGGAAGCAGATCAGCTCCGGCATCTGCGGCACCTTCTCGATCAGGGAGATATCGTCCAGATTGAGCACGCAACCGCCATCGGCCCCGGCCACGGCAAACTCAGCCGCGCTGGTGTTGTTGGAGGTGAACATGATCTCTTCGCCCCTGGCGCCGATCTCCCGGCTCAGCGCCAGTTCCGAGGTGGAGCTGCAGTCGAAGCCGAATCCGAGATCCTGCATGATCCTCATGATCGTGGGATTGGGCAGCGCCTTGACCGCAAAATACTCCTTGAAGTGGTCGACGCCGGCAAAGGCGCGAATCAGGGCCTCGCCATTCTCGCGAATCCCCTGTTCGTCATAGAGATGAAAGGGGGTGCCGAAATGCTCGACGATCTGTTCCAGGGATCCCGCGAGTCGGCGTGCAAAATCTGCTGACTGGGGCACTAGAGCGCTCCGCTGATTCTGGTCATGGCATCCTCTACATTTTCAAGGCTGTTGAATGCGCTGATGCGAATGTAGCCCTCACCGCACTTGCCGAAACCGGCGCCCGGGGTACAGACCACGCCTGCCTTGTTGAGCAGCATGTCGAAGAGATCCCAGGAGTCGCCCTTGGCGTCTATCCAGATGTAGGGCGAGTTCTCTCCACCGATGCAGCGATAACCCAGGCCCTCCATCTTTTCGCGGATATATTTCGCATTGTTGAGATAGTAGGCCACCAGTTCCCCGACCTGGGCACGGCCCGCGTCGCTGTAGACCGCCTCGGCGGCCCGCTGCACCGGGTAGGAGACGCTGTTGAACTTGGTTGTGTGGCGGCGGTTCCAGAGATCGAGGATGGAGACGGCCTCGCCCGATGCGGTATAGGCCTTGCACGCCTTGGGCACCACGGTATAGGCGCAGCGGGTCCCGGTGAATCCGGCGGTCTTGGAGAAGCTGCGAAACTCCACCGCGACCTCCTGGGCCCCCTCGATCTCGTAGATGGAGCGCGGCAGATCCGGATCCTGGACAAAGGCCTCGTAGGCGGCGTCGAACAGGATCAGGGCCTTGTTGTCTCTGGCGTATTCGACCCACTGTTTCAACTGCGCCTTGGTGGCGGTTGCACCGGTCGGATTATTGGGAAAGCAGAGATAGATCAGGTCCACCGGCGCGCCGGGCAGATCGGGGATGAAGCCATTCTCCTGGGTGCCTTCCAGGTAGGTAAGACCGCTGTAGCGTCCAGCCTCGGCTTCTCCCGTCCTTCCCGCCATCACGTTGGTATCGACGTATACCGGATAGACGGGATCGGGAATGGCGACCCGGATATCGTTGGCGAAGATCTCCTGGAAGTTACCCGAATCGCATTTGGCGCCATCGCTTACAAAGATCTCGTCCGCATCGATATTGCATCCCCGGGACTGGAAATCACCCTTGGCGATCGCCTCGCGCAGAAAGTCGTATCCCTGCTCGGGACCATAGCCGTGGAAGCTTGCGTCACTGGCCATCTCGTCAACGGCGGCATGAAAGGCCTGGATACAGGCGTCCGGCAGGGCACGGGTGACGTCGCCTATGCCGAGACGGATGATGTGCTTGTCGGGATTGGCCTGCTGAAACGCGCTAACCCTTTTCGCAATATCTGAGAACAGGTAGGAAGCCTGGAGTTTCTTATAGTTCTCATTGATCTTGATCATGCCGCACCTCGGGGAATCGAAAAACGGGCCATTATACAGAGTTTATGGGCGAGTAGGAGGCCAGGGTCTGTTAGCGCAAATCCAATCCGCTCTGTCGGCACTAGTATTTCATCCAGCAAGGCAGAATGAGCGATCTGTAGTTACTCCACATGAGCGAGTGATTACGCCGCCGGGTGGGTGTCAACGGGCCCTGGGTGATCTTAGGCAAAGAGTTTCGAATAGAGCGCTTCGTTGAATCCGACATGCACGCTTTCACCCTCCACCAGCACGGGCCGTTTGATGATCGAAGGGGTCTCGAGCATGATGCGGATTGCGCTCGATTCATCAATATCGGCCTTCACCCGGTCGTCCAACTTGCGCCACATCATGCCGCGGCGGTTCAACAGGATCTCCCAGCCGACCATTTTCACCCATTGCCGCAACAGCCTTTCATCCACCCCCTCCCGCTTAAAGTCGTGAAAGCTGTAGGCAATGTCTTTATCCTCCAGCCAGCGACGGGCCTTTTTCATGGTATCGCAATTTTTAATACCGTAGAGTTCTGTCATTGTGATTCTCTCACGCATCGCATCTGATAGATCATGGCCCGATCAACATATCGACTGAATTTTAACAATACAAACAAAGTGTTGAATCAGTTGGCCGGGTGAGTCAACTGGCCCGTCAGTATAAAATAGAGTATCTCTATCAACCAGTGGAATCTGGTAGGGTTTTACTGGCAAACCCTGATTTGCGCCAAAAAAAAAGCGTCTGGCGCGGCGGTCGAAGCTGACAGACCTTGAGCTGGTTAACGACTTGGGTAGGCTCCGGGTCGGTTTTGTCCTCGATTTCCTGCCGATTAGGGGATAATTCTGTCAATTGCTGGCCAACTCGAGCATTTTTGGTGTTAAAATCCCATAAACACACTTTTTGTAGATGTATTATTCAGAAAAGGACTTTTTCGATGATCCAGTTTGATCGCAATGACGGTTGGAAAATCGATGCGAAACAGCGGTTGATCAGACACAGCTGTGGTTTCGAAGCCGAATTCAAGGGATGTGAGATCTATGGAATCAAACACTTTCCCATTGAGGCAACCATCCGAGACATAAGAAACATGGTGGTAAAAGCCGAAGAGATACTCGCCGAGGCAAAAAAGAAAACGTGAGATTCTGTATTCCATTGCCTTATCTGGGCAGGAATGCCAGGCCGAACGGAAGTTGTCGCGTCTCACTGCTTGCATGCGCATCCCATTGAATGGATCAACGGCCAAATCCTCCTAGGGTATCCTCGGCGCCACCCGCGGAAACTGCCCAAGGTGCTCTATGCGCCACCAGTTGCCGCTCCGCTCCCGCTCCTGAGGTGTGGCAAAGCTGTAGCTGTAGCTATCCACCCGCAGATATCTAGGCGGGCCCTCGGGAAAGGGATTGTTCGCCAACAGTGCCGTGACACTCTCGGATCCCTGGTGCAGGCGCTCCATCAAGCGTCCAAACCAATGCATCTGCAGAGGCTGTTGTGTGGGAACGAACCAAACCATCCAATCGAGGCGTGGCTGATGCGGGACGATGACTGCCGGTGGATTGGATGGGTTGCCAGGTTTATATTTAAAATCATAGGTTTGCCATGACTTGCCGTCATTCGATCCCAGGATTACAAGTTCCTGCCTCTGGGTCTGCATGGTGGGAAAGACATGGAAGATATGGCCGATCCCGAAGCGCTGCACCGATTGACTGAAATCCTGGAGAATGGATGGCGCCGGGTGACCGATGACGCGGCTGGTAAAAGTGATCAGGCTGGCCGGCAGGATCAGCAGCAGGGCGATGAGGATCAGCGCAGAACGGAGGCGTCCGGGTGATGGATCAGGCGCCTCGATCCGTTGCACGAGTGAATGCGGAAGAATGCGCTTCAGCAGATCATCATGGAGCAGAAACAGACAGAGCACGATGGTCAGCAGGTTGATGAAGTTATGATTGCTGGTGGCGATGATCAGCAATTGCATGAGGATGGTGATAGTGGCCGCGAAGTAGCGAAAACGGCGGGGAAAGAAGATCAGAAAGGGAACCAGCAGTTCGCTGAAAAGGGTCAGGACAACCCCTGCCTTGAGCAGTAGTTCCGGTAGCTGATGGGCGTACCAGGCACCGATGTGGGGCAGTGGCTGGGTTTCGAAATAGTGGTTTAACGCGGTCAGACCGGACCAGGATGGATCACCGCTGACCAGCTTGAACAGACCAGACATGAAACGCAACCGAAACAGCAGCCAGTCGAAGAGGAAGATCAATAAGAGATTTCCCCCGCCGGGCAGAAAGATGGCGAGAAATCCTGCCTCCAACAACAGGGTGTCCCATTGGAAATTGGTGAAGATCTGACCGGCGTGATAGAGCGAGAGATAGAGCAGAAACAGCAGGATCAGGCTTATCCGCTGCCAACGCGCGAAGAGCAGCAACAGGGAGAAGAGAATCCCCAACAGGGCTGTGGCCTGAAGTGCGGCGTCACCGCTCCCGGTAAACCAGAAAATGGATGGGAACCGTAGCCAGGCACGCTGCCCGTAGTGCTCCCGGGCAAGGTTAAAATGCTCATCCAGCGGCAGGATGCCCTGGTTACCCACCAATCCCGTTATCTGGACAGCGAGGGAGGCAAAAGCCGCCAGGTAGATGAGGGCCAGCAGGCGTAGAAACAGCCAGCTGATCAGTCGCTGTTCCGAGGCGGGCTGAAACAGCCGGGAAACGGCAAATTTGAGTCGGCTCATAGGTTTTGATTGAAAATGATCGGTCGCCGGGTAAATTCTAACAAGAGGAATATATGCCTTCGATGATAGGAAGCAAGAGAGTTCCAATTTGTATTGGGGCCTGTTAACCGGCCCTGAAAGGCCCTATATTGAGTTTCAACATGAAAATAGAAATCACACCCTTGGAAGCGCGGGTAATCGGTTGTCTGCTTGAGAAGGAGGTCACTACCCCTGATCAGTATCCGCTCTCACTCAGTGCGCTGACACACGCCTGCAACCAGAAGAGCAGCCGTGCCCCGGTGTTGCAGTTGGATGAGGCGGAGGTCCAGGATCTGCTCGACGAGTTGAAGAAAAAACACCTGGTCAGTGATCGCACCGGTTTCGGCAGCCGGGTGGCCAAATATCAACATCGATTCTGTAACACGGGGTTTGGCGCTTTGGAGTTTTCCCGCCAGGAACTGGGTATTCTCTGCCTCCTGCTGCTCAGGGGCCCGCAGACCCCCGGTGAACTGCGCAGCCGCAGCAATCGTCTATGCCAGTTCTCGGATGTACAGGAGGTGGAAGCCGTTTTGCATGGGTTGATGCAGCGAGAGGATGGGCCATTTGTCACCCGACTGGCCCGTGAAGCGGGAAGACGTGAGTCCCGTTATGCTCACCTGTTTTGTGGCGATATTGAGGAAAACAGTGATTTTGGCGCGGTGGACAGGGTCGAAACCCGGCAGGAATCCGGTCAGGCTGGGAGAATAGAGACGCTGGAGACGCGATTGTCCGAGTTGAGCAGCGAACTCGCCGACCTCAAGGCAAGGGTCGAAGCGTTGGAGTCAGGTCGCAACTGAGTCGGTCAGTGCTTGCCGGTTACCAGGCTATGGGCTCTCCGAAGCGGAAAAAACCGCCACTCGGACCATCCTCCTCGAGCGTCGCCGCCCAGATGATCCCCTTCACGCCGTCAGGAATCGAGAGCGTCGCTTCCTCACCTCCCATATCGGTACGCACCCAGCCCGGACAGATGGAGTTGATCTTTATCCGGGTCTGTGTCAACTCCTCGGAGAATATCCGGGTCAAGGCATTGAGGGCTGTCTTCGACAGGCGATAGGCGGGGCAGCAGCCATTCATTTCACTGAGCTGTCCCATTCCGGACGAGACGTTGACCACGCAACCTGTTCCATCCATCAGCGGGATGAGTGCCCTGCAGACCCGAAACGGACCGAGGGTATTGGTATCGAATCCCTCGAGTATGGTCTCGATATCGGCGCTAAAGATAGAGCTTTCCGCACTTTGAGGGGCCGGGTCTGGGAAGATACCCGCATTGTTGACCAGGACTTGCAGGCGTTGGTGATGCTGCCTGAAATGATTTACCAGCGCCTCAATGGAGGCGTCGCTGCGGACATCCAGCTGATGGTAGGAGACATCCAGCCCCTCATTGAGCAGCGCCTCCCGGACAGCCTGCCCCCCTTCCTCGTTACGACTGGTGAGCAGGACGTGGTAGCCGAGCTTGGCCAGTTGCCGGCTGGTCTCCAAGCCGAGTCCGCGATTGGCGCCGGTTACGATAGCAACAGTATTGTCAGGCATGGTCTCTCCAGCAGGTTTAACACAATTTATCGAAAGCGCTCAATATATAGCCGATCCGCATTTGCCAACCACTTTTAAAATGGAGCCCAGAGGGGCAGAATTCGCATTTGCTGACAAGCCATCTTCAGGAGATAAGTATGATTCCCATCAACTACCAAGTCACGGGCGAAGAGGAGTATTCGTTTCATATTGAAATCGACAATAATGGAAATTATACAGTTCACACAGGTACTTATACGACACAAAAGCCCCGCACCGGAAAGCTTTCCGGAGAACAGGAGGCGGAGCTGAAAAGTGCGATCGAATCCCTGGGCGAGATCTCTGAGCAGCCCAGGCCCGGTACAGGGCAGGCGTTTCAGGCCAAACTTGTTGTTGGCGAGGGTGAGAAGCAGGTAGTCTACGGCTTCTGGGAAGGCGCGCTGGAGGAAGATGAACGGCTGGCGGCGCTGGTCAGGCGGTTGGAAGTTATCTGACTATTTTTCGGGCAGTCCGGGATTCACGGTTTGATTGTGTCCGGACAGGATCCAATGGGAAAAAGTTGGACTTTTCTGAAATAACTGCTAGGAAAATATTTATCGCCTCAGGGCCAGATTCTTGAGACAAACCTATGCATGTAAGGTCAAATTTTTAGTGCAGCTGATGTTGGGAAGTACCGATGCATAACCCAGACACTATACCTAACGGCTCGATCAAGGATATCGATGGGAAGACCTGTATCTTCTATGATGGTTATTGGATTAAGTACTATGTGCCGATGGAGGACAGTCTCGAGACGAAAAAGTACCTGATTGAGGCGCTTACCCGTCGTCTCTTCAATCATGTCGAACACGGTATCAACATGCCGGGTGACAGGCTGGAAGAGGCAAGAGAAGCCTACGAAATGGAGAGCGACGGGGATCTGAAGCGTGTCAAGGGTGCGATGCTGGCCGGTGCCCTGTTCAATCGCGGCATTGACATCTTCCGAGAGCTGGTAAAACTGGAGGATCAGGACATTCAGAGCGGCAGAGGCAGGGAGATGCTGCATGAATGTGGTCAGTATCTGTTGGAGGCCCTCGAGCTTGGCAGCCTCGTGAAGCACCGCAGCGGTGAAGAGGGCATCGATGAACTCTGGGGTGAGCCCTTCCGCGCATTCACTATCCCCATAGAATCATTTTATGAGAGCCGCTATATAAAAATCGCGCAGACCATGCACGATATCGATCTCATTTCGCATGCAATGATCGAGGCATTCCAGGAGAGTCATTTCTTCAAGGGTGTGGACGCGCTGATCCGGCAATTCGCGGGGGCTGCAAAGCTCAAGTGTGAAACCCTGCGCACAGACCCGGTAATCTTCGATATCTGGCCAAAATTTGCTGTGGCTTGTGAAAAACTTATGCAAGTCGGGCCCTTAGAGAAAAACAACGACTCCTGCCTGGCTTGCTGGGAAGCGGATGAAGGGCATCAACTGATCAAGGATGGTGCAGATTTAATCACCCATATTGCGAGGGCGAGGGTTCCCATGCCGAAGAGTACCAGGACGTATATCGATCGCTGCCACTCCTACATCGCCTGTCGAGGGAGTGCGCCCGGACTCTCCAGGGTCGAGTTGAAATCCCTTTAAAGGCGAATATTCAAACTGGCGGTGCCCAACTCTGCTTTCATGCGATTTCACGGTCTTCCAGGTTTCCGCCAATCAACAGCCGTTTGCCATGGCTGAGCGGCCGCTTTGTGTGCTTGACGAGGCGGTGGCCGGGCTGGACGGTATCTACAGCGCAAGCAAATCGCCGGAGATAATTCTTGCTTCGACTGAAGGATCGGGACGAAAATGAAAGTTATCCGCAAGACTGTATATCAGACGCATTCTCCTATAGGATCGTAGTGTTTGTACATTCAACATACGCAGCCAATAAATGTTTGAATCCTATTATAAATTAAATGCAAATCCTTTCCGGTTGAGCGCCGATGAACAGTTCAGGTTTGCACACAAAAACTACCTCAAGGCGTGGTCTCATTTGAAATACGCCCTGCAGCAGGGTGAAGGCTTCGTCATGATTACAGGGCGCCCGGGTTCAGGCAAGACGACACTGATACGCGATATCGTGTCGGAAATAGATAGCTCCGAAATCCTTGCCATAAACCTGGTAACCAACCAGCTGCAGGCGGAAGAGCTGCTGCGAAAGGTGGCCCTGGAGTTCGGTCTGCCTGCCGAGAGCTACAACAAGGCCACGCTGCTCACACATATCGAAGATTTCGTCACCAAAGAGTACAACGCGGGTAGGCGGGCCGTCATTGTCATCGATGAAGCGCAGAATCTGACCTTGAACGGTCTGGAAGAGCTGCGTCTCCTCTCCAACCTGCAGAGCGGCAGTCACCCGCTTTTTCAGATATTCCTTGTCGGTCAGGATGAGCTTCGTTCGCTGATATTGAGTCCGGGAATGGAGCAGATCCGCCAGCGGTTGATCGCCAGCTGCAAGATTGAGTTGATGAATCTTGAGCAGACACAAGGCTACATCGAGCACAGGCTGGGGATTGTCGGCTGGGATCACGATCCTGAACTGGATGAGGTGATTTATCCACTCATCCACTACTTGACAGAAGGCATCCCAAGAAAGATCAACCATGTAGTAAGTAGACTGCTTCTCTATGGCGCATTGGAGGCCAAGCATGAGTTCACAGAAGAAGATGTATGGATTGTGGCGAAGGAGCTCTTCGATGAAGAGCGTTTGTCCATAAAGAGCGGAGAGACCTTTACAGAATTCAGGGAAAACTATGATCGGGGAGAAGGGCAAGCGGAGCTGCCGGACGACGGTGAGGCAGCGAGTGAGGTTGGTGACTCAGCAAAAGCGATTACAGGTGAAAGTGTTGGCCAAAGCGAACACAGGGAAGGGCTCGAAGGGGAGGAGGTCGATCGAAACAAGCTTACTGCAGGCGCCGTAGATGAGGATGTTGGCCGACACGAACACCCGCAAGCGGCCCTGGAAGTGGATGCTGAACAAAGCGAGTTCGCGGAAATGGCCGAACATGAGGAGGCCGGGCAAAGCGAACTCGCGGATGTGGTTGAAGAGGAAGATGCTGTTCGAAGTGAACACGGGGATGTGGCTGAAGAAGCGGATGCTGGTTTTGACGGGCCCGTCTCTGAAACGGTCGGGGAGGGATTGAGCGGGGAGTCCGAGGATCATGCAGAAGCGGTATTTACACCCGATGTGGAAGCAGAAGATGAAGGCTATGAAGAGACGGGACTGAAAGATACGGAACATGCGGCCGAGTTTTTCCCTTACGGTGAGGAGCTGGTAGAAACCGATGCCACGGTAGAGAGAACAGTGACCGCAGAGGAGCAGGTCGGCAGCGATACAGCACCGACTATCCCAGCTGACGCAGCAGAGATACGTGTCGATACAGAGAGCCTGGAGCAGCTATCGGGAGCTGTTGAAAAAGCTTCTGTCGATGCATCTGAAATAGATGTCGTCACATCGCAAGTTCACGATGTGACCGCCCCGGTCGCGCTTGAAGCCGCCAAGACGAGCGGTGAAGGGAAACCGGAAGAGATCCTCAACCTGCCGTCCATGCAGGCGGAAAGACGTAAACATGAAATTGATGAGAAGGGAGGGTTGATCAATACCATCGAGACGTTCGAGGCCGATGAGCTCTTCACCGGCACACTAGGGAGGTCGCTGCGCAATATATTCTTATTCGTGATTGCAGGGGCTTTCTTCCTGGCGCTGTTTGTCATCCAACCGGAGAGCGTTCAACGGGCCGTTGATGGTTTGACTGCGAAGTGGCAGAAGCTATCCGAACCGCAAACGGAGGCTGACGATCCGGCTTCGATTGCGGTTGAAAAAAAGCAACAAATACCGGAAGCGCCTGAGCACGACAGTCAGCAGAAAAAAGAGCTTGTCAAAAGCGAGTCGGATGTCTCCGCAATCGATGCGCCCCAGGTGACGCCCGAGAGTAGTCTGGAACCGGGGACAACGGGTACCACCACGGCATCAACCGATAGTGGAACTGGTAGTGAGGCCAATATAGACGGCGACCGGCGCATGCAATCGGAAATGATCGATTCAATTGATGATGCGGATGCCGTGGAGAGGGCGAGCAAGGACTACATAGCGACACAGTCAAAATACCAGAAGATTGAAATTGGTGAGTCTGCCAGAGAGGCGGGGCCGGTGGTCACTGCCCCTATCGATATGAAATTTCAGATCTACTTTGAGTTTGACAATCCCAATATTCCTGAACAATTCAAGGAAATGCTGAACGATCTCTACATCGTCCTTTCGCTCAACGACAAATCAACGGTGACCATTACAGGCTATACGGATGCGAGTGGTGATCCTGTTTACAACAAGAACCTGTCCATCGCCCGGGCAAACGCGGTTTCCAGATACTTCACCGAAAGGGGTATCACGACTGAACGAATTAGAGTCGAGGGGAGGGGTCCTGTACCCAAGACGACGAATGAAGAGCATGAAGATTTTGAGAAAAGATTTGGCAACAGGCGGGTCGAGATCGTATTGAGCGAAGGTGGGGAATAGGCGGTTGCCGGATGGCGCGTTCCCACCACGCCGGCGTGGGAACGCATGCAATACGCCACTCAAACCACCACGGTGGGGATCACATCAAGTGACTCCAGCGATTCGACGAGGGAATCCACGCATTCATCGATCTCCCTGTTTTCCGTATCGATAACGATCTCGGGGTTTTCCGGTTCTTCATAGGGCGAGGATATGCCAGTGAAATTGGGGATCTCCCCCGCTCGCGCCCTTTTATAGAGCCCCTTCACATCCCTTTCTTCGCAGGTGTCAACCGACGCCTTGACATAGACTTCGATGAAATCGCCGACTTGAAAGAGGTTGCGTACCTTCCCCCTGTCTTCCCGAATGGGGGAGATGAAGGCGGTCAATGCGATGGTGCCCGCATCCACGAACAGCTTTGACATCTCGCCGATGCGACGGATATTCTCCGTGCGGTCCTCGATGCCAAAGCCCAGATCCCGGCACAGGCCGTGCCTGACATTGTCGCCATCGAAGACATAGGTCCTGCAACCGCGCTGGTGGAGCCGCTCTTCAAGGGCGTGGGCCAGAGTAGACTTGCCGGACCCGGAGAGACCGGTAAACCAGAGCAGCTTGGCCCTGTGCAGGTTCATCTTTTCCCGCCGTTCACGGGTCACGGTAGCATGATGCCAAAAGACATTGTCATCCATGTTGGTACACCTTATTTCAACAAGTGGTTAAGGAAAAATCGTCTAAAGAGTCAAATCGAAGAATCAGTAGGCATTGTCATTCTTCAGGGAGAAGGGAGTCCTCACCAGGATCGAGAGATCGAGCCAGAGCGACCAGTTGTTGATGTACTCCAGGTCATACTTGACCCGCTTCTCCATCTGCTCCAGCTCCTTGGTCTCGCCACGAAATCCACGAATCTGCGCCAACCCGGTAATGCCGGGCTTGATGCGGTGACGCGCCAGGTAGGCCTCGATCTGCTTTGAGTATTCCAGGTTGTGTTGCAGGGCATGGGGCCTGGGGCCGACCAGGGACATCTGGCCCGCCAATACGTTGAACAGTTGCGGCAGTTCATCGATGCTGGTGCGGCGGATGAAGCGTCCGATGCGGGTGACGCGCGGATCATCCCTGGTTGCCTGCTTGACCACGCCATGCTCTTCAGTGTGCAGCTTCATGCTGCGAAACTTCCAGATCCTGAAGTTCTTGCCATCCCACCCGGTACGCTCCTGCCTGAAAAAGGCAGGACCCGGAGATTCGAACTTTATCAGGATTGCTGTTACCAGCATGATCGGGCTGACGAGGATCAAAATCAGGAACGCCAGTACCCGGTCCTCGATCGCCTTGATCAACAGGTGGGATCCGATCAGCGGGGTTTCCGAGAGGGTCAGAATCGGTATCCCTGCCAACTCCTTCACACTGTGGTTGATCAGATTCAAGGCGAAGATATTTGGGGCCCAGTGTATATTGACGTTTTCATTCAACAGATCGAAATAGATCTTTTGGATCATCGGCGAACTGTCCAGGGAGACAGCTATATAGATCGTCTGGATGTCATGGACTTTAATCAAGCGCTTTATGTCTTCCAGGTTGCCGAGGATCGGCATGGACGATCTGTTTGACGCATCTGTTGCATTGTCGTTACCGGTTGATGATACAACGCCAATGACCTCTTCCGGCATCCACGGGTTGGTATTGATGCGCTCATACAAGTGGTTCGCCAAGGCACCGCTGCCGATGATCAAGGCCTTGGTATTGGCCTCCTGGGAGACCATGTGCCGCTGGATCAATCTCACCCCGAAATGGAGGCTGACCTGGGCCAGGTAACCCAGTACGAACAGGATCAACACGACCGATCTGGAGTAGGTTTCTGTATATTTGGTAACAAAGGCCAAGAGCAGCAGAAAGGCGCAGGCGCTGCTCCATGCCTTCAGGAGCTTGAAGGCCTTCTTCGTCATGGTGCCGTGATGACGATAGATGTTCATGCGGTCATAGATCACCGACATGATACCCAGCAGTGCCAGGGCCAATATGATGTAGTGGGAGCTTAAATTACCGTGAAACAGAAGAGGCAGAGCGATAATCAATATCACCACGGCCAGGCCGTCCAGGAAGGCCTGTAGCGAAGTGGTCAGACTGTTGCGTCGTTGAAGTAGAGACCGATCGGTTTGCTTAACATCAAGCAAGTCCCTTTCCCCCTGAGCTGCTTCATCAAGATGATTTCGAGGTAGGAAGTATGGTCTAAATAATTAGTCAAGAAAAGTAGGGAAATGCTTTATTTATGAACGAAAATTATAAACGGTGAAGGCGATCATATCTGCCGCTGAAGAGAACCGCTAATAGCTGGACCATTCACATTACAGGTCAGCTGGCTGAGCGATTGTCTATTAAACAATCATCAATCAAGAATGCTCCGAAAGCATAGCTAGTACCATTCAAGATGCGTCGCTCGGTTTGAAAGATATCAGTGCAGGTAACTGAACTTTTGCACTACTAAAGCGCAAATTGCCAAAGAAAAAGTGGGTCGTCGAGATAATTTACACACTCTGAGATTGTGCTATTAGCTATAAATGAATTAAATGACTAGTCGCTTCGTCTCTTTTACAACCTGGTAACGAAAATATGTCGACCCGGTCTCAAATAGCAGTAATTAGAATTGGTATGCAGATCGATTAACAGGCTCTGCCTCACCGGATATAGTCACTCCTGGTTGATACGTAACTATCTGTTTGGTTGATAATAATTACGTGTAAATTTCTATTCTCGGATGTCTGGCCACTATCGAACTTCCCAACCTTAAGGTTTGCTTAAGAGATTTCTCAAATCACCTTTGAGAAGCGGCGACCTGTCGGAAAAATTAACAGTCAATATGAGTCAAACTGATAAGCCTGGCTGTTATTATAAATTTGATCTATCAGATTGTATTCGGTTTTCAACAGGTTAAGTGAGTAAATGTTCAGGCGGGCATGTTTTTTGCGAAAAAATCGCGAGAATCACAATATTAATCTTGAACGCTTGTGATTGTGACGCTCACTAGAGAAAAGCGCAGTACCATATCCATATGGATAATATTTACTGTTTGACCTAAGGTGAGCATGGATTTTTATTATCAATGATGAGGCAGTGACATGAAGTCGTATAGATGGATATCAAACCTGACAGTTGGTGTATTAGCGCTGGTTGCTAGCAGTAGTGTACTGGCGGCTAATCTGGATCGTACTCTGACACTAGGCGAAACCGAAACTTACAATCATGTAAACGACCCGGGTACATTTACTGATACGGGTACCTTCACGCTACTTGCAGATTCGCCTATCAGCGTGTCGCTTGTTGACAATGAAATCGGTTCGACATTTGGTCCTATTCTCGATGTGTCATCATTCACCGTGACTTCTGGCGGCTTCACTGCGACATTCGACGACCTTACAAGCCACGTTTTCTCACTGGGAAACTTGGTTGCTGACACATACACGCTTACTTTCAATGGCACTTCAAATGGTTTTGCCGGCGCGGTATACGATGTGACCGTTAGTGCGGTTCCACTCCCGGCGGCCGTGTGGCTGTTTGGCTCTGCTCTGGTCGGCTTTGCGACCTTTAGCGCGCGTCGTTCAGTCTAACCGGGTTGGATACTCCAAGGATGGAGTTTCTATGACCCAGGGCCTGCGCACTCTTCCGCATACTCACTTTGAGCGGGGCATCTTGTCCTTCGCTTATTTCTGACCATCAATATTTAATTATATTCCTCTGCAAGCTGCCGGCGTCCATCAGTTTGCGCCGATTCGATTGTCGGGAGAGGGAAACGTGATCTCGATCCCGAATGGTCAAACCACTCCTCATCAAAATGTCTACGGATATTCCGAATTGAAGTTGTAGAATATTAGATTTTTCTTCTAAACTATTCTTTCTATGATACAATTCCATTCTTGACGAATCGAAGTGACGCGGACAATGGAAGAGGAAGAGTTACTAGGAATCGGCGACTATCTGGCCATCCTGAAACGACGAAAAATGCAGCTGATCGTACCGGCTGCGATCATACTGCTATTGAGCATTGGACTGGCGCTTGGTCTGCCATCCATCTATCGTTCTGAAGCCACCATCTTAATTGAACAGCAAGAAATTCCCAGCGAACTCGTCCGTTCGACAGTTACCTCCTATGCCGGTGAGCGGATCCAGGTGATCAGTCAGCGGGTAATGACGACAGAGAACTTGGGAAGTATTATCGAGAATTACGGGCTATTCAAGGAAGAGCGGGATGATACGAGTCTATCGCTTCTGGCAGAAAAGCTCCGCGAAAATATCAAACTGGAAATGATCAGTGCCGATGTGGTTGACCCGCGCAGTGGCCGTCCTACAACAGCGACGATTGCCTTCACACTAGCCTTCAGCAGTAAAGATTCGCGTATCGCCCAAAAGGTTACCAATGAGCTTGTTTCATTGTATCTCGATGAAAACCTTAGGCGTCGCACGCAATCTGCTCTGGAAACCTCGAGCTTCCTAGGTGCTGAGGCCAATAAACTCAAACAGGAAATTGCGGATCTGGAGACATCACTGGCTAAGTTCAAGGAGAAGCATGTAAATAATTTGCCGGAACTACAACAGCTCAATATGCAGCTAATGGAACGCAGTGAAAGAGAGTTGACGGACACCGCTCAACAAATACGAAGCCTTGAAGAGCGTAAAATTTATCTTCAGTCTGAACTGTCGCAGATTAATCCGACCAGTGATCTCTATAACAGTAGAGGTGACAGGGTCTTGGGTGCTGAAGACCGCCTAATGTCTTTGGAAACAGAATACCTGGCATTGGCAACGCGCTATACGGAAAACCACCCAACCTTGATCAAGATGAAGGATGAGATTGAGGTGCTTAAAATGGAGGTCGAGGCTAATCCCAGTGCCAAGCGGAACAAAACCCATGCTGACAATCCCGCTTACCTGCAGCTGGAAACTCAGCTCCAAGCTACAGAGAGTGAATTGGCTACCCTCAAGAGTATGAGGAACGATATCAAAGAAAAGATCAATGACTTCGAAAATCGTTTACTGCAAAGCCCTCAGGTAGAGAGAGAGTACCGCAATCTGACCCGCGACTATGAAAACGCCCTGGCCAAGTATCAGGAGGTAAAGGCTAAGCAACTGGAGGCTGAATTGGCAGAATCCCTTGAGCGGGAGAGGAAGGGCGAGAAATTTTCACTGATAGAACCGCCGCAGTTACCTGAAGAGCCTGACAAACCGAACCGAATTGCCATTCTGCTTCTCGGCTTTGTTTTCGGGATTGCGGGTGGCATAGGTAACGTTTTTGTCAAAGAAAGTATGGATGATGCTATATATGGCGTTAAGGATGTCATGGTGATTACGAAATCTCCGCCGTTGGCAGTTATCCCATACATTGAAACCAGTGAGGACACCAGAAGGCACACGAACAAAACTATCGCAGTACTATCAAGTTTGATCGCTACCCTGGTCTTGGCTATAGCCGCAGTACATCTATTTATTAAACCAATGGATGTTGTTTTATATATAGCGCTGAGAAAAATGGGTATAGAGATTGGGCAATGATAAATAATTCAATTAAAACTATTCACTGATATTCAACTAAATAGTGTTTGTTAGAATATTTGTAGGCATGGCAATGTATGGAAAAGCTTAAGAAAGCACTTGATAGAGCAAGAGACCGAAAGAATGCTACCGTGACAGAAAACCGTCACAAGAAGACGGTTAGTCAATCACCAGAAAGCGTTGATTTGACGAAAATTACCTATACAAGTACGAAATCCATAAATATACCGGCAGAATTTCTCAGAGAAAAACGCGTTTATTCAGGCAACAAAAGTGATCCAATTTTCGATCAGTATAAAGTGCTGCGAACGCATGTATTACAAAGCTTAAAATCGAATCAATGGAATTCATTAGCTATCACCAGTCCGAACGAAAATTGCGGAAAAACGCTGACATCGATAAATCTTGCGATAAGCATAGCTCGTGAAGTAAATCAATCAGTACTACTCGTAGACTTAGATCTCAGGCGGCCCAGTATTCTGCCTCATTTTATGGATGAGAAACTGCCAGGTATCAGCGATTTTATCAATGAAGATAAAGAGCTGAGCGAGTTACTGATTAATCCTGGTTTAGAGCGGCTTGTGATACTGCCAGGTAATGAATCACTTGAAAATTCATCTGAGATGTTGTCGTCGCCTAGGGTTGTCAAACTGGTAGATGAGCTTAAAAATCGTTATCCGAATCGAATTGTCATATTTGATATGCCGCCTGTCTTATCTTGCGATGATGTGATTGCGTTTTCTCCTTATGTCGATGCGCTCATGTTGGTAATAGAAGAGGGTGTAACTCGCAAAGATGAACTCAAGAGAGCATACGAGTTAACAAGTAAATTCAATATAGTCGGTGTCGTGCTAAATAAGTCAAAAGAAACCTATCTTGCTTATGGCTACTGATAAATTCTTCATCCAAGTTAGTATTTACCTCACTGGCCTGTAAATAATTGTGTAGACAAAAATCTGAAAGTATAGAATTTTCAAAAAACATAGGCTATTTGCTTAAAATACAGACCAGATCAGTTACATGCATTCAGCCCATAAAATTGAAAAAATTATCGCTAAGCGTGTGAAGATTGCTATTGCACTGTATACAACCTTGTCTGTGCAGCATTCGAAAGTTCAATTAATACAAACCCTATTGCAACATAGATCAATAATTAATTACTTCTTGGCTATCAATAAATATAAGATCCCATCGATTATCGGACGTTTGAAATTTTTGCATTGGAGGTGCCTTCTTAAGAGCACATGGAATGATGTATGTCGCGAAAGTAAACCGCCGTTCGCACAAAATTATCAATGCTAGTAGTAAGATAATCACCAAAAGTGAGTTTTAAATGAGTAAAAAAACAGTTTTGGTTACAGGTGCGCCACGAAGTGGAACAACACCTGTAGGTGATCTTATAAGTACCCTAGATGGTGCCTACACGCTTTATGAGCCAATGGGACCAACAGGTGATGTTAGAATTAAAACAGAATTTCCTATGCCCGGAGAACCATCATTTACTTATGATAATTTAAAGCTGTTCCACAAAGATCTGGTTGATCTGAGAATTAGGTATAAATCACAAATCAGAGAAGGTCATACAGCATTACAGAAAATAAGAGCAAGAATAGTTGGCTCCCGTTCACTATTAAGCTATAGATTGGCAAAAATGCAGTTGAAGAAGGAGATACTGGTATGGAAGGATCCACATGCAATATTTTGTGCAGGCGTGTTACCTGATGTCTCATCAATTATAACAATCAGACCACCAGAAGCCCATGCAGCAAGTTATAAACGATTGGGTTGGGTATCAAGAATTGATGAAATATACCCGAGATACAACAAAAAGTATGGAGAAATAGAGGGATTTGATGAGTTGTATCAGAAATTTTCCAAATCTGTTGTTGGATCAGCCGCCCTATTGTGGCGACTGGTATATCAATACGTACTTGATATGCCAAAAGAACAAAGGAATAACTGCTATTTATTGAATTTACAGAACGAAGAGTCGGAAATAGAGGCTTACGAAAAGTTATTCTCTTGGTTGGGCCACCCGATTACCGAATCAGCAAGGAGGAAAATAAAACACAGGACGTCCCAAAATACAGCGACTATCGAGAAACCAACAAAAGTGCATGATTTCAATCGAACTTCGTCGCAAGCCAACTCTTACTGGAAGAATACCCTTGAAAATGAGGAGATAAGGATAGTAAGAGAAATAAATTCAGATCTCTGGAATGAAATGCTGCTGGTTAAAGAATAAAAAAAACAAGGATACAAAGAATTCCATTGATATGGTGAGCGACTATGGCGAGTAGCAATCAGCAAACAGACAAAAGCAGTGATATAAAAATTTTAAGTGTCTGCGAAACAGTAAAAGGAGGAATAGCAACATATCTTAATTTGATTGACAAATATAAAGATGACGGATTAATGCATAGAGTAATTTTACCGGATATCCATAGAGATCAGTTAGATTCAAATTCTCATAAAATATTATACAGTGGAGATAAGCGTGGCATTGCACGATTAATCAGCTTATTCAAAACAACGAGAACAACGATAAAAAAATGGGAACCGGATTTAATCTATTTTCATAGCAGTTTTACAATGCCTATAATGGCGATGTTACGTTTAATTGGGCTTAAGTCCAAGATTATCTACTGTGCTCATGGGTGGGGTGCGCTGTCAATTAAAAAAGGATCATTAAAAAGAAAACTAATTGAAATAATCGAAGGATATTTATGTGGATTTGCAAATACAGCAATAAACATATCACACAATGAAATCAATCATGCGCGATCAGTCAATTATCACGGCAATCATGTAGTCATTGAAAATGCAGTGTGTGAGCCAACGCTGCCGCCAAGACTGGCAGGTGCGAAAACGGATGATAATCCTCCAAATCTAAATCTCTTATTCGTCGGACGCTTTGATCGCCAAAAAGGGTTGGATATCCTGTTAGACGCTTTTAAAGCAGCTTCCGTCAAAAGGAATGATTTACACCTACATGTGATTGGCGACTCAGTATTGCATCAATATAAAACAAGCATATCAGATACAGAAAACGTGACATTTTATGGTTGGTTGTCATCAGCGGAGTTAGAAAAACATTTTTCAAGAGCGGATATCGTGATTGTGCCATCCAGATGGGAAGGTTTTGGATTGGTTGTTGCAGAATCCATGAGAGCTGGTACGCCGGTTATGGTGAGCGATAAAGGCAGTTTGCCAGGACTGGTAGATGAAGGAGTTACCGGCTATATAACGCAACTAAATGTGTCAATGTTAAGTGAAAAACTCATATCACTCTCAAAATCAAAGCTGGATAGCCTGCGCGACAACTGCTATGAAACTTACAAAAATCGGTTTTCTGCCAAAAGATACATTTCTGAGTTCAAAGACCTTTATGAAAATCTTTGTATGGGCAAGTAAGTAAATGTATTCGGAATTGCCAAATTTGATTATTGCGGGTGCGCCTAAGGCAGGCACAAGTTCTGTTCACAACTGGATTGCTGATCATCCACAGGCTCACGGCTCAATCGAGAAAGAGACATACTACTTTGTGGACCAAGGCACCCATATGTATCGTGAGCACGCAAATATTGAACACGGTCTAGAGAGATATAAGCAATATTTCGTAATAGACGATTCGGAAAGGCCAAATGTCATTTTAGAATCAACGCCATCGTACATGTACAACCATAACGCTTTAAAATATATCCCGGATTTACCCACAAAACCCAAGTGCCTTTTTATTCTAAGAGAACCATCAGAACAAATATATTCATTGTATCAATACTTTAAAAATAACTGGAATTGGATTCCGCAAAATATCTCCTTTCTCGAGTACTTGGACTCCCTGAGAAATAATTCTGCCGACTACAAAGGGAATGAGCTGGCGGATAATGCAATTAGATATGCAAAATATATAGATTATCTTTTGCTGTGGAGAGAGAAACTGGGTGAAGAGAGGATGATGGTCCTTACCTTTGATGAACTAAAGAGAGACGAACAAGAGTTCACGAAAAATGTGGCATGTTGGTTGGGATTGGATTCTGGATTTTATGATTCATACGGTTTTCCTCGCGACAATGAAACATATACCGCTAAAAGCAATAATTTACAAAGATTGAATATAGCGATGAGGAGCAGGCTGCCTAAAGGACGGATGTACAACTGGCTCAAATCAATATACAGACAAGTAAACACATCAAAGCCCAAAGGTCCTAGTGGGGAAGAAAAGAATTCTATAGAAGAGCTAAAAAATGAGTTTGTCGAATCAAATCAAAGACTGGCAAATGAATTTGATCTGGATCTGCGTGGTTGGTCTTGAGGTGATGTCATGGGTATAGTCGATAAGGCAAAGGATCTACACAAGAAATTGGCGGACGCTACTATTCCTCAGAGAGTAGTGTTCCATCATGTACCGAAGTGTGGCGGTACATCGGTGGGCAGGGCATTGAGACGGCGTTACCTGTTAAGCCAGGGCACGGTTACGCCAGAATCAAGTTTTCGTGCATTTGAGGCCTTCTCTGGCCGTGATGATCGCGAGCAGATGCTGGTCGACGTTTTAGATCTTAGAGAGCAGATGTTGCTTTACCTGCTGTATGAGGACGTACGCTGTGTGTCACTGCATGTCCGATTCAGCGAGCCGGCGCATAACATGTTTCGTGAAAAATACAAATTCATCACTATACTCAGAGAGCCGGTGTCACGTTTCGTCTCACACTATTTTTGGAGCCACGGAAAACAGCATGCGCATGCGAGAATAGATGAGCCAATAGAAGAATTCATCGAAACTGAACGTGCCAAGAAATTGGGCGCAACTTATGCAGAATTTTTTTGTGGTCTTCCTAAAGACGTTGATTTTACATCAGACGATGCAATAGAGGCTGCAATATCCAACCTGAAGAAATTTGACGTTGTCGGCAGACTGAATGACCTCCCCGCTTTTGCAGACAATATTAAAAGGCAGTTGGGTGTCAATCTGCGAATAGGACATGAAAATCGCTCTCGCAGAAGTTCAACTGAGGTTAAAAGCGCCATCTCTCCGGAGATCAAGCAGAAGATTGAGGAGCTTTGCCGACCTGATATCAAGATCTGGGAGACGATTCGGGCGTAGTCTGTCATAGCTTTGCCAGACGCGAGATAAGGTTACGAAAATATAATGAATTGTAGATAACACATGGATATGCAAGTCGAAAATGTGATCATTGCTTATGATTTCGCCCACATTAACGGAGGTCAGGCGAAAGTAGCGATAGATAGCGCCAGATTACTGGCGGAGCATGGTATAAATGTGGTCTATTTCGCTGCATGCGGCCCGGTTGATAAGGCCCTGCATCACCCAAGGATTAAAACTCTGTGCCTGGAACAGCATGATATTTTAACTGATCCAAATAGAGTACGGGCTGCTATTAAGGGTATTTGGAACAGCGAGACAGCAAGAGTCTTATCAGAACTGACTGAGCAATTTGACCCAAATAATACAGTACTGCATTGCCACGGATTCGCCAAGGCACTGTCTGCTTCCATCGGGCCCATCCTTACCCATGGAAGATTACCCAGCATCTATACCATGCATGAATATTTCCTCGCATGCCCAAACGGTGGATTCTACGACTATAAGAAAAATGAGATATGTACAAGGCGCGCCCTTGGTCTGGATTGTCTTTCGACCAATTGTGACGTGCGACATGCCGCACACAAGGCTTGGAGATCAATCAGGCAGAAAGTGACAAAAACATTTGGCAGGATGCCGGTTTCGCTCAAAGACATCATCTATATATCAGAAACACAGCATCGTGCGGTTAAGTCTTATTTGAGTAAAGATACCAATCTGCACTATGTGCCAAATCCTATTCCGACCTCTGAACGGTCAGAGGTTATAGCCAGTGACAATGACATATTTCTGTTTATCGGCAGGTTGAATCCTGAAAAGGGTGGAGTGTTGTTTGCCAAAGCTGCAAAAAAGGCCGGTGTAAAGGCAGTCTTCGTTGGTGATGGTGCTGACCGGAGCATGATCGAGAATGAGAATCCGGATGCACTGATTACTGGCTGGCAAACCCCGGAACAAGTTCAGCAATGGATATCAAAAGCACGGTGTTTGGTATTTTCAAGCTTATGGTACGAGTGTATGCCGCTGGTGCCATTCGAAGCGTTGAGCCTTGGAATACCTGTCATTGCAGGTGCTTGGACTGCCGGGTCAGAACCCGTGAGACATCAAGTAAATGGTCTGATATTTCAAGATCAGACTGTGCAGTCCCTGACATCTGCAATTGAGGAATTGAAAGATAACAATCATCCGGTCTTTAACAACATCCGGCTAATGGAAAAGGAAACCCCTGGTTCTGAACAACATTTAAACAGATTGCTGGACGTGTATGCAAAGTTATTGACCGGCCGCGTCAGTGGTTCAGATTGTCGTCCGTCACAGGGTAGAGAGGTGGCAGAATTTAATGAGTAAGCATCTATTTATATTAGGGGTGCAGAAATGCGGCACAACCTCGCTTGCCTCACTTCTGTCGACACATCCAGATATATTTCTCCCGTCTGTTAAGGAGACCTATTTTTTCTGTGACGACGATAAGTACGAAAAGGGTGAAAAATGGTATCGCGATGAGTTTTATGCACAACGTAACGAACACATTCTACTGGATGCTACGCCTTTCTATCTTGCTTCGCAAAAAGCGCTGGATCGAGTTTTAAACTTCGCCGACAAGGATACTCGCTACATTATCCTGCTACGCGACCCGGTCCACCGCGCTTACTCAGCTTATTGGCACCAGGTTCGCCTCGGCAATGAGGAGCTGAGCTTTGAGGAGGCGCTTGCGGCTGAAGACAAGCGTATTGACGAGGCACACGCAAGTAAAACACGATGGTGGAGGCATGCCTATACGAAGGTAGGGATGTATGCCGAACAGTTGTCCTATCTCTTTGACAGAGTCGATGGCTCTTGTGTGCTGGTGCTTGAGCAAAACCAACTGAATGATAGTGATTTCCTCGTCAACGCATTGCCTTTATTTCTTGGTGTAGAGAATCAGTATGATTTCACCGAAAGAGAAAGGAACGTTTCGAGCATGCCGCGGTTTCGTACCATACAGAAGATGGTGAAAGGGAAAAGTCCGCTCAAATCACTGGTACAAAAACTGGTTCCGCGAGAGTTTCGGAGCGCAGTGGGTCGCAAGATACTGGAGGGTACGAGTAAGGAATTCAAGTATCCTGTGATGAAGGAAGAGACCAACTGCGAATTGCGCGAAAGGTTTGAAGAAAGCAATAGGCAACTCATGTCTATGGGGTTTACATTTGCCGAAAAGTGGACCAGATAAAGGCAATAGCATTGAGATATTCCGTATCGGCAATATAAGTATGAAAACCATGTGTGAATAGGATGGGGAACAAGCGTCAAACTGGAGTAAAAAGACAGATTGGTTGGGGTTTGATCGGCCAAGTGACCTATGTTGTCGGTCAATTCGTGGTTCTGTCGATCCTTGCAAGGTTTGCGTCACCGGTAGACGTAGGCCGGTTCGCCCTGGCAGGCGCGATAATAATGCCCGTATACGCGTTTTTCAACCTGGGATTAAGATTCAATCAGGCCACTGATACAGAGCAGGAAAGCACTTTCACCGAGTATCTTGTGCTCAGATCTCTGACTACTCTATTGGGTTACCTGCTTATACTTGGAATTGGATTCTTCATCGTTTCCGATGAATCAACCCGTTGGATTCTGATTATTTTCGGAGCGGCAAAAGCTGTTGAAACATTCTCAGACCTGTTTTACGGCGTATTTCAACGTGAGCAACAGATGGTCTTGGTTGCTAGATCACAGATAACACGGAGTCTGATAAGTTCGCTGTTGTTTTCAGGATTACTGATAGGCATGGATTCAGTAGAAATCGCATTTGCAGGCCATCTTTTCAGCTGGTTATTGGTTGCTTTTCTATTCGACTACAGATATGCGAAACGGATTTCAACGAGTGCTGACCGAGCTGTCACCTTAAAATCTTTATTAGGTATAACAAGGCAGTCTCTGCCCCTGGGGTATGCAGGCTTTCTCGCTAGATTGACGGCCAGTGTACCCAGGTTGGTTATAGATTCGGTCATGGGATTGGCGGCACTGGGTTACTTTACCGTGGTTGCCTATGCGCTGCAGGCAGGAACAACAGTCATTATGGCGGTCAGCCATTCAATAACTTCCCCACTTTCCCGTTACTCGGCTGAAGGCAAGGATCGGGCCTTCAGGCGTCTGCTGTTTCGAATTATAGGGATGTTTACCGCGCTTGGACTCATGATGCTGCCGATCGCCTTTTACCTTGGTGACTTTTTGATCGTACTGTTTTTTGGGGATCAATATCAGGGTCTTAACGTTCTATTCACCCTGATTATGATTGTCTTCATTGTAAATACCTGGAGTAATATACTGCAGACAGGCGTAATCGCGAAGCGAGAGTTTGCCAATCATGCAATAAACCGCCTGCTGCTGCTGATTCTGATGCTCGTGTTTACCATACCGAGTGCCATATATGGTGAACTGGAAGGTGTTGCCCTGGCAATGGCATTTGCATATTTGGGACAGGCGGGCTTCTTGTACTGGCTCTTGTTCGGCAGTCAGGGCCGTTCTGGAAATGAGGAAAAGGGAATCAACTGTGTTTGATGTTGATTCTAAGAGAATAATCAGATGATTGGGAGGCAGAGTGAGGTGTAACCCGGCCTGTGCGTTTTTCGATTCATCTTCTGCAGTGTTCAAATGAGGAATATCAAGCATAAGTAGAACCAGTTGCACTCCAGCACCTATGTTCCAATTATTCACTTATGACGGTGCCGCACAAAGATTGCGGTGATGCGATATGAATTTCCGATCATGAGGATGTTCGAAACACTCGTATCCGCTGACCTGTTTGCAGTTCAAACAGCCAGGAGTTCGTCTTTGCTTGATCTGTTTTAACGTGCGGTTGTCAAAATAGACATGTTACTCAATAGTATCTATATATATCATGATTAGGTGGAAAATCTTTCAGGTCGGTAATTGATATGTTATTTGCAATAATTGCATGGACGGTAGGTGCATTTATCTTGGTGTTTATGCTCCGTTGGTTTGTCCAGCGGAAGAATATAACTGCAGTTGCCGTTTTAATCGTTTTAGCTTCTCAGGTGTTTGTGCGCCCTGTAATATTTTTTGCAGGACTTGATGAGCCTTTCCCTCATGAATTTTTTGGAGGGTATGATTGGCATTTGATTGCGATGGGTATACTTTTGGCTACTGCTTGGATTGTCATTTTTTCCATCACCCACATACTGATTTACAGGCCTCTAACACCCTTTACCCCGCTTTTACCTCAAGTAAATGTGCAAATAAATACTAAAATACTTTTTTTTGTTGCATTGTTCACAACTCTTTTGGGAGTGGTTTTAACCACCGCGCTGATTCTGAATGCGGGTTCTGTGGGTAACTTCATATTTCAAGTAAAAGTAGAAAAGGCATTACGTGGAACATACCTTATCAGAACAATTTCCGTTCTAGGTGCGATATTCTCAATTTTAAGTATTCTGTATTACGAAAAAAAAGTACGATCGGCCAATAAAAAATTGCGTAGAATGGTCTATTTGTCAGCGATTTTATTTATTATAAATCTGACATTTAACTATTTATGGGGCAATAGGTATAACATCGCTATGCTTTCCTTTGCGTTAGGTATTGGTTGGCACTATTTAATACAGCGCATCAGTGTAGTAAGGGTGATTTTTCTGGTTTTAATTGCCGCAGCAATATTACAAGCACTAAAAACATTTCGTACAGAAGCTGTTTATGACGCATTAGACGTGGATATTCAATCAACTCGTTCTTTTTGGTTGGATATTTCAACATCACTTCATTTAAGTCAATTTGATGCATTTATTCTTGCTTTTCGTGATGCTGGTGATCGTTTTCCATTTCGTGAGGGTAAGGATTTTATCAATGGATTATTGGCATGGGTTCCAAGGGAATTATACCCGGAAAAGGAGACGTATCACGTCGGTGGGTGGTTTAGAAGAGTCTATCAACCTAAGATGGTAAATGGATGGCCCATAACCACCATAGGTAGTTGGTATGTAAACTTTGGCATCTTTGGAATAGTTTTTGGCAGCATCGTTTCAGGTATTTTTGCCTCTTTATTTGATGCTAGTTACAGATCCGTCACTAAGTCTTACTGGCAGGCGGCGATAGCACCCTCAATGGCATTACTATTGTTTGATGGCGGTGTAGGCACTGGATTTTTCCAGGATATTGTTCTGATAATGATTCCTATATATCTATTATCATTTATTCTAAATAAAACGGGTAGAAAGATATCATCAAGCCCACTTTCAGCTTACCAACAGTAACAACTAGCTCATTAGGAATAATAATACTCTGTGCCGGATAAGCTGGCTTAAGTCGGAATATTGATATATATTAATATGATATATATCAAAAGTACGGCAACTCCCTTGTGCCAGTAATAAAAATCTTAAAATCATATCACTTACATTCAGACACGCTGCGTTATGGATCTTATGGTTGTGTTGAGAGTCGAACTATTCCATTAACCATTTGTTATTGGTAATGATTGTTATTTTCCAGTAAGTATGCATTGGTTAATTTATTAGTTTATGCAATAAAAAATGCTACAGCTGCTCGGGTTATTCGTAATATTAACTCTATGTGGTACACAATTATCATCCATCCACATGTTGCTTATTGAAATGCAATGATGAATTTATCACCAGATTAAATAATTTATGCTCAATAAAAATCGCAGAATGATGTTAAAGGCATTAGCAGTTGGTGCTATTAACATTTTTCATTTATCTAACCGTAGTTATGCTGGCGTATCAAAAATGATACCGGTCGCTGGCGATAAGAATAAAAAGCTGGTATTCGCTCATTATATGACTGGAAAAGGTACAAGACGGCGTAAACAAACTGTCGAAGATTGGAAAAATGATATTCTTGATGCGATGAGTTATGGAATTGACGGTTGGCAGTTTAACTTTGGTCATTTTCGTGGGCGCTTCCAAAGAAATGTTGAAACATTTATTGAAGCACTAGAGGATTTGGGAGAGCCGGCAAGTGATTTTTTATTTTTTCCGTCTTTCGATTGCAACCGTAAACGAAAACCGGATATTAAAGAAATTAATACTTGGTTTTTAAACTACTACAATCATCCAAACCATTTCAGACTCAACAACCTGCCACTGTTGACGGTATGGCAAGCCAGAAGAGTAGGCAATGATTATTTTCAGAATGTAAAGGAAATACTGAGTAAATCAGGAATGCCAATTTCCTTTGTACCGTGGCTGGCAACTAAAGCGAATTATCGTCAGATGAAGCGGCTTTTTGATGACTGGTCTTCTATGGATGGATTTTTTCCCTGGGTGCCCGGCAAAAGTGCCGATTTGGCTGTTCGTTATAATGAGATAGCGGCAAAGTTATGTCGCGAACAAAACAAAACGCTTATCGGCGGGCAGGGGTTTAACATGCTTCATATCAATAAGGCGCCTATCTATGTCAATAAGCATGCTGCCGAGGCAATCAGTACGCAGATGAATCCCTTCGTCAATGGAGACATCAGTGATTGCAGAATTTTGAATATTGCTACATGGAATGATTTTGGAGAGGATCACCATATCACGCCGTTTCCTCCTTACATTCCGAAAAGAGGAAAGCATCCGGTTTGGTGCCACATAGGTTATGCAACTATATTGAAGTATTACTTGGACTGGTGGAAATCAGAGGCTAAACCAATTATCGATGAAGACACACTTTGTGTATTTCACCTTAGTCAGATGGCAATGGAGGGAGATCCTCCGTTCCCGATACATAAATACAAGCCGGATAGGGCATTAGATATAGTTTATGTGTCGGCATTGCTTACGGCTCCAGCCACAATAACAGTGATTAGTGGCAGTAATAAACCTATCCATTTCGATGCCCCGGAGGGTATATCTCACTGGCGTGCTCCGTCGGCACCCGGTCGACAGCATTTCCAATTGGCACGAGACAAAAAAATAATTATCAATCGTTATAGCGGCAGGGAAATTAGTTCGCCTCCAGTTTATCCTTGGTCTTGGAGCCATTACAGCGAGGTAATCCGAGCTTAACCGCGAGGTAGTTATCTAAATGGTGCTGTTTCATTTAACATAATGAGGACAGATTCTCACCAATTGAAAAATACAATCGGGTACGTCGATATATGCCTAATCTGATTTGATTGCCTGCAGAATCTATCCAATCTTCCATTAAATGCAAGGATCAATGTCAATTGACCAAAAATGCTCCAATTCAGAGATTGTTGACTATCTGAAAGTTGCCGGCACAACAGTGAAGTTTGACTGTAAAAACAATTAGCTAAGTTCAGAAAAGTTGGATTATTCAAAGAATGGATATGTGCATTGTGTAATTGTACATTAGGCCTTAAATTGATAGGCTTGATAAGCTGAAATCGATGATTTGGATAGTGTAATCAGCAGCCGTTATGACAAATGTAGAAGTAATAAAAGGATGGAAAACTTCGTCGCTGGTATGGTTGATCCTGGCAGTTACTGCAATTCTGCTGTGCTACGGATTCTGGGGCGGGATAAAGGATTTTATACGCATATGGAGTGCAAGGGAGGAGTACGGCTATGCATACTTTATTCCTTTCATTTCAGCGTACCTCATATGGCAGCGTCGTGATCAACTCATATTAGAGACTTTCAAACCCTCTTTGCTTGGTATTTCTATAGTACTGATTGGAGGAATATTCCTCCTTATGGGTGAATTGGGCGGGACATATACGCTGGTACAGTATGCCCTGGTCCTTACTGTCATCGGTCTGGCTTATGCACTCCTGGGGTGGCCGGCATTCAAGATAGTCGCCGGCCCCCTTATATTACTTTTTTTCATCGTTCCACTCCCTCCATTTCTCTACAACTCTCTCTCAGGAAAACTCCAGCTTATATCATCCCAGCTAGGTGTTGAGGTGATTCGCTGGTTCGGCATCAGCGTATATCTCGAGGGGAATGTAATTGACTTGGGTGACTACAAGCTCCAGGTCGTGGAGGCGTGTGATGGGCTGCGTTATCTGTTTCCGTTGGTAAGCCTGGCATTTCTTGCCGTCTATCTCTACCGGGTGGAGTTGTGGAAGAGGGTTGTCGTTTTTCTCTCCAGTATCCCCATCACCGTGCTCATGAACAGTTTTCGTATCGGTGTGATCGGTGTATTGGTGGATAACTGGGGTAAGGAACATGCCGACGGATTCTTACACTATTTCGAGGGTTGGGTCATCTTTATGGCTTGTCTCTTGATTCTGTTGCTGGAGATGGCCTTGCTGGCCAGGCTTGGTGGAAAAAAACAGCGGCTAAGGGATGTGTTCGGGCTGGAGGCGTCCAAGGCCCTGCCTGAAGGTATTGACTATAACACCCGGCCTGTAACCCCCGTTCACTATGCGATCCTTGCTTCCGTTGCCGCGATAGCGGTGAGCACCCTGTACATACAGACACAGCAGGATACCCTGCCCGAGCGTCAGGCCTTCAGTGGTTTTCCCATGCAGATCGACAATTGGCGAGGTGACGAGGATAGGCTAGAGGATGTCTATCTCAAGACATTGAAACTGGACGATTACCTGATCGGTGACTATGCCGATTCTTTGGGGTCGGAAGTTAATTTCTATGTTGCCTATTATGCCAACCAACAGGCCGGTTCCTCTATTCATAGTCCTCGCTCCTGCATACCAGGCGGGGGATGGGAGATTGAGACGGTAACAGAGATAGAACTGCCTGGATTGCAGGTCAATGGAAAGCCACTGAGTGTTAACCGCTTGATCATCAAGCGGGGCGAGATTAAGCAACTGGTCTACTACTGGTTTCAGCAACGAGGGCGAGTGATTACCAATGAATGGCTGGCTAAATGGTATCTGTTTTTCGATGGCCTGACTAAACACCGGACAGACGGCGCCCTGGTTAGATTGACCACATCGATTGGTGTGGGTGAGGAATGGGTTGACGGAGACAGGCGTTTGGCGGATTTTGCAGGCAAGGTTGTACCCCATTTGGCTGACTACATTCCCAATTGATTAATTGATTGATTCCTATTTCACTGTCGACATACCCATAGGATGGTTTTACAGGAGGCGAGCCTAATAGGAACCGAGTGTTATTGTCGCAAATGAACGCAAATCTCCTCTTTTTCAGTCTCTTATGGTGCGGTAGTCGAGCAGGATGGGGCTTTCTATGCCTGCTGAATTTGCGCAAGAGGCCGCAGTGAAATCGGCTGAGGATTTCTGAGCAACATGGCGATGGGCCACTACATATCAATCAATGGGTTGACCGCATGCTTTGCGCATGCGTGTTAATACATTCACAATACCTCAATAAATAATTGATTTAATAGTATTTAATTGGATAGTCTATTTCGTGATTTGTGGGAAATGACTAACTGACACATTAGTTGGGATATATGCATGAAGATGAATCTGGACAATCAATTCTCCATTAACAAGCTTCTCTCTTTGATCATCATCAGCCTTTTGTTGCTCCTCGGTACGGCTTGCGCTGACAAAACGGAAAGCAAACAAAAGTACTTCGACCGGGGCATGGAGCTTTTTGAACAAGGGAATTTCACAAAGGCCCGCCTGGAATTCAAAAATGTGCTGCAGATCGACCCGAAGGATGCCAATGCCTATTACATGTTCGGGCAGATCGAGGAGAAGGAGGAGAACTGGCCCAAGGCCTATGCGCTTTTTTTACGGGCGACTGAGCTCGATCCCAGGCATGTGGACGCCCAGGTACATCTGGGCACGATTTTCGCGCTGGCCGGAGAGACCGAAAAGGCGCTTGCCGCCGCCGATGCCGCGCTGGAAGTGAAACCGAACGACGCCGCCGCGATGGTGCTCAAGGGCTTTGTCAAGGCCAAGATGGGGGAGAAGGATGCCGCCATCAATGATGTCCTCGCTGTTATCGAGTCGGATCCAAGCAATGTCGAGGCCTCCTCCCTGCTCGCGGCGCTCTATGCGGACCAGGGGGAGATGGAGCGGGCGATCCGGATCGCTAAGGAGTCTCTGGCGAAGCATACCGACCGGGCGGCCTCTTACCTGTTGCTTGCGCGGCTCCATGCGCAAGCCGAGAGCCATGAGGAGGTGGTCAAGGTACTTTCCGATCTGATCAGTAACAAACCCAATGATCTGCAAAACCGACTCCATCTCGCCACCTATTTTCAGAAGCAGGGGGACAACGCCCGGGCAGTTGAGGTCCTGCAACAGGCGATTACGGATCTCCCGCAGAACATGGACGCAAAACTGGCCCTGATCTACCTGCTGAAAAATCAGGGTGAAGCGGATCGGGCGGAGGCACTGCTGGAGCAGTATGTCAGCGAGACCCCGGAACACACCGGACTGAAGCTCGAACTGGCGAGGCACTACCTGGCGGTTGGGCGCGACGATGAAGCGAACAACACCCTTTCCCAGGTCATCGATCTGGCGGGCGCCTCGGAGGATGGGCTGGCGGCCAAGAGCATGAAGGCGAGCACCCTGATCAAGAAGCAGTCCATTGCGGAAGCCGGCGCTCTGCTCGATGAGGTCCTTGCGGCAGATCCGAAATTCAAGGATGCACTGATGATCAGGGCCGGTTTGGCGCTGATGAGCGACGATGCAGACAAGGGTATTGCGGATCTTCGCACCCTTTTGCGTGAGGATCCAAGCTATGTCAAGGCCCACCGCCTGAAGGCCAGGGCCCATCTGAAAAAGGGGGAGATCCAATTGGCGAGGGAGAGCCTCGAGGATGCGATAAAGGTTCAGCCTGAAGAGGCGGCCGCCAATTTCGAGCTGGTGCAGTTGCTGATCAATACCCGGGAGTTCGATGACGCCATCGAGGTGCTGCAGAAGATGCGTCGCTTCGCCCCTGGCAATGTCAAGGTTCTGCAGGCATTGGCGCTGGTCCATGAAAAACTTGCCCATTGGGACGAGGTTGAGGGTGTCGCCCAGGTGCTGGTGACGAAGCATCCTGAGAACCCACTCGGGTACTACTTCCGGGGGGTCTCCAGGCTGAACCGCGATATGGCCGATCGGAGCCTCACCGATTTCGAGAAGGTGCTCGAATACAAATCTGACTCCATCGAGGCCCTGGTTGGATTGGCGAAGGGTTATTTCGCGATGAAAAAGCCCGACGATGCCTTGCAGCGGATCGAGCAGGTGGTGAAGGTCAATCCCGAGCACTTCGCCGCCTTGAATCTCAAGGGCGAGGTGCATCTTTCGCAGAAGCAGTGGGATTTGGCCGAGGCGGCCTTCAACAGTGCAAGAGAGCTGAGCCCGCAGTGGCCCGTGCCCTATCGAAACCTGGTAAAACTCAACATCCTCAAGGGCAGCAAGGATGAGGTCGTGGGCATACTGGAAGAGGGCTTTGACAAGACGGCGGACTCAATGCTGGGCATCGATCTGGCCAACAACTACTCCCTTGCCGGTCGCGCACAGGATGCCGTGGAGATCTATGAGGAGATTCTGAAAAAGCACCCCAAACACCTGCTGGCTTCCAATAATCTGGCCATGCTGATGCTCAATGACGGGGCAAACCAGGGCGAGCTGGACAAGGCGCTTGAGTTGGTTGAAGGTTTCGAACTCTCTGAGAATCCCATTATTCTGGATACCCTGGGCTGGGTACACGTCAAGCGGGGTGAGATAGACAAGGCGCTGCCAATCCTGCAGCGCGCCGCACGCAAGGGTTCAGGACTCCCGGATATCGATTATCATCTCGGATTCGCCTACTTCCAGCAGGGGCGGATGGAAGACGCCAAACGGCATATCAACACCGCCCTGGGGTCAAAAAAGCAATTTGAGGGCATTGAAGAGGCGAAGGCGCTGTTGAATCAGATAGAATAGTTGTCCGCACACTGGGGAGTATTGACGCTAATCCGTTAAATAAATAATTAATATCAAAAAAACATTATGTTAGGCATCCCCGCTCTCTGTATAATGCCGCTTTGATACTCCCTGGGTATACGTTCTAACCTATTGTAAATTAAGTGGCAAATAGAGCATGCAGACGATAATTGTAACCGGAGGAGCCGGTTTCATTGGCGGTAATTTTGTACACCACCTGTTGGCTAAGCCGGATATTCAGGTGGTGAACCTCGATGCGCTCACCTACGCGGGAAATCTGGATACCCTGCAGACGATCATGGAGAGCCCCCGCCACCACTTCGTTCAGGGAAAGATACAGGACCGGGAATTGGTCTCCGGTCTGTTCGAACGCTTCAGCCCGGGTGCAGTCGTAAACTTTGCCGCCGAAAGTCATGTGGACCGCTCCATAGACGGACCGGCCGAGTTCATCGACACCAATATCGGCGGCACCTTCAACCTGCTGGAGTGCGCACGTGCCTACTGGGCCGGTTTGGCGAGCCATGAGGCCGAGGCGTTTCGTTTCCTCCATGTCTCCACCGATGAGGTATACGGCTCCCTGGGTGAGGAGGGGAAATTCATTGAAACCACCCCCTATGCGCCCAACTCTCCCTATTCAGCCTCCAAGGCGGCGTCGGATCATCTGGTGCGGGCATGGCACCATACCTACGGCTTGCCGGTGCTCACCACCAACTGCTCCAACAACTACGGCCCTTACCAGTTCCCCGAGAAGTTGATCCCGTTGTTTATTCAAAAGGCCCTGGCGGGTGAGGCGCTGCCGATCTACGGAGACGGCAGCAATGTACGGGATTGGCTCTATGTGGAGGATCACTGCAAGGCGATCTGGCGGGTACTCGAGGCGGGTAGGCCGGGCGAGGTCTACAACGTGGGCGGCAACAATGAAATGAGTAACCTCGAAGTGATCGAGATGCTCTGTGAACTGTTGGATGAGCTGGTGCCCGATTCGCGCTACAGGCCCCACAGTCAGTTGAAGCAATTCGTCAAGGACCGGCCGGGGCACGATCAGCGCTATGCCATCGATGCGGCCAAGCTGCAGCATGAGCTGGGCTGGACACCGGATGAGACCTTTGCCACAGGCCTGAGAAAGACGGTCACCTGGTATCTGACCAACGAGGCCTGGTGTCAAAGGGTTATGGACGGCAGTTACCTAGGTGAACGGTTGGGAAATGCATAATGTCGGATAAACAGATTAACAAGGGTATTATCCTGGCGGGTGGCTCGGGTACCCGCCTCCACCCGCTTACGCTGACGATCTCGAAACAGCTGCTGCCTGTCTATGACAAGCCGATGATCTACTATCCGCTGACAACCCTGATGCTGGCAGGTATCAGAGAGATCCTGATCATTACCACCCCCCAGGATGAAGCGCTCTTCAGGGGTTTGCTGGGTGATGGTAGTCAATGGGGAATCACTCTCGAATATGCGGTCCAACCGGAACCGGGGGGCTTGGCCCAGGCCTTCCTCATCGGCAGGGATTTCATTGCCGGCGAACCTTGCTGCCTGATACTTGGCGACAATATCTATTATGGCCATGGCCTGGTGGAGTCGCTGAGACGCGCCGCCTTGCAAACCTCGGGGGCTACCGTTTTCGGCTATTGGGTCAAGGATCCCGAACGTTACGGCGTGGTTGAATTTGATCCTCAAGGCCAGGTGATAGGGATTGAGGAGAAGCCGGCCAAACCGAAGTCCAACTATGCGGTAACCGGTCTCTATTTCTACGATCAGCAGGTCACTGAGCTGGCGGCCTCGCTAAAGCCCTCATCCCGCGGAGAGCTCGAGATCACCGATCTCAACAAGCTCTATCTCGAACAGGGCAGGCTGAAGATGGAGAAGATGGGGCGGGGCATCGCCTGGCTTGATACCGGGACCCATGAAAGCCTCATTCAGGCGAGCAACTTCATCGAGACCATTGAACAGCGCCAGGGGCTGAAGATCGCCTGTCCCGAGGAGATTGCGTTCAGCCAGAAGTGGATCGACATATCGGCGCTGAAGCAGATGGGCGAGGCGCTCAGCAAGAATGGCTACGGCCAATATCTGCTCAGCCTGTGCGCGAGAAAGATATAGCCATGGAAGTGACCCCGACAAAGATACCTGACGTGTTGCTGGTGATGCCGCAGCGTTTTGGCGATCAGCGCGGATGGTTTATGGAGAGCTGGCAGGCTGAGCGCTATCGACAGTCCGGCCTGCCCGAGCAATTCGTGCAGGATAATCAGGCCTATTCCCAGCAGGGCGTACTGCGCGGCCTGCATATTCAGAATCCGTTCGGTCAGGGCAAATTGGTACAGGTTATTCGCGGCGAGGTGTTCGACGTCGCGGTGGATGTACGTCGAGGGTCACCCTGGTTCGGCCAATGGGTCGGGGTGCGCCTGTCGGAAGCCAACCATCATCAGCTCTATGTGCCTGTCGGATTTGCCCATGGCTATCTGGTGCTGAGCGAGGATGCGATCTTCAGCTACAAATGCACCGACTACTATCACCCGGAAACCCAGTTCTCTATCCGCTGGGATGATCCGCAAATTGGAATCGAGTGGCCTGGCGGGGTGGATCCGATTCTTGCCGAAAAGGATCGGGATGCGCCGCTGCTGAGCGAGATCGGGGCTGAACAACTGCCGGGTTATCGATCCAAGGGGGGCGCAATTCCATGACAGCAGCCACGGCGAAATTTCTCCTCCTGGGAAGCGACGGCCAGGTTGGCCGGGAGCTGCAGCGTACCCTGGGAATTCTCGGTGAGGTAATACCCACCACACTATCGGGTGATGAAGGCCTTCGCCTGAATCTACTGGATACCAAGGCCGTCACCGCAACGGTGAAGCAGCAGCGTCCGGATTTCATCATCAATGCCGCGGCCCATACGGCGGTGGACAAAGCCGAGACCGAGGTCGATCTCTCACGACGGCTGAATGCAGATGTACCAGAGTTGCTCGGCCAACTGGCAGCGGAGCTGGGGGCCACAGTCATCCACTACTCCACCGATTTTGTCTTCTCCGGCGATAGCGGCCGGCCCTACCGGGAAGAGGATAGTCCGGCACCGATAAGTGTCTATGGTAAAACCAAGTTGGAGGGAGAACAGCGACTGCTGGCGAGCGGAGCCGATGCCCTGGTGCTTCGAACCAGCTGGGTATACGGCAACCATGGCCACAACTTCATGCTGACCATGATGCGCCTATTCCGGGAAAAGGGACAGCTCTCGGTGGTGGATGACCAGATCGGCGCTCCAACCTGGAGCCGGATGGTTGCGGAGGCAACCGCGCAGATCGTGCACAAGCTGCCCATGCTCGCGCCTGACGCACCCTCTCCTTTTGGGACCTACCATTTGACTGCGGCGGGAGAAACCAGCTGGTATGGCTTCGCCTCGAGCATATTGGAGCTCATGGGAGAGAGCTGTTCGATTCAACCGGTTCCCACCCAGGACTACCCGACGCCTGCGAAACGTCCGGCCTATTCAGTGCTCGACAACAGCAAACTGAAACAGAGATTCGGACTGCAGCTACCCGATTGGCGGATCTCTTTGCAGCAGTGCATCGCCGACCGGGCAGGCTGACCCTTCAGATAGAGTCGATTGCATCACATTATGCCTTTATTTCCCCGGTTGTTTGAGGGATCGCTGAATATTTCATAAACTTATAATTTTATTGCGCTTTATCAGGATCATACCGCTCCCGATAAAGAATTGCCCGATATTGTGATGGCATGAGACAATGAGCCCAATTGGCCGTGCGTAGTTAAATTGCATTCCTAGGGATTTTGAGTCGGATGTATGAAAAGTTTTACGGATTGACCGAAAAGCCATTCAGCTTGCTCCCGGATCCCGGTTTTCTGGTGCTTGGTGAAAAGCACAGCGCCGCCTATACGGCATTGGAGTATGGTCTGCTCAGTCAGGCCGGTTTTACCGTGGTTACCGGAGAGGTCGGTAGCGGTAAGACGACCCTGATACGCCACCTGCTCAACCAGATTCATGACGATATCACTGTCGGCCTCGTCAGCAGCAGTCATCAGGAGATGGGAGAGCTGCTGCAGTGGCTGCTGTTTGCCTTCAGCCTGGATTACCGGGAAACCCAAAAGGTCGGCCTCTACGACCTCTTCACCAAGTTTCTCATCGATCAGTATGCCAACAATAAACGTACCGTATTGATCATAGACGAGGCGCAGAATCTCCAACCCGAGGTACTGGAAGAGTTGCGCCTGCTGTCCAATATCAATGCCGACAAGCACCAGGTGCTGCAGATAATCCTGGTGGGACAGCCCCAGCTTCGGTCACTTCTCAAACACCGGGATCTGCTCCAGTTTCAGCAGCGCATCTCGGTGGACTACCATCTGCAGGGGCTCAATGAAGAGGAGACCCGGTTCTATATCTATCAGCGGCTCAGGATCGCCGGGCGCAATGAACCGCTCTTTACCCGCAACGCGATAAACCTGATCTACCAGGCCAGCGGCGGTATTCCCCGGGTCATCAATACCATTTGCGACACCTCGCTGGTCTACGGATTCGCCGACCAGCGGTCTCAGCTTAACAGCGCACTGGTAGCCAAGGTCTTGCGGGACAAACATGCTGCCGTCGCGCATCATGCAGACGACCACGGGCAGAAGTCCGGCGCGCAAGGCACCTACCCCTTCAATCAACAGCCGGCCGCTGTCTCGGGACAACAGGCGGACGCCAAGGGCCAGGAGCGTCGGGTTACCAACTTCAATCGGGAGTCGGCAAAGCTGTTGTTCAAAAAATACAACAATGAGAAATAGTCTTCTCCCTGCCTGGGGAGCAGGGTATCGTCAACTTATCCGATCAATATGGTAAGGATTTAAGTCAATGGGATTCGCCTATCCCGGGCCGATCTATTCTGTGAAATAGGTCACACAATTTCCCAATATCCACAAATAGGACGACGGACCTTCAGCAACTCTTAAGCTTCCTTGAGTAGTTTTATTCCCGCTCAACCGGGCGATAACGACTACCTGGAGGCGGATATGGATTTTGTAAAACTTTTCGCTATCTCATCCGATGATCGGCGCGATTACTACAAAAAGAAGATCTCTGAGCATACGCCACCGGTCAATGACCACGATAAAGAGATGATTCGCATGTATCAGCGTTTTCTGGATATGAACAAGCTGGACAATCTACTGATTTCTCGCCATTAGCTCTGACCATCCCACGGATGGGCTTTTCAGATAGCAGCTCTATCAACGTAGGGCAGGCAGCCATCTTCGTGGTATTTGCTTTCATTGAATTCCTTACAAGTGATCCACGGTGAATTTAATCAGCATAGTTACTGATCGAGAGCAATATACACAAATCACACATTTCCCCAGCCGAATGGACTAGGGCTGATGGGTGGCATGGATTCGTCCGGTCCTTCGTTCCTCGACTGCGCCGCCCCTATTTTCGAGTGTTCTGATGTATGATAATAGCTTTCCATCTGCGTCCTGGCGCACAAATGAAAAAGCATCGAGCCCCCCGGCTAGATCCAGAAGGTGCGTCTCAGAGTCGGCCTTAAATCGCAGAAAAATGGTAGTACCACGTGAAACCACATCATCGGGATAGCTGGTTGCGTGGGCGGCTAGGCTGAAGGTGAGATCATTGCGAGAAGTGCAGGCTTCCTTTATGTTGGCAATTGAGTACAGCGTCGCGAGCATTGAGGAAACTGCTGAGAAACCGTACACGCTCACCACGTTTACAGTCTGATTTAGATGAGGACAGTCGATCTCGAAATACAACAGTTTAGCCTCACGGCTCACACTTTTTAGTCCGTCTGTGCTGTCTTGGCGCGACAGTAGCACTTGGTTGAAGGCTGACACCGGTTGTCCCACGCCCATTATGAAAAGGTTCTCGAAGCTATCGTCGTTATTGTGCTGCCAGCGGTGCGTGAAGTCAAAGATATTATCCATAAATCCGAATACTCGATTCTCACGATGTGTCTGACGGTGCCGGTTGACCAAACGCATGAGGGGGCGGTTGTGTTCGACACCGCCCACGCAAATGACATTTAATTCTGCCGATGATGGCCAAGATCCCACGAGGTTGGATGGTAGTAGTGCCTTTTGCGATGGTGTACCCTTCTCCAAGGGGAGGGACAATAAAAGCTTCACTGGCACCTTGAGTCGCAGGTTATCCAAGTCTGGAGCCGCACCATTGTCACCGCGGAAAAAGTGCGCAAAGGATTTGGCGCCGTTATACTCCGGAAAGTCTGACAAGTGGTCCAGTGGATCATTAAACTCGATCAACTGTATCGACAAGTCTGCTTCTTCTGGGCTATCAACGATCTCCATTAGTTCTGGCGATCCTGCACACTCCAGCAGTTCACGTAGGAATAAACAACGCACCCTGTCCGACTCATCACAGTATACTGTTAACCGTGGCGGATTCTCCGAGGTGGTAGTCGAGCGCTCTTCATAAGCTTTGTAGATTTGCGCCACTAACTCTGCCAAACAGCGACTGAGCAAGCCGATGCCGAACAAGGAACGATTCGACATGGCTTTAATGAACTCATTTTGGGTTGTGTCGCTCATTTGCTGTAGAACGTCCAAATAGCCGCCAGTCGGGCCTCGATTCTGTTGAGACTTCGTTGAGAGCTCCGCCAATGCGCGGGATGTCAGGGTGTCCATCCCATGAGCGAAATACACATAGTGAAGACAATCGAGAATAAGTTGGATATCATCGAAGGTCGACATTCTGTCTCCCAATACCTTTGGATGTCCCTGTAACTTATTCAACAGAGATGGTTTGAAGCGTAGGATAACGGAATCGATGAATCGGTTTTTGTAGAATGGTTCGTCCGCGAATCCCCAACTCAAGTTGTAACATCGGTCCAGCTCTTCGTTACCTGCCGCGAGGGCGACTGCGCCCCGGATGTCGGTCGGATTTGCTAGATAGAGACTGAAGAAATCCAATGGGCGGTAAGCGTCGATGTGGTTGAGAATTTCCCGACTCTTACTAAGTTCGTCAAGGAATTTCTGGCCAGCAAACGTCTCCTTCTGCAAACCTCTTCGATTAGCCTCATAAGCATGCAAAAACCATTTGGACAGCAGAAACAGACCACTCATTACTGTGGTCGCGGTGGCTATCGGTGCCACGCCTAAACTGATCCATCCGAGAACATCATTTGCACCCTCAAGCTGATCACGGATCTGCTTTTGGTCATCGGATAAAGTTCCCTTCCCGGCTGATTGGAGAAAATCGCTCAGTTCTTCGAGGTACTTTGTGTAATCTGGATCTTGGGCCACGAACTGAAACAGCTCTTGTAACAGTCGTTTATTTAAAGCCAGCCCGGTCAGATAAACCAGGTTCGGTCTTTCATTCGTACTCATACTGCTGTACTTCCTCCAAGAAAAAAGCCAAGGCGGGCACTAGATCACGGCGGCGCAACTCTGTATGTGAGAGGATAAGCGCGGGCGTACCGTACTCCGGATTCGATAATTCGGGTTCGAAAGGTAGTTGCGCCACTAGCGGCAGACGCAACTCCAGGGTGTTGCAGTGGGCTACAAAGCATGCCCACATCTGACATTCTTCGATCTGGGTGTCGTCCAGAAACGTTTGTACAGTCACCAACGGTGCCGTGATCGGCGGAGGGAAGCCTAATTTTGTTGGGTACTCCTTAGCCTTGTCTTGAAGCGATTTGTGCGCCTCCCGTGGGATCCAAATCTGTCCTGTGTCCGGTTGCCGCACTTGAATTTCCTCCGCCGCCTCCTTGAAAGCCGTTATTCTCGGAGTACTGTCACAACGGCCGGCGGGAGTTGTCCAATGGCCAGGATCGTAGCGAGCATCGTGAGATCGGCGGGTGACGGCAAGCCGCCCATTCAACCAGAGGAGCACCCCGCTAGAAACAAGCATAGGTCCCGTCCCTGAGGCAAATTTTCCTGCCGGTGACTGTTTGGCGAGGTCATCTACGGTTGGAAGACTCATGGAAGTAGCCAGCTCTGGGTCGAGAGAGACCAATCCGGCTGTATTATCGATGTCGATTCGTAGATCCCCAGTGCGCCACTGGGTAGAGCTGGCGAACCAGAACAAACGGTCATTGTATGCCGTTGGAATTTGGTTCCCTAATAGATCTGCAACAGTGATCTTCATCCTGAAATGGAATTACGGTCAGTGTTTAAGCACTTATATTTTAAATAAGGTTGATTGAGTCTTAGGAAGTATAGATGCTTTTTACCGAGTCTCTTTAGTGACCAAGGTCGTACTCATTGTCAAAAAGTGACAATTGGTGTTGTGATTAAGTGTGTTTGAATCCATTCCAGTTGAATTTCAGTCGACCAGACTCAGGCGTAAAAATATCGCGTTTACGACATACCAAACGGCTTTGGTATCATCCAACAGAGATTACCCAACTTGGTTCATCGAAAGTGAAACATTGCTACTCCGTTGCCCATACAACTTGATGGGTTTACCATGGATTAAAACAAATCCAAGAGCAAAGTACAGAATAGGCAAAAAAACTTGTTCAGCATTGTTTTTTAATATGAAATTGGTGGGGCGGGCTCACTCGAAAAACCAATATAACATATTGTAAATAAAGAAAACTGCGCGTTAAGTAATTACTAGGTACCCCAAAAAGTACCCCCAGAATGAATTGCTAGAGTATATTTCTCTACGAAGCAAAGGCGGGGAAACAATGTTCAAAACCGGATCTTACTCCACCCCCATTTGTGTTTTGTGTAGGGTCCGATTGTTCCGAAAGTTAGCCTTGGCCAGTTTTGAGTTAATTGTTGCTTCATGATTTTTTTAAATGATATTTTTCAAGTGTATTGAAAACTTCAGGCCACAGCAAAGTTCGTTTCTTGAACATCTCATTGAGAGTGTTTGCCAGTGTAAGGGGTAGTACCTCATTTGCGGCGTCCTTTAGAGTGGCAATCAACCTTTCCGAGAGATCATTGAACTGATTGAGTTCGATGACTAAATATTCTTCGGGTGGATTAGCTGTGTTAGTCACGCCGACGGCTGGTCCGACAAAAATTGGTATAACATCCTGTATGTTTAGATTATCTCTCACCCACTGAACATGGTCTGTTAATTGCCCAACTTCCTTTTTCTGATACCTTGATGTATGAGTTTTATCTGTTTTTGCCTCAATGCATAGGGCTGGTAGACCATCCTGAACCCATAATACATCAGGTCCTGTTCCATACTCTTTATCCGGCCTACTTGCCTGGAGCCCTAAATACTGCCCCAATGCACGTAAGGCTTCCTCAGTCTGAGAGGAAGAGCCTGTGCCATTGAGATGAACTAGGTCGGTATGCAATCCCTTAGGTAACGCAACCGTACTATCAGCATTGATTTTAATTTGCTGCTCAACGGCGACAATTTGGTTTGGAATGTCCTCACCCTGAATTTGTTCTGTTTTACGCGGATAGGCAGGTATGTTTCTTTGACTTCCATGTGCCCTTGCAAACATTTCTTTGGCTGATTCCTCATCACCACTGTATAGATAGGCTGAGCCCAACCACAAACAGTGCCAAGCACCGGTGTTTATACTTAGAGAAAAGGCATCCTCTAAGGTGGTTGACAATATTTTTGCAGCATGGTGGTAATCACGATGCCACATCATCTCTGCGAACTTTGCTTCGGATTGCGCTAATCGCGTAAGTAAATCCTCATCTACGTCGGAAAGTTCCGGTTCGGCATTAGCCATAAATTCATCATAGGTGTTGATCCATCCTTCATCCCTGGCTAAGCACTGGTCTGCAGCCATGTTTAAGTCATCTACAGTTTTAGCTTCTATAGATACAGCATCTCCAAGGTCAATCTGTTTTTGAAGAAAGGCAGGTAGAACTGCTCTGTTTTTGAGTATGAGTACCCATTCAACAAGCCGTGGCCCTGTAAGTAAGACTATGCCATGATCACTCATTCCTCGCGATATGCGCCCAAAACTCTGTACAATTCGAGATGCGATTGCTGTCCTCAGTGTATTCGCCAGACCCAAATTCTCCCAGAGAAATCGTTCTAAATGGCCTACTCCCATTGGTAAATCATCGATTACCATCACACGACAAGTGTCTCCTGGCAAATCAACTCCATCGTATCGGGCTGCTAACAGGAGCTTATCTTTGTCATTTGAATTTCTAAATGCTGTAACATGTTCAGAAACATGTTCCTTTGGTGGTGGTTCAGATACGCCTTGCCAGTTACTTGAACGGGCGTAGGTAGGAACTAGAATGAGCGCCTTTCTGTTGTCAATGACTTGCTTAGCTAGCTGAGTATCTTCTTGATTGATGCTGGATTGTGATGGGATTAATATCAATCGTTCACATTCACCAGCCGTCGTGGATGGGGCGACAACCTCATCGGGAGTTCTTCCAAAAGTCCTTGTAAAGGCATCTGGCGCGGAGAGTGTGGCTGATAGATATATTCGCCTTATACCTTCACTAAAATATGGTAACGTGAGCACAGGGATGAAAGGTGGTGTAATGGTAATTTTTGCGCCCGTAATCAAGATACAGCAGATATCCACATAGTCTTTTATATGTTCCCAGGCGAATGTTGTTGATTGCGTTTCTTGAAATTTCGCACTATTGAGTATTCTTTCGAGCTCCCTTTGATTGGTTAATGTCTCGAAAGGAGGTACTAAGAAAATCTTACTACATTCAGTGTCTTCTAATTCTCTATAACTCGCCGACTTTCCTGTTTGTTCGTGATATGAGCGGAATAGCGCTATCAATTCTTCATAGATTTCGGGAAAGGTACTTCTCTCAATTCTCAGAGAGAAATGATCTCTCAATAGGTGCTCCGCAGCGTGTGCATCGTCAAATATTACTGCAGCTATCTGTTGACTAAAGAATATTGATCTTCCGTTAAAAAGGGCCTGATAAGTAGTTATACATGGGGCTTCACCACGTGCAAACAGATCATTAGTGTAGTTGCGGCGGAAATAGGTAGTAACGCCTAGGCCATACCCCTGTGCCTTTTCTGCGGTCTGCTCGACCAGTTGTATAGAGCTGCAGGCATAGAGTATCTTGTCTCTTGTCTCATTCACGAGCGATTGAGCAAGAGCCTGTAAATAATTTTGTGTAACTGCCCGATTCACACGTAGTCCGCGAGACGGTCTTCAAATTCGATCATAAAGCGGTTCAGTGCCGTCTTCCAGTTCCGGATGGGCATGGTCCATTTTCGAGATGCCTCCTGGATCG